>JAYTHY010000001.1:0-47121 GCA_043732185.1 Fibrobacteria bacterium
CATCTTCTCGCCTTCCCGCAACGCCCTTTCCGTACGAAGATGTTCCTTGATTTCCTGAACGAGCGCAGCCGTGCGATCTTGGACTCGAATTTCCAAATCATCCTTGGCTTTGCGAATGATTTCCTGAGCGGCCATGCGCTCGGTTACATCGCGAGAAATCCCTACGAGTCCGGAAACTTGGCCATCCGTACCATATACAGGCACCTTGGTGGTGGACACCCAAGCATCGGGACGATTGTTGGTGAACGTTTCGCGTTCCACCTTATCTACAATGGGAATGCCACTGCGCATGATTTCTTGCTCGTCATCAAATGCCTGCTGGGCATGTTCAATTGAGAAGAAGTCAAAATCGCTTTTCCCAATGGCATCTTCCACATTCTGAATGCCCTCCAAATGGATGGCCCGGCTTACCCTCACAAATCGGCTTTGAGCATCCTTAAAATAAATGGCGTCAGGAATATTGTCGAGTAGAACCTTAAGCAAATTGCTTTCGAGAGCCAAAGCCTCTTCGGCCTTTTTTAACGCCGTGACATCCCTGGAAATGCCGCAGGTTCCCACGATCTCCCCATGCATATCGTGCAACGCTTTCTTGAAGGTATAGGAATATCGAGGAGTGCCGTCGGCATAATTGTCGACCTCCAACTTGTTGATAACGTGCTTGTCATCGGACATGATTTTCAACTCATCATCACGGGCGGCCTGGGCATGCTCCCTAGCGAAAAAGTCAAAATCCGTTTTACCCAGAACTTCGGCTTTAGAGGCCATGCCGGTCAATGCAAACATGGCGGAATTGACCCATGTAAAGCGGCTTTCGCGATCCTTGAAAAATACGATGTCGGGTGTGTTATTCAGCAAATCGTTCATTAGGGCGCCTTCGCGCACCAAGATTCCCTCGGCCTTCTTCAAAGTCGTCACATCTTTAGTGATGCCGCAGGTTCCAATGATGTTGCCGTGAGAATCTTTTAGCGGGATTTTTGTGGTGTAGACCCAGCGCGGCGTTCCGTCCCCATAATTGTCTTGTTCAAGCTTATTGGTGATGGCTTGACCGGATTCCATGATACGAATTTCGTCTTGGCGCGCTTCTTCTGCATGATCCTTGCTAAACAGATCAAAGTCCGTTTTACCGAGAATATCACTCAAGTTGGACAGATTTAGTATTTCCAGAACATGTTTATTAACCCAGGTAAACCGACTTTCGCGGTCCTTAAACCACACACCATCTGGAAGGTTTTCCAATAAATCGTTTCTGAGGACACCCTCTTGGGACAACACTTGTTCCGCCAAAATCATTCTGGTGAAGTCTTTGGAAATTCCGCAAAGTCCGATAATGTTTCCCTGCGGATCCCTTAGGGGGATTTTTGTCGTGACATTCCACATAGGTGTGCCATCGGCGTATTTCCCGGTTTCCAACTTATTGAGAATGTATTCGCCGGTTTTAATGACGCGTTCATCATCCGCCTGCACTTGTTGGGCACGAGCCGGATCAAAAATATCCCAACTGGTTTTGCCCAAAATACCGCCGCGGTCCGGAAACCCATGGACTAGATGCATGTTCCTGTTTACCCATCGGTACCGGAATTCCAGATCCTTGAAATAAATGTTGTCCGAGATATTGTCGGCCAGTACATACAAGGGACGTGACGCTTGTTCCGCTGCCTCCAAATCGGCGGTTAGTTTCCGGACTTTGGCTTCCAATTCGGCATTCCGGTTTTTCAGGGCATTAATTTCCCCGCTCATTCCTACGTATTCCTGTTCCATCGCGCTCACTTTCGCTCACGCCCGAGGATGGGCCTTGGCGTAGGTATCCTTAAGTTTTTTTACAGAAACATGCGTGTACTTTTGCGTGGTGGACAAAGAAACATGTCCTAACATTTCCTTAACCGCCATAAGGTCGGCACCATTATCGAGTAAATGAGTGGCAAAGGAATGCCGCAGCACATGGGGCGAAGACTTGCCTTGCCTTCCCATCGAATGTAACCGGTCAGTTACGGTTCTCTGGATAATACGTTTCCCAACCGCCTTGCCATTTGCGGATACCAACACCGGTCCAGTGTCAAGGATTCCAGCGTCTCGACAAGAGGACCGATAAGTTTCAAGCATGGCCCGGGCAGCCTCGGTCAGCGGGACGCTGCGAAAACGGTTGCCCTTTCCCAATACACGAACGGACGCTTCGTCTGCATTGATATGGCTCCATTTTAGACCCACCAATTCGCTGAGTCGAAGGCCTGATCCGTAAAACATTTCCAAACAAAGCCGGGTGCGCACCTGCAGGAACGACGAGGTTTCTTCCGCCAATACTTCGGTGAGAAAGGCTTCATTGGCAACGGAAACCAGTTTTGAGTCTTGTTTCGGAAAGGCAATATTCTGGGCGGGATTGCGAGTCAAGCCGTAGTTGGCTATAAGGAATCGTCCGAACCCTTTAAGACAGGCCAACAAGCGACCTTGACTGCTGGCTGCTAATGTAGGCACCTGATTCGCCAAAAAAAGTTGCAGGATGCGCTTTGTGAGATCGGCAACAGTAGATATTTTATTTTCGGCTTTCCGAGAGGCGGTCCAAACTTCGAGTTTGGTCAGGTCACGAGTATAGGCGGATAGGGTATTTTCGGAATAGCCTTTGGCAACCCGGAGGTTTTCCAGGTAGGCATGAATGGCGATTGGGAGTTCTATCAAGGGTGATTCCATGGCGGATTTTCCCCTACTTTCCAAGGTAAATGTACTAATATCAAAGTTCACCTTAATGGAAAGCCTACTGCAAACGTGCGAACTGGATTTTAAACCCTTCCTCAGAAGCAAGATCCAATGTCCAAGGTTTGATTTTCTTTTTTTCCCGATCGAAGATGATAAGCAATACCGGTTTCTCCGCATTGTCCGCATTGGTGCGGGCCACTACCCCGGAAAAGCCCGTGTATTTTCGATATTTTTTATCCTCAACTATTACCACCCTGGAACCCATAGGAAATACGGGTACAATGGTGATGAATGCGTCAACCAGCGACCGATTTAAATGCGTGCCTGCCCCCCGGATCACTATTCTCATGGCATCGGCCGGTGAGAGCGGCGGAACAGAATTCGGTTTGGGTTGGATTAAGGAAATATAGGTGTCGGCCACCGCGGCGATTTCCGCATAGCGATGAATCATTCCCTTTTGGGGACTCAAGGTTTTGATGGGAATTTGATTATCACCGCGCAATCCTCTTGGATACCCAGTTCCATCTTGGCGCTCATGATGCTGATAAGCCACATGCGCAGTCGTTATACTCAATCGTTCGTTTTGACGCAGGATGGCATAACCCAAAGTGGGGTGTTCTCGATACAAGGCTGCGTCCTGTTCGTTAAGCGGACTCGATTTGTTCATCAGGGATTCCGGAAATACAACCACTCCCAAGTCCATTAGCAAGCAACCCAAGGCCAACTCTTCGATTTCACGATGGGTGTATTTCAACTTATGAGCCAAGATAATGGCAACTATGGTCACGTCTAGGGCGTGCTGATACAGATATCCGCTTTTCGTCCGGATCGAATTGAGATTGACGCTTGCCGACTCCTTATTGAGCAGGTCTTCCAGGATTGCTTTGACAATCTTTTTTATTTCCTCCACGGCAATGATATTTTTGAACCGCGAAGTATCGGCAAGTACTTTGGAGATTCCAGCCTGCGTTAGACTTTTAACTTGGGCCACCTGCTTGAGAATGTCCGCGTTCTCCTGCACGACAAATTGGGATTGCAAAGCGAGTTGTTCATTGACCGTTTCTTCAGGAACGATATGCTCAGTTCCTTCTTCAACTATCCAACACGCCGTCAATTCAATGTCGCGCATTTTGGCGATAATCCTTTCATTGACCACGTAACCGGCAGACAACAACAATTCACCGTTTTCGGTGACGATTGATTTGGCCAGTACCATTCCCGGTTTGATTTCTTCCAGCGACAATTTGATCATTTTTCAGAAAACTTCCACCAGGACGGAGAAGACATTTTCCTCGTGCCGGAACAATGACAAGACTCTCAATTTTCTGGAATAAATCTTTGGAAGTCAAGCTATGAGCCGGATTTATCAGATGATTCATTTCGATCGGTAGTATTTAGGAATACCCGTTATTGGCCCCTATTCGCCAATTCATGGGTAAATGCAACCCCTGATAAGAAGGTTCTGCCCAAATACCGATGGTACCTCAGCGACTGATACCACTGCAAACCTTCCCAGGAAAGCATAAGACCTGCGGAAACCTGAAACGGTGGTGTGCCAAATCCAGCCGATAGGCGCAATGCAGGGTGCGGGTACAAAGTGAATCCAGCTAGGCTGCGCCATGGCCTACCTTCCACTTTCCTAAAATCCAGATGCAACGTTTGCGAAAGCCTCATCCCTTTACTTTCATTTGGATTTCGGCTATTGGCTTCAAAGCCCCATTGCCAAATGTTTTCACTATATCTGGAAGCATTCCAAGAAAATACACTACCATTGGTAAAGGCACCAGCTTTAAATCTCGGCAATACCTGCCACACAAAGCCAAGCCCTTGGCTCGCTTCACTGATCGGTTTCTCTTGCACCAAGTGTGTACGCCACCAAGTCCACGATCCACCCAAGTCAACCTTTATTGGATAGCCACCCCACACATAGTGTAAACCAATAGCAGGATGGATACTCCATCCTTGTTCCTGAAGTAAACCTTCAACTTCGGTTTGTCGCCAAGCAATCGAAAGTCCACCTCTGGAAAAATCACAGAAAGCTCCAGCATCTGCGACTCGCAAATCTTCCATACCATAAGGCTGATGAAAGTCGAGGTGGAAGCCCGCTCTGACCCTCCCAAATTGAGAAGGGCAAAAAGCCGCCGGATTCTGACCAAAGGCTTCGCGCTCCGCAGCCGTTGCGCCACCTGCACCCAAAGTGGCCGCATAGATTCCAGTTGTGATGTCCTGATTGGCTGCATACAAAGACGAACTAGTCGCCAAGAAAAGCAGCATGCATCGCATCCATCGGAACAAAATTCGCATCAGCGATTTCCTGCCACAACTACTGCGCGTTTACGCGTACGGTGTCCATCTGACAATAAGCAAATCAGGTAAGGGCCTGGCCTCAGCAGGCTGCCATGGGAATCTTCGCCCGACCAATGATGAATGTGATGTCCAGATCCACCTTCGCCGAGATCGCGAACACAGTTGCCCTCCAAATCAAATACTCGAACGGTATAATTGAAACCAGTCGGGGCGCGCACATCCACATCCAAAGGCTGACCCGCACTGGCAATCCGAGTGCCGAGTTCCCAGGAAAATTCTGCTATTGTGGCTTCAGTAAAACCAGGAGAACCGGATCCGGACGACCACTCGTCAGCACCGCGAACCAGGCACGTGCCACTTCCCGATATATCTCCTGAACGATAAATCACACTGTCGATAGGCTCATTCCATACCGAAAGGCTTAGAGTATCTCCCGTGTTACGTAAGCCAGGCCATGCCGTTAATTCCAGGATGCGCACTTTGATAGGGCCATAATGAGAACGAAACCGGGCAGCATCCTCCGTTAGGATTAAATATTCACCCGGCGCCAAATCGCCCGCCTTGCTGCCCAGCGCCTTCCCCTTGAACGCCACTTGGGTAAGACTCAACGTTCGTCCTTGGCCAGATGAATCCAGGGTTGCATTGCGGATCTCCACCCACTCCGGTGAGCCAGATTCAGGGGCCGGACACCATTCACCTACAACTAGAGCATGCGTGGAACCCAGCGCTATCGAAAAGGTGTTGTTGGCCGGATTATCATCCCGGCTAAGTCGAACCTGAACCAGCCCAGAGAGGCCCGGGCCCAAAGGAACAATAAAGGGGGCTCCGGCGGCGGGCAAGGCGGTCACCACTTGAGAGTCCAATAACGTCTCCCAGTCCCCATCCCAATCCCGATCCAGCCTCAAGACCAAATAGGTGGGTATGATGCTTGTATGCGCTAGGCTTGCATGCGATAGGTCAAATGGCACTGTGCCCAGATCCCGGACGACTACAGAAAGGACGCCTGCCACGCCAACCGTAACCTGCGTAATACCCAAATCAAAACGTGGCGATGCCACGGAGCGACTGTTGTGAAATCCCGGTGTAGCCGAATCCTCCCCTGCCCAGGCCGTGCCAGACGGTAGGAAGCGATGATAGCTTTCTGTTTTTTCTCCGGTATTTTCCCAGCTCACTCCTGGTTTAGCAATTGGCAACACGTATTGTGCGTGGTTGGACTCCCAAGCAAGTAAAACCGTATCGCTGCGGGAGTTGGCCAGGGCAAGACCAGACCATTGCCGCTGACAAACCATTCCACCATTGGTCGAAAGGGAAGAATCCCGACAAATCATAAAGAATCCGTCCGGCAGCAGTAGAAAGGGTTTTAAAACCAGGGCTTGACCCGCTACAACGATTCCTAGGCTATCCAAACGCAAAGTGTCACCGGTAGGATTGGCGAGTTCCAAAAATTCCCCTTGGGCATCGGGAACGAAAGTGGGATCCGCCATGACTTCAGAGAGAATGGGAGCAACTGTCGCCTTATCTGATTGGATGGCGAGGGACGGGTTTATAAGAATACCCAGTACTACGAGTAGCAAATGGATTGAAACGGCTTGCGATCTTGGCATGCCGATCAAGTTAAAACGGATAGAAGGATTAGTTTGTGCAGACCATCACAGGACTGACCAGAAAATCACTCTGTATTAACAGGCTGTAAGAGGAGTGAAAAGCTAATGGCCGGAAAATTGTACCAGCGAATGGACTTCAAAACCCTTTTGACGGATGAGTTTGCTTCCACCCAGCTCTTCCAAATCAACGATGACGCCGCAAGAAACCACTTCCGCACCCAACTTGCAGAGCAAGGAAATAGACGCATGCATGGTGCCGCCCGTGGCCATTAAATCGTCCATAAGCAAAACGCGTTGACCGGAAATGATGGCGTCCTTGTGTATTTCCACGCAATCCGTTCCGTATTCGAGTTGGTACTCATAGCGCTCTACTTCGGCGGGGAGCTTGCCCTGTTTGCGTATGGGTACAAAACCCTTGTGCATCCGGTCCGCCAAAGCCGCGCCGATAATAAATCCTCGGCTCTCTATGCCTACTACGGTATCAAATGGTATGGAGGCATATTTTTCCACAAAGGCGTCGGTGCTAAGTCGAAATCCCTCCGGATCATTCCAGAGTGTTGTAATATCACGAAACAGGATGCCCGGTTTTGGCCAGTCCTTGATCGCGCGAATCTTAGCACTAATGCGCTGTGCTCTGGATTCGGCATTCAAGTCCTGGACCTTATCCATTTCAGTTCTGCCCAATAGCGTCATGTAACCCTTTCTAAAACAGAGCGAAAGGACCTGACAAGTGGTCTATTTTTTTAGGGTAGACCTGGGTGTTAATTTGGTCTTGAAGAAGATAGCCCGTTCCTTTTCAGGGAAGCAAGTCATTGCCTTCTTGAGCAATGCCATCAACTCTTTCCGAAGGACATAGTCCGGGTTGAATCGGAACATATTTCGATTGGCGTCTTTACGAACCAGAATAATACCGCTTTTGAGCAGATTTTTTAGCTGCGATTGTACGCCAAAGAGAGGCAGTCGCAAATTGATCGTCAATTCCCTGGGATAGGATTCCTTATACACTGACAAATAAAGCAGGATTTTGGCCCGCGTTCCGGAGCCTATCAAGGATCTTAATATTTTCATTTTACGTCCCCTTTTGAATAAAAAATCGTCCCGTGGTTGGGACCCCTGAGCAAGACATTCATCCTACCCATGGTACTTCCTAAGACTTGGCGCCTTCGTAAGAATCAACTCCATTATCCTGTCATGCTCTACTTGGCCCCCCTTGGTATCCCGTAAAGAAACTAGTGGCAGGTATAATGGTGAATTGAAAAAGGTGCCCAGCGGCACAGGATTTTTACGGCAAAAAACCGCTTTGATGATTGGCTCCAGGCCAGCCTGTAACGCTTCAGCGGTTTTGCGATCTCCGTCATGATAGCTTTTAATAATGGCAAGGAATACTTTCGCCACTTCCGGGATATTGCCGGAAGCGGTTATGATTCCCCGCCCGCCCAATTCCAAAATGGAAAATAGGGAGTCGTCTTCGCCGCTGACCACGGAAAAGTTTTCCCGGTCCGACTGGCTGATAATGCTTCGGGTATCCTCTTGCAACTTTCCCGGAGATTTGAAATCCACGGACTGTTTCAGGCCAATGATGTTCGCGTGACGACTCAAATGCACCAGGGTTTCCGCTTCGATATAACTGCTGGTGCGGCCGGGAACATTATAGATGATGATTTTCGCACCGGTTTCGCGGGCCACGGTTTCATAATGCGCAACCAGACCTTCTTGGGGCGGGTTATTGTAGTACCCTGTCACGCACAGACAGGCCAATTCGCCCACTCCCTTTTGAATGGCCTGGACCATCTCAACGGTTTCACGAGTGCAATTTGATCCGGCCCCGGCAATAACTGGAACGCGACCGGCTACATACTCAACCGTAAACTTTATGAAATCAATATGCTGGGACTGGCTGACCGTGGGGCTTTGTCCCGTTGTCCCTACTGGAACAAGGCCATTCACGCCTGCATTTATCAGGTCATCAATGATGGATTTCGCTTTTGCATAATCAACGGTATTGCGCAGACAAGCCGGATCATCGTTTTTAAGTGGCGTAAAAATGGCGGGAAATACTCCAGCGAATTCTTTTGCCGTCTTGAGACTTGTTGGCATGCTATCTCTCCACCAGCAATCCTGGGTGCTGTTCCAGAAACTTGGTGCTATAGTCACCCTTGGCGAAAAGCGGGTGGTTAAGGATTTTCCGATGCAAGGGAATAGTCGTTTTGACTCCGACGACAACGAATTCGTCGAGTGCCCGCAGCATGCGGGCTATGGCGTCCTTTCGCGTAGGCGCATGTACAATCAGTTTGGCGATCATACTGTCGTAATGAGGCGGCACCACATATCCACTGTAACAGTGCGTATCCACACGGACACCCATACCTCCAGGCAGATGAAACTCGGTGATGGTACCTGGACTGGGCTTGAAGTCATTGAAAGGGTCTTCGGCATTGATTCGGCATTCAATAGCGTGTCCGTTGAACTCGATGGACTTCTGACTAAACTCAAGTTTCTCACCTGCCGCAACTTTTATCTGCGCTCGCACTAGGTCGATGCCGGTAACGAATTCCGTGACCGGATGCTCCACCTGGATCCGAGTATTCATCTCCATGAAGTAAAAAGAGGAATCCTTGGCGTCAAACAGAAATTCAATAGTACCTGCATTGTAGTACTTGGCCCCAAGAGCGCCGGCCACTGCCACGGCACCCATCTTGGCCCGTACTTCCGGAGTAACTGCAGGGCTAGGGCTCTCCTCGATCAACTTCTGGTGCCGACGTTGTATGGAGCAGTCGCGTTCGCCTAAATAGACCATGTTTCCATGTCGATCTCCCATAAGCTGGATCTCCACATGGCGCGGCTCGGTAAAATACCGTTCCAAATAGAGGTTTCCATTTCCAAAACAGGCCAAAGCTTCCGCGGCAGCCACCGGAAAAAGCTTTTTCAACTCCTCTTCGTCCATGGCTACGCGCATGCCGCGTCCACCGCCACCGGCCGTGGCCTTTACAATGACTGGATACCCCACCACGGTGGCTGCAGCCAACGCTTCCTTTAAATTCATGACCAACCCATCAGAACCGGGAATGGTAGGCACACCGGCGGCTTTCATGGTGGCCTTAGCCGAACTTTTATCGCCCATGGAACGAATGGCTTCCGGGGACGGACCGATGAAGGTCATCCGATTTTCCTGGCACATCTCCGCAAACTTGGCATTCTCGGAGAGAAATCCATAACCGGGATGAATGGCGTCAGCATTGGTCAATTCAGCGGCGGAAAGGATCTGCTTCATGTTCAGGTAGCTCAACTTGGAGTTGGGCGGACCAATGCAAATATCTTCATCCGCAAAATGCACATGCAGCGAATGGTTGTCGGCCGTAGAATGCACGGCTACAGTTTTAATACCGAGTTCTTTACAAGAGCGGATAACGCGCAATGCTATTTCACCACGATTGGCGATCAGGATTTTTTTAAACACCGGACATCCAACTCCGGTCCGAGGAGCCTTCTACGCCTCTAACCTTCAATTCAAAATCATCGGGATTGCTGGCGGCTTGCAGCGCTGTTTCATAACTGATGCGCTCGTCCGTATACAGACGTAAAATGCTTTGGTCGAAGGATTGGGAACCATACTGGGTATACCCTTCGCGGATACTGGTATCGATCATGTGCGTATTCTCTGGTTGGGTTAAAAGTTCCCGGATGGTAGCATTATTAACCATTATTTCACAGGCGGGAACACGTCCGTTACCGTCTTTCCGCGGCAAGAGCCTCAGGGTAATGATGGCCACTAGGGTGCTGCATAGCATTAGGCGAACCTGTTGATGCTGATGCGGTGGAAAAAAAGAAACAATTCGGTTGATGGTTTCCACTGCATTCATGGTATGCAAGGTAGTAAGCACCAAATGGCCGGTATCCGCGGCTGTGAGGCCGATGGACATGGTTTCCTGGTCGCGAATTTCGCCGATCAGAATAACATCCGGATCTTGACGGAAGGCCGCCCGTAAGGCTGGGGTAAAGCCTGAGGTATCCGATTCCACCTCCCGCTGGGAAATGATGCTTTTCTTGTCTTTATACAAGAACTCGATAGGATCCTCAATGGTTACGATATTGGAGCTGGTGTGCTCATTGATATGGTCAATCATGGATGCCAACGTGGTGGACTTGCCAGAACCCGTGGTACCTGTCACTAGAATGAGACCACGCTTGCGAAGACTCAAATCGCGAATAACTTCCGGCAAACCAAGTTGATCGAATGCCGGTACAATGCCCACAATAGCGCGGATGGCCAATGCAGGCGTGCCCCGCTGTCTAAAAGCGTTCACCCGAAACCGGCCAATGCTGCGAATGCCAATGGCGAAATCCAGCTCATGGTTTTCGTCGAATTTTCCCTTTTGATTGCGATCCATTAAGTCCAAGACAAATTGTTCCATTTGCTCGGGCAGTATCCGCTCATTTTGGAGACGATAAAGTTCGCCGTTAATCCGGAAAGCCGGCTGGCCCCCTACCCGCAGGTGCAGGTCGGATGCATTCCGGGCTACCATCTCCTTGAGGAGGGACTCAACGTTCATGCTAACTGGGCCTAATACGGAACAGCACCGTCCCGTATTCTACCGGTGTCTCGTTGCCCACGCAGACTTCTTCGATGACACCCGTTAAATCCGATTCAATCTCATTCATGATCTTCATCGCTTCAATGATGCAAAGCACCTGTCCAGCTTTAACGGCGGTACCTACTTCTGTGAGGGGCGCCGAACCCGGTGTGGAGCTCGCATAAAAGGTTCCCACCATAGGCGAAGTAATGTCCTTGAATTTCGAAGCCTTTTCCGGTGCCGTGGAAGGCGTAATAGGCTGTTGAACCGCGGGTGCTGCCGCGGTGCCCGTTGCGGGTGCGTAAACCGTAACAGGCGCCGCTATGGGCATCATGCCGGATGAAACGGCCCCCTCACGGACAACTTCCTTTCTCAGGACAACTTTGGAGTTTTCGTCACTGAAGCTGATTTCGGTGAGGCTGCTTTTATCCAGCAGTTTGACTAAATGTGCCACGTCGTTCAATTGCATGCTCGTCCTTTCCGGTATCCCGGTCTACTTCTTTCGCTTGGGAATCTTAAAGCCAGGCCTAGGTCTACGGGTATTCGAATCCGGTCCCAGTTCGCCTGGTTCTGACCCGCCCGGTTCTTGATTTTCCCCATCCGGCCTGCTCGCTTCAATTTCATTGATCCGGTTTCGAACCGAATCATTCCCTGGTTCCAGTTCCAAGAGCTGACGATAAATCTGCAGCGCCTGCTCTCGTAAACCTTGCTGGAAATATATTTCCGCAAGGGTGACCGTGGCAACATTTGCTCCACCTTCAGTTTGCGAAACGGTTTCCTCGTCCTCTGGGTAGGCGTCCTCTTCGTCAGTTAGAGGCTGCAAATTCTGGGAAGGTACGGACATTGTAGTTTTTAGCCCAGAAGCAGCATCTTTTGTCGGTTCAAATATTTCAGAGATGCGCGAAGCCACTTCTTCACCAGTTACCATGGTTTCTGAATCGGCAGGCGGTTCAGGTTCAGATTTCGACACTTCCAAAGCCATCGTTTCCGCATGCGCGCTAGTTTCGGTAAAAAGTTCATCCAGGCGATTGGCAACATCCGCGCCATCGACCATTTCCATCGAAGTCGTTTCTGTAAGGTTTTCAACCTCGCCGGAAGAGTGGATATCGGGAAAGTTCAAGTCTGATTTCGGATTCGCCACTGCGATTTCTAAGGTGGCATCGAAATCAGGTGCTAACGCCACTTCGGATATTGATTCCATGCTGTCGGTTGGCATCATCATCGTTTCCGCGGCCTCTAACAATAGTTCCTCGGATGTGGCAGTTGTACGATTCTCCTTATCGATTTGACCCGTGCGCCAATCTGAAACAGGATCCTTACCTTCAGACTCAGTAAGCAAGGGAAATGTCAATGTCTGATCGTTAAAGGCATCGGATGTTTCATTTAAATCAAATAGCTTGTCCAGCTGAGCTTCAATGTCCGCGCCTGTGACCGGAGATTGATGTTCCGCATCTTCAAGCCAGCTAACGGGCAACATTGATTCTGTGGACATTATGCCATCGCTGCCTTGGGGCAACGCTGCAACGGTTTCATCAAAATCAGCTTCTGGTTTCTCGACTCCCGTTGTTTCGCTGGCGGAGATCAATACGGCATTTTCGAAGGACGGAGATTTTTCTTCTTCACTTAGCGAGAACAAATCATCTAGACGCTTTTCAATATCTTCACCCAGTACTCGGTCCTGTTCAAAACCGAGGTTGCCAATACTCTCCTCATTGAAATCGTTTGCCTGGAAGGCGGTGGCATCACCTGAAGTGTTAACTTCAATCATTTCCGTAGCTGTAGAAAAGTGCGTCTCATTACCTACAGTTACGTCTGCAGGTGTTGCTGCAGGCGCAGGGTCTTGCAGTCCAAAAAGCGTGTCCAACCGATCTTCTAGGTCTAGGCCCGAAATTGGGATGGTTTCCGTCTCATCGGAACGCTCTTCCTCAACAAGGGCAGAGTCTAAAACTACCTCAGCCAAAACGGGTTCCTTTGCTGGCGTTGGGGCGATTTCAATCGCCAGCGTCGCGTCCAATTGAGAAGTTCCGTCCATTTCTGGAGGGATTATAGTTGCCGTTTCGAGAGTGAATTCAGGCCCCGGTTCTGGAAGAGTTTCAGATGCGGGTTCCGAAGTGAATTCAGATTTACCTTCAGCAATGGCTTCAGGGATAGATTCAATGACGGCATCGATGGAGGTGACATCGTCTGCAGGCGCGAGAAGCATATCTGCATCCTGGCTAGGCAGAAAATCCGAAATTTCATTTAGATTCACTTCCATCACATCGCTGGTGAAACCATCCGGTTTAAGGAATGTGTCTTCCGATTCATTGGCGGCGGGAGTTGGAGTGGAATAAGTTTCGCTTTGCACTGGTGCATTTCCTAGCAAAGACCGAATTTCCACGTCCCAGGGTTCTACTTCCAAAATAGATCGGTAATACCCATTGGCGACGTCTCCCATCTTGAGCGAATTCATGATGTCAGCCAAATACCGCATGGCGGACAAACAGCGTGCATCCAAGCGTAAGGCGGCTTCAAATTGTTCACGAGCCTCTTCGGGTCTCCCTGCATCAATAAGGGATTTACCTAAAACAAGATGTCCGGTTAAATGAGTTGGACGCAAACGCAAGCCGTCTTGGCAGGTTTGGATCGCTTCATCTAGACGGCCTTCCGTTCGGAAGCCCTCACCTATACGCGCAAAGCCGGATAATCCCGATGGTCCGGAAAATTTACGCTGCAATTGATCGGCTGTATACTGGATACTCATTCATCCCCCGTCAAAACCTTGATTATATCAAACCTTCCATGGGAATTGCCTCATCAATCAACATTATGGGAATGTCCTCCCGGATAGGGTAAAGGTATTTCCTATCCGCCCGGATTAGGCCCGCTTCCAACTTTTCCTTGATAACGTCACCAACGCGGTTTTTTAGCTGACCGGCCTCGATTCGGCGGTTTAACTCGGAAATAATACCCTCTTCAGCCAAGGAAACATCTTCCTTGGTCTCCGGGCAGCACAACATATCCAACAGTTCTTGATCAACCATAATTTTCAATCCTTTCAGCCAGCGTATTGGCCCAATAATGACAGCTTGGCTATCCGTTTTTCAACAAGCTCTTTAACATTGGTTTTGCATAGGGTACCCAACTCTTCTGTCAGCACCCCTTTTAAAATTCTATACATCTGATCGGGATCCCAATGGGCTCCACCCAGCGGTTCCCTAATAATTCGGTCAATCACTTTAAGCCCATGCAAGTCCGTGGCGGTAATCTTCATGGTTTCGCTCAGCTCTACCTTCTTGGAGCTGTCTCCCCAAAGAATGGCACTGCAAGATTCCGGCGAGATGACGCCAAACCAAGCGTTTTCAAGCATAAGCAAACGATCGCCGATGCCAATGCCGATGGCTCCACCGCTAGCGCCTTCACCAATTACGATACAGAGAATCGGCACCGGTAAAATGGACATCTCCATCAGATTACGCGCAATAGCCTCAGCTTGTCCGCGCTCCTCCGCACCAATACCTGGATAGGCGCCCATGGTGTCGATAAAGGTGATGATGGGCAAATGGAATCTTTCCGCCAGTTTCATGCAGCGCAGGGCCTTGCGATAACCTTCGGGATGGGCCATGCCAAAATTACGCCGAATGCTTTCTTTGGTATCCTTGCCCTTTTGATGACCAATAATCATAACGCTTTGGCCATCCAGCTTGGCAAGGCCACACACCATGGCAGGATCGTCACCAAAACAGCGATCTCCATGCAATTCCACGAAATCGGTAAAAATATTGGCGATATAGTCGAGGGTATACGGCCGCCCTGAACGTCGCGCCAGTTCCACCCGGTTCCAGGCGGTAAGTTTGCCCGCAATTTTCTTCTGCATGCCTTCTTTTTTAGCGATGAGATCTTTCACGTCGGCGGAATCAATTTCACTGCTTTTGAGCAAGTCCTCGATTTTCATGGACAGCTCTACAACAGGCTGTTCAAATTCAAGATGTGGACCTTTGGGTATTGGCATAAAAAATCCCTTTAAGTTCAATCACCAAAATTCAAGTCGATCAAAGCCATTTCATTCGGTTCAGGCTCCCCGACCAAAAGCTTCACTTCCAAGCCATGGGTGGATTTCTCCGTCAAAATTTTGACGGCGGTTTGAAAAGCCCCCTCCTCCAAAGTAATCACAACGCTCTGGAGTTCCACCTTTTTAACGATGGAAGCCAACGTATATAAATCGCCTATCAGGTTTTGCATCACATCCTGGGAAACGCGTCCCTGGCCCATGCTGATAAAACCCACAAATTCATAGCCAGCCAAACCTTCCTGCTGGATCAAGGTTGCAAGTTTCCGCGCCCGATCATTGCTTCCAATAATCGCCACGCGTTTGGTCGAGCCCATGATCTTTGTCAAAAAGCGGCCACCCTGCAAGGAGAGGAAGCGCCACAGTGTCAAACT
Organism: Fibrobacteria bacterium; assembly: GCA_043732185.1. Lineage (GTDB taxonomy): Bacteria > Fibrobacterota > Fibrobacteria > UBA11236 > UBA11236 > Chersky-265. The sequence goes on from JAYTHY010000001.1 coordinate 15,593, forward strand.
AAGGATGCTGAAAAGCGCGGAGAGGGCGAAAGCCACGCGCGAATACGCCTCTTCACGAATAAAGAAACTCATTGCGAAAAAACCCAGAAAGGATACGCACAAGGTTGCAAAAACCGTTTTCAACTTTTGCGCGGAACGTCCGTAATCCCCGATATAAGCCATGGGTACAAGCACGGAAATAGAAACCAGCGAATGCCAGAAAAAATACAGCTGCCTGTCCGTATGGTAAGGAGAGGGCATGCCTAAATATCCCATGTAGGTGAATGTCATTAACGCGAGAATTCCATTTACCAGCGTCAGATCCGTTATCCATCGCTGCCATTTTTGAAATCGCGAATAAGCGAAGCTTGCTAAGGCTAGCGCAATCACTCCAAGAAAAAAGAAACTCAAAGGCAGGGCTCGCAATTCAAAGTGCTTCTTTGAAAAAATGACCATGGCTTCGTAGAAATACAGAAAGGAACGGAAAGGTTTGCTTTTGGCGCTTTCACCCTTGAAATGAATAACCGTTGTCTGAGGATGGTAAAAATTCCGTTTGCCCAATAATTTAATGCGAAAGCAAAAATCCAAATCCTCTCCATACATGAAAAAATCTTCATCGAATCCATTAACGGATTTGAACAGACTGGTCTTTACGCACAAAAAGGAACCCGAAATAGCATCAACCTCGTGGGTTTTATTTTCATCGAGAAAAGTCAAATTATAGCGACCGAACACGCGGCTTTTTGGGAAAAGGCCGGACAGTCCCATGAATTTGTACGCGGCAACCTGGGGCGAAGGAAAGCTGCGCTTACACGCCAATTGCAAACTGCCATCTCGATTTACGATTTTACATCCCGCCACACCAATTTGCGGTTCCGTCTGGAAGAAGTCCCACATGACCGAGAACGTATTTTCACTCACTAATGTATCGGGATTCAAAAACAGGAGCAATTCCTGGGTAGCGAGTGCAGCGCCGCGATTGCATCCGGTTCCAAAACCGAGGTTGCGATCCGACTTCAACCAAGTCACCAATGGATAGCGGGGCTTGAGTAAGGTTAAAGTTCCATCGCGGGAGTCATTGTCAAAAACAATTATTTCCACCACACCAGGAAAAGTCTCCGCGGCATGATAGACGCTTTGTAGGCAGGCATCCAAATATTCCCGGACATTGTAGGACACGATGACGATGGAAATCCCGGGCAAGCCATGTCGTTCTGGCTCTGCTACATTCGAGGCTTTTTCGGTAGGCGCATGTTCACCAATTTTTGCTTGATTAGTGGCAAGTTCAGAGATTCGACTCAGAGGCTTGAAGCGATAACCAGGAAGGTTTCGCAAAAAGGAACTCATGCATTGCTCCCAAATCGCAATCTGATGAGCACGAGTAAGGCTTCCTTGATGATGGTGCCGGACATTTTCGATACGCCAGCGGTTCGGTCGATAAAAATGATCGGGATTTCCCGGATTTTAAAACCTTTTTTCCACAGCTTATACGTGACTTCAATCTGGAAAGAATACCCGCCCGCATGGATTTTTCCCAAATCCAGAGATTTCAAGGCTTCGACTCGAAAGCACTTAAACCCTCCAGTGGCATCTTGGACTGGTAATCCGGTAATCCAGCGGGCATACATATTCGCGAAATAGCTGAGCAAAAGGCGGCTCATAGGCCAATTTACAACGGAAATCCCATTGATATACCGGCTGCCCACCACCAAGTCATTGTTTTCTATTTCTTTCAAGAAAACCGGGAGATGGGCCGGATCATGGGAGAAATCCGCATCCATTTCAAAAACAAAATCGTATCCTTTGGCAATGGCATGCCGGAATCCGGCAACATAGGCACTACCTAGCCCCTGTTTTCCCTGCCTGCGCAAGAGTTGCAGGTTTTTACGCGTAACCAACTGACTCTCAACCCAATCGCCGGTCCCATCAGGGGAGCCATCGTCCACAATTAGGATATCCAAACCAAGTTCGAGTGCGTCGATTTTGTCCAACAACTTGGGCAAGTTTTCGATCTCATTAAACGTAGGGATGATGACGAGGGATTTGGCCATGGTCACTTATTCAAATGCGTGTTATGTGGAATACTCAACCCGCCTAAGTTGGGGGCTTAATATAGCAAAAACGGCTGTTTTCTCCCGATCAGGCCTTATCAGGCACTTTTATCGATTTTATCCACCCAATTGAGCTGTTCTCGGACATTTCTGGGCCTAAAACCCGTTTCTTTGAACAATTTATCACAATTGAGGCCGGACTTTAATGGACGTTGTGCCAGTTGTTTGAGGTCTGCCGTAAGGCAAGGTTGAATCAACTTAGGGTCTAATCCGTAATGGTTGGCGATGGCTACCGCCCACTCAAAGCGGCTATTCCATTCCGACCCGGCAACATGGTAAAGGCCGGTCTTTCCCGACCCCACCAATTTCCAAACAGCCAAAGCCAAATCTTCAGCCAGGGTGGGATTTCCCCATTGATCAGTGACTATTCGAATGGTTTTTCCGGCTGCAAGACTGCTCTGTACAAACTCGACAAAGCTGGTCTTGGCTCCCCGCCCCTTCCCCCAAAGCGTCATGGTGCGCAGCACCAAGGAACGAGGTGATCCAGCTAGGGTAAGTGCCTCCGATTCTAATTTTGTGGAGCCGTAATAACTTAGTGGTCCAATAGGGTCCTGCTCACGGTACGGTCCGGACAATCCATCAAAGACATAGTCGCTGGAAATTTGCACCAATGGCACACCTGTCGCTGCCATCCAGCCAACGGCATCGCGGTTCAGCAATGCGCATAATGGCCGATCCCTTTCACAGAGATCAACATCCGTAATGGCGGCGGCATTGAGTATCAAATCGGGTGAATATTCGGCCAGGACAGATTCCAGAGCTTGTCGCTTAGTAACATCCAGACTACGGTACTCGGCAAGATACGGGGAGAGGACGGCGGCAGCTTCAATACCTGCGCCCACCAATTGCCACTTTCCATCTGACGGCAATGTCCTGATCAGATTCTGACCCAACAGGCCATTACAGCCGATGATTAGGGCTTTCATACCTCGCGACGGACCGGATACGTGCGTTCCACCGTGCGGTGGTTGATCATTTCACCCAATAGTCCAATGGACACAAATTGAATACCTACTATAATGGACGCCACACCGGCCAGCATCAACGGCCGCACATGACCATTACCGGTCACGGCCCATTCAATGGCAAAACCAGCGAGTATGGCAGCACCCAAAAAACTAAAGGCCAATCCGATGAAGCCGAAAAGGTGCAAAGGTCGACTGGTATATCGGTGTAGAAACACCAAGGTGATGAGATCAAAAGGCCCATTTGTGAGTCGAGCCCAACCATATTTGGAATAGCCAAACTTTCGGGGGCGATGCTCAACCACTTTTTCGACCACCTTGAAGCCATTCCAATTGGCCATTACCGGAATATAGCGATGCAATTCCCCATATAAATCCAGACTTTTGACCACCTCGCTGCGATAGCCCTTAAGCCCACAATTGAAGTCGTGCAGCTTTAGTCCTGCAACCCGGCCCGTCACTGCATTGAACAGTTTGGAAGGGAGGGTTTTGTGAATCGGATCATACCTTTTCTTCTTCCATCCCGATACGAGATCGGCCCCATCCTCCAGCAACTTGATGATGCCGGGAATTTCCGTGGGATTGTCTTGCAGATCCGCATCCATAGTCATGACATAGGTGCCTCGACTGCGCCGAAAGCCTTCAGATAAGGCCGCGGCCTTGCCACAATTGTGCCGGAATTGAACGCCACGAATGCGAGTGTCCTGCTTGGCTAAAGCTTCAATGCAAGCAAAGGTTCCATCTTTACTTCCATCGTCAATAAGAATGACCTCAAAGGTGATGTCTTCTTTTCGGCAGACTTCGCAAATTTCTTTGACCAAAACAGGAATGCTCTCCACCTCATTATAGGCGGGAATGACAAGGGAAAGTTTGGGTGATTCGATCATGATTTGGCTTTACCCGTTACAAAGTAGAATCCTCCCCCCAGCATGACAACCAACCCCACTACCGAGGGGAGGAAAGCCAAGGCTGCGGCGGTCACTTTAATATCGCTTTGCGAATTGCCAAGTGGAGTCAGGGCTAACACACCCGGCAAGGTGTAGAGATAGGTGCCGATACTTTGGGGTATGCCCCACCCCCCTACGTTAAGCGGAATGACCCCCGCGAGTGCAATGATGGGGATAAAGCAAAAGAAAAAAACCGGTGAAATGCCAATTCCGAGTCCAATCGCAGAAAACCAATGCACATTGATGCGAAGGACCTGTACCACGCAAGACACTAAAACCACATACCCCATCCCTACATATCGGGCCCGGTAGGCTATTAAGATGTCCTGCAACCTGGTATAGCTGTCATCGAGCCATTTTATATTTGTCCATTGAACAACAGAATGGGTCAGCGAGGCAATGCGCCGACTGAGCAGAAAAATCAGCGCTAGGACAAAGCAGGCAAATATCACTGATACGGCAATGAGCAAATGCCTAAAGACCTGATGATCGAGATTGTTTCTCCATAATGAAAGCGTCACAGCAATAAGCGAGAGCAAGGACAGCGAAAAAAATCCAATCAACCTATCCAGAAAAGTAGCCGCCACCGCCTTGCCCCATCCGTCCATGCCTTTCTGAACTTCATAAACCCGTAAGGCATCTCCCCCAATGGTTCCCGGCAGGAAGTTGTTGAGAAACATTCCCGAATAGTAAGTGCGGAAACAATCCCGAAACCGAAATTCGATTCCTTGAATGCGTAGGAGCAAATGCCATTGGTAGGCGCCAGCTATGACGGAAAGGAAAAACAAAACGCCCGCCAATAGTATCCAGGTTGGATGGGCGGACAATAGGACGGTAATAATTCGTCCCTGACCATTTTTTGCGATTACATACCACAAAATGGAAACAGCCGAGATCAATCTTATCCAAAACCATAGATGCCGCATCGCTACTTTTTGGGTCACACAGTTGCCCTTGATTGTGCGTATGATGCTCGGCCCAATCGGTGTTCTTCCCGAACCTCAAGTAAGGCGTTTCGCGTCACCTCATAGGCCCGCTCCCAGGTATGTTTACTTGCCCAGACTAGGGAATTGGCCCTTAGCGAATTGGCCAAGCTGGAATCTCCAAGAATTTTACCGAGCGCTTCGGCAAAAGCAGTGACATCGCCAAAGGGGACTAAAAATCCCGTTTCACCATCGCGGACACTATCGCAAAGGCCGGGTACATTGGTTGCCACAACAGGCGTCCCGCAGGCATTGGCTTCAATGGAAGTGAGGCCCCAACCCTCTTTAAGCGACGAGTTTACCACGACGCGAGCATTTGCATAAAGCTCCACTTTACGCTCCTCACTCACAAAGCCCAGAAAATGCGTCCACGATTCCATCTTCAAGCTAACGGTTAAACTTTTAAGGCGTGGTACATCATCGCCGGAGCCTACGATATCCAGCTCCAAATCCGGCCACTTAGCCTTAAGCTGAACAACTGCTTTTAGAATCACCTCGAGACCCTTGTATTTTTTAACGCGCCCCACATAAAGAATCCGACATCCGACTTTTTCACTATTTCCAGGCGGACGATACAGTTTAAGATCTGCTCCTTCCGGGGCAATATCCACCCTTCCAAAACCTTTTCTCACCAGCTCGGCTTGGCTACTGGCGGAACCGGTCAGTACCCGACTCCGTTTATATGCAGAAGGCATCAAGCATTCAAAGGCCAGTACATAGAGCGCCATGGGCCAAGCCGTTTCATAAAAAAGCACTCGCCCAAAAAGATGATGGATTTGTGCAACCACCGGGCGGGAAGTGAACCAAGGTAGGAGAAAAGGAATTTTGTTGGAATCGTCCAAGACAATGTCGATGCGTTCACGGCGGCACCACACCCCCAAGTTCAACCAAACCCAATAATTAAAAAGAAATTTTCCACCGCTGCGACGAACCAGTACACCATCAATATTTTCTTCCGCTAGTCCACCCGTAAACTGGTGGGAATGTTGGATACAGGTAAAACCATCCCGGACCAGCCGCACGGCCACCTCATGCAGGTGGACCTCAGCACCTCCGGCTTCCGGATTGCGGATATCGCGCCAGTTCACCAACAAGACGCGAGGACGAACCGGATTTTTCAATCGGCCTTCGACCCAGCGGTTAGGACTTGCCGGCAGGAGCAGTCGTTTTAGGTGCCGAAGTTCCTTTGAGTGCTGTGTCCTTGGTTTTCGGGGTGACGGATTTTAAGGCTGGACCGGCTTCGTGACCCGGGGCTAAACCAGGAATGCCCCCAGCACCTGGGGCCGGCGCTGCCTTGGATGGCACCATGGGGCCATTCGTGGCAGGCTGTGGCGCTAGTTGATTTTGGAGTTGCCCCTCAATATACTGGATCTGCTGACTGACCATCGCAGAATATTGGTGGTTTGGATTGCCCCGCAACCACTCCGACAGCACATCGTGCGCTTTACCCAGTTCTCCGCGTTTTTGGTACAAGTCGCTCAGACTGTACCAGATTTCGAAATCACCAGGTGAAGAGTTCTTCAATTCGGTCAGCAAAGATTCCGCTTGGGGGAACTTGCTTTGTTCCATGTAAAGTTGGGCCAAATTGGTGCCGAACAGTTTGGGGCTGGGCGCCTCCGCAATGCCCTTTTTATAATACGCCTCAGCCTGCACATAGTCTTTGATGCCGGAATAGAATTGTGCTCCGTAATAATTATTGCGCCATTCACGTGGCAGAATGTGGGCATTCAGCTTCAAATATCTTTCAGCGAAAGCGATTTTTTCAGCCCGTTCCTTTTCATTTGCAGAAATCAAATTACGGATGGAATCCGTAAGCGCCGGACCCGACAGCTTACGCAAGGATTCCGTTTGTTTATCAAGCGCTGCAATTTTTTCCTGCGCCCACATGACCAGATGGAAATTGGTGGCGGAATAATTGGTAAGCAATCCTTCCGTATTAAGATCCACATAGAGCGAAGGATCGCCTAAGCCGCGATACCGGTAAACCGAGTCCACCATTTTTGCGGTAACGGCAGCATCGATTTCCTTGTTCTTCTTCTCTTCCACCAACGTGTAAACCATGCCTTCCATAATCAAATACTTTTCCAGCCCCATCATATTGTCGTCGGAAACCGTTACAGCAAATTGGATAGGATGGGCAGGATAATTGTTCTGGGCAATATGCAAAACCATGATGTCTTGCACCTTAAGATAGGAGCGCGGTTCCAATTCCACGGTAATGGCCGAATTAGGAATCTTAAAGCCAACGGTCTTTTTGAACTGCCAGGGTTGGGGCTCCAAAGCATCGATTTCAGCATCGCTGAATCCAATGACCAACTTGGGCTCATGTGTCTTAAGCTGATGAATATACCAATTGGTATTGACCAAGGATAGATTTACCACTCTTACATCCTTGCGAATTCCCTCTACTTCTTGAATAAACCAAAGAGGAAAAGTGTCATTGTCTCCATTGGTAAATAAGATTGCGTTTTGCCTACAACTCATAAGCAAATTGTAAGCATAGTCCCAAGGAATATAATCGCCGGTACGATCATGCTCCTTCCAATTTGAAAATGCCGGGACGGCCAAGGCCAGTGAGGCAAGCGCCACGCCTACTCCCCTAGGCAGCATTTTGTTTTTTCCCCCTTGACCCAACTTGTTCAGTAAAAAGGCCGAAGACAATCCGAAAAGTATACCCATGAACATAAAGCCGGGTGTAAAGAAGTAATCCCGATCCCGTACTTCGATATGCACGTTTTCCGGCTTCTGCTGAGGGTTGAATTTGGCTTCTTTCCAATACTGATAGTCCCGCATTTCCATTTGTGATCCGTCCGCAAAATTCATGTAAAATATCATTGCATAACTTCCCACGCCAAAGAGCAACATGAGGTAAATGCCGATATGCGGATTGCGTTTGTAGGCAAGGTAACCGCCGTAAACAAAGGGAAATTGCAAAAGCAGGAACAACAAGAATTGAAGGCGTGGTTTGTCCCCCAAATTTGAAGTGAGGGTATTGAACTCATGCTTCCAAGGAAAACTTCTTAAAAGCGGTTCGTTTTCGTCAGCCCTGGTTTCGCCGACTTTCCAGGGAAAGTACTGAGAGAGTAAATAGCCCCCAAATCCCATGTGCGGGTATACGAGAAATTGATTCTGAATTTGTCCACGACGATGAAAGGCTCGTGTTATCATGGATTCCGAACCATATTGTTTGCGCTCCAAATACTCCTTAAATACGTTCCAGGTCCTGGGCTCGTTTTCATCAATATTCGGGCTAACTTTGGAACGGATGGGTACATAGGAATAGCTTGAAAAGCCGATGAGCGCTACGATGCAGAGCCACATCGACATGGACCAGCGATTTTTCAATGTGGGTGTCTTGGACATGAATTTGGCAATCAGACTGATTACCAAGGTTGCACCGGCAAAAAAGATAAAGTCACCGATATCATAGATAATGGAAAATAATCCAAGCCCTGTAATGGCCAAGGGGAGATCAAACTCCATATCCGGCACGGCCGCCGTAGCGACGACGCCTATCAGTAAAGTGGCGATGTAAGCCCAGATGAGACCCTGACCCATGCCGCCAGAAACAACCGCTCCCAATACGAAAAAAGTTGCCGCTAAAAGCACGAAGCCTAACCAGTTTTTCCGGTGATTAGGGTCGGCGATGATGATAAAAACTCCTACCGCGGGCATGGTGATAAAAGAGAAGGGATGAATTCCCATACCTAGAAAACCAAGATATGCAATCAACAATAGCACACGGTTGGCTTTTGGATTTCCCCGCTGTTCATACCATTCCAATGAGAGCCAGGAGATGCACATGACAATGAGCATTGATGAACCATAGACTTCAGCTTCCACTGCGCTAAACCAAAATGTATCGGAAAAAGTGACTAAGAAGCTCCCGATTATCGCAGAACAATAGGTCGCGAAACGAGAAAGTTTGTTCTCGAAAAGAATTCCCAGCGCCTTAATTGAAAAAAGGAATGCGATCAAAATCGTCAGTGAACTGGTGAGCACGGAAATAAAATTGACCCTGGTTGCCAATTCTTTAAAGGGCGCTACCATAATAAAAACACGCGCCATGAGAGTAAATAGCGGGTTTCCAGGCGGGTGGGGATTGCCAAGGATATTGGATGCACCCACTAATTCACCGCAATCCCAAAAGGATACTGTCGGTGCCATGGTCAGCATATAAGTGACAAAGGCCACGGAAAAAACAAAAAGGGCTAAGAGGATTTTCGTCTGTTTGTCATTGAGCATTTTACGGATTCCTTTGAATGGAACTGGGGAAGGATTTGGCGATGGCGTCAAGGACGCCGTTTACAAAGCGACTGGATTCGCCTGTGGAAAATTTTTTGGCGATATCTACCGCCTCATTAATGGCCACCCCCGTAGGGATGTCCGGAAAATACATAAGCTCGGCGGCTGCGCAGCAAATGATCAGTCTGTCAACAATGGCGATGCGTTCTAAATTCCAATGGCTGGAGGCTTCCACGATTTTGGCATCGATATCTTCCTGGTGCTCCAAGACTTTACGGCTCAGCAATGTGCCATATTCCTTGGCATCCATGGGCAAATCGGGATCGACGGACATGGTTTTGACAGCCGTAGCAAACGACTCCTTCCCCACTTCCACCGCATAGAGCAATTGCATCGCGAATTCGCGACCGCGCCTTTTGGAAATCATTTCAGCTGATCCCACAGGTTGGTCATTTCAATCGCTGCTAAAGCGGAGTCCCAACCCTTATTGCCGCCCTTGGAACCGGCGCGTTCGAGGGCCTGCTCAAGGGAATCTGTAGTGAGGACTCCAAAAATAACGGGAATGCCGGATTGCATGGCGACTTCGGCCACACCACGTGTTACAGTAGCCACGACTTGGTCGAAATGCGGCGTAGCGCCGCGAATGACAGCACCCAATGCGACAATGGCATGGTACTTGCCGGAACCAGCTATTTGCTTGGCTACCTGGGGAATTTCACACGCCCCGGGAACCCAGACCACGGTAAAATCTTTTTCCAGTCCGCCGTGGCGCATAAAACCGTCACGCGCACCTTCCAGGAGCTGGGTTGTCACCAGGGAATTGAATCGTGAGACGACCACCGCAATTTTTTTCTTATTTACTGTCAGCGTTCCTTCAATAACCGGCATGTTACCTCCTTGCCAACGATTTGGATCCAGATTTTACCAAAGGCGTTTGTCGCATGATTTTAAGGCCATAGCCTTCCAAACCCTGAATGCGCTTGGGATGATTGGTCAATAGGTTCAATTGACGCACGCCTAAGTCAAAAAGTATTTGAGCGCCAATGCCATAAGTGCGGGCATCCATGGCCAAACCATGAGCGTTGCGAATGGCTGCACTCGAAGCTTTATTCCCTGGTTTCGCCCCAGTGGATTCTGTTTCTGCGAGCAACCCCAGCTTACGGGAGAAATCAGCTTCCGGATCGACCTGGCGCATGTAGAGAAATATCCCACCGTGTTTGGAGATATAATCCAGTCCCAATTGCTTTAAAGAACCACAGTTGCATTGCAAGGACTCGAATACATCCCCTATCAAACACTCGGAGTGCACGCGCACGTTGATGGTATGCTTGCTGGCGACCTCGCCTTTGACCAAAGCCAAATGTTTGCGGCCATGGATGACGTCCTCGTACAAAAAGGCGCGAAAGGATGCAGAAGGGATTGGAAAGTGTGGCGAAGCCACACGGCGGATCAACTTTTCTTGAATCCTGCGGTAGCCGATCAAATCTTCTACGGAAATAATCTTGAGACGATGCTTCTTGGCAAATTTGACGCTGTCCTTGAGCCGCGCCATCGTCCCATTTTCATTCATGATTTCACAAATGACACCCGCACTGCCTAGGCCGGCCATTTCCACCAAGTCTACGGCTGCCTCGGTATGCCCGGCACGGACAAGCACTCCACCCCGTCTGGCTTTGAGAGGGAAAATATGGCCGGGCCGAATAAAATCTTCATGGCCAAAATTCGCATCACCCAGCGCCCGCGACGTTGCACTGCGATCCGCGGCGCTGATTCCAGTGGTGGTGCCTTCGCGTACTTCCACAGAAACCGTAAAAGCTGTTTCGTGCCTGGATAAATTGGTTTCGGCCATTGGCGGGAGGCGCAAGGTTTCCACGCGTTCAGCGGATAGCGCTACACAAATCAGCCCACGCGCATGTTTCGCCAGAAAGTTTATTTTTGCGGCTGTCGATTTACTCGCGGCAAAAACTACGTCGCCTTCATTTTCACGGTCGCGATCATCCACGACAACGACGAGGCGGCCTTTCTTAATATCGGCAACCGCCTCAGGTATGGTATTAAACTCCATAGCCCCATTTTTCCATATTGGTGGAAGTGAGTGTTTCTGGATGTCTACTTCCGCTCGCTACGGACGAAGATTCTACTCGGCCTGCCAATCCCAGAAGCTTCTCGACATACTTGCCCAAAAGATCCACTTCAATATTCAGGCGTTGTCCGGGCACCACCGTACCGAGGCTCGTATTGGCCAAGGTATGCGGCACTATAGCAAAACGTAATACGTTTCCATCCACACCAGCAATAGTCAGACTTACTCCATGCAAGGCAATGGAACCTTTAACCACACAATACCGGGTGAATTCTTGGGGAATGCGGAGAGACAATTCTTTACCCGCGCCAGCCGCCAAGTCCTTGATGTCCAATACTTCAGCCACGGCATCCACATGTCCTTGTACGATGTGCCCCCCCATGGGGCTACCCGCTTTTAGGGCAGCTTCCAAGTTGAGGGTGTGGCCCATGCGAACATCGCCCAATGTGGTTACGGAAAGTGTTTCTGGCACAGCCGACACTGTAAAACCATCGGAATGGATGGCCTCGGCTGTCAGGCACACACCGTTACAGGCCACGCTGTCTCCAAGCGAAAGTCCCATGGCGATCTGGACTGCTTGGATGCGAAAGCGAATGGCGGAACCGACTTGAGTCCGTTCTTTAACCACGCCCATTTCTGCAACGATTCCAGTGAACATGATCGCCTCAAACTCCAAGCATGAACGTGTCAAGAGCGTTCGAGTTGCCGAATTCCGCCCAATAATCATTTTCGAAGGATGCAAAATTACGAAATTTGAGCGATTTTCCCCAGTCCAGTGGCAGTTGCGCGTCCCACCGCTGGCCTTCCGGCATAATCTCGGGAGCGGTGGCAATGTATAGAGTGTCCCAAATTCCCGCGTTTATGAAATGAGCCCAAATTTCAGGGCCACCTTCGACCAGCACTGAGTGATACCCCCTTTGGGCAAAAAAGGCTAAAAGGGTGGAAAGAGTGGAAAGGGCGGAAGGAGTCCGAGCAGATGCGGTAGCACTTTGCCTAGATGTCTTTGCTGCAGGAACTGGAAGCTGCACCCACTCCACTCCACTTGGGACGCCCGCCCTGGAATAGCTCATAACCCAAGTCTTGGCCTTACGGTTTTTGGCAAAAAGTTTTGCATTGGGAGGAAAGGGTCCTCGTCGGCTGAGTATCAAAGCTTCCGGAACAGGTCCCTGATTCAGGCGAGGAGTCAAATCCGGATCGTCAATGCGCAAGGTCCGCCCACCTATTAAAACTGCATCCGCGCGCGCGCGCATTTCATGGACATGGCGGCGGGAAGCCTCCCCGGTAATTTTGGTTTCCACACCAGGGCGAATATTCACTCGCCCGTCCAAACTTTGGGCGATTTTAAGAATGATCTTGGGGCGATGATGGCGGATAAAAAAGAAAAATCCAGCATAAAATGTGGCAGCCTCTTCAGCCATAGTACCCGTGAGTACCTCAATGCCGGCTTTACGCAGGGCTCGAATGCCTTTGCCACCCACCAAAGGATTTGGGTCTTGCACAGCCACGACAACTTTTTGAACACCCGCAGCAATCACAGCCAATACACAGGGCGGAGTGCGCCCTTGGTGGGAACAGGGTTCAAGCGTCACATACAACGTGCTGCCCCTGGCGCGCAGACTCGCTTTTTTCAAAGCCACTATTTCGGCATGGTTCCCACCCACCGGCCGGGTTCCACCATTGCCAATGACCTTGCCCGCTTTTACCAAAACTGCGCCGACTGGCGGGTTCGGAAAGGTACTTCCTTTGACCTTACGGGCTTGGGCAAAGGCCATTGCCATGAAGAAAGTGTGGGTATGAGAAGAACCGGCTGGGCTTTTTCCGGGCATACCCTTAATCAGCCAGTACGGTCAGTTCAGGATGGGCCTTTTTTTGCAGGGCACCTTCAATGTACATCAGGGTTCCCGATGTGGAGCTGGGGCAACTTCCACAAGCGCCCTCGTAGTGGATATGCACCGTGGAACCCTCAATGCCCATGAGCTCAAGTCCGCCCCCATCACCGGCCAAACCCGGCCGCACCATTTCATCAAAAATCCGATTGATATGGCCAATCTGTTCCTCCAAGGCCAGCTTAAAGAAATCCGGTGGCCTGAGAATACCGGCCCCTGCGGCATGAGGATCGAAATCGATTTCTTGCGGGGCAGGCTCTTCGACGGCAACCAAACTGGCTTCCAAGATATCGGCGATTGGAGTTAAAAGATTGTTCCAATCGCCATCTTCATCCTTATTCACCGTAACTGTAGTTCCCACATAGAAAACGGAGGTGACATAGGGAAGCTCAAAAAGCTTGGCGGCCATTGGATCCGCCTGAGCCGACTCCACGTCCGGAAACGAACGCGAGCCAGATGCAACCACCTTGGTATCCATATGGAATCGAATGGCCAGAGGATTTGGGGTTTCGGAGGTTTTCAAAACTTTAGCCATAAGCTTGCCTGGAAATGGGTCTGGGCCAAAGTAATAAAAACGCCCCACACTAACCATCTTGCTTTACCGCTTGCGGCCGGTTGGTTTATTACTTTATAGTACAGAGGTGAGTAATACGATTCGCATGTCCGATACCCAAAAAATTGAGCAACAAGGACAGGGCGTAGTCCACCACGACTATCGTAGCGGACTAAGCGATATGCTGCTTGAAGCGGGCAAGTCCATGGTACGCAACCCTGAAGCCCGACACAAGTTGCTTTCCACTTTCGCCGCCGTGGCCAACAGTATTCCCATTGGACGAACGCCCAGTTTTGAACTGGAAAAAACCATTCGATTTTACGATCGAAGCATGCCCATCACAGTAGCCAGTCCCATTATGCTGGCAGCCGGCGGCAACAAGTCCGCTGAGCGATTAGCCGCCTTCAGCGCACTGGGATTCGGGGCCGTAACCGTGGGATCGGCAACCAGCGGACATCGAGAAGGCAATGAATTCAGGCCGCGCATACGCATGCTACCGCTCGACCGGGCCATGACCAATTCCATGGGTCTCAATAATCCAGGTATTGAGGTGATCGCCCACGAAGTGGACAAAGCCCTGGGACATTGCCACAAACGGAAACTCGCCTTGGGCATCAGCGTCGCAGACACACCCGGAATGGAAGATCCCGATCAAAAAATCGCTGACGTGATGTCAACCTTTCGCAGAGCCTACCGCGCCGCCGACTATATCGAACTCAATGTAAGCTGTCCCAACACCGGTCTCGATCGGATGGACAGAGATGAAACTTTTTTGGCCGATCTCCTCCATGAGATCATGGAAGCCCGTAAAGGCCTCGCTCCAAAGAAAGCCGTCTTCGTAAAAATATCGCCGGACATGAACGCCCGATCACTAGACAACAATTTGCAAATCATCGCCGATGCCGGGGTAACCGGTTTGGTACTGTTCAATACCTTCCCAGGCGAAAAGGCGCGTTACTTGCGCATGCAATCGCCGGAGTCGGATATCGGTCCCGTGACTGGCACAGGTGGCAAGGGCGGACTGTCCGGACGCATTCTATACAAGAACACTTTACCCGCTGTTCAATATATCCGAAAGCAATTGCCCAAGCTCACGCTTTTCGCCAGTGGCGGTATCGACCATGGTAGCAAAGTCATGGACTTGTTGGATGCCGGCGCTGAAGCCGTTCAATGCTATACTGTTCTCGCTTATCGATGGAACGCCATTCGGAAGATGAACCGTGAATTGCTAGTCGCCATGCACGCCCGGGGCATCCATTCCCTGGACGGCTATGCGCCTGTCGCTTAAAGCGCGAACCCGCCTACCACGCTCTCCTACAATTTCCATTCGCGGTGGATGCCTCTCTGTAATTGCCGTCACAGTGTTTTTTTTATTCCCCATCCGGGCAGATGAACCGGATATCAATCTCGATGGCACCCCCGCGGTTGCGGCCAGAAAGTCCGTAGTTTTGGAAGTGTCGGGCAATTATTCCATCGGCAACGGGATGGGCTGGCAGCCGCAACTTGGCGGTTACCTAGACCTGGGCCAGTCATGGCAGGCCGGAATCCACGCCCGCTTGGCCACCATGGATGCCAAGGATGTCTACGACTACCTTCCGGAAATAAGCCTGGATCTCCGCAAAATGTGGCTCGGGGACGAAGGCCCTGACCCCGTCCGCAACTCGGAATATTTTTCCATGTCTCTAGGCGGCGTAATGGCTTATGAATTCAGTGGAGAAAGAATTGGCCCGCGACCCCTGGCAGCCGTAGCCTTTGGCAAGTACTGGATGCCTTTCGACAATCAACCCTTTGGCCTTGATATATCTCTGGAGCTCTCACGGTTGCTCTCCGGCCATATTCGCGACCACACCAATCTGATGTTCCTGACCACCGGAGTGGCGCTGTTTTATGTCTTACCCAGGCCGTTCTAAATCTCTGACCAGTAGCAAATGATTCGTGTTCGCGCGAATCAATGCCCTCGGGCCACAGCAGCTTGATAAACCCTGTCCACGCCCACTGCAAAAGCAGCATCCCGGTAATTGATGTTGTGCTTTTTTGCCGCTTGAGTCACCGACAATAACGCCGCAGAGAGAAACTTGTCCAACTCCAGCTTGCTTTCGGCGTGTTCCCAGTGGTGCATTTGGATATTCTGTGCCCATTCGAAATAGGAACCCACTACGCCGCCGGCATTGGCTAAAATATCCGGTACGATGATCACACCTGCCTTATTCAAATACTCATCGGCTTCGGGACTGATAGGCCCGTTGGCACCTTCGATAATATATCGGGCTTTGATCTTCTGCATATTACCGGCATGAATCACATGGCCTAGAGCCGCCGGGACCAGAATATCGCAGTCCAAGCCCATGATTTCCAGAGAGTCGCGGGTGGCGAATTCACCTTGGGCAAACCCTGATAATGTGCGATGCGTTTCCATATGGATCATGAGTTTTTCCACATCCAAACCTTTGGGATCGAATACAACACCGGAAAAATCGCTGACGGCAATCACTTTGGCGCTCATGCGGTGAAGATGCAAAGCAGCAAAACTGCCGACATTGCCAAAGCCTTGCACCGCCACGGTCTTACCACTTAAAAATTCTTTGCGGTCCTCTAAAACTCTGCGAGTGATCATAGCCACGCCCAATCCGGTGGCGTCCAGACGATCCGGCGTGCCTTCCAAAGTTACCGGTTTGCCAGTGACTATGGCAGGACTGTACCCGCTGATCTGTCCATAGGCATCCATCATCCAGCCCATGGTCTTGGGATTTGTGCCCATGTCCGGTGCCATGATATCTTTGTAGGGGCCGATCATATTTTTGATGCTGATGACGAAACGGCGCGTGAGAGCTTGTAATTCCCGTTCACTTAACATAGCCGGATCCACACAAATTCCACCCTTGGCTCCGCCAAATGGAATATTGACGAGCGCACATTTCCAGGTCATCAGGGACGCCAACGCTTTGACTTCATCCAAGTCCACCTCGGGATGATACCGCACGCCACCTTTGTAGGGACCCCGCACGCCATTATGCTGCACCCGGTACCCTTCGAAAACTTGCATACTGCCTTTATCATCGATGATGGGTAAAGAAACTTTGGTCTCGCGCCAGCAGGTGGTCAAAAGCCGGCGATAGTTTTCCTTTATCCCTAACAGGTCTGAAGCGCGATTAACGCGATTGTTGACGGCGCCGAAGGGGGTTAGCACTGGAGAGGGCTGAATCATGGTAGGTTCCTTTATCAATGCGTTCCCACTGAACGCTTATTTACTGTATGGCCTGGGCATCTTCATTATACACCCACTCGGTGTCCACCGTCGATATTTGTGATTATTTAGAATTTAGAGGCATTGATTTGGAATTCTGAATCCATAAATTTTCTGGCCAAAGGACTGAGTACTTGGCGTTCTTTCTTCAAATAGGCTTGTGCAGTTGAATCCCGATTGCCCAAGGCTAGCAACATCCATTCAAGCCGTTCGACCTGGTCCATTTTTGTAGGACGGTATTTGGCTAGGGCACTCCAGTTTCCTCCAGAAGCCGAGTCCAAAAGTTTACGCGCCAGTTGCCGGTTGTAAAGCATTCCGTCCTTTAGAACCGCGACAAGCCTTTGCCAATCCTTGACGCCTTTGTGCCGACTTAAGGCCCAGAGATTCTCCTGTCTTTCCAAGCCAGTGGTTGTTTCAATCCGTTGTAGCAATCCGGAATCATCTAGTGGATTCGGATACATTCCCAGGCTACGCACCGCCGCCTTGCGCACATCCTCACTGTCGGCCCCTAAATACAACCGCGCCACGTTCAAGAATGTGCTGTCAGCGAGTTCTGATCCAATATGCAGCAACTGTGCTTTCAAACTATCCGGAACCGTGGAAAGTGCCGAGGCTAATTTCTGTCTGGCCAAAGCATGGCGACCTGAATCCGATCTCGTGATGAAGAGGTGTTCGACATAATGGTGTTGGCGCGGTGTTTGTCCACTCAACCTGGATGCGATCAGATAATCTGGTACGCTTGCGTCCCCTACCAGCAGCTTTTCACACGAATCGCGGGCTGTCTTGAAGCGAGGCTCCCCGGTGGCGGCAATAATAAAAAGAGAATCCATGCGGGTTAGGTGTGGCACGGCACTGATTGTCGGCATGGCCCATATCAATACACCCACCAGCATCCAACCTAACGGTCGCGTCATGAGCTCACTGGAATTGGTTCCGGGCGAAACAACAAAATTATTTGTCCAAGCCATAACCATTTCCCTTGGTCTTGCCATTGAATACCCGCCAGGCAGTACCATCCCCCGTTGACCGCCGGTACCTATCCATACCACCGCCGTCCAAAAAGAAACCGAAGCTGCCGCGATCACGGCGCATGTCGGCATGACCCAAAGTCATGTCTAAATTGATGGACTCGTAGATATCATTTCCCAAGGCATCCTGGAGTATCCCTAAGCCATTGGCGCTGCCTGCGCCCTGACTCATATCCGTGGCCAAATAAGTGTCGTTGCCGATTCGATCATAAAGCAAACCAAATCCCAAATCATGACCACAACCTTGACTCACGCCTTTGGACGCATACCGATCATTTCCACCTAAATCCAGCAATGCACCCACTGCGATATGCACTCCGGCTCCTTGCGCATACTGATAAGCCGAAAACGAATCGTCTCCGGATTCGTCTATCAATAATCCCAATGCGTACCAATAAGCAGATCCTTGTCCGAAAATATCGGCGATATAAGTGTCATTACCCGCTCCGTCCCGAAGCAAGCCAATTCCCCCCGCATAATCCGGAGTGAAGCCTGACGCAAATCCTTGCATCATATGAATATTGTGATCCGTGTAGCGCAAGTCATCTTTAAAAGTTGGGCGCGCCAGGTACTGATCGTTTCCATTCCTATCCAGCAGCAGCCCTATCCCCTTGGTGGAGCCGACGCCCTGAGACATCAGACTTGCGGAATAAACATCATTGCCGGCTTGATCTTCAACAATGCCTAGACCGAAGAATCCAAAACCAAGGGAAGCGCAGCGGCCTTCGTAGGTATCATGACCGGCCAAATCGAACAAAGAAGCATAGCCGAACAAAGTCGATCCGAATGCAAAATTAGCACCCAGATACCGATCATTGCCCTTAAGATCCGCAATGAGTTCGATGCCCATATTTCCTGCCGAACGGGAGAGGCTGTCTTTGGAAATATAAAGATCGTTACCGCCCAAATCTACGATTAGTAAAAATGCGCCTGGCTCACCGACGCCCTTCAAGTGATATTCATCGTCGCCGCCTGGATCGATCCAAATTCCTCTATCTGCTTGGTGACGATCTGGGCCTAGACTCCCTTGATGAATAGGGAAATCCTGGTTTCCAACTGTCGCCCGCTTTAGCTTGGCAACGGTTGCCTCTACCCCAATGATTTGCACGGAACGGAGGATCCAAACTTCAAGCTGCCACGCTGCGGAAGCCGCTTCAACTAATCCGGGCCACTGCAGCCGCCCAGCCAACTCCATCAAACGATGAATGCGGGCCTCATTTTCCAGGCGACGTAACTCACCTTCAATGGGGCTCAGTGCCGTGTCTTCCTCTTCTTGCAAAAATAGGCCGGACGCCTCCTGATACAGAACTTTCTTTTCCGAGTCGTTGAGGTTGGC
Organism: Fibrobacteria bacterium; assembly: GCA_043732185.1. Classification (GTDB taxonomy): domain Bacteria; phylum Fibrobacterota; class Fibrobacteria; order UBA11236; family UBA11236; genus Chersky-265. Next base: position 34,953 of record JAYTHY010000001.1, read on the forward strand.
TGTATGCGCTCGGAGTCCTTTCTGAATGGTTTGAATCAACTTTTGGGGCTGCAATTGGGCTATGTCTTGACTAGACACAGAAGGGTTCGAGCCAGTAGGGACATCGATTAAGGCCCATATGGAATCCGGTGCTAGTGGCAGCTGCATAGCTGTGGATGGACTCGTGCGAACAAGAATGTCTGCAGCCACCGAATCCAAAAGTAAGGGTTGGTGCAAAACTTTTTCTACCCGGGACAATTGAAAAGCTGGCGCTTTAGATCCGGGTGGATATAAATTGATGTCTTGCGGAAATACGCCGTTGGGCTCCATCAAATAAGCGCGCACAGAATCCAATTCCAACACTCCGCCAAATGCGATAACGGACACCATTGCCAGAATAGCGGCTACTTTGCTGACGACGAAACGCTTTCTCAAAGCAACCTCAAGTCAACCTCATAAGTCCAATTGCTGTCGCAGCAAAGTTACATCCACGCCTTTTTTCACCATGTCTTTAAGCAGAAGTTGGAGTCGCCTGCGGCCCCAATCATGCGTGCTGGCTTGGATAGGCGTTTGTGCGTTCAATGCACCCAGAGCTGTATGGATCCACATATCTTGAGATTCGGAGCTTGGGCCTGGTAAAACTTCTTGCAATTCTTCACTGTGCGAAAGAGCCGAGCCCAAGCGATCTGTTAGCCAATTTCTTACGTAGGAATGGAATCCCGAATCGTAGAGAGTAACTTTCAGTTTTTCTCCTTCCGGCTCAAGACGTGCCAAGCGTAAGGCGCGATGCTTGACATCCCAAATCCCAACGCCCACCGGCACCGCATCCACCGTAGCCTCTAACGCTCTGAGCAAAGCTTCCCGACTTTGAATGTCCAAAGTAAATGGCGCATTTGCCGCAGTGGTACTGCTCGGTCTACCTGCTTTCGCATCGTAAACCTCGGCGCGCCAAATCCCTAAAAAAAGTGCGCCGTGCCTACGCCATTCTTCGCAATGGACATCGGGCCTTAATGTCACCGAATTCTTTACTCCAAGTTCTCGACAACCCGCTCTAAATAGCGCGTCCAACCGCGACGCAGAGGAGTCGGCTCCGAGGGCAAGACTTGCATGTCCACATAATTCAAGTCCACGAAAAGGCAATATCCGGGTTAGCAATCCTGAGCCCACTTCAGGAATGCGACCCGCATGGTGAACGGTATGAATTTTATTGTTTCCCAAATTGAGCAACTTGGCAGTTTTGGCGTTGCGGCTTTGGACGCGATAGAACCACAGCGGTGCATAGGACCATTGCATCAAATCATGGGCGAGGCGCAAATCTTTGCTTTCGATTTCTCGTGCGGTTCTCAAAATGGGCCGCGCATCCGAATATTGCACAAAATAATCCCAGAAAAAATTCTCAATCACGGAACGACCGTATTCGGGATCGTCCATCAGTTTTTCATGGGGATAATCCTCTTGAGCCAGCTTTTCCCAATAGGCCTGATAGATAGCGCGAAGTGGGAAAAGAGCCATGGACAGTTCGTGCAAAGTGTGACGAAAGGCGTGGTGAAGTTCTTTTTCTCCTTCCCTGACCACCAGCGAATTGCTTTTACTGCGCCCGGCCCTGTGGCCCTGCCAAGGATCGGCAAAATGCCCACAGCAATCCAGATACGGAATCGTGTTTCCGCAAATGCAGGAATTTCTTAACTTACTTGCGTCCATGCCAGCCAGCCATTATTCGGAACCATCGGATCTTGGCCCTTCACTCTTAATTTAGCTAAACGGACAGGCAGCCATGAAAATCGGAATATTCGACTCCGGATTCGGTGGTCTGACCATCTTCAAAAGCATCCGTGCCCTGCTCCCCCAATACGATTATCTCTATTTGGGAGACAACGCCCGCACACCGTATGGCAATCGCTCCTTTGAAGCCATTTTCAGTTTCAGCAAACAATGCTTGGATATTCTTTTTGCCAGGGATTGCAGCCTGGTGATCATCGCATGCAATACGGCTTCAGCCAAGGCTTTGCGCACTATTCAGCAAAAAGTCCTGCCTGTAGAATACCCCAACCGAAAAGTATTAGGTATCATTCGCCCATCGGCGGAAGCCCTGGCGGATTTAAGTTCGATAACCGCTTCATCCAACCAAAGAAACTTCAATCCCGGAATCCGCAATGTGGCCTTGTGGGCCACAGAAGGCACCGTCAAATCGGAAAGTTTTCCTTTGGAAATGGCCAAGTTAGCCCCGGGCTTAAACCTTATTCAGAATGCTTGTCCAATGCTGGTGCCCTTGGTAGAAGCAGGTGAGCTGGATGGCGCCGGTATCGATTATTTCCTGCGTAAGTACTGGCAAGAGACTGTGGCCCGATGTCCAAACGGAGACATCGACGCGTTACTGCTGGCCTGCACACATTATCCCATTTTGCTCCCCAAAATTCGCGACCTGTTGCCGCCCCATGTACAGATACTGGTGCAAGGAGAGATTGTCGCACAAAGCTTATGGGACTATTTGCGTCGACATCCAGAGGTGGAATCCACTTTAAACCATGGCGGCCAGCAACACTTCCTGACCACGGATCAAACCGCAGGGTTTGATCGCCTCGCCAAGGTATTTTTAGGGCATTCCGTAGTGTCGGAAAAGGTTGAAATTTAAATTCTATTCAGGTAAATCCCGTTGACTCAGAACAGGGATTCCAGTATATTGACCTGTTGACGGAAGGGCCAAAAAAATGTTCAGTACCGGAAATTGGCAGGATTATCGAGGAAAAGGCGAAGGCGTTCTCATCCATCTGGACTGTTCAACCAAGCATCTATTGCCGGTTAGAGAGCCCGTTGACGAGTACAACCAGCCCATCACCGAGCCGAATTATGAAACAGGAAGCTACGGCTTTCTGCAATGCCATAATGCCAAAACGCGTTTGGCAACCATGAAAAATCGCCGCCGTTATTTTCTTTTCGGGACCCGATATCAAGGTTTAGCCGAAGCCCATAAAGGGAATTTTCTCATCATCGGCTACATGCGTTTGGACAAGATTTTAGAGGTGCGAAAGCGCCATGTGCATAAATGGATGGAAGCGCAACAAGCCGGAGTTCCAGCCCCAGAATGCATGGACATGGACCTTTGTTATGCCTTTCAATCCGATGAAATGAACTTCTACGCACCCGATGACGCTTTTGAGCTCACCGAAGCCATCATGAAAAAGTGGGGCTATAAGGGCAAGGTCACCAAACAAATGAAGCTGACCTTTACCGAAGAAAAACTGCAGACCATCCTAACCCATTTTAAGGGCAAGACCCCTAAAAACCAGGACTATGTTGCCGCAGCCAAAGAGTTAGAAGAAGCCATGGCGCTTTCCAGTGAAAAAACTGTGCCTGACGAGGATGTTTGGTAGTGGGTGGATTCCAGTAACTGACTATTAGCTTACGCCGATCTTTTTCAGCATTGCGTTGACGCGGTCCAGCAACTCCTGTTTTCCAAATGGCTTGGTGATGTAATCTTCCGCCTTCATGACATGCAGGCCAACCATTAAATCCACAGACTTATTATTACTGGTTAAAAAGGCAATGGGAATCTTGGCTAACGTAGGTTGCTCCCGGATTTCCCGAAAGATGTCAAATCCATCCACGTTCGGCATCACGACATCCAAGAGAATGAGATCGGGAATCAATCCAAGCGCCGTGGCGACTGCGGATTCCGGTTCAGTTACCAACGTAACCTTGTGGTTCCCCAGCTCCAGCACCAGCTTGACTAAATCCGCTATATCGCGCTCGTCGTCCACGACCATAATATTTGCCATAGCTATCCCCTTGCCAGTTCACGCGGGAGCCAATCCCAATAGAAATAGGTTATCGCGCACCCCAAAACCAAGCCGATCAAATCCAAGGCCATGGCAGCTGCGGCCATATAAGTAAGATCCAAACCCAGTAAACTGAGAACCATTGAAAGCGACATCAGCATGCTCGCAACATAGAAAAGCTTGTACAGTGGCCGCTTTTTTCTGGCCGCGCCGAAAATTTTGCTCAAGGATGCAATGACCAGAAAGGTCACAATAAAAGTGAGGTGTAAAATGACAATGGTAAGCGCGGAGAGGGATACCATGGGGTTTAGCTGACGCTCATCATGGTGCGATAGAGGGCATAACATAAACTGGTAAAGGCCAATCCGCCAATGCATACCAAGGTCGAAGGTAAGAATGGAGGCAGAAAACCAAAAAGTTTGAGATTCAGCAACAACCCCGTCATCAGCACGGCCAAGCTAATTTGCAGATATCGGTACGGGGGGCCCTTTTGGAATTTCTGTCGATAGAATTTGGCGATCAAAGTCAAGTAGAAGCCGATGACACCAAAGAGGAGAGACGTCAACAGCATACCGGCTGCATGCATCCAAGGCACCGGGCTATTTACCTTTGCGCTTGGCAATAGCCGAAAAAGCTTCCACAAAAGCATCGCCTTCGGTTTTAACCGGAGAGCCACTCATAACGCCCTGGCGACCGATGAATTTATCCATGATTTCAATGCCGCCCTTGGCGATATGGAATTGGCGAATATCCTTGGCATGCTGGCTGCCCCGCATTTTAAGCACAAGAATTGCTTTGGAGATGGCGCTGTCGATTTCCACATAGCGCAGAATGAAATAATTGTCGGCGATGAACGGCGCCTGGGAAAGACTGCTGGTATCTCCCAGCAGATTGCTGTTCTCCCGCAGTAACAGGGAAGTTATCCCCTCACGTTTTAGGCTGGAGATGAAACCATTTTCCATTTCCCGCAATTCATCCGGTTCTTCAGCGGCATATTCGAAATGGGTCAACGAGTCCACCAAACACCGCTTGATGCCCATCTCGTCGATCAAGGTTTCCAGCGCCCCGCCCAATTCTTCGACTTCACTGGCAACGGTGGTGGGATCGGAAAAGATGATTTTGAGAAGCCCTTGCTCTTCATATTTTTTAAGATCCCAGCCGAAGTTCAAGGCATCATGGTAATACTGACTTGGGAATTCTTCGAATGTGAGAATAAGTCCCGGCTCCTGGAATTTTTCAATGCCGTTGACGATGAACTGCATGCCCAGCGTCGTTTTTCCCGTACCTGGCGCGCCTTCCACCACAGTCGCGCTTCCCCGGACCACGCCACCGTCGATCATCTTGTCCAAAGCCTCTATTCCAAATGCGACGCGTTCCAGCATAGATCTCCCCGGGAATACTCCCGATTCAGTTCCGTCCAACTTTCCCGCCCGGAAGGGAGGGAGAAATCAAGGTAAGAAGCACCGCCTTTTGGGCGTGCAGCCGGTTTTCAGCTTCATCAAAAATGACACAATGCGGAGAATCCATCACTTCCTGTGTGATTTCTTCATCCAAATGCGCCGGCAGACAATGGGTCACCAAACAACCTTGAGGTGCGTGCGAAACTAGGTCCGCGTTGACTTGGAAACGGGAAAAATGCCGTTTCTTTTCTTCGGCTTGAGCTTCTTCGCCCATGCTGATCCACACATCGGTATAAATGCAATCCGCCCCGGCAACGGCCGCAATGGGATCATGCGTGACGGAATATTTGCCTCCGTATTTATGAAACAGCTGCTGCAAATCCTGTACGATGGCAGCGGGCTGTTCGTAGCCAGTGGGGCAGGCCAGGGTAAAATGCATTCCCAGCTGCCCGGCCAGTTCCGCAATGGAGTTGGCCACATTATTGCCGTCACCGACAAATACGATTTTAAGTCCCGAAAGTTTGCCCCGGCGTTCCATCAAAGTTTGCCCTAAAGCCAAAGCCTGACAGGGATGATGCAAGTCGGTCAATGCGTTGATAACAGGAACGGTGGCATACTTGGCCAGTTCCGTGACCAAACTATGACTATAGGTGCGGGCAATGATGGCGTCCACCCAGCGGGAAAGGCTTTTAGCGGCATCGGAGACAGATTCACGTTTGCCCAAGGAAATCTGGCTCGGATCCAAATTGATGGCGGCACCGCCCATTTGTACCATGCCGGCTTCGAAAGTGACTCGCGTGCGCAAGCTTGGCTTCTCAAAAATCATGGCGGCCGTGCGGCCTTTGAGGGCATCGCTGGCACCTTTTTCCTTGTACTCGCGTTTGATTGAAGCCGCAAGTTCCAAGAGCCCTTCGACTTGGGCTCGACTTAAATCCAGAAGGGTTATCAAATGCTGTGGCATGAAGTGGCTATTCCAGGAAATTTGTCCGATTATTATAGAACAGTTTACACCGATCCGTTCCAGTGTAAACTTATAAATAAATAATGCTAAATTTACCTAGGAATGACCAATACCATCCAGACGCTCCCCTGCTACGGGAAAATAAACTTGTTTTTGGAAATACAAGAACGGCGCTCGGACGGCTTTCATAATTTGGGTACCCTATTCCATACGGTTGGCTGTTGCGACATGTTACATGCGGAACCCTGGGATACATTGGAGTTGATCTGCCCGCCTGGCATAACCGCCGACCCGAATCAAAACCTGATCATGCGAGCAGCTCGCCTGCTCCAAAAAAATTACCCCGACCGATTAAATTCCAAATCTGGAATCCGTTTTAACCTAGAGAAAAACCTCCCCTCAGCCGCCGGCCTAGGGGGCGGAAGCTCCAATGCCGCCGCCGCTCTCATCCTATGCAATCGCATATGGAACTTGGGCCTCAGTCTGGCCGAACTTGTGCCTATTGCAGCCGAACTAGGATCGGACGTACCGTTTTTTCTCTATGGCGGTGCCTCATTTGGGGAAGGAAAAGGAGAGCGGCTCCTTCCCGCCCCAGACCCTTATCCTTTTCACATTGTAATCGGCACACCAGAGTGCCGGGTAGAAACGGCTTGGGCCTATGGTCAGTTAGATGCCGACCGGAAAAAGGGCTGGGGCCGCTTCAAGGCGCTCTATTTCACCTATTGTGAGGACTGGCAATTTTATCAAATGCTCCGCAACGATTTCGACGCACCTATCCGCCGCCATTTTGCCCCTATCCAATCCATGTATGACTGCATGCAAACCTTCTCTCCCGTCAAAACCCTGCTCAGTGGCAGTGGCGCCAGCCTTTTTTCACTTTTCCGAGAGAAGGGTGATGCCCAGCAATGCTTAGAGGCCATTTCTGGGACCAGCCGGTTCTCCTGCCTGACCGAATTCTGTACTTCAGCTTAGTGAAATCGGGTTGCAACACCCCCTTTTTCTTCTTACTTTAGCCCCCGTTCCCGGTGGGGCGTCGTCTAGTGGCAAGACAACGGCCTTTGACGCCGTTTACCGTAGGTTCGAATCCTACCGCCCCAACCAGGGGACTGCTTCCATCTTGATAAGGTGAGAGCGACCGATTTGAGTCCAAAAATCATCAGGAAGGCATGTCATACGGTCTGACATGTGTACTGAAAAAGGAAATGAATATGTCCAATCTAACGCTTAGTGCCAAAAATCGCCCCAAATCCAGCAAAGGGGCCCTATTGCGAATGCGCAAAGAAGGCCGCGTTCCCGCCATTGTTTATGGTTTGGAAGTCGACCCTCTACTTGTGGAAGTCAACGCTGTGGAAATGCGTCCCCATTTGGGAAGAAAAAACCAGGTCATCGATTTGAATGTTGATGGCGTCCCTCAGCAGGTCATGTTAAAATTGGTCGAAACCGATCCCATCCGCCGCGACTTGATTGTTCATATTGATTTTCTACGCGTCAATAATCAAAGACCCGTGATCGTAAATGTGCCAGTGAGCACATTCGGCATTCCTTATGGCGTAAAAACCCAGGGCGGCGTCTTCTCGGTTATGAAAAAGTTCGTAAAACTACGTGCCAAGGTTCAGGACATTCCTGAAAAATTCCATATGGACATAACGGAGCTTGCGAACGGAACCATCTTTTATGTCAAGGATTTGAAATTCGACAAGGGTACGTTTGTGACTCCCCCAAAAACAGCGTTATTCGGTGTGACCACCGGCAAGGCCGAAGAAGAAGTGGTTGCTGAGAAGCCCGCAGCGGCGGCGGCAGCAGCACCAGCAGCAGGTAAAGACGGCAAGACTCCGGCGGCAGGTAAAGACGCCAAAGCACCTGCGGCAGGCAAGGACAAGAAGTAATTCTTGCTCCCTGACTAGATCTTGCATATTCTTTTGGGCCTGGGGAATCCGGGCCCTAAATATGACCTCACCCGCCACAATATCGGCTTTGCATTAGTAGATAGATTGGTCGAGTCCCTGGGCCAATCCACAGCTGACAAATTTGGCACATGGAAAACGGAAGCCAAATCCTTGACGCGACGATTCACATTGGCGGGCCTTCCGCTTTTAGTTGGCAAGCCCCAGACCTTTATGAATCTCAGTGGAGAATCTGCCCAGGCGCTGCTGGCTTTCTACAAAGTTTCCATCAAAAACCTAATCGTGGTTGTCGATGACCTGTACTTGGAAATGGGTGCGGTGCGCATTCGGACTCAAGGCGGGCATGGCGGCCATAATGGACTTCGGGATCTGATTGAACATTGTGGCGACGATTTTACTCGCGTGCGAATCGGTGTTGGACCCTTGCCACCGGACACGGATCGGGCCGACTTTGTGCTGCGAAAATATGGATCCGATGAGTCAAAAACTTTAGAGACGGTACTGTCCCGGTCAAAAGAATTGATAGAAACCGGATTGACCTTGGGATGGGAGCGGGCCGGTTCCCTGTTTAATCGACGTTCGCCTATTTAGTTGCGGGGTTTTTTTCTATTTTGCCAGTGTAACCTTAAAGTCAGGTATTCAGGATGCAAGAGGATTTACAGTATCTTTTAGACCTTTCAGCGGTCGATAAGAAGGTTTACGAGCTTAAGCTTACGAAAAAGGATCTACCCCTTCGCATCGAGACCCTCAAGGAGGATATCGAGCGAGAAAAAACCAAGCTGGAGGGGACCAATCAGGCTATTGCCGAGACCAGGACCTTGATGCAGGAAAATCAGGATATTTGCGTCGTGGAGCAAACTTCGCTCACACTCAGCAATCGCCGGTTGGAGGCAATTACCACCAATCGAGAATACGATGCCGTCCATTTGGAAATTGCCACGCATAAACGCAATATCGATAGCGCTCAAGCCAATGTCATCCACCATCAGCAGATGTTGGAAAATCTTTTGAAAGAAAAAGAAGAGGTTGAGGCCACCTACAAGCAGATTTTAGAAGCGAACGAACCTGAGTTGAATAAATTAGTCGAGGAGCTTGGTGGTATTGAAGATCGCATTGCCGAAGAATTCGCCAAATCAGAGGCTCCGCGCTCAAAGATTAACAAAAAGGTTTTGAGCGTGTATGACCGAGTGGTCAATCGCCGCGGAACACCGAATGTGATCGCAGCCATCAACCGGAATCAAAAAGCTTGTCTCGTTTGCAATCGGACGCAAACCCCCCAGCGAATTATTGAGATTAGCAAAAAGAACGCAATGCTCACCTGCGAGAGCTGCGGCAGTATTTTGGTTTGGAAAGAGGATTAATTATCGGAACCGCAACTGCGGTTCCATTCCTTATTTCACTTGGCTATTTTGTTGAAGCCGCTCCAGCTGGGGCGGTTTTTTCTTTTACGGCCTTGGCGAGAGTTTTGGATGTTTCCAGGGCAAGTACCGATAGCATTCGGTTCAGATAGCCTTCCTTTTCAAGCGGGCTCATAAGCTGAATAGGCTTTGGGCCCGTAAGCAATGCCTTGTCAGCTAAGTGACCCGTTACCCGTCCATCATAAACCAGAATTCCCGTCGACGCTTCAAGAACGCGCAAACGAATTTCTTGGGACCACGTCACTTTTAGTCGCCACGGTTTCCACCAAATCCTTTTACTGACACTCTCCAGCGTTTCCATTTGACCAAAGGCAAAGTATTGGGCGCTCAATTCTTTGCTTAGGCGTGGAAGATCCACTGGACTGACGTCCGGTTCGGAAAGGACACCTTTTGAGAAGAGTGCGGCCACTTCTGAATTTGAAAAGGCAATCAAGCCCGTATCCGCAGCAAGTTCAAATTGTATGCGACTTCGCAGGTTATCCCGGATTAACGGATTGGATTCTCGATCAAAACCCAAGAAGGCTAAAGACGGCTTGGAATAGGCATCCATGACCAAATAGCCAAGCGCCAAAACCAGAGCGAGTACTGTTTTAAAGACGGTTTGCATCCCTTTGGATATCGGAAGCTTGCAAGATTTCCTTTAATTAAATGAGAAAAATGGTGTTGATGACACGAATGCATCACCCATTTGACACCCGACTGAACACTAATTTTCTCCAGCAAGACATACAAAGCTGTCTTATTTCTGTGGATTGGCGGTAACCTATTGGATAAAATGCGGCGGCATGCAGCAATGACGGGATTAAAACCGTTTTCCAGACCATCACTTCGTTTACCGGAACAGCGTTAATTCTTAGACTTTGTTTAGAAAATTGTAGTTCATCTGGAGGGCGTAGAGTGAGACTAGTAGCAGTCCTTGTTGTATTTTTCCTGTTTACCGCCGGGGAAAAAATAAATGCCCAAGTGGTGAATTCAGCAACCACGCCATGGGTCGCGGACACCGCCGCAGTTTTTTCTGATCCAGAGGACAACTGGGCCAAGGACCCTTCGGTTATCAAATATGGAAACACCTATTACATGTATTACTCCAGTGCCAATCCATGGCCGCCCGAAGGTGGCAAAGGGCCTCCCAGGATTGATTACGCAACGTCACCGGACGGGCTGACTTGGACCTACAAGGGACTGGCGATTCCAAAGGGAGCGCCTGGTACTTGGAATGAAGAGCGGAGCCAGGCACCGTCGAAGCCTATGCTGAAAGATGGTATCTGGTACATGTTTTTTGCAGGTGCCCGCAATGGAAAAGCTCCAATGCTGGGATATTCCACATCCACGGATCTTATCACCTGGACGGAGTTCAAAGGCAACCCTTTGGTGGCCAATGCCAAGTGGAACGATCCCTTTCTGTACCTGGAAAATGGGATTTATTATTTATCCTACGATGACGCAGGAGAAGCAATCTGGTACCTTACCTCGACCAATTTAAAGGACTGGGACACTACCAAAGCAATTCGTACGGACGCAGTTGGTGAGGGAAATATCATTTTCAAGCAAAACGGGCAATATGTCCGATACGGGGCTACGGGACTTTCCACGAACGGCGAGTACTACCAATCCGCATATTCCAATAATATGACCAACTTTACCAAACTCGGAAAAATTTCCATGAACATACCGTCCTGGGCTACCGGGGCATTTGGACACGGTGATATTATCGAGCACGGAGATGAGTACTGGTTCTATTTCCAGGGAACCAAGACTAATGGTGTTATTTTCCAAATTGGACTGGCCAAACAGAAAATCGGAACAACAGGCATCCAGCTGGTTGGCGAACCCTCTATTGCCAACACCTCAATTGTCGTTCAAAAAAGTCCGACAGGCTATTCCATCGCCTTACCTAAGACCACATCCGGCCACTCTCCATACTCCTTAACTATTACCAACCTCGCGGGGCGTAGTGTTTTCAAGGCGACGAAATCATCCGGCACTCAAATATTCTGGAATACTTCCAGTGGAGAGTATGCCGGAGGCTTGTACTTGCTCCGCGCGCGACTGCCAAATAAAAAAATCCTCTCAAAACAAATTCTAGTCACTCGGTAGATATGAAAATCAGCCGTAGGTATCCCTCAGATGAAAGGACCATACTGAAGGATCGTCCACGTTTATCTAACGGCGCAATGTGCATTCTTAAAGCGCTTGCCTTTACCGTTCTTGGAATTTCCTTATCCTCAGCGGCACCGCCAAATGTGATTATGGTGCTGGTCGATGACCTCGGCTGGCATGAGTTCGGTTGCTACGGAAACACTTTTAACGCAAGTCCCAACGTGGACAAGCTTGCGAGCGAAGGCGTACGTTTTACCAATGCCTATAGTTCGTCACCCGTTTGTTCCCCCGCTCGAGCCACATTAATGACCGGACAAATGCCCGTGCGGAATAGCATCACGGAATATTTAGACGACAATTATGTGGAATTCCTCGATCCCACGAAATTCGTTTCGGTGGCGAGAACACTTAAGAACAAGGGCTACCATACGGGCCTCATCGGAAAATGGCATCTCGATGGCCATTTGATGAACGGATCTATCAATACCGGCGCTGGTTCGCCAGCCAAGAACGGATTCGACGAAGTCCTCTGCAATGAATCCAGTCGCATTGGGAGCGGAGATTATTTCTTTCCGTACTTTTTTCTTCCCGGACTTAAGCAGCGTATTTTTCCCACAGAAAGTCTCATCGA
>JAYTHY010000002.1:0-2572 GCA_043732185.1 Fibrobacteria bacterium
AATTTTGGTGCTGGATAAAAGCGATTGCAGCCATATCGACAAATTGGCTGCAACGTCATACCTTGGCTCAGGACCCTGCTCTTACTAGTAGCAACCTAATTTAGCTACCATGTTTCTCTAGGCCCGATTCGCCTATCGAACAAGCTTCCGTACCGGCTGGGCAACGGCCTTTCCATTTGCGTCTAGCGCAATTGATTTTCGACTCTTCAGGCTGCCCCGTGGTTTGTATTCCAGAACAACCTTGTTGGACGAATACCGGCTGGAGGCCTTCGTTGCTTTGGAGTCGGCTTTTTCTGATTGGCTATTTATCCCAGTAATTGTCGGAAGCATTTTTAGCATGGCATCGCCCAAACCTTTTCCTACCAGGTAGTAGCTCTCGGCATTACGATTCCAATGGTACAGTTGATCGGCCGGCGATATTTCTTTTGCGCGCCAGTAATCGCGGGTTTCTACATAGGCGACGTTTCCGCCAAACTCTGGATATTTGGTAGGATCGGTTACCGCTTTCATGCCAGCAAAGTAAGCAAGTGCAGGGGGAAAGGATTCCGTCCAGCCCACGGCACCCATATTTGCGGTAGCAAAGGGTAGCAATGGTGTCTTCAAAGAATCGCGAATGTCCTTAATAAACCATTTAAGATTGCTTTCATATTCTGCTGCGCGAGCCGAATCAATGCGGTCATTCCAGCCTTGATGCCAAGCGAATCCTGCTATTTCATACCCCTTGCCGTCATAAGTCGGAAAGTAAGTTTTGATATTGCCGGTTACCGCACGAACAATTTTCAGAATTTCCATGAAATAAAATCCGGTGTCTCCATCAGCTATTGGCCTTTTATGGTATCCATTGATGCCTACTGCATGCGGAGGTCTGAAATCGGTTGCAAGGGCTTTGCCTCCCCAGGCTGTTTTAATCAGCAGCACCTGATTGTTAAAATGGTCCCCCATCAAAAATCCGAATTGAAGTTCTGGGCCGATGGTTGTTGCAGAAACTCCGTACCCGGCCTTCAAGCCTCCGTAAACATCGGTTGTTCCGCCCCTTTTATAATAAATCCATACATCGTTGCGCGTTAGCCAAGCACCTGCTCCATCGACCAGATGCGCATAGGTTTTAGCCGTATCGTGATCCACTAAATATTTTAGGTTGCCCATGGCACCACTTGTCATTTCCCCTTGACCTTCCATATTGGATTGTCCAGCAAGGATGAAAATTTTCAATGGATTGGTTGTTTGCGCCATACCAGCGCAGGTTAAACCAAAGGCCAACAGTAAAGACTTCGCTAGAACAGATTGTATGGTTTTCATGTCCAAATTCTAGAAATTGTTGCCATTCTTCTTCATTTCCCCCCAATTGTTTATCGGGACGGAAGCGTCCTCCGCGCCGCCCAGCCACAAAGCCTACCCGAATGCAGGGCTTTTCAGCATCCTAGAGCTGAATTTTCAATTAATAGAGCAAATGGGGGGACGGAAACGCCAATACTGTGACCGCCGTCATAGTTAACTAGCTTTGATTGAATTAATTTTACCCGATGTCGATTAAATCCCCGCGTTCTCTGGAGAATTTCATGCATAGTCCAACTTGGGCCCCGTCCACCAATTCCGTATTTAAAATGTTCTTGATTCGATTTGGGTTGGCGTTTCTGCTAACCGCCATTGGCATGGTATTCTGGTCCTGTGACTTGACGCAGTCTTCAAAAACAACACAGGCTGCATCCTTCAATTCGCTCTACGATAGTATAAAGACGATGGATTCCGCCATCATTGTCTTCAAGACCGAGGACGGTCGCCTAATCGATACCGTTTTCAATGGCCGTATCATCTCCAAAGCCGGCTTCCAGAATTTGGTCGTGGATGGCTGGGATGGAGGCAAGGCCATCATCTACATAACCGCCTATAAGGCTGGTCAATTGGCGTACAGCGTCAAAAAGAATTACGATGGCACCACCAACACAACCGAACAAACCTTTGTCATCATTACTCCAAACGCATCTCTAACGGCATCTCCCTTGGTCCTGACCATTGTGGAAGGGGACTCTCAAGCTATACCGGCAGTCACGGTATTGCCTCCCGATCTTAGCGACAAGACTTTAGAGTGGAGTATAGACCATGCTGACCTCGTCTCGTTTGATGCGACGCATTTGAAGGCGTTAAAATCGGGAACAGCGCATCTAACCGCCACGCTCAGATCCAACCCCACCAAAACCGTGGTCTTCACAATTCTTGTCACTGGAAACTCCAATGTTCCTGAAAGCATCACTATTACTCCAAACCCATTGCATTTGGTTAAGGCTGGGGCCAGCCAGCCGCTCACGGTTAAAGCGACGCCCTCTATCGCCAGTGTCGCCGTCACGTGGAAGAGCGAGGATTCAAAAATCGCATCCGTCACTGCGGATGGAATTGTGTCCGGTTTACAACAGGGCAATACAAAGATCATTGCTAGTTCCAAAGAAAAGCCCTCGATACAGGACACCGTTTTAGTGGCAATGCCTTTCGGAAACTCATGATCTCCTGATTTCGAATTGGATTTCCCCTTTTTGATAGTCGTTCTGGATGAGTCGTGGCCACTTGGTGACAGGCT
>JAYTHY010000003.1:0-2546 GCA_043732185.1 Fibrobacteria bacterium
TCTGGCCTTGACCCTTTTTAGTGGTATTTATTCGTCCCATTTGAAAATTGACGCGAACCTCGATGCGTTGCTTCCACGGAATACGGAAACCATTCTTGCCATGCAGGAAGCCAAGTCACGACTGGGGAGCTCGGATCTTTATACCATTGCCATTTCACTGGATGATCCTGCTGAACTGGCCCGCTTACAGGATAGGCTGGCGGATGCATTGCGCAAATGGCCAGACGTTGTTTATGCTCAAGTGGAAAGAGACAATTCCTTTTTCCGCAAGCATGCACTCTTGTACCTTCCAACCGAGCAGCTGCAAAAAATTACTGATAAAATCGAAAACGTGCGTCTTGCCCTTGGACAGCGCGGCCCTTTAACCATTGATTTGTTGGACGAGGACACCGCGGCCCAAGGATCGCCTGGTGCGCAACAATGGTTTGATGCAGACCTGCCGCAACAACTTGGATTGCCTGATGAAGCCGCTGAGTCTTTTAGCCGGTTTTTGAAGAAAGACAGTAAGACATCTAGTGACTTCGATTCCAAACAGGGAATTCCCGATTCGCTCCGTTCTCGCTTAATGGGACGGACACGCGAGGGGAGACTAGTGGCACTGGTCCAAGCGTCACTGACCAAACCCAGTTCGGATTTTGACTATGTCAAAACTGTTGTGGCCCGGAGCGAAAACCTATTGAATCCTATTCGCGCCCAATATGGTGAGCGCTTGGAAGTTGGGGTGGAGGGACCGTACAAAGAATTAGCCGAAGTAAATGCTTTGTCTAGCAATGGACTTTTGGCAACGGCGATTTCAATCGGTTTAAACATTCTACTCATTGTGGTTTTCTTTCGAGGATTGGGTCCCGTTCTCGTTATTTTTCTGCAAGCCGTCATTGCCTGCGCCCTAACTTTAGCCTTCACTATGCGCGTTTACGGCCATTTGAATCTTTACACAGCCTTTGTTGTATCCATTCTTTTCGGAATGGGCATTGATTTTTCAATTTACGTCGTTGGGTATGCACAGAAACTGGTGCGGGAAGGATGTACTTGGGATACTGCCCTGAGCCGAACGCTGGACGAGATGTTTTTCTCCTTGCTCGTAGCAGCGTCTACGACAGTAGCGGGCCTGTTAACTTTGTTGGCGTCCAAGTTCGTCGGTTTTTATGAATTTGGAGTACAGGCATCAGCTGGTATCATCATCAGTTTATTAGGGACATACTTGCTCATGCCCGCTTTTATTTTTGCTTCGGAAAGCGCCGGAACCTACACCTGGTTACACTGGCTCCACTTTCGCCCCGGTCGCCTTTTCCGGTTACCGTTTAACTGGAGACCAGATTGGCCCCTGCTTGCAAAAGGAACGGCACTTTTTGCAGGTTTAGGAGCGGTGGTCCTGGCCTTTTTTATTCCCCGCCTAGCCTTCGAATACGATTTCGATAAACTGAGGGAAATGCGCCATGAAAATAAAGGATTACCAGTAAGTATCGCTTTGGGAAGCAATCGTACCAGCAGTCAGCCCGTTGTGGTCATGGGCAAGGATTCGGCTACACTTGTGGCGCTTCAAGATACCTTGCTGCATAGGTTAACTGTGGATCGGGATCCCTATTTAAGAAGTTTTCTTACTTTGTCGACCTTTGTGCCTCCCGCCGAAAAACAGCAGGAAAGACTCGTCCTCATCGATCAAATTCGCGAGTTGATTTCTGCACGGGTATTCAATCGCGCTACGGGCGATGATTCCGCCATGATTGTGAATCTGCGTGATTTAGTGCAGACACAAAAGTTTGGCCCCACGGATATCCCTCCCTGGGCTTTGAACTTGCTTCGGGAACGCGATGGCAGCTACGGAAAATTAGGGTTTATCTATGGCCGTTATAATTCATCCAACGCTCTGGATGCGGCCGCTTTCCAGTCTCGGTTCGGCCATCTTTCGGCTGGAGGGAAATCTCTATCCAGTTATTGTTCAAGCTTTGTTTTTAGTGACATCATCCGCATTGTCAAGTCTGATAGTCTGCACATTTCTTTTTGGATGGTCGTTGTGTTGGTTATGTTGTTGGCTTTGATTTTTCGCGATTGGAGACTGCTGACTGCATGCGTCATCCAAATGACCGTGGGCATGGTATGGATCTTGGGCTTGATGGGATTATTTGGCTTGAAGCTGGGGCCCTTCAATTTGATAGTCATCACTACCCTGCAGGGCTATGCGGTAGATGTTGCTTCATACATGCTGCTCGGCTATTTACGGCTCGGCCGTGGACGCATCGGTGAGTTGTACCGGGGCATAGGTGTACTTGTAGGTGTTTCGACTTTGACCACCACGGCAGGCTATGCCGGAATGTTATTCACTACTCACCTCGGCATTATCAGCATCGGGAATTTTGCGGTTTTGGGAATGCTGGTATTGTTGGGTACTTCAATGTGCCTGACGCCATGGTTGGGAATGGTTTTGTTGAAGGACCCGAAGTAAAAATTCTGGCTCTTCGGGCGATCGAGTGGGTGAAATAGCGACCGAAATGTCCTGTAGGCCAATGTAGGCAAGGGATTTGTTGATTTTATGGGTCATCAAAATT
>JAYTHY010000004.1:0-45586 GCA_043732185.1 Fibrobacteria bacterium
GCTGCTGGAAATCATCGAGGAAATGACTACTATCAACATGGGGCTCTTGAAAAATGACGCCATTGGGTAACTGAGTGGGGGTTTCCGAAAGGCATTGGTTTTAGTGGATGTTTCTGCCCCCGTTGCTGTTGAAAGTGTTCATTTTATTGCGGATTCTACCAGCCTGTTTATCGGTGGCGCAACGGAAAATTTGGCAGTGATTGTATTACCCTCTATGGCCAACCAGAATGTCGTTTACACTTTGGGTGATACGGCCAAAGTGAACCTAGTAAATGGCGCCATCAAAGGCATGGTTGAGGGCACGACCACGGTGGTAGTCAGCTCCGTCGAAAATCCTCTGAAGGCGGACACGTTGAAAGTCACCGTGCGCGCATTGCAGCATGTCACTGGAGTCAGTATTGCACCCCACTCGCTTAAACTTTTTATTGGAGGCGTGACGGGCAGTTTAAGTGGATCGGTATTGCCTGCAACCTCAACCCAGAAAGTTCAATGGCAGTCGATGGATACAACAATCGCCAAAGTGGACGCGTCCGGTAAAGTGACAGCAATAACAGCTGGCGCCACACGAATTTTTGCACGCAGCCAAGCGGATAGCGCTAAGAAAGACAGCGTGGATATTACCGTGAAACGGGATTCACCCCAAGTGACGGTTGGACATGACACCGTAGTCACAGTGGGAACTAACTTGACCTTTACCCCCGTTGTCGCCCCTCAGGAATACGGCGTCGTCACTCAGTTTAAATGGGATTTGGACGGTAACTTGGTGTGGGATGATTCTTCTACTATCGTAAAATCCGTATCCTATAAATTTGACGTGGAAAAAGAATATGTGGTGCGTTTTTATGTGCGTGATACGGAAGGCAATGAAACCATTGTGTCCCAGAAAGTCAAAGCCACCAAAGGCCCGACCGTAAACTTCATAACTCCGATTAGCACCGGCACCTATTTGACTCGGTCAAGCACCATTGATATTACCGGCGGATCCACAACACCTCAAGGCCCGGGGGCCATTAAAAAAGTGACCTATATGCTGGGCACCACGGTCGGCACCCTAAGTACAAATTTGGCCACCAACGGCACCGGCACTTGGTCGATTAGAGGCAT
Organism: Fibrobacteria bacterium; assembly: GCA_043732185.1. Classification (GTDB taxonomy): domain Bacteria; phylum Fibrobacterota; class Fibrobacteria; order UBA11236; family UBA11236; genus Chersky-265. Next base: position 1,105 of record JAYTHY010000004.1, read on the forward strand.
GCCCCTAGTGAACAATGGGACCGTGGATATCAAGGTTATCGCCACGGACAGCTTTGGGATTTCGGGTCAGTCCATGCTTTCGATACTGATGGATTCGACTGCGCCTTCGATGCCGATTCTGTTGGGCACATCACCCACCGCATCCCTCCCGAAATGGACCTGGACTGCCGGCGGCGGCGGCACCGGTGACTTCCGATTTAAACTCGGCGACGCTAATTTTTCAGGCACTGAGCCCACGGTCAAAGTGCTGGAATACGCGCTTGCCTCGGCAATTACCAAAACCATATATACCCTGTACGTTGAAGAGCGTGATGTTGCCGGAAACTGGTCCTTGCCTGCCAGCCTTTCGATACTGTATGACCTTTCCAAACCGACTGTCAGCATCACCAAGCCGCAATCCTCCGGCACTTACTTAACCCGGCTTGGAACCGTTGACCTGGCCGGTGGCACGACCAGTCCGCAAGGTACCGGAAACATCAAAACGCTAGTCTATACGATTGACGGCGTGGCGGGAACCCTGGCAACGAATTTGTTAAGCGACGGCACTTGGTCCATCAAGGCTATACCCCTAGTGAACAATACGACCGTTGCGATAAGGGTTACGGCAACGGACAATCTTGGGAATCAAGGCGAAGCCACGGTGTCCGTATCCATGGATGCCACGGCACCCGCGTCTCCGGTATTGGTAACCCCTCCAGTTATAGTGAATAGTTCCGATGCCCGCACCAGCCTGCAATGGACTTGGAGCCGCACAGGAGCAGCCTCCGATTCCTTTATCGTAAAAATGAACGGGGTGGAAATCTCTAGACAAATTGGAATGTCGCATACGATAACTACCGTCGTAGATGGTAATTACCCGTTGGAAGTGGCTGAAATGGATTTGGCTGGAAATGTTTCCGGATACACGGTCGGAGCTACGGTACTAGTAGATAGAACCGCGCCAAGCGTTCCTAAGGTATTGGGCACCACGCCTACCGCGGTGCTTCCTAAATGGACTTGGACCACAGGTGGCGGAGGCTCAGGGGATTTCCGATACAAGCTTGGTGATGCGACATTCGCCGGTACTGAACCCATTGTGCGAGTGCTTGAATACACATTGTCCTCCGCAGTTTCCAAAGTGCTCTACTCTCTATATGTTGAGGAACGCGATGCAGCCGGGAACTGGTCACTGCCTTCCTATCTGTCCATCTCATACGATTTAACCAAACCCATAGTAACGATTATAAAACCTCAATCCTCTGGCACTTATTTAACGCAAGCGGGAACCGTTGACGTAAGCGGTACATCATCCACTTCGCCTGGATCGGGTCCCATCAAAACTATAACCTATACGGTAAATGGGGTTGCCGGGGCTCTGGCAACCAACCTTCTCGGTGACGGATCGTGGTCTATCAAGGCTGTTCCATTGACTAATAATCAGACTGTTAACATTAATGTTATTGCAACGGATAACCTTGGGAATCAAGGCGAAGCCGCTGTGTCCGTATCCATGGATGCCACTGCGCCAAATGCGCCTTCAATTACAGCTGCACCTCCGACCATTGTGAACATTCAAAATGCGCCATCCAGTTTACTATGGACCTGGAAAGGCACCGGTGCAACGACGGATTTGTTTGTGATTAATGTCAATGGAAAAGAGGTTGCGCGGCAAAGTGGAACGAGCTATACCATTAGTAGTCCCTTTGCAGACGGTACGTATAAGTTTGATGTTTCCGAAATTGATTTGGCCGGAAATCCATCCAGCCCAACGCCCAACATTGTGAACGTGGACCGGATTGCTCCAAGTGCGCCAAATTTATACCAGCCGAAAAGCCCAGATACGTCGGCCACTTGGAATTGGGATCGTGGCGCGGGTGGAACGGGTACACCCCAATGCAAATTGGGATCGGGAGGGACCGTTACGAACTGTCCAAGTCAAAACTCCTATACTTTGTTAAAGCCCGTCGACGGTGATTATGATCTGTGGGTACGCGAAATTGATGCTGCTGGCAATTTCAGCGACTGGGCCACCAAAACGGTGACCATTGATTTGGTGAAACCGACATTGACTTTGAACAATTACCAAACGGTTCCAAAACAAATCACAAACACCATCAAGCCTTTTTCGGTGACGGCTAGTGATTTAAGGCTGAAAAATGTTCAGTTTCAGGTTGGCACAGGCAGTTTTGTTGCAGCCACTGACACCAAAGATGGGAAATGGATTTTTACACCGACGACTCTTACCGATGGGTTAACTCAGGCTGTCACTATTCGTGCAGAAGATTCGGCCGGAAATCAAACAAGTCTTTCAGTTCAGATAACCTACCTATCAAAAGTTGTATTTGTTCGTCAGGGTGTAACTGGTGGTGCACAAGATGGTACCTCATGGGCGGATGCGTTTCCAGAGCTTGGACCCGTTCTGGTGACTGGAGCGACGTACCCTGGGAAAGCGAATATCTGGGTTACTGAAGGGACTTATGTTCCGGCATCTGCAGAAGGATTTATTTTCAAATCAAGTATTTCCATAAATGGTGGATTTGCAAATGAAGGGACTAACAGAACATTATCCGAAAGGGATCTTTTAATCAATAAATCGATGCTAAAAAATCATCCCCTTGGAGGTGCGGTGTTTTCAAATGGGTGGAACTCGCCTACTACCGGAGATCATTTTGAATCCGATTTTGGATTAACAGATTTTACCATTGTTGGAGGGGATGCACCAATTAATATCAACTTGGGCAAAAAAGTGGTTTTAACAAATATCGTATGTAATAATTTACACGTTATACAGGTGATTCACATTGCAGAATCGTCAGTTGACATATTAAATTCTGAGTTTTTTGGGAATGTTACGGCCGAAGGTCCTATAATGATAATCTCGTCCAATGTCAGAATTCGAAATACTAAAATATCGAGTAATGTATCGCGCGATGTGGGAGGTGGTATTTCCTTCGGTTCAGGAAATTTGTGTGCAGGAAGTAGTTCAATTATTACGGGAAATGAGAATCTTGTTTCAAGTGGCACCCCCGAGCCTTTGGAGGTCCTAATGGGTTGGTTGGGAGCAGCCTTCTCTCGCGAGTCAAATGTAACTATCGGTCCTGGTGGTATAGTTGATCCAGCTGGGCTCAGTGCCGGAAAAATCACTATTGTAACTTCTTGCCCAGCTCCATTTTAAATTCGAAAAAGATTTCAGTCAAAAATGGTTAATTTGAAATAACCATAGAATCAAAATCACCAAATAAAAAACCGGATTTTAACATCCGGTTTTTCCTTCAATTTTCAGTTTATCTTTAATCTTTATTACTGAAATACTCACGTTGAAAAGGCATTCCCTGGCCCTTATGACCACCGCCCTTACGTTTTCCTGGACCCTGGGAGCTCCCCTTGCCGTCCTGATTATTTCGGCCATGCCCATTGCCTTCAACATTTTGGTTAGCGGCAGGTCTTAAGGCAGGATTGGCTCCAGAAGCTTGTGCGTATCCGGATGAAGCGGGTGTGCGCGGAAGGTGGGATACATGTGTATCATTGCGGTTACTGGAACTGCGCACACCATTTCCATTGCCGTTACCGCCATGTCGGTTCCTAGATTGATTTTGTCCACCCGAACGCGATGCATTTGCATTATGGTCTGGGCGTCGCTGTCTTCCATTATCCGCACCTCGGGATTCACGTGGTGCCTGGATCATGACTGTGTCGAATTCTGGAGTGGCGACTACATTAATACGCTTTTTGATAAGTCGTTCGATGCCGGCGAGTAACCCGCGATCATCTGGCCCACAAAAAGAAAGAGAAATACCGGAGGCTCCAGCCCGCGCTGTTCTGCCAATGCGATGCACGTATGTTTCAGGCTCGGCAGGTAGATCGTAATTGACCACATGAGTGATATCGTCGACATCGATTCCGCGAGCGGCTAGATCCGTCGCTACTAGTACGCGCGTTGTGCCGTCCTTGAAATTGGCCAGGGACCGCTGTCTCGCTCCTTGTGATTTATTTCCATGAATGGCTTCAGATGGAATATTGTTTGCATCCAGTGCTTTGCGCAATCGATCTGCTCCATGCTTTGTCCGAGTAAATACCAAAGCCCGGCGCACGGATGGATCTGAAAGTACATGTTTGAGCAAAGCAGATTTGGAATCTTGCCGCACAAAGTAAAGTCCCTGTTCGATTTTATCCACTGTTGAGGAGACGGGCGTCACTTCCACCTTTACGGGGTTGTGCAATAAGTTGTCCGCCAGTTTTCGGATTTCCGTGGGCATGGTCGCGGAAAAAAGTAAGGTCTGTCGTTTCGCAGGCAGCAATGCGCTGATGCGTCTAACGTCATTGACAAATCCCATGTCCAACATGCGATCGGCTTCATCGAGAATAAAGATTTCTACATGGCTTAAAGTCAAAGCACGCTGACCAAGCAAGTCGATTAAGCGTCCAGGTGTGGCAATCAAAATATCTACGCCGCGGCGCAGCTTGGCCTTTTGCGGACTGTCACCTACACCGCCGAAAATAACGGTATTCCGCAAGGGAAGATTCACTCCATAGGAATTAAAATTTTCCTCGATTTGGGCAGCCAATTCACGGGTTGGCGTCAATACCAAGGCTCGAATGCAGTTTGGTACTTGTGGTTTGCTTGCCATTAGGTTTTGGATGACCGGCAATGCAAACGCGGCAGTCTTTCCAGTTCCAGTTTGTGCGCAGCCGATGAGGTCGCGTCCCTCAAGAATAGGCGGAATCGCTGCTGCTTGGATCGGTGACGGTTTCGTGTAGCCTTGGGCTTCCACGGCGGATAAAATGGACGGAATAAGATTCAAATCTTTGAAAAGCACTTGGCGCTCCTTTTACGCTTCGGTATGGTTACAGGGGTCACCGGGTCCTGAGTGAAGTCCCCCTAGGACCGGTTCCTGAATTTTTTACGTGGGAGGAGGATGAAGTCGGATCCTAATCCATGAAGGCAAGCAAAAGAGGGGGAATCGCGCTAGCCTGATAGAAGAGTACTAATGAAAGTCCTTTCTCCACAGCCTTTTGGAGTCCAAACATTATCAGGCTTACCTCTATCTAATCACTTGAAAAAAATGGAATGGCGGTTTTTTCCTTTTTTGAGGTGAAATATCGCAAGACAAGCTAAAGATTTCAGGCTAATTTTTTCTTTAATAGGTGCTGCCAAAATGGCGCCCCTTTGAATCCAATTCGTATAAGGAGTGATACAATGGAACGGTATGTAAGGTTCAGTGAACAAGCAAGTCGCTTGAAATATTTGTTTATGTGTTCAGTCTTTCTCGTCCTATCGGCTGTACCGGTATTAGCTGATGCCAATTTAAAAGTTTCCGGTGTGGCCTGGACTCAGTACCAAGAGGGTATGACCCATATGTACAAAGGCGCTACCAACTTCGATTACAATCCCTTTTTTAATACGGGTGGTTTGATTTTTTTGGGTGGAGAACCGGCCGAAAACTGGACAACCAACCTTAGCCTTGGCGTGGGATTCGGCAACTCAGCTATGAAAAAAACTTTGAAGGATACCTCAGGCAGTGTTGTTGGGAAAACAGATCCAAAAAGTCTTAGTCTCGGTATGGGGGGCTTTCTATATGAGGCAAGCATTTCTTTCCACACGAGTGAATTTGGCCTAAAGATTGGAAAATTTCATTATTCATATTCTGATTACAATCACAATATGGGATTGTATCTTTTGCGTGGGCCTGTTTATCCTGGGTTTCTATACTCCGGATTCGATGAAATTGGGGGTTTAACCAAGACTGGACTATTGCTTTCCTTGTCCCCGAATGAATCATTTCATTGGGATGTGCTTACAGCATTCGAAACAGATTTTAAACCTTATATGGATATTAACTTGTCCAGTTTTCTGTCATATAGCGTTGGACCTATTGAAATGGGAACGGGGTTTGAATCACAACGGCTAGTTGAGTTTAATTCTTGTGTAACTTCGCCAAAAGGCAATGCTGATGTTGAGGAATGTCTTGGAGGCGAAGTTCCGCCGGGGTACGTTGGACCAGGCGCTGATTTATATAAAGGTGCTTTTATGGTAATAGATACGACGGCTCTAGCGACGGGCGGCAAAGCTGATACTACCACTTATTCTTTAGCTGGCACCAAAGTGATGCTACGTGGTGCGTTGGACCTTAAGAAAATAATGACAGGATACGTTGGAGGCCAAAAAGATTTCGTGTTCTATTTTGAAGCAGCATTACTCGGAATTAAAGACTACCCTCACATTTATGAAAAAAAGGGTGAACGAATTCCAGTACTTTTTGGTATGAATATCCCAACATATGGTGGGCTTGATTTATTATCTCTTGAATTTGAATATTACAATGCGCCATTTCAGAACGATCCATACAAACTGGTGGGAGCTTATGACCTTTTTAGCTTTGGAGAAGGAAACAACATAAATTACGCTATGTCGCCCATCCCACCTTCCAATAAAGCTGGTGCCGAGCATTTAAGAAAAACGCAAATAGACTTCGATCCAAGTAAGGATAATTTGAAATGGTCGCTATTAGCTGTTAAATCGATCCACAAAAAGATTACCTTCAAGGCTCAAATTGCAAGTGATCATTGGCGCATTCCAAATGGTAATTTAGTGCAATATGAAGCTGCGGCCAATCCGGGCCAGTTCTATGGATCCCTAAAAGTCGTTTATTCACTATAAATTAGTCGTTTATCCCCTATACCAGGATTACAGTTGGCAGTATTATATGATGAGCAGACCAATTTCTAAAAGAGGGCCAATTATGGGTAGGATTTTTCTGACTATTTTCATCACTTTAAGTGTTGGGTTTTCACAAGTAGTAAAGAGTAAGCTGAACGGTATGACCATTTATGTCAATAATGGCGTATCTGGTGATCACCAAGCTGGTTTTGACGGCTTTATTTCGATGTTAAATCTTAATAAAGCTACCTACGGATACAATTTGGAATATTCAAATTTAGCCCTAAACCGGACACAGTTGGATTCTGTTTTCAACAGGCTTTATAAGGCTCCCGGGCAGCCGAAACCGGCCAAACCCATTGATATTCTGATTTTTTGCCAAGGTCAAGGGGATGAAAACGTCGCTGGGGGACCATTGAGTGCCCCATATCCTGGCGCTACAATACGAATGGCAATGGTTAGAACTCATGTTCAATCAGGCGGGGGATTCATTTCAGTGCATGCCGCACATGGGCGTGATGTCTCTTCTGGAAATTGGGCATTTGGTTCGATGTTGTATACAGATTGGTTCGTTGACGGTTATCTCTCTGCAGACACAGTAACTGGTGGCGAGAATGGCGGTCATTACCCATCTGGGACACGTGCCAACTATACTTTGGACAACCAAACACTGCCCAATATGGATTCATCAGTATATTTCATTAGGAAATTACAAACCCGTCCAAAAGTGTCACTTGGCTATGGACAACCCTTGATTGTCTCTGGGCTCGGTGGTGAATGGTATCATTTTAATGGTGGTTTTAGGTATGAAAACGGTCAGGGAGGCGCTGTTTCAAATAGTGGAAACAAATTTAAACCTGTACAGGTAAGGGGGAATTTAGGTGTGCCTGATAGCGGAATTGGTCCATCCAAAATAATCGGTGTGCTGACAAAAATAACTGCCACTACGACTCATGGTTCCAGTTATATACCTCCGGGTCAGGGTCGGCCTTCAGTTTGGGTGCGAGAAGTTAGTCCGGGGGTCTTTGATCCAAAAGCATCGGCTACCAATGGACGCTTTGCCTTTTTTAATCCTGGCCATGCACCAGAAGAGTGGACAGCTACAAATGGAAATTTCTGGATAAGAGACTTTTTCCTATCCACACTTCGTTGGGTGGTGAAAGACGACCGTGGTTGCACGGATTCGACTAAAGTCAATTTCAACGCATTGGCCACAGTCAATGATGGAACCTGTCTTCCTGTTAGCATTATGCATTCTGCCGAATTAACCGCGGACGACTCAAAACTACTCGGCCACATCTCCATGGAAAGCTCGGCACTCGTGATTTCTGTGGAGCATGCCGGACCGCATAGCTATAAGGTCGCTGGACTTGATGGCAAGGTCCTTTTCCAAAAAAACGGAAACGGAATTCAAAAATATTCTATTCCGTCTCTAAAAAAAGGTATCTACCTAGTACAAGTTGAAGTACAGGGCAAATCTTTTACGAAAAGTGTCTCACTGTAAGTAAAAACCCTACTTGGCACCCAGCTGCAAGCGCTGGACAACCTACCCATCAACTCAAAACCCCCTCATAACCTGAGGGGGTTTTTTAATGTCAACTCAAAATTCCGTACTTACCTATTCGATTCAGGACAAAAAAATCCCCTCAGGTTATGAGGGGATTCCGAATTTTCGCCACTGTCTCAAAGTCTAAGCCTTAAACCAGCGCTTCCTTCTTCTGGTTAACCGCCTGCTTGGCAACCCGGCTCATCATGGGCTTGTTCTTCCAAAGCGTCCATTCCGGAAGTGCAATCCGATTGCCGCCCTCCATGGCGCTTTGATGCGAGAGAATACCTGCACACGTGATGTTGGCGGACTGGCGGGCATTGGGATAGGGGTCTCGGCCTTCCCGAATGGAGGAGATGAACTCGTGCACCAGATGGGGATGTGAGCCGCCGTGGCCGCCACCTTGGATAAAGGAGCGATGGGCGTTGTCGCCTGTATCATAGACTCCACCAGTAGTGAAAACCTGGATCGGTTCCGGCAACCGGCTGGCGAAATCGGGAATCTTGATGCGTTCGGGTTTTTCACCGGTGTGCATGACATGATCTTCATTTTCTAACTGGGTCCATTCGAAAGTCTTCTTTGAGCCGAACACGTCAAAATGTTCGCGGTATTGGCGGGCGGTGTTGAACAGGGAGCGGGTGACTTCTGCCACCACATCGCTGTCCTTAAACTTGATATGTGTGGATTCAATGGCAAAGGGGCAGCCATAGGCGGGAATCATGAATTCCTGCACGCGGCCGGATCCGAAACAGGAGACATATTCCGCTTCCCACATGCCGATTGCCAAACAGGGTGAAATAGCATGAGTCGCATTATACATGGGCGGCATTCCATGCCAGTAATCGGGCCAACCCCACATTTCCTGTTGGTGTGAAGAACGGATAAACTGAATTTTTCCAAGCTCACCATTGTCATAGATTTCTTTAACATGGAGGAATTCGCGGCTATAGACCACGGTTTCCATCATCATATAGGTTAGGCCTGTCTTTTCCACAGCGTCAACAATGCGTTTGCAATCGGCAACAGAGGTGGCCATGGGAATGGTGCAAGCCACGTGTTTTCCCGCTTCCAATGCAGCAACTACCTGGTCCGCATGGATTTGTAGAGGGGTGTTGATATGGACGATGTCCACCAAGGGATCGGCCAGCAATTCCGCGTAATCCGAATAGCAAACGGCAACGCCAAAGTCTTCGCCGGCTTTTTTCAGTTTTTCTGGTGAGCGTTGGCAAATGGCGTACATATTGGTGTGCGGATAGCGCTGGTAAATGGGAATGAATTCTTTGCCGAATTCTAATCCTACAATGGCCACGTTATATTTCTTGCTCATCCGCTAATCCTTTGAATTCAGTGAATATTATGGAGTGTTAACAACAAAATATAGAGGATTGCGGGGAGAAAAACTTGGGAAATGCCCACCCGAAAAAGTCGAAAAACGTCATTTTAAAATTAAAAATCGGTCTAAGCGTCGAAAGGTGCTGAGGACTTGACTCCAGGTTTTCGAGGGATAAGGTTGGCTGCCTGACCAGGACTCGAACCTGGGACCGAGCGATTAACAGTCGCTTGCTCTACCAACTGAGCTATCAGGCATCGATGGCAACCCGGAAATCTCAAGCATCGGCTGCCTGGGAAATCCGGTAGGTAGGAGCGACAATTTAGGTAAAGGCCCCCTTGAATTCAAGGGAATTCAAGAATCCGGAGGATGACTACCTTTCTAAGGATGCATTTAAACCAAATTTTTACTCTGCTTCTTTTACCGATACTGCTGGCGGGCTTACACGGCTGGTTTACCAATTGGCTGGCTGTTAAGCTTTTGCTCAAGCCCGTTCACCCCATCAATATTCTTGGCTTCAAAATTCAGGGCCTTTTGCCCAGGCGACAGGCCGATCTTGCCGATCGCATTTCGGAAGCCATTTCCCGTGAGTTTTTAAAGGAAGAAGACATTTTGGGATTTCTCAAAAAGGTCGATCCAGCTAAAGCCATGCGTCAGCTTATTCTGGAAAAGTGGGAGGAAAAAGTTGGGGAAATTCTCAGCTCCATGCCCATCATCAGCATGTTTGTAAGCGCGGACAAGCTGACGAAAATTAGGGACAAGGTAGCGGATGTTTTTTCCACGGAAGCGGATAAGTATACGGAGCTGTTGGTTCAAAGTCTGGAATCAAAAATAGATTTGCGCGATACCATCAAACGAAACATTCTCTCCTTTGATGTGCAACGGTTGAATACCATCATTGAGGAAATCGGATATAAGGAATTCAATGAAATTGCCTTAGTGGGCCTGGTTTTAGGAATCATAATTGGCGTGGTGCAAGCCGGGGTCAACTTTCTGATTTTTGCCGGTCGTTGAAGTAGCTGGTGATTCGGGCGATGCAATAAAGCGGCTTATCTGCATATGAAGTTACTGTTGGTGCGCTCCACTCCAGTAACGGCAGCCATACTCAGTAAACTACTGGACTTAAAACTCATCATTCGAGCCGGCTCGGGAGTGGATACCATCGATTTAATTGCGGCCTCGGAACGCAACCCCTTGGTGGAGGCCTTTCGAAGTGGTACGTATCTTTAAGTTATTTCACCAGGCTGGCCAGTAGGGCCCCAGCCTGCATCAGTATCCCACTTTCATCTTCGGAAAACTCATAGGGAATAGGTTTAGCCACACCTAACGTTCCAAATAAATGTCCATCTAATAGCATGGGAACCGTGATGGAACCTTCCATTTTGGTTTCTTTGGCACCGGGTTTGGCCACTCCAGAGGTATCGGTTTGCAAATTGCAGACTTGCACCGGCTGCTTCCGTTCCGCAGCAATGCCCGCCATGCCTTTGCCAATGGGAATGGCCTTGACTTTGTCGAGTATGAAATCGGGTATGCCGCGACGAGCCCGGATAAGGAGTAAATTGGAAGTCGTATCCAGAATATGGATGGTACCCACCGGGCACTGAAACGCGGCTAGAATTTTTACTAGAGCGGCGTCCATGGCTTGGTCCACATCGGAATGCTGATCAAAAGCCTGGCGGATTTCGTTTAATACTGTATCGTTGGAAATGGTGTTGGACATGTTCTCATCCTTTTCAATCAATGGTGCTGGGGCCTTGGGAACTTGCGGCTGATTTGAATCTAAGAAAATATAGTCTGAATGGACCGTTTTCGCCTCCGGCTAACTTGGGAAACATTGTCACGGCCTTGCCTCCGATTGAGTATGTATGCCAGCAACGCAATTTTGTTGCACTTGTTTATCTGCCAAGTTTATATTGGGAGAGACCAATTTATTTTTCAGCGTTCCAGCGTGTGAAAATTGGTATCCTTACCAGTGTAATTTGAGCGAGGTTCCATGACCAATAATTTAAAATTGCAGACTTGGGTTTCCGAAATAGCGGCGCTTTGCCAACCCGATTCCATTTTGTGGTGCGATGGATCTCAAGAGGAATATGACCGACTGTGCGATGGGCTGGTACAATGCGGTACCTTTACCAGACTGAATCCGGTTAAACGCCCCGGCAGTTTTTATAGCCGCTCGCATCCCGACGATGTTGCCCGTTCTGAAGAACGCACTTTCATTTGTTCTAATCGAAAGGATGATGCTGGTCCAACTAATAATTGGCGCGAGCCGGGTGAAATGAAGGCTTTTCTTACTGGCCTGTTTAAAGGCTGCATGCGCGGTCGAACACTGTATGTTGTTCCATTCAGCATGGGTCCACTGGGTTCGGATATCGCACGGATTGGTGTGCAGATTACGGACTCCGCCTATGTCGTCTGCAATATGCGTATTATGACGCGGATGGGTACAGGCGCCCTGCAAGTGCTTGGCAATGGAGAATTTGTAAAGTGCCTGCATTCCGTTGGACAACCCATCTTGCCGGGGCAACCGGATGTGGCTTGGCCATGCAATCCTGCGCAAAAACATATTGTCCACTTTCCCGAAGATCGTTCCATCTGGTCTTTTGGCAGTGGTTATGGTGGCAATGCACTACTGGGTAAGAAATGCTTCGCATTACGTATTGCATCCGTCCTGGGCCGCGATGAAGGCTGGCTTGCCGAGCATATGCTCATCCTGGGCGTCGAGTCCCCACAGGGCGTAAAATCCTATGTGGCCGCAGCTTTTCCCAGTCAATGTGGTAAAACCAATTTCGCTATGCTGGTTCCGCCCAGCAGTCTTAAAGGCTGGAAGACGACGACAGTAGGGGATGATATTGCCTGGATCAAACCAGGTCCGGATGGCCGCTTACGGGCCATTAATCCTGAAGCAGGTTTTTTTGGTGTTGCTCCCGGAACCTCCATGGAATCTAATCCCAATGCCATGCTCAGTTTAGCCTCCAATACCATATTCACCAATGTGGCTTTAACTGAAGACGGTGATGTGTGGTGGGAAGGCATGAGTCCCGTACCTGCGGGAGTCATTAGAGATTGGCGTGGCAATGTCTGGAAAGCAGGAGGGGAGACACCCGCTGCACATCCCAACTCCCGATTTACTGCGCCGGCCTCCCAATGTCCGTGCATCGATTCCGCCTGGGAAGATCCGCAAGGGGTGCCACTAAGCGCCATTATTTTTGGTGGTCGACGGGCATCCAATGTACCGCTTTTGATTCAAGCTTTTAATTGGATTCATGGCGTATACTTGGGCGCCACGCTGGGCTCGGAGACGACTGCCGCGGCGGAGGGCAAGGTTGGCAGAGTCCGACGCGATCCTATGGCCATGTTGCCGTTTTGTGGCTACAACATGGGCGAGTACTTTGCTCATTGGCTCAAGATGCGCAAACTTATCCGCAACCCACCTTTGGTATTTCATGTGAACTGGTTCCGTAAAAGCGCGGAAGGCGCATTCATGTGGCCAGGTTTCGGCGAGAATATGCGTGTGCTGAAATGGATTGTGGAGCGTTGCCGGGGACAAAGGGCAGCGGCGGAAACGCCTTTGGGCTGGATGCCATTGGCCGAGGATTTCGATTTTACCGGGTTGCCCAACTTTACCCAGAAAAATTTTTCCGACTTGCAAGCCATCGATATTGAGGCGTGGAAGCGTGAGGTTATCTCTCAAGATGAATTGTTCGTTCAACTTTACGAGCATCTCCCGAAGGAAATGATCTTCCAGCGAGAGCTTTTGATTTCGCGGTTATAGGGTTAGCTTCGGGCTAACCAGTTTTCGCCATTCCAAAGTTTCCCGACCTTTTTGAGCATCAGGATGGCGAGAGTGCATTCTTCCCAGCTTTTAAAGTTTTCAAAGTAACCGTTGGGTGTCCCGGCAGGTGGGTTTGCCAGGCCAGAGCGGACGGCGTCCAAGGAGGACGTGAAGTCACCGAATAAATCCATTAACTGATGCAATTGCGGAAGCCAAACTTGGGCATTATCTTGTGGAATATTTCCTGAATGTTCATCGACCATGGAGACCAGTCCCGCAGGTGTAAAGGACGAGGAAAAGATAACGAAATCACCTGATTGAAAAATCTTGTCCTTGAGGCGAGCGACTTGCATCTCACCGGCAGCTGAGGCCATTTTGATGTACTGTCTTGTAAACGGGTGCGCCATTTTTATCCCCTAACCTTCCAATTTTAGCATGGGGAAGGAGCGAATTAAAGGGACTTTTCTGCTTCCAATGTGTCCGGGTCTTCTGGATCGACGCTCCACGGTGCCATGTATATGCCATTGGCCAATGCCTGAATCAGAATCGCCGATTTCTCCAACTCTTCCACCAAGTGCGCTTTGCGATCCGTATCGCGAAACTCCAAGTAAATTTTCTCCTTGTCGCAAGCCTGACCTAATGCTGCGGACAGTCTTTCTGCTTCTACATCGCCTAAATCCTCTTGAACCGTTTCCTTAAGTTTGGTCGAAAATAGGATGAGGTCTCGACAGGCATCATGTGGCAGATGCTCCTTGCCCAGTTCGAGTAACATGGCTTGAATACCAATAGAGATTTGATTGAATAGGATCGATGCTTTACGCCTATGGTCTATATCCGCTTGGGCAAAACGTTTTTCATATTGAATCAGCCTACGGGCCACAAAGGAAATGGTCTCCGTCGGTCCGGCCACAGGTCAATCCCCTTTGCCTAACTTGGCTTGTGGGACTCGCTCATAGGGCAGACATTTGGAAGGAGTGGGTTCCGGAACGGGCGCAACTGCCGCCATGGGTTGGGTGGATGAAGCACTCATCACAGAATCCTTTGCCCCTGGCTTAACTTTTTTCCCATTTTTGACCAGCTCAGTTTTTTTGCTCGGTTCTTTGACGGGCACTAATGGCGCAATTTTAGCCGAATCTTTTTTCGCGACTTTCGTGAGTTTAGGCACTTCGTTCCAATAGAAACAGCCATCCCCACGATCATACACTCGTTTGCCTGGCAATGGTGTGATGATTTTTTCATAATCCGCATCCAAAATCGTAACTTCGAAATCGACGATATCGATAGGATCGTGGAGAATCAAGGTGACTTTACCGGCGGTACAACCTACGCATTTAATAGCTTTAATTTCACCCAAAAGCGGATCTTCTGCTCTGGCGGGAAGGGTGGCCAAGCTCAATCCTACCGTTAACCAACCCAAAATTTTTACCCTTAACCAAGGCCTATGGGCATTCAGTTTATTCATTGCTGTTTCCTCCATATACACATTCCTGTTTTATCAATATCCGTAATTTTACGTCCATCAAGTCGCGCCCAACCTAGCAATTCTTGGGCATTTGTGGAGCCAACTTTCTTTTGATCCCGTCGTGGTTTAATCGCCGTATTACCCTCCACAATCCAAATATTTCTAAAAAAAACGGGATCGCCATAAGCCTGGAAGCGCATTGCTCCGGGGGTTGGGCCTGGTAGATCACCAAGCAGGGTGGAATTGGCCAGCGCCCGTTTATCCTGTACCACAATGCCATTCCATTTAACCGTAGCTACGGGTGCTTCAAGCCGCGTTTTGCCGGTAGCATCGTATCGACCCGCGGTGAATTCGATATCATACGTTTGCCAAGCCAGTGGGGGAAATGCCATGTTCAGCGAGGGTGGATAGTATTCCCAAAATGCTCCACATTCCCTTTTGGCCGACAGGGTATCCAAACCGTGATCCAATGTGGCGCCGAAAGAATCCAGAATTTGAACTTCATCCCGGCCTTGAAGGTAAATGCCGCTGTTGCCACGGCGTTGGCCCGTGAAGGTGGGCATAAAAGGTTCTCGAAACTCCAAATGCAGAGTAAAGCTTTGGAAAGTCTGTTTGGTTATGGCACCAGAGGAGGCCGAGGAGCCTTCTGGTTTGAAAAAATTTCGACTGTCCATGGAGGCGGAACCATCCTGCCAAGCGGAAACACCCGTGCCATCAAAAAGGACAACGGCTCCAGGTGGTGCGGCAGCGTTCAGTGTCGGGCTGGTTCGGAATTGTTTCACAAGTACAAAGGCTGCATCCGTTGACGTTTTCCCGGTAAGGTTCACGCCATCTGCAAGCACCGCAGCAGAATATCCACTACCTGAAAAAAAAGCCCTGTCGCTCTGAAAACTTCCCGGGACTTCCGTTCGATCTTTTCCATTCCAGCCGGCACCGGGTAATCCACCCGGCAAAAAAATCGCCTTAAATTGTCCATTGCCTAAGGCTACAATTTGGGCAGCATATGGTTGGGTTGTCTCTATCATTCCGGTATACTCGCCTTGGATTTGATAGTCCATTCCGGCCTGGGCAGGTTCAAGAAACGATTGCGCGTTTGCAATTGAAAAGAACATCAGTATGGGGGCCACCCAAACAATTCCCGCAAGCAAGCGAAAAAAGGATCCAACCGAGGACATGCCTGGCTCCTAAGGGATGATTAACATTTTCTGCAGCGCATAGTTTAATTTAACCAATTTTCCTCTGAGGAAACCGGTGGCGGGTTTAAATGGCAAAAAGGGCGTGCGGAACAGGTAAAATTAGGGTGCGAACAGGTTTCCTCGTTCAGACTGACCATCTGAGAAACTGGATTCGACAAAGTACAGCCCTTGAGGGAGAGGCTTGCTAATGGGCAGAAAAAATTGATGAGACGGTGGTTTTAGGCTCGTCCATGTTGCCGTCAATAGCATCTTTCCCTGCGCATTGTATATGCGGGTTGCGATGAAACGCACTTGATCGGGCAAATTTGTGGTAATGGAAAGTTTATCCCTATCGAGGGTCATCTTCATACGATGGGACAAGGGATGGACCCTGTTTGGATTTACAACTGGATTACCTAAGCCCTGTGAAGTGTAAACCATTAACTTGAGTGTGGTAGAGGTGCATGCCGGCCTAAGTGTGCTGCTCTTTATGGCGGGGTTGGGAATGTAGGCCCAGGCTACACGGCCCTTGCCAAGCGATACCATCTGATCCTGTTCGCCCCAGCCCAAGCTATCCAAGCTTTGAACCGGAGTCAGCAGTTTACCTGCCGTATCGATTTCCACTAGGTAATAGGCTTGAGGAATTCGCCACTTATCACCGTTCCAATCATTTTTACTCGGCATGTCATACATTTTTCCATAGCCTAACAGAAAGCGGTTGGAATCGAGACGGGCCAACTGGGGATACGAGAGGAAAGTGCTGTCCATGGCCGCAATCCAACGAATGCCTCCTTGCAGTTTCATTTTGGAATTAAAGCGTACCAGGCCGATGGAGGTTGGTGGAGAATTGGGCCAGAGCGCGTTGCAAGAAGGCGCCGGGGACATGGGGTTGGCAATACCCTTCTCGCCGATAATCAGTCCAATGAAACCGCTATCCGGCATGGCCAATAACGTTCCGGGTCCACCTTTATGCTGTAAAGTGCCATAACTGGGGTAACGGGAAAAAACGGAATCCTGTCCATAATCGTCTCTGCGAATGGAAATATCTCCAAGTCCACAAATCCCTGGATCGTTGTAATCCGTACTTCCCAAAACCGCGTATTTTTTCGAGACTGGATTGTAGGCGGGACGGTTGAATTCGGTATGGCCGGTGCCTATTGCCCAGCTCCATCCACGGGAGGGCATCATGGTATAGTTGGCTCTGTTCACCACCAGAAAGGCATCCGCCTCATGTCGCCCGCTATCCGGGCCAGGACCAAAAACCATAGCCTTTAATCCAAAGCCGTAGGTATTATCATTTTCTCCATAGAATAGGTAGTTGTTCCCGGTTTCCCAGCTGCCAATGGCTTTATGGACAATATATTTCTTGGGCATAGCCTTGATGTCCCCGGCCAGCCATTCCAATAACCACATCTGATCTTGCAATCCCTTTCCCACCGAACCAGGCTGAGTCATCCACGCTGAATCCGGATGGGTCAAAAGAATGTCCTTATCGAAACTACCAGGAGTGGTGGTGCCATTGCGACGTCGCGCCAACCACGCAACAACCGAACCGTTGGCACTGGATGCGATGCCGTGGCCTTCCTTGAAATCAGGGAAGGAGTGGAAATCGCCGGTAGGCTCCAAGTTACCGGTAGCAGGGTTGAACGCGGTTTTGATAATCAAAGCATGCGTGCTGTCGCTTCCCGGAGATTTGACGCTGAGAGAAATAAACAGTTTGGGACTGGCGCTATCGGCACTGCTCGAACTGAAATACATACGGCGAGGGACAACCGAAGAGGGATGGTAGGTGAGTAAACGTATGGTCCAAGGATGTTCGCAAACGAGGGTTTCCCCGGGTGGCAATTGCAGGGAAGAGCTGGTGATTCCTCCAGAGACGGGCCATTGAAGCAAAAACATTCCGAGGCCGACTAAGCTGAAAAAAAATCTGGATGGGTAAAAATTGTTTGCCATAAACCCGCTTGTGTCAGGGAATTTCACGAGCAAGGGTTCACCTAAACCCTTTGCATCTCTAGGGTAACAAGCACCCGTAAGGTTTGGCAATCCCTTTTCCGATACCTAGTGTTCCGGTTTGGATTTTCTCGAATGCAGGTGGACATTGCGCCAGAAATGAATTGCATCTCTCAAGCCTTCTTTTTTAGCCAGATTGAGAAGATCCAAAAGGGAATGGGTCAAGCTCAAGGTTTGATCATACAGTTCTCGCTGCATCAGCAGGCGACCCGGTCCAGTTGTCGTGTCCTGGGCTTTGATCATAATTTTCTCTATGGCGTTCAGAAGCAGGGTTGACTGTACGGATAACCTGGCCAGTTGCTCCAGGGATCGATTGGCGCGAAGCACCATGGTATCCGTATTGGCAGAAACGGTTTGGCTGAAACGGTTGATTTGATTTCCCGCAGCGGCCAACCGATTCAATTCCGATTCTGTTTCGACTTGTAAAAGTTCTAACTCGCCCGTGAAGCGGCTGAAATCCTCTAACATCGGATACACCTGGGTTGCCAACAGTTGCTGCAGGGATGGGGTGGTATCATTGCCGTGTTCTAGCCGATTGGCCAGCTTCTGATACTCGGTCACCGTTTTTAACAAACCGCCAACCATGTGGATGGTTTCTGTGACACCGGTGCTGAAGTCGCCTTGTTGGGCTTGAGTTTGATCCATCGGTTCGGTCGATTGACCCATAACTACGATGATCATCCGCGCCCCGAATAGGCTGTAATTGTAATTGATAAACCTCGTGTCCTTGGGAAATGTCATGTGCTTGTAAATCTCCAAAGTGGCAATAGCCGTACCGACTCCAGGTTCGATATGGTCAACCCGTCCAATCTCCACGCCCTGCAATTTGACCGGATCATCATTCATCAGGGTGCCTACGGTGGGAAAGTTGACCTTGACTCGGTTGTGGGGGAAGAGCAGTCCCTGTCGTAAAGTCAATACAAGCATAAGCATTCCAGCCAGGAGAGCCAGGATAACCAAGTAGCCGGTGATGCGGGCGGTATTTTCCAAGTTGTTCGGGCCCATTGTTGTCAAAGTTAATCATACGATCGATAGGTTTGGGAATGCATGCCTCAAGGAAAGCCAGAGGGTCAGTTTGTACATTTGTAGCATGACATTTCCATCCATACTGCTTAAAAGCTTGGGTCTCTTGCTTGTGCTTTGCTTAGTCTATGCCTGCGACGGGTCCCGACAGGTACGGGAAGCACCTCTGCCTGCTTCCCAACAGGGTGTAACCTTGCAAGCTTTTGAGCCACCTGAAGTGCTGGAACAAATAGGGGAATGGTACCCGGGCGATTGGCGACTGCATTTTTTTCGGGCGCTGCTGGATACGTCGCATGTGGGCCGTCTGGCGGAATTGCATATTGCCGACAGCCTGAAGCCGCAGGAACCGATTATCGCCTATCAATTGAGCCTGGCTTACCTCGAACAGGATTCCTTGTCTGAAGTGAAATTGGCACGGCCCTATCTTGAAAAGGCCCTGGCACTGGACCCGGAAAACGGGGTACTGCGTGTCATGCTGGCGTATAGTTTTTTACAGGCGGATGAGGTGCCAAAAGCCCGCGCTCTATTCATGGATCCGCGGCGCGTACCCGGCGGCGACTTTTATTATCCTCGTATGGAAGAATTGCTGCTGGGGCTTCTAAGCAGCACCGGCCACTTGAATCCCTATACGCTAACGGAAGGACTGGAGATTTATCGGCGCATTCCTTTTCCCCCATTCGAGAAGTGGATCAATATTCTGTATTCGGTCTTTTTGTCTCCGCTGGCTGAACATCCCTATGATATTCGTATTAGGGGACGGGATGCCGCCCGCAGTTTATATATGCTGGGAAAACGCCTACGTGTGCAATCGTATGCGGGCCAGCGGGTGCTCTCTACGGGCTATGAACAACGGGTGCTCGGCTTTATGTTCCAACTTAAGGCGGCGGAATTCCAAACATTGTTCTATCAGACTTTTCAGGATTCCTTAGGCGCTGAAAATGCATTTAATGGTCTGGTAGAAGCCCAAAAGGAATATGAGGTGTTTCAAGCTGGGCAACCGTGGAAGGATTCGGTGTCTGATGCCTATTTGGATCAGTGGAGTACGTTGATTAAAAAAAATCCCAGCATGAAATTATCGGAAGCGGTTGTGCAGGCCCATGGTTGGGGATTGTGGCGTAGGACTGCGGTCTTTCGGTATCCGGCAGGAGATGATCTGTAGCATCACGGTTGGCTGCTTCAAACCGAGGTGCGATTGAATTTCAAAATCGAAAAAGTGTAAACCGTTACCCCCAGGCCCACCATCGCCAAGCCTTCTTGCCAAAGATCCGCAAAGCCAGAACCTTTCAAGAACATTTCTCTCAGCACATACATGAAGTAACGCACAGGATTCAGGTATGTTACCATCTGCACCCAATGCGGCATGTTTTCGACGGGCATGAAAAATCCGGACAGCAACATAAAGAACAGCAGGAAAAACCAGATGATGAACAAGGCTTGTTGCTGCGTGCGGGCTACTGTTGAGGTAAAAATTCCTATCCCCAGGGTGGAAAGCATATAGGCCGCTGAAAAGACGAACAGTACCAAATAGTTTCCACGAAAGGGTACCTTGAACCATACCTGGGCCATGGTCAAGGCCAGCATCAATTCTAGCAGTCCGATCAAAAAGAACGGCACGGTTTTGCCTACTACCACGTGGATGGGTTTGATTGGCGTGACCATGAGTTGCTCCAAAGTTCCCGCTTCTTTTTCTTTTACAATCGAGAAGCCAGTCAATAGGGCCGTGACCATGGTGACCAAAATAACGGCGACACCTGGAATCATATACCAGGTGGATTTGAGCAGCGGATTGAAAAGCACGGTCGTGTCCACGGAAAGCGGTAGAACTTGATCGAGCCTTATGCCGGAACCTTCCAATCGTCCACGCAGCCAGTCCATGGCCCATCGGTTGAGGATGGCGCTTAAATAACCTCGGGCCACACCGGAGGAATTGGCATCCTGGCCATCCACCCAAAGTTGGATTTTGCCACCGCCTTTGGGACCGATACCGAGTGTGCTTCGGCCACCTTCAACGGGTTGCAAGCGGGTCGCCATCTCCAGGTCACGGGTAAAATTTGTGGGAAGGATAAGTCCCACTTTAATTTTTCCCGCGTCCAGCATTTCCCGTAAATCCGCCTCCGAAGTCGCGTAGCCTTTAAAAGTAAACAGTGCATTTGCTGACACGGCTTGAACCAGGGACTTGCTGCGTGGACCTCCATCGTGGTCGACCACGGCGATGGGCGTATGCTTAACCTCCGTGGTCAAGGCATACCCAAGCACCAACATCTGAATCAGGGGAACCATGAACATCAGCCTTATGCTTGTCTTGTCCCTGAATATTTGCTGGAACTCTTTGCGGACGATAATGGCGAGCAGGTTCATAGTTTGACCTTGAACTTACGAATGGAAATGGCCATGAGCACGGTTCCCTGCACGCCCAAGATGACTAAGGGATGCCACAGTTCCCGAAGCCCCACGCCTTTTAGGATGATGCCGCGTACAATTTCGAGGAAATACGTGGCGGGAATAATGCTGGAAATAATTTGCAAGGGTTTGGGCATGCTGGCCACCGGAAAAATAAATCCGGAAAGCAGAACGGTGGGCATCATTGTAGCGCCCACGGCCATGAACATGGCGTGTTGTTGACGCTTGGCGATGGTGCTGATTAAAAGGCCGATACTGAGGGCCGTAAAAACATAGACCAGACTGCAAAGGGCTAATAGCCATGAGCTGCCCGCCACGGAGACTCCAAAAACCAATCGGCCGACCAGCATGATAAGAAACCCATCAAAGGCTGCCAAAAAAATATACGGAAGCAGTTTCCCAACGATGATTTCCAGCGGACCAAGCGGCGAAACCAAAAGCTGACCCATGGTGCCCAGTTCCTTTTCGCGGGCGATGGCTACGGAGGTGAGTAACGCGGAAATCATAAGGAGAATGACGGCCATTAGTCCGGGCACAAAAAATAGGGCGCTGCGTTGCTCGGGATTGTAAAGAACCAGGCTGCGCACATCCAACACTTTCGGCTGATCGACCTTGAGTACTTGCAAGGTGGCTCCAAGTAGCATCGGTTCCACAGCATTACGAATCAACGTTCCCATATTGGGATCCGAACCATCGACCAAGACCTGCACACGGGCACCGCCGGACTGATGTAAATCTTCCGAAAAGCCTGCGGGAAAGCGGATAAAGGCATGGATGCTGCGACTTTTGAGAATCTCGGAGGGATCGCCCGCATGTGTTACTGTACGCACAACCTTGAAAAGTTGGCTGGCGTCGATTTTTTCGACTATGGTACGACTTTCAGGCGTGGGGTTGGGCAACTCCACAACCACGGCGATATCCCGTGTATCCGTATTGAGCGCGTACCCGTATAGGAACATCATCATCACCGGCATAATGAGCACGACCACCAAAGTTTGCCAATCGCGGAAGATATGACGCACTTCTTTGAGCGCAATGGATCGCAGGCGGCGCAGGTTCATGCTGCGGTACCCGTCTTGGGAGGGGTTTCCATCAATTTTAAAAACAAAGCATGTAGCGTAGGACAATTGTATTCGCGTTTAAGATCCCGTGGCGTACCCATCGCCGCAATTCGGCCTTCGATCATGATGGACAAACGATGACAGTATTCCACTTCGTCCATATAATGCGAGGTGATGAAAATGGTGGTTCCTTGCGCGGAGAGCTTGTGAATAAGATCCCAAAAATTTCTACGACTGACGGGATCGACAGAACCGGTGGGTTCGTCTAGAAAAAGAATTTCCGGTCGGTGGAGATTGGCACATGCCAGGCTGAGTCGTTGCTGCCAGCCCCAGGGAAGCGCACCGGTGATGCGATTGAGCAAGGGTGTTAAGGCAAGAAAATCGGCCATCTCCGCAATCCGACTCCGCAAATCGGATTTGTTCAGGCCATAGAGTCCCCCGTACAGACGTAAATTCTGAACTACGCTGAGATCCGGGTACAGGGAAAATTTTTGCGACATGTATCCGATGCGGGTACGGATTTGGGCGCTTTCCTTGAGGATATCGAAACCGGCCACAGTACCTTTTCCGGACGTGGGAAGGAGTAGGCCGCATAACATGCGAATGGCGGTGGTTTTCCCGGCGCCATTTGCGCCTAAAAATCCAAAAATTTCACCTTTGGCAACGGCTACATCGATGTGATCGACAGCTAAAAAACTGCCGAACCGTTTGGTCAAAAGTGTGGTTTGAATGGAATACTCCATCATGCTTGCCGGGTTGCGGAGTGTTCATGCAGTATGGCGAAGAAACAATCCTCCATAGTGGGTGAAATGAGAGTGGCCTGTGCGGCTCCAGGCACGGATGGCGCGATACTGGCTAATGCGGCGGTGGTTTGCTGTGTGATATGGAATGGATCGCTGCTTTTCGCCTCCGAGGGCGCAGTGATTTTTTCAGCTGCATGCAACGCACCACTTGAGGGATACACCAATTCGAAACCTGGGGGAGGTGGGCGGTCACCGGGATAGGTTAGGGTGGTGTGGCCAAGGGAATGGTCTGCGTCGGAATTCGATTCCGCTGCATCGATGCGGTATAAACGATACGGGTACTCGTCCAAAAGTTTGGATGGCGCGCCTTGGGCCAGAATGGATCCTTCATGGAGGAGAATGAGTTGATCGCAAAGCGCCGCTTCGTCCATATAAGGTGTGGAAATAACCATGGTGATTCCACTGGCTCGCAGGGATTTAAGCATGGTCCAAAAGTCACGGCGCGCAACCGGGTCCACGCCAACCGTGGGCTCATCCAAAAGCAGTAAACGTGGCTGATGGATTAGCGTGCAGGCCAAAGCCAGTTTTTGTTTCATTCCGCCTGATAGCAGTCCCGCCCGTCGCTGACGAAACGGTTGCAACCCCGCAAAGTCCAGCAGCTGTTCCATGCGCGCAATTTTTTCCTGGCCGGTAATGCCGAAAATATCGGCAAAAAAATCCAGGTTTTCGAGCACGGAAAGATCCTGGTAAAGGGAAAAACGCTGAGGCATATATCCGATGTGTGCGCGAATATGCGTGAACTGCCGGGCCAGATCGAAAGTCAGCATGGTGACCTGTCCACTATCGGGATCCGATAAAGTGGCCAGGATATTCATCAAGGTGGATTTTCCTGCACCATCCGCGCCGATGATTCCAAAAAGACAGGGATCGGGGACGACCATGTTGAGGCCGCGGAGCGCTTTTTCCCCCGCATGGTCCTTGGCAAGATCCTTTATTTCAATGGCGTTGGGCATGCGGGGTGGGGAAAGGTTTATTTCCAAACTTCCACGGGCAGACCTCGCTTGAGCATGCCATCCTTATTGGCCGCTAATGCGCGGATACGGAATACCAATTCATTCCTGCTTTCGCGGGTTTGGATATTCTTTGGGGAGAACTCGGCTTCATTACCAATCCAGCTGATGGTTGCGGGCAGAAAAACCGCACTGCTTTTTCCACCTTCCATATCCAGTCGCAAACGAACTGCCTGACCATACTTTAGGCTAGCAAGCCAAGTTTGTGGAACGAAAAAATCCACCTGCAAAGTGTCTTCGCGTCCCATTTCATACACGGGTTGACCCGGGGCCGCCACTTCATCCTGATTCTTATAGCGAGTTAGAATGCGACCCGAGGCTGGGGCGCGTAGGTAACAGCGATGTATCTGCTCCCGGATCTGATCCGTTTTCGCATGCAGGCCCTGCTCTTTTCCCTGAAGACTGGCCTGCATATCCCGAGCTGCGGAAAGCTTCAAACGCGCCGTTTCTAAACCCGAGGCGAGTTTATCATCCTGCTGCTGCGGCAAGGAACCTTCTTTGACGAGCGGGGCAATACGGGCATAATCGCGTTCCAGTCCCCTGATTTCAGACATGGCAGCCTTGATTTCATTTTCCTTGGCGCGCATTCCGGCCTTAAGTTCGGTCAAGGCGCCATCCACTTCTTGTAATTGCAGAATAAAATTAGTGCTGTCCACTACTGCCAGCAGTTCACTCGCAATCACTGCCTGTCCTTCATCCTTATTAACGGCCATTAGACGACCCTGTACCAGAGACGTGACTTGATAGGTTTGCGCCTCTACACTAGCGGAACCGATAAATTCCGGATCAACTTTACCGGAACAACCCAGCATGGATACTATTGCCCCAAGCGCTAAGCAGGTTTTTAGTCTCCAATGTGTAAAATCTCTCGCGACGATCGTATTGTAGTTTTTCATTTCAGTATCGCAAATCCTTTCCAGCGGCATATCTCCATTGTAGGAGTGCCAGCCGTTGCATAGTCCTGGCCTGGGCCATTTGCATTTCCGCGCGGGCAGCTTGATTGCGCGCTTCCAGCCAATCCAGGCCTGTTGCAAGACCCACTTCAAATTGGCGCTTGAGATCCTTCGCGGACGCTTCTGCAGCATCCTTGGATGCCTTGGCTGCTTGGAATTGAAGGTCCCAACGGGAATACTGAACTTGTGCCTGCTTTTCTGTCTTCCACCAATCGCTTTGTAATTTACGCTTTTGTTCTTGCAGCACTCGGCCTTGGATTTCCAGTTGCTGACGCTGGGAGCGATTTTTGGATCCATCAAAAAGGTTCCACTTCAGTTGCAGTCCAAATATCCCATATTGCATAAAGGCATCGTCGGTCATATTCATACCGGGATTGGCAAATCGATATCCGGCGAGGCCATATAGCTGAGGATATTTTTGTCCGATTAGCGCTTGCTGACTATAACGGGTTTGTGCAGTAGCGTGATCCAAGGCGATTGTTTCAACATGCTCTCCTTTAGCTTCACTGATGTAACCCGGCAATTCCCAGTCAGGCCGCTCCAGGGCATTGGAATCTGGCTCCGCATCCACGGACGTTTTAAACGCTGTCGTATCCGGTGATCCTAGAAAATCGAGTAATTCGAAGCCCAGGGAATCCCGTGTGTTTCGGGCGGAAAGCAACTCCACCTCCGCTGCCTTGGATTTCGCTGCGGCCCATAGTGCCCGACTGCGCACACCGGTTCCGGCGGCAACGAAATCCTGCAATTGCTTTTCTAAAACCTGGGAATGTTCCAGGATTTTTTCTTGATACTCCGTTTGCAGTTGCGACATCTGCCAGGCATAATACAGCGCAGCGAGTTTCAAAGAAACCTGATTGCGGGCACCCTGCCAGACTGCTTTTTTGGACAGCACGGCTTCCTGCTTGGCTTGCTGATTCTTGCCCCTTGTGAAACCGGTAAAAATGGGGTAGGTGGCGTCCAGTCCTAGATCGAGCTTGTCATGATCGCCAAGTTCTCTATCGAATGTGGTGCCACCGGGGGCTGGAAAAGGCAAGGTGAGTTTCAGGTGGCTGGTCTCGGTGGTATAGGCATAATTTCCAATGGCATCCACAGAAGGGAGCCATGCGGCTTTGGATTCCTGTAACTGACTTTCGGAACGGTCAATTTCCAATTGTAAAATGGACAGATCGGGATTGTGTTTAAATATGATTTCCTGCGCCTCATGCAAGGTCAGGGCTGGGACAGGAAGGACGGAGAATAGGGTGAATGCCGCCCCAAAAATTACTAAGCCGGTGGGAAGATTCATTTTAACGTGTTCCCTCACTTTGCGTATAAACGTAGCAAATTGCGATTTTGCAGTTGAGATAAGAAATTCCATATGGATATTGAGACAAGGGCCATCAAATGGGCTATTTTTAAAGGTCCATACCTATTCACGGATTAGTCGGGTCAATCACTATGCAGAATTCTATTTCCACATCTTCTCCACTCCAATATACCGCGGATCGTTTTAACCCAAAACGTCGGCACACTCTTAAAGTAAGGGTCGGAAACCGTTATATCGGAGGAGATGCGCCCATCTTGATCCAAAGTATGACGACGACCAATACAAAAGACATCGATGCTACCGTTTTCCAAACTTTGGAATTGGCGCGGGCGGGTTGTGAGTTGGTGCGCATTACTGCGCCTACGCAAAAGGACTCCGAATGCCTTAAGGAAATTATGGAAAAGGTGCGGGCTGCGGGTTGCGACGTCCCCGTTTCTGCGGATATTCATTTTCAACCACGCGCTGCCATAGAAGCCGTAAAGTGGGTGGAAAAGGTTCGCATTAATCCCGGCAATTTTGTGGACTCCAAATCCGCTACCATGCGTGAATACGATGATCAAACCTTTGCCTCGGGAGTCCAAAAGGTGTACGATGCCTTTTCGCCTTTGGTGAAAATGGCCAAGGACCGGGGCGTTTGCCTACGTATTGGAACCAATCACGGTTCCCTGTCTGATCGCATTATGTGGAAATATGGGGATACCATTGAGGGCATGGTTGAATCGGCATTGGAATACCTCAAAGTCTGTGAAACGGAAAACTTTGAACAAATCGTTTTCAGTATGAAGTCTTCCAATCCACGCGTGGTGGTGGAAGCCTATCGATTGCTGGCAGCCCGTTTAGACAAAGACCATAAGCCGTATCCATTCCATATCGGCGTGACGGAAGCGGGAGATGGGGAAGACGGGCGGCTTAAGTCTTCTGTGGGAATAGGCGCATTACTGCTGGACGGAATCGGAGATACGGTGCGGGTATCCTTGACTGAAGATCCTATTCAGGAAATTCCTGTAGCCAAAACTTTAGTGAAACTTTGCGAGCTTGGGGAAATAGAAACCTGTCCTGCGTTGCCGGAAAGTTTAGACTATTACGCCTTTAATCGGAGACAGGTTAACCTTGTTCATTTGGGCAAACTCGCAATCGGTGGTCGTGAAAAACTAGCGGTGGGAACACTGGATCCCTTTGCCGAAGCCTTGCCAAAAGGGGATCGCCAAATCGAATTTATCACCACTAAGGATTCCCATGCGTTACGCGTTAACGTACCGACCATTTGGGAACCCTCCACGGTGGATTTTGCCATTGCCACCGGACACAATGCGGTTGCCTTGCTCAGCGGATACATCCTCAAAGGAATGAGTGATTTCCCTGAGCATTTGGAAATCAAAGTGGAGGACGTGTCGCACCTTGACCGCTTACCTATTGAACTATTTGATTTGCCTCAATTGTTTTGGTCCTGCATGCCTGCTCAGAATATGGTCGCCCGGTACCGGCACTTGGCGGCATGGCTGGCTCACAAAGGCCGTCCAGACCCAATTATCCTCCGCGGTAACAGTGATGGGACGCCTGAGGAAAATATGCAATTGGCGACGCAATTCGGATCCTTACTAGTAGATGGAATCGGGGACATGTTGCTTGTCGGCGGTGCATCAGGCCCAAAAGAATGCATGCACTTGGCCTTTGATATTTTGCAGGCTGCGGGGGTTCGCAAAACCAAACCGGAATATGTAGCCTGCCCCAGTTGTGGTCGTACTTTGTTTGATCTGCAAACCACCACACAAAAAATTCGTGCCCGTACCGCGCACCTAAAGAGTATTTCCATCGCCATAATGGGTTGTATTGTGAACGGGCCTGGGGAAATGGCCGATGCCGATTTCGGCTATGTGGGTGGCGCTCCGAGCAAGGTCAATCTCTACGTGGGCCGGGATTGTGTGCGCAAGAATATTCCGGAAGCCGAAGCGCCCGAGGCGTTAGTCCGTCTCATTAAAGACCATGGGCGATGGGTAGAGCCGGAAACTTGAATACAGTTGGCAATCGCGCTGTAAACAGGAATGCTCTTGACCGGCCTCGGGGTATGGCTGTGGTTTTGGTGGAGCCGGAAAACGCCGCAAATGTAGGGTTCATTGCCAGAACATTGACCTGTTATGGCGTTGAAGACTGTCGCATTGTAGGAAGCCCAGGCATAGGCGAAATGGAAGCCGCCAAAAAAACGGGTAAGGGCGCGCGTCAGGTTTTGGGCGCCATTCAATATTTCGATAATTTACCCGCCGCCATCGCAGACTGTCATTTTGCCATGGGATTTACTCGACGAGTGCGTGAGTCCGGGCAGCCAAGTCAAGGCTTGCACCACATGGTTGCTGAGTGGCGGGAAATGAAAACGGACTCCATGCAAACCGCATTGGTTTTTGGCCGTGAGTCGCAAGGGCTTTCCCGTGAGGAATCTTTACTCTTATCGCATCTTGTGACCATCCCCATGTTCGATGCGACCCTCAGTCTCAACCTATCCCATGCCGTTGCCATTGGGCTCTATGCTTTTCTTGGGGATCCCTCAACAGAACCGCGATTGTTGGACTCTGCGCCCGCAAATAAACGGAA
Source organism: Fibrobacteria bacterium (assembly GCA_043732185.1). Lineage (GTDB taxonomy): Bacteria > Fibrobacterota > Fibrobacteria > UBA11236 > UBA11236 > Chersky-265. The sequence goes on from JAYTHY010000004.1 coordinate 30,182, forward strand.
ACTACCGACGCAACAGGAAAATGCGGCAGCCCTGGATCGAATGCTCCTGACATTGGAGAAAGGGAATTTTTTTCGGGGCGGAAAAGCTTCTGCCCAAAAGGAGTATGCGCGCATGCTATGGCAACGTCTGAAACCCAATCAGCAGGAGTTGGATTTTTTGGCCGGATTGTTAAAACGGCTGCCGGTTCATTCCTAGTCCAAGGCAAAGGAAAGCGCGTCCATGTTTCAAATTGAGAATTCTGAAATTCGAATCTCCATTCTCGACCCGCTAGAGGACCGAGCCCGCCTGGGTTCCCGGTATTGCGCAGGTGGATATATCTGGCAGGCAACTGATTCCATTAAGGGCGAATTATTTTCCGGCCCAAAATTTCCGGATGCCCATCCTTCCGCCTTTGACGGTCAAGGGTGCCCGGAAGTTTTCGAAATCGCACTAGGGCAACAGAACGCGTTGGTCGGCGAGGATGTGTACGTGATTGGAGTGGGCCGGGTACTTAGGGAAAGCCCCGTCAAACCGTTTCATGTGCGCAACAATTTCACTGTTAAGGAATTTGCTACATGGGAAGTCGACCTTAAGCCCGCTTCGTGTACCATGTCGTCCCGACAAAGTTTCAAACACTGGGACTTGCTCCTCACCAAAACAGTTTCATTGCAAGGTCGGACGCTGGTATCCAAGACAGCCGTTGCAAATCTAGGCAAGACCGAATTGCCTCTGCGATGGTTCGCACATCCTTTTTTTCCGCTTGCCGGTTTTGTATGCACCAATTTCTCGGTGGAATGTGATTTGATTCGGTATCTTCCCGATATTGGCGCCTATCGATTCAATAGCCTGGGCTATTTGGAACGCATTCCCGAATACCCTTGGACATCCGGTGGCTTTCAACTTCTCAATCTGCCTTTCGGATTTCCCATGTCTTTTCAACAACGCCATCCTCTACTCGGTGAAATTGCCGTGAACTGTCCCTTTCCTGTGGCTTGGTTGCCGGTATGGGCCAATGATCGCACAATTTCCTTGGAGCCTTATTATCAAACCTTGCTCCCGATGGGTGCGCAGACAGAGTGGTCCATTGAATATGCGTTCTGATTGGCTTGAAGCCAATCAGAACTATGCAGCGGGCCAGATGCATCCGATGAAAACTGGATTATGCCAGCAATAAAGTCGCCGGGCCTCATTCTAAAAAAGATTCCGTTCTCGGATACGAGCCTTATTCTCAAAGTCTTTACGCGCGACTCCGGGCTTATCACCTTGATAGCCAAAGGTGCCAAGCGGCAAAAATCAAAATTCCACGGCTTGTTGGATTTTTTCACGCTCAATCAATTTGTCTATTCGGAAAAATCCAAGTCCGAAATTCTGACTCTAATGGAAGTCAGCCTTATCCAAGAATATCCGCGTCTCAAATCCGATCCTAGTAGGCAGGCGTTGGGGCATGTTTTTATGGAATTGTATAGCAAATACATGCACGGCCCTGCTGTATCCATGCCGCATTATGAATTATTGGTGGAAGGCATGGAACAATTGGAATATGCACGCGAGGATTCCTTTGATCCGGTAGCCCATGCGTGCGATTTTTTGCTCGGCCTTTGCGCGGTATCTGGATTCAGTCCGCAGTTTATGGAATGCGTGCGGTGTGGTGGATTGGATTTGGGTTTGCGCGTGTGCATGGATGCCGAACTCGGGGGACCGATTTGTTTCACCTGTGCATCCGGAAAAGGTGGGGGCGCTACTTATTCTGGTCGTCTCATACAGTGGTTGGATCGTGTGCAAGAATTGGGACTGCATGCGGGTCGTCTCACGCGAGAGGAAGAGCTGCGGGCGGAAACTTTTTTGCTGGACTTCTTGGGCAACCATGCCGGGGGGGCTCGACCGATAAAATCCTTGGATTTCTACCATCAGATGCTCACTGGCCTCTTTTCGAGGTAAAGCGAAGTATCAATGGTTCATGAGAATCTGTCAAAATGACATTTTATGTGTCATAAAGACAATTTTATTGCAGCTTAAGCGGTTCTAAATTGTTCATTCAATAGCCCATCGCTTGGCTGCCACCCTGACAAAAGTCGCCTCCTAAAAGTATTCTGGGCGATATGGCAATTAAATCATATATCCAATTCAGCTACGATTGGCTCAGGTTTCGAATGGCATCGACTTTGCTTGATAGTGATTCTATGGTGATTCAGGCGCTATCAAAATAGACATCGGGAACTGAGTCGTTGGAAAACAAGCCGGAGAGAGAATGAAGATGGTAAATAAAATGGATTCCACAATATTTGTTCGGTTATCGATATGGACGAGCTGCGTTGCCATGATGATGGCAGGCTTATTGGTAGCAGGCTGCGGTAAGAAAGATTCCAATGGCCAAGAAAATACGCCAAAGGATGCGGTTAAAACAGAATCAAAGCTTGAGGCCACAGGACCATCCAAAGGTGTAGGCCCTATCAAAAATATCGAATTGGGCGCCATTGATGAAGCCCTGGTTGCCAAGGGTGAGAAAATCTTTTCCGGTGTTTGCTCCGCATGCCATAAAATGGATACGCGCTATGTGGGCCCGGCTATTTCAGGCGTGACAAAACGGCGCAGTCCGGAATGGATCATGAATATGATTTTGAATCCGTCTGTTATGACGCAGCAGGATGATACGGCTAAAGCCTTGCTGGGAATGTACATGACCCAGATGTCTGTCAATGCAACTGAAGAAGATGCCCGGGCAGTTTTAGAGTATTTCCGAAAACATGATGGTCCACAATAATTAAAGGAGTAATGATGAAAAACAATTCGTCCACCCTAGCATCTGCGATTGGCGTTGCCGCATTGGCAATGACCTTGCTGGCAGGTTGTAATAAACAAGTAGAGCGCAAGGCGGCACCCGGCTTGACTAGTGACGCTGCCCAAAGAGTGTATGTTGCACCTGGAACCCATGATGAACTCTACGGTTTCTTTTCCGGCGGCTTCAGTGGACAACTGTCCATCGTCGGCTTGCCATCCGGTCGAACAATAAGAGTTATTCCCGTTTTTTCGCAAAACGCAGAAAATGGTTACGGTTATTCGGAAGAAACCAAGCCCTTGCTGCAAACAAGTTTTGGATTCATCCCATGGGACGATGCACACCATCCCCAGCTTTCCCAAACCAATGGTGAGGCGGATGGGCGATATATTTTCATCAATGGAAACAATACTCCCCGTATCGCAAGAATTGATCTGCGGACTTTTGAAACCGTTGAGACCATTGAAATACCCAATAGTGCAGGAAACCATAGTTCGCCGTTCACGACGGAAAATTCCGAATATCTCGTAGCCGGTACTCGATTCTCCGTGCCCATTCCGCAAGCAAGTATCGCTTTCAGTGAATATGCGAAGTCCTTTAAAGGCGCTATTTCTTTCGTTTCCGTGAATAAACAAACGGGACGCATGGCAGTAGCTTTTCAAATCCTGCTTCCCGGTTTTGATTATGATAAGGCACATTGTGGCAAAGGACCTTCCAAAGATTGGGCCTTCTTTTCCTCCTATAATGTGGAGCAGTCCCATACTTTAAAGGAAGTCAATGCTTCACAGCGCGACAAGGATTTCATTGCTGCAATCAATTGGAAAAAGGCGGAAGAGTGCGTGGCAGCGGGCAAAGGCCGTGAGGTTGCCGGGATTCACTATGACAATTACCTGGATGAAAAAACCCAAACGGCCAGCAGCGAGATTCGCACTAAGGTCAAGATGATCACACCCGCGGAATGTCCCGATATCGTCTATTACCTTCCCACCCCCAAGTCTCCGCATGGTGTTGATGTGGACCCCACCGGCGAGTATATCGTTGCAGGCGGAAAACTGGCCAGCGTGATTCCCGTCCACTCCTTCACCAAAATGATCAAGGCCATTGAGGCCAAAGCTTTTGACGGCGAAACTTACGGAATTCCTATTCTCAAGTACGACCAGGTTCTGGCCGGTGAGGTGGATAAACCCGGTCTTGGCCCTTTACACACTGAATTTGACGGTAAAGGCAATGCCTACACGTCCATGTTCCTTTCTTCGGAAATCGTAAAATGGAGGCTGGGCACATGGGAAATTTTGGATCGGATACCTTGCTACTATGCCATCGGACATTTGATGATTCCGCTCGGAGATACAAAGAAGCCATACGGAAAATATGTTATTGCTTTAAATAAAATCACTAAGGATCGGTATCTGCCTACGGGACCGGAATTGACTCAATCCTCTCAGCTCATCGATATCACGGGTGACAAAATGAAATTGCTGTCGGAATTCCCAACCAGTGGCGAGCCGCATTATGCACAAGCAATTCCGGCTGCAATGGTCGAACCCAATAGCGTTAAGATTTTCAAACTCGATGCCAATAACCATCCCGATGCTATTAAAAGTGAAAAGGAAGTCCGCATCGAACGCAAGGGGAAGGCATTGCATATTTATGCATCCGTTATTCGCAGTCATTTTGTCCCCGACAATATCGAAGGCGCCCAGCTTGGAGACACTCTGTATTTCCACATTACCAACTTGGAACAGGATTGGGACGTACCCCATGGATTTGCAATGATGGGTGCCCAGAATGCTGAGCTATTGATTATGCCAGGTCAAACGCGCACACTCAAAATTGTTGCCAATAGGGCGGGAATAATTCCTTTCTACTGCACGGACTTCTGTTCCGCCTTGCATCAAGAGATGCAGGGCTATATCCGTATTTCGCCCCCAGGTGAGAAGGTTGCGCTTTCCTTTTCAACGGGAAAGGAAGATGCACCTGTAAAGGATGGCATTTAAATTCTCGATATTTTCAATAAAGAATTGAAGTCCAATATGATTCTCGCTAGTCACAAAATGAAAGAGGGAAAAACGGGAATCCGATTATTCGGGTCCCTGTTACTTGGCCTCGCGGGAATCGTCCTATTGCTTTCCCTATTTTTTCCAATATGGCGGATTACTCTCGAAGCACCGCAGTATCCGGAAGGACTAGGGATGCAGATTTGGGCGAAAACGATTACGGGTGAAAGCCCGGAAGACTTAAATATCATCAACGAACTCAATCATTATATCGGAATGAAAAAAATCATTCCCGATTCCATTCCAGAACTCCGGTTCATCCAGCCTCTCATCCTAATATTTGCATTTCTGTGTTTCATTTTTGCCTTGCGCCCTCGCGTTTGGTCAACGGGCTTATTGCTTGGAGCCTTAAGCGGTCTTGGGGCGTATGGTATTTATGATTTTTGGAAATGGGAATACGACTATGGGCACAACTTGAATCCGATGGCCGCCATTAAGGTTCCGGGAATGAGTTATCAGCCTCCATTAATTGGTGGCGCAAAATTATTGAATTTTCTTTCTACTTCTTGGCCAGCATTAGGCGGTTATTTTCTGTTCCTGGCTGGGGGGCTAATAGCCTTGTCATTTGGCCTGTTATGTTTGCCTTGGATTCGTTTAAAGCTACATAGCCGCCATTTCAAAACAAGTGCCGTAGCTTCCACATTTTTGCTTTTCAGTGTAGTTTTATGGGGTTGTGAACGACAAGGCCCTGTTCCATTTTTATGGGGCGAAGATGCTTGCCATTTTTGTAAAATGACTTTGGTGCAAAAGGGCTATGCCGTACAGCGCATCAATGCAAACGGAAAGGTTTTCAAATACGACGCCATCGAATGTTTGTTGGGCGATCTCAAGGTCAAACCATTGGGGCCCAAGGAACAAATTTATGTTTCCGATTGGAGTCGACCCGATGCGGCTTTAACCCTAGCCCAGCAGGCACTGTTTCTGAAGAACGAACACATTGCCAGTCCAATGGGTGGGGCCTTAGCCGGTTTTCAGGCCAAAGATTCCGCCCTGGCCTTTCAGGGTCGCATGGGAGGAACCCTTTTGGGATGGACCGAACTGCAAAACCTTTGATTTCCCGGTTATTTCCATCACAGTGGCTGACGGCCGTCTGTACTCTGCTCCTCTTAATCCCTGGATTCGTATTAGCCTCCGATACTTTGACGGTAGGTCTTGGAAAATCTTTTTCTCATTTGGCAGATGCGCTCCAGGCCAGCAAGGCCGGTGACCATATTCTGGTTTCCCCTGGACGATATCGGGAGAAGGGGCTTGTGGTACGCAAGCAAGTTTATATTCAAGGCTTGGATTGGCCGATTTTGGATGCAGAAGGCGGCGAAACCATCTTGGATATTCACGCAAATGGAGTAGAGGTCCGAGGGTTAAAGTTCCGAGGAGTGGGCGTCAATTATCTTAAGGAACACGGCGGAATTTGGATTACGGAAGCCAGTGATGTGGTTGTCGCCAATAATCGTTTTGAACATGATTTCTTTGGAGTTTACGGAGCGCATGTTCATCGGGTTACGATAAGGGATAATGTCTTTGAAGGTTTGTGGGGTAAGGAAACGGCCAATGGCAATGGACTGCATTTTTGGAAAAGCGACAGTATCACAATCATTAACAATATCATCCAAGGGCACCGGGACGGAATTTATTTGGAGTTCACTGGAAATTGCATTGTCACGGATAATACCTGTGAAGGCAATGTCCGGTATGGCCTTCACTTTATGTATGCTAATGGAAATTCCTATCACAGGAATACCTTTCGCAACAATGGATCAGGTGTAGCAGTCATGTACTCGCATAATGTGGATATGCGCGGAAACCGCTTTGAAAAAAACTGGGGTGCGGCCAGTTATGGTTTGCTATTGAAATCGATTTCCGCAAGTCGTATCGAAGACAATCAATTTGAACGGAATACTGTGGCGATTTTTCTGGAGGCCGGCAGTCGCATCCACTTGACTGGTAATCAATTTAGATCTAACGGTTGGGCACTTCGAATAGTTGCGGATTGCGATGCCAATGTTTTTACGCAGAATCGTTTCGAAAACAATACTTTTGATGTTGCCTACAACGCCAGTCCCGCCAGTACCAATAGCTTTACGGGTAATACTTGGGATCATTATCAAGGTTGGGATTTGGACCACGATGGCATCGGTGATATTCCGCACCGTCCGGTAGAATTGTTTCCCGCCATTATGCAGGATCACCCTCAAGCCATGGTTCTCCTGCGTAGTCATTTTATCACTTTGTTGAATATCTTGGAAAGAATGTTTCCCACCTTGTCTCCGGCGACCCTGGAGGATACCCAGCCCATTATGCCGCAGGGCAAAATTAATAGAAAGAGCTTATGAGTGCACAGCCCTTAAGGGTCCAGGATTTGAAAAAAGGCTATGGCAAAAAAAGGGTTTTGGAAGGATTCAGTCTGGAAGCCCAAGCCGGAACCGTTACTGCCATTCTCGGTTCCAATGGAAGCGGAAAGTCCACTTTCATGCGTTGTCTGCTAGGTTTGCATGTATTTAAATCAGGAAAGATCGAAGTCCTCGGAGAAGATGTTCGTTCTGGACCGCAGTATCGTAGACATATCGGTTACATGCCGCAAACTCCAAGTTTTCCTGAAAATCTTACAGTAAGGGAAATTGCCCAACTGGTGGCCCAAGTGAGAAAAGTCAAACCGGATTTTTCTCGTGGTAGTGCGCTTGGAGTGGAAAATTTTCTCGATCAGAAATGGAAAACACTTTCTGGAGGCATGAAGCAGAAGGTCAATGCAATTTTAGCCGTGGCTTTTAATGCGCCGATGCTGGTCTTGGATGAACCCACGGCCAGTTTGGATCCGGCCTCGCGGCTCCATTTGGTAGACATGCTCAAAGCGGAAAAGAAAAGTGGTAAATGTATTTTGCTTTCGACACATCTGTTAGGCGATCTTTGGGAGCTGGCTGACCAACTGGCTTTCCTTAAGAATGGAGTCGTGCATGTAATGGCTGCCAAGGATATTCCTGGGATGGGCAGTGATATCGCACTTTTTGAACGGAGTGTGGCGGCCAGGCTGGAACCGGGTTTGGAAAAAAGAAATGGCGTCCAATTATGAATGCAATATTTTCCTTTTGTCTTAAAGATTTGTTCCGCAGCCGTTTCATATTGGCGTATTTCCTTTTTTATCTGGCTACCGGGTACGGCCTTATGCAGTATGCCCCAACCAGTTCAGCAGGGCTGGGCGCGCTGCTAAGCTTGGTTTTATTTCTCGCGCCGCTTTGCGCCATCATTTTTGGTACACTCTACTTTTATCAGGCTCGCGGTTTTCAAGAGCTGATGCTGGCTCAGCCAGTGGGGCGTAAGGCCATCCTGGCCGGTCAAGGTTTGGCATTGGCCCTTTCTTTGAGCCTCGCCTTCTGCTTGGGTCTGGGCATTCCAACTTTAGCGGCTGGTTTTAGAAGCGTACCAGATTTAGAAATGCTCGGCTTATTTCTTGGTGGTGGAATTTTACTCCATCTCAGTTTCCTCGCTCTCGCATTTCTCGTCGCATTGTCCATTGAAGACCGTCTGCGCGGCTTTTCCACCAGTTTAATGGTATGGCTGGTATTGGTATTTCTATACGATGGCGGACTTCTTTTTGTCCTGACCTATTTTTCCGACTACCCCTTAGATCGGTTTACTATCGGTGCCATTTTATTTAATCCCGTCGATTTAGAACGCATTCTGGTCTTGATGCAATTGGATGCGTCTGTGCTACTCGGTTACACGGGGGCCGTTTTCCGCCGATTTTTTGGGACCGGAGTTGGAATATTTGCGGCATTAGGCGCCATGTCCTTGTGGGTCATAGTGCCTACCGCCTTATTTTTTCTACGACTCGGGAAAAAGGATTTTTGAGTTGTAATTTAAATTCCGGCTTAAGCGGGCTTACCGCCTTTACCCTCCGAGCTCTTTTTAGGATCCATCAACTCCATCAATTTGAGTCCGAGTAGGCCATCCATGGCGGAACCACTTCCTCCGGAGCCACCTGCACCAATTAAGATATCCGGAATTAATTTGATATGGCCTTTGGAGAGCTCCTCGGTAATTTTGAATCGGGTAAAATTTTCACCGCCCAATGCATTGACGGCCAGTTCATAGGCTTCGGCCGTGGACTTTCCGATAGCTAGCACTCTACCTGCCTCCGCATCTCCAGTTAATGTGATTTGAGCAGCCTGCGCGCCCGCTTTAAGCTTGGTTGCTTCTGATTCTGCCTTGGCCCTAGCCATGGTCGCTTCGGCTTCACCAAAAGCGCGTAGTTTTATGGCTTCTGCTTCTGCACCTACGGCCAACTTGACGCCTGTAGCATCGCCTTCTGCTTTTTTAACTGTAGCATTGGCGGTACGTTCGGCAATTTCCACGCTTTGTTGCGCCTTGACGATATCCTTTTGCATATCGGCAATGGCGGTTTCTTTTTCCATTCCCTGGCGGGTTTCTTGTGCCTTCTTTTGTGTTTCGTAAGTGACCTTTTGCTCCTCGGCAATTTTGCGGTCCGTCAAGGTTTTCATTAAGGATTCCGGCGGTACGATATCGCCAATCAACGTGTCCACGGCATTTACATTGTACTCGTCTAGAACCTTTTTAATATGCTCTTTAGCGGATTCCTGCCGTTCTTTACGCGTGGTTAAAAAGGCAATGACATCACTATCTTGCGCCGAATTGCGAAAGTAATTTCCAATGGTCGGCTCTAAAACTTGGGACACCAGATTTACCATATTTCCAAATCTGGCTATCACTTTGGGCGCTTCAGTAGTGGGCACATGGATAATTTGGGCTACGTCCAAATTAAAAGGAAAGCCATCTTTTGAGCGCACCGTAATTGTCGAAAGGTTCTTATCCAAATTGTGGGCTTCGCTTCGAGCCGCAGCCCAATTTAGAACCAGGTTGGTTGTCGGCACCAATTCAACTTTCATGATATAACGATTAATAGGATATTTGCCTGGACCAAGTGGTTCGAGCCAAACGCCTTTGCATCCCTTTTCGACGATATTCCCATGCTTAAAATCGAGTCCAGTTAAGTCACGTCCATCCTGACCGATGTAAGAAATGACCACGCCTACGAAACCAATGGCGATTTCCGTCATGGGGATTTCTTCCATTTGGATAGCCCAGGGATTCAGGTTATAGGAACCCGCAAGGATCACTTGCGGTTGTAAACCGCGATTGCCGCCTCTTTTAATGAACGCGTCGAAATCTTGGAAATTATTATGTCCATCGACCAGCTTTCCGGCGATTTGTCCTGCTTCGATAGGCATTCCGTCCAGGGTGGTAACAATTCCAACCATGCTTTCTTGGATGCGAATCATGTCAGTTAAAGAAACCTGGAACAACATGGTATTGATGCGATAAGAGCCCGCGGTAATGTAAGCCGTTTGCCTGCCGCGCTGTCCGAGATTTTCCAAAAATTTTACAGCATCCTGAAAACTGTCGCAAGCGACACGCTGTCCCAAAATATTTCCGGTTGGGATTCCCGCACCATCTTTGGCCAGAATCAATCCGATTTTGCCTTCCGGAATCACAGTGAATTTTTCCATCGTCACATCGTATTGCCAGAACCATTTCCAGAAATACAGTCCCGGTGCCAGAGTCTTTCCTTGAAAGCCCGCCTCGCCCTTGGTAGCGATAATTCGGCCATCCGGAAGCTCGCGATTACTTCCAAAGAGCACAAAACGCTTGGTGACCAGTCCAATTCGATCTTCCGGAACAATGACCATGCCAAAGAGAAATCGAAGGATGTATTTATAGAGAACGACACCTAGGATAATGGGAAGAATCCACCAGTAGGTCCATAATATTGAGTTGTCCATTTGCCTATTTTCTGTTAAGGAATATTTTGCATTGGCCGGCGACGAAAGGAAATATAACCCATAATTGAATCAAAGCCATGCAGAAAACGGTCATGGGACGGCGCTTTGTGTACTGGGCCTAGGCTTCATTTGATACGTTTGTAGATAGTTTTTGATTTATTATTGGGGTCTCACAGTACCGGATTATGGAGCAGGAATTTAAAGTATGAAAATTGAAATTTGGTCGGATATGATGTGTCCCTTTTGTTATATCGGTAAACGGAGACTAGAGGCGGCGTTGGATCAATTTTCTGGAAAACAACAGGTGGAAATCACCTGGAAAAGTTTTCAATTGAATCCGGATATGCCGACGGAACCGGGAAAAAGCATTACAACGTATCTCGCAGAAATCAAAGGTTGGACATTGGAGTATAGCCGGCAGATGCATGCTGGGCTCACGGCATCGGCCAAGGAGCTTGGGTTACATTATGATTTCGACCGCGCCGTAGTTGCCAACTCCTTTGACGCGCATCGTTTGGTACAACTGGCAAAAACCAAACACCTCGGAGATGTCATGGAAGAACGGTTTTTCAAGGCCTATTTTAGTGAGGGTGAAAATATCGCCGATCACAAAGTATTGCTTCAACTTGGCATTGAAGTTGGTTTATCAGAAGTGGAAATTAGGGAAGTTTTGGCGACCGATGCTTTTGCTGGTGCCGTACGCCAGGATATAAATGAGGCCATGAAAATTGGTGTAAATGGAGTTCCCTTTTTCGTATTCGACCGGAAGTACGCTGTATCCGGGGCTCAGGACACAAAGGTATTTTTACAAGTTTTGGAAAAAGCGTTGGCGGATGCCACTTCTTAAATCAAAAATTAGTTTGCGCACCCGATTTGCGCCTACACCAAGTGGGTTTATGCATATTGGAAACGCATGGAACTTTTTATTGACCTGGTTAATCGCCCGTAGTCAAGGCGGTTCCATTCATCTGCGTATCGATGACTTGGATGCCGCTCGTTTTCGCGAGGCGTACTTGGAGGATATATTCGCTTCGCTTAAATGGTTGGGCCTTGATTGGGATACTGGTCCTGCCGATTCCGCAGACTTCCACGCGCATCATCGGCAATGTTTTCGACGTGAATCTTATCGGGCTGCGCTAAAGTTGCTGCTTGAAAAGGGCGACTCCTCCAATTCCCTTGTATATGCGTGTCAGTGTAGCCGTGAGCAAGTCAAACGTGCCAGCCAAGCCTTGGGTCGCGCTGGGGTGTATTCAGGCACCTGCCAGAAGGCGGGTTTGGCACGGGAAATGGCATCTCAGTGGCAGTCTGGAAAAGGGTTGCAACGCACTGATAACACGACAGTTCTGCGACTGCATGTGCCTTTAGATACCCAGGTTAAGCTAGAGGATAAAGTTCTCGGTCCCCTATTTCTTAAACCGGGTGAAGCGATGGGTGATTTTATTCTTTGGCAACGCAATGGCGAGCCCTCTTACCAATTGGCCTCCACTCTGGATGATGCAAATTTGGGTATAAATTGGGTAGTGCGCGGGAGTGACTTGTTGCCTTCTACCGGGGCCCAGATCTATTTGGCCCAATGTTTGGGATTGGAAACATTTGCGGAGACCCGTTTTCTTCATCATGGATTGATACTCGGATCCTCGGGCGAAAAGCTGTCAAAGTCAACCCATTCGGCTTCCAAGGATGATGCCTTCCTTTTGAAAAACATTCGGATGCGTGCGGGAGGACGTGAAGCTCTTTTCCAGTTTTTCGGAAGTGCTTTGAAATTAGATGTCGATGTGGAAAGTGCCGGCGATATCTTAGCGCGTTTTAACCTAAATCGACAGCTTAAACTAAATTTACAGGCATGATTCCTTCTTCCGACTTCAGCCGTTTCAAACAGGAGCCAATGGTTATGGCCACGGGCTATGACTTCCCTTTTGCCGGCATTCTGCAAGAAGCCGGCGTGGATGTCATTTTAGTTGGTGATTCGTTAGCCAATGTGGTGCTCGGCTTGCCTTCTACTCGCGAAGTAACCATGGACATGATGGCAATCTTCGTGGCAGCTGTGGTTCGCGGCGCCTCAAGCACGCATATTCTTGCGGATATGCCTTTTGGATCGGACAGCACTCCTGAGCTTGCGGTTCGTAACGGGCGTCGGTTTCTAGCGCTGGGAGCGCATTCAGTAAAGTTGGAAGGCGTCAAGTTGGATTCCGTGACGGCCTTGGTTCAGAATGGAATTCCCGTGGTCGGACATCTGGGGCTATTGCCGCAAACCGCGCAATCCTTTAAGCAATTTGGACATGGACAGGGAGAGCGGGAATCACTTTTGCACGCCGCGGAAAAGTTAGTGTCGGCCGGAGTCATAGCCATTGTCCTGGAACATATGGATGCAGCCCTTGCCGCCGAAGTAACCCGGATGATTCCGGTTCCTACCATTGGCATAGGCGCAGGCCCAAACGTGGATGGTCAAGTTCTGGTTCTCCATGATTTTCTGGGTATCGGTGCCGTTACTCCACCTCCATTTGCAAAGGCTTTCGCCAATGTTCGCCAGTCCGCCTTACAAGGCGCGCGTGACTATTGCCAAGCGGTACGCAATCACGATTTCCCTCGAGTTATTAAGTAGGAGCCAGTATGGACAGTCCAGAAAACCAGCCACACATACCTGATGACAATTCCCTACGGCCTGAGCCGGGATTGGAAATTGTGCAAAATCGGGAGTTTATTTCCGAAAACGTAGCCATATCGGGGCGCCATTTTTTACGATGCTCATTCAACTTCTGCAACCTGATTTATTCTGGCGGCCCTGTGGGAGTGGTGGAATGTGGAGGAGGGCATAATCGGCTCGTAGAGGTTGGGCCGCTCTTGGAAGCCCTTAAAGATTCCTCCGCTGATGCCATCAAGGATAAAATGATCCGGTATTGGAAGGAAGTGCGCGCTGGGTTCAACTTGGAAGTCGCTAAGGAATCCTAAAGGTTATCTAAAGGCTATATGCGCAATAATGCTAGTTTGTATGTTACGGTATTATGGTTCGTATGAATGAATGGCCACGCATATTGATTTTTCCCAGGTTTTGTTTAGCCTGGTTTGGATATGTTTTAGCTTCTGTGCTGATCTGGGGCTGCGCCGCACGACCAGCAACCAATGGGTCTGGCGCGGATCGCGGAACCGTGAGTCGACTAACGGCTGCAGGTAAAATGAGCAACCTGTCCAACGACTATATGCCCAGCGCTAAAATGGAAATGGCTAGCGCTAAAATGGCAATAGCTCCGGCCTCGGCTGAATTTCGTGCTTCCCGGGATGGATCTGCTCCACCTCCCAAAATGAATTCCGCTCCATCTCGCATGGTGTACTACACGGGGGAAGCAACACTGCGCTCCACCGATCCGGATAAGGCATTGGATTCGGCAATTCAAATCACTAATAAGTCTGGTGGTTATTTGGAAAGCCGAACCGGATTTTACGTAACCTTGCGCGTGCCTGCGCCTCAGTTTGACAGTTTATTTCTAAGGATCATGCGTCTGGGAGAGGTGGTTTCCTTCAGTCAATCCGCACAAGATATTACCGAAGCCTTCCAGGATGCCGATATGCGATTGCAATTGGTCATCGCCACCTTAGAACGCTTGGAAGCTCTAGTGCAAAAGGCCAGAACCGACTCGCAAAAACTGCAGTTGCTGGGGCAGTTGAAGCAATTGCGCGAGGAACGGGAAGTTTTGGAATCCACCAAGCGCGCCCTATCCCGACAGGCTAGTTTCGCCACCATTAACTTGCAAATGCAGGAGCATACCCCGGCGATAGATGGGCAAGACCTAAAAAACGACATCGCGGATTTTCAATGGATCCATCGACTTGGGCCATTTGACGATAAACGCTTCACCGATAGGCGAACGCAATCCTTTGCTACGCCCGAGGGAATGGTGGTCTCGAGCAATAAGCGACCCTGGCGCGCTACGGCGTCACAAGGTGCTGAATTTTGGGGATCAAGTCTTTGCGTGAAACCGATAGGGGACGCTCGATTTTGGAGTGAGGCGATTAGACTGCGACTCAAAGATGGATTCAAAGCCGCGGACACCTTGGACGTTGGCGGATTTCGTTTTTGCAAATTTCAATCCTTTGGCGCTACACCCTATTTTTATTGGGTAGGCGTGGATCCCCAGGATCATTATCTCAATATCGTCGAATTGTATTTTCCCACCGAAGCACAACAAACCCAACATTTGGCGGCTATCCTGGCGGCCGTAAAAAAAGGACCGGTACCATGGTATTCGCTCTTTTAGACTTGGCATGGTGTGGGCTTTTGGCCGTTGGGGCGCCAGTTGATTCAACGCTGGGTCGTCCGGGTGGTTTGGAACTCACGTTTACGGCCGTGCTTCAAGTTGAAGAGCCGGCGCGCGCTTCCGAAAAGTTGATTCAACGCACAGAGTCGATGGGTGGTTACTTTTCCAATCGCACTCAAGAGTCGGTGGAATTCCGATTGCCCATTGCCAAGGCAGACGCTTGGATCGACAGCTTGGCGACCGTCGGATTGGTGATGGACCGTAACCTGCAAACTGAATCCCTGGAAGGGACGTGGCTGGAATTGATTTCCCGCCTCAAAGCCAAGCGAGCCTCGCTGAATGATTACTATGCCATGCTCAAGGTGAGCGGCGATTCCACCATTTTTCTCATTCAGAATTCCATCACCCAGTTGCAACAGGAAATGGAAGAAACCTCACACACCATTTTGAAGTTGCAAGATCGTATGCAATATGCCCATTTGGCCGTTAGTTTTCGGTTTCCGGATCGAACGGCACCGTTAGCTACTGGCCAGTCGCGGTTCCTTTG
>JAYTHY010000005.1:0-17289 GCA_043732185.1 Fibrobacteria bacterium
GCCGCACCCTGGGGCAGTGCCAGCATTCTAACCATCTCCTGGGCCTATATCCGCATGATGGGCGGGGCCAATCTCACGCGCGCCACGGAAGTCGCCATCTTGAACGCCAACTACATGATGAAACGACTGGCGGGATCTTACCCCATTCTGTACGTGGGCAAAAACGGCACCGTGGCGCATGAAATGATTCTGGACTGTCGCAAATTCAAAGCAGGCTCAGGCATTGAAGTTGAGGATATCGCCAAACGCCTGATGGATTATGGCTTCCACGCGCCCACCGTTTCTTTTCCTGTAGCTGGAACCCTAATGGTCGAGCCCACGGAAAGTGAATCCAAACCGGAATTGGATCGTTTTTGCGATGCCCTAATTTCAATCCGCAAAGAAATTGAAGCCATTGAAACCGGACATGCGGATAAGACGGACAATGTGCTCAAAAACGCCCCGCACACGGCCGCTCACGCTCTGGCGGACGATTGGAAACATCCCTACAGCCGTGAACAAGCTGTGTATCCCTTGAGCTGGGTCAAGGCCAATAAATTCTGGCCTACAGTTGGGAAATTGAACTCAGCCTTTGGCGACAGGAACCTGGTTTGCTCCTGTCCTCCAATGGAAGACTACGCTTAAATGAGGGCCTGATAAGCTGCGGCATCCATGAGGCCGGCTTGGGTGGCCTTGTCCATTTTGATCTTGATGATCCACCCGGTGCCATAGGGATCCTGATTGATCACGCCAGCATCCGCAGACAGATCTGCATTGACTTCGGTAACCGTGCCCGTTACTGGTGAATACAGCTCCGCAACGGTTTTAACAGCTTCGATAGTGCCGAAACTTTGTCCGGCCTCCACCTTGGCTCCTACCTTGGGCAATTCCACAAAGACGATATCACCGAGCTCGCCCTGGGCATGATCGGTGACACCGATAGTTGCGACGAGGCCGTCCAGCTTCGCCCATTCATGGTCTTTGGTGTACTGCAAATCTTTGGGAACAACGGACATTCTGTACTCCTATTAGGCCCGCAAAACGGGCATATTTCTACTCGCCGGCACCATCGGAGCCGAGCTCCATTTCGCATTTCTTGAAAAAATCCAATGCGGCCTGATTTCCGCGCCGGAATGCGGACAGATGCGATTTTTCTTCAGTGTCATTTTCGGCTTTAAAGAATCGTTCAGCATTGTATGCGGCAGTAACTAAAGACTCAACGCCTTTGGACAGGTAATCGGCCGTTCCCTTAAGCGCTTCCGGTGACTTGGCCAATAGCGGCGCGAGTTTTTCTTTGACTTGACGGGCTTCGCTCAAATAGCCCACAGTTTTATTCTGTAGCCCTTCATATTCTTCATCAGAAATATCGGCAACCACACCAAGATTTAATCCTGATAAATTTCGGCTAATGCGCTGGGCAACGGTAAGTATACCCTTAAGCTCGGTTTTGCTTTCACCTAGTGCCACTTGATTTTTAGAGGCTGATAAAGCTGCTGTGTCTACCTTAGGAACGAGAGGTGCAGATACAGGAGGGGGCGGAGGTGGAGGGGGAGGTGGTGCGACCACTACGGCTTGTTCTGGTTGAACCGAACCGGATCTCGACACCAAATATTGACTGGTTTGAAAAACTGTCGCGCACAAGGTGAGAATCGCGAGAAAGTAGGATAGCACAACCCGGGTCTGGCCACGGGAATTAATGGCTCCTATGAAAGCTGTACAGGTTACCGCAAACAGCAGAGTCAATTCTAAGATTTCCGTATTCATTGGAACTTCCTTTCCCATCAGCGAACTTTCGCATTGGGCTTGGACCCTCGTGAGCCGAAAGAGAGGGAATATAAAATTTGGGGTCTGGGGCTCCAAGTTACTGAGGTTGCTATTTTAAACCAGAATGAGACTGCGCCGATTTGCGTAGCGGCAAGAGTTGACCGAATTGATGGAAAAAGGCATAGCCGTATGAGTAAGGAATGGGCCCTACCCGAAATTCGCGAACCCATTGGAATTCTGGGTTTTGGCCTCGAAGGTTCCAGCACCGCCAAATTTCTTCTGAACCAGGGCTATTCTGACATCACAGTTTTCGACCGTAAGCCTCCCGTTGAACTCGATAACCGCATTCGATATAACACTCCTGGAAGCGACGGGTATTTGAAAGGTCTGGCTTCCATGCAAACCGTATTCCGTTCCGCCGGTGTGCGGCCGGACCTTCCCGGCATCGCTAATTTTTTAAGCTGCGGCGGTAAGCTAACTTCTCAAATCGAATTGGCGTTCGCAATTCTGGGACGCGAACGTATCATTGGTGTTACTGGAACATTGGGCAAAGGAACCTGTTGCTCATTGTTACACGCCATGCTCATGGAGGCGAACATTCCCGCAGCTTTGGGCGGCAATATCGGCGTTCCGGCTTTAGACTTGATAGCCACCCTTGGGCCTAGTGAGAAATTGATCCTGGAACTGTCCAGCTTTCAGTTGGCCACCTTGGCAACCAGCCCTACCATGGCTGCCGTTCTCAAAACCACCAGCGAGCACCTAGACTGGCATTTGTCCCGGGACGAGTACTGGTATCACAAAGCCAATCTGGTACGGGCTCAAACCCAGCAGGATGTGCTTGTCTTCAGTGCCGAGGACTCCGGAAGCGTATGGATCGCCGAGAAAAGTCGTGCCCGCAAATTGCCTTATGGGCACAAGGCTGAAATTCAAATTGAGGGGGATGCCGTGCACTGGAAGGCCATGGGGTTTTCCCTCCCTTTATCGTCCACGCGATTAAAAGGGGGGTTCAATCTTGAAAATCTGGCGGCAGCGGGAACCTTGGCATTGGAACTTGGTGCGGAACCCAAGCATGTGCTCGCTGCATCGGCAGCCTTTTCCGGACTTGAACATCGACTAGAATTTATTCGCGAAATCCAAGGCCTGGCCTATTATAACGACTCCTATGCGACCCGACCCGAGGCAACCATTGGCGCCATTGCCGCCTTTCCATCCATGCCGCTTGGACTTATTCTGGGCGGGTCCGACAAGCTGGCGGATTTTTCTGAATTGGCCCGCGCTATAGCCGCTTCCCCGCAAATCAAGGCCATCGCCTTGATAGGTCAAACCGCTGAGCGCCTGGAATCCGAACTCAGAACCGTGGGCCTTGCTTCCTCTGGAGAACCGGCACTTTTAAAAGTCGCCGGCTTGGAAGAGGCCGTGCAATTCTTGCAGACCAAACTGGATAAAGGCTGTATCCTCTTGTCGCCGGCTTGTGCATCCTTTGGGATGTTTGAAAATTATAAGGCAAGAGGAAAATTCTTTAAGAACCTGGTGACGGGACTTTAGATTATATTGGCCACTATGCTCTCCGAAGACTATGAAAGAATGATGCTTATCTACCTCTCCGGGCTCACGGATGGGACAGGATTTCATAAACCGGAAGATCTCAATCGCCTCACCTCGCACGAACTGCTTCAACTATCCGAAAAAATTGATGACTCGGCATTAGGCCTTTTCGTACAGCTGCTGAAAAGCTCACAAGCCGGTGAAAGACTGTTCGAAAAACTGATGGGAGATCATGAAGAAGAGAACCGGCAACTGGTCGACGCCTTCTTTTCCCGGTATCTTAAAATCGTGCTTTCCAGCGCACTGGATGAAGAGCAATCCAATCCTCTGGAAATCTTTATGCCAAGCCATACCTTCGACGACCTCGCATTTATTCAAAGCCGCCAGGCCTTTTTTCTAAGGCAGACAATCGAAACCATAAATGCTTACCTGGACGTGACATTCAGCCGCAAGCACAGTTTTTCGGTTGGGGAGCAACAATTGGCCTGGGAATATTTTTGGGGAAAGGTCATGGAGAAATGACGGAGCCTAACCTAGGTTCACCACAGGATCAAGGTCAATCAGAAACCGAGACCCTGACCAAACCCGCTGCAAACTGGAAGGTTGTGCTCTTCAACGATGAGGAACACACCTATGACTATGTAGTGGAGATGCTGACATCCGCCTGTAAACTCTCCAGAGAAAACGCCTTCCGATGCGCGGTGGAAGTGGATATGTCCGGCAGAACGATCGTGTTCTACGGAAGCCGTAATGATTGCGAAGGCGTGTGCTCTAAAATTCTAGCCTACGGACCCGATCACCGATTGCCACAAAGCATGGCCTCCATGAATGCTGAAGTGCAAAGTCTCTGAAGCCATCCAACACCAAATTCTATTGCATTATTTTTGATCGAGGAGGCTGTCGCATTAAAAGACAGCTGGTAATGGATTGAAAAACAGGCGGTAATGCTTTGCAATTATATTTGTGAATTGTCTTGCAACATTCCACTTTCTGTTGTTATCTTCTGTTTGTTGGCCACAACATGTAGGGGTACAGGAGGTTAAATTGAAGAATGTAACCAAGCAGGACCTAGTTCAAGAAGCAGCAAAATCGAGTGGGCATCCCCAGCTGGAAATCAAGGAAGTTGCCGAGCAGTTTATGCAGCTCGTGGGCGAGTACTTGATTCAGGAGAAAACCATCGAAATTCGTGGATTTGGAACCTTCTATGCAAAGGTTCGCAAGCCCCGGCCCGCTCGAAACCCTCGCACCGGTGAGATTTGTCCCTTGGGTAGGCGCAAGGTGGCCCTGTTCCGGTTTTCCGCCGATATGAAAACCCAGATCCAGGACGTTCCGGAATTGACGCAGGTCCTGACCGACGTGCAGTCGGAAGCATTGACCCAGACGGTCGATTCGCAATTTCAAATCGATTGATGCTACAGCCCTGACTCTGGAAGTGTTTTGACTCTTGAAGCGTTTTCTCTGAAAGCGCTTCAAGTCCACCCCTGATTCTATACGCCGCATGCCGATGCGGTTGGCACCATCGACCCTGCGAATGATAAACTGCTTTTGTGGATTCCCAACCCTGGCGAGAGGTTTTTGCGCTGGCCCTGCTTTTGTTTGGCACTTCGGCATTTAGTCAGCCTTTTATTCTGATAGGCAAAGCCGATGCAGAACTCAGCGGTGCCTTTTCCTATGAGTTTTTAAAAAGCCCCTTGACCAGACCTTTCTCGCACGGTCAAGCCGAGGCGAGCCTGAATCTTCCATTTAATGCTTCTGCGCAAGCTCAAAAATTCATCGGTTCGTTCGCAGATTCAGCCGTGGTCATGCCGGAATTGTTCGCTAGAGTTTCTCAAGATTTGAATGCCCATGTCGACGTGTCCGCGCCCATGTTTGGAGGGATAGGTTTTTTCGCCGCGCGCGAGAATGCCAGTTTAACCGTGGCCGGCGGCCTGGGAAATGCCCGCTTCAATTTGGATACAGTCATGCCGGGCACCGGATCCGTGCTGCTCAAAGGCAGCATCCACATGCCACTCATTTTTGAAATGTCTTGGCGGTCCCTGACATTCGGATACGCCTGCCATCCGGCGCCTTGGCTGGCAGTCGCGTTTCAGGTGCATAAACATTTTTTCAGCGCGCGCACGTCCGGGGACTTGCGGCCGGACCTTTCGGGACGCATGTCGGTTGGCGGAGATGCCGGCAACACTTCCTTTTTGGTCGAGTACCCGGACAGTAAGGTTTACGGTGTGGCCAGCGGAGCCTATGCCGGAACGGTTTGGAGTCCGGAGATGGGACTTGGAGTGGGGCGGGTGCGCCTGGTTTCGCGTATGGGTGCGCGCATGTCCGCCAAGGGACACGTAGATGTTACCTACAGTATTCCTTTTTTCATCGACCCGGAAACCTTCGAACCCCGCTTTACCAGCCCCGATTCCTTCCTTACGGCCGACAACCTGCGGCGCCTTTTGGACGGTGAGACCGGAAAAAAATCCATCCATATCCATGAGCGGCTTATTTTAAGCTTGCCCCAATCCCATACGCTTTCGGTGGATCTCTGGACCGGGCACATTGCCATGAGCTACACCAAAGTATTCGGCAACGTCTCCATCCATGCCGAGCGGGTGGCTAAACCTATTGTGGTGGATACCTCCGGAGCGCCCGCGGATAGCTCCGGTACCACAGCGGGTTTTGTCGATCTCGATTTGTTCCCGGACCAAGTGATTTGCATGAACGGTATATTTGGATGGTTTCATACCGATATAGGCCTGCACACCTTGAACATCAACTATCGTCGCCAACGCAATCTGCTGTCGGGCCTTTCGCCTCTGGAGTGGAATGGCGATCCGCTGGTTCCCATTTTCACATTCGGTTTCACATGGGGCTATCCGCTTATTTTCTCCACCGACTTTTTTGTGTCCCCGCTTCCGGCGGTACGGTCCGGAGTGAGCTATGCGTTTTAAGCCGTGTGTTGCCAGGAGGCAAGGCTTTTTAATCGCGGCCCTGCTGGCGGCTTTTCAGATTTCCCTAGAGGCCAAACCAAATCTCATCTTCCTATTAGCTCCAGACGGCGAAGTGGCGCCGGACTCCTTGATACGGCTGGGTTTTGCCATTTTTCCGCCGGGCAGCAAAGCGCCGGATTCCTGCCGCATCTACCATTCCGCCAAAGCCTTGGGCGATACCCTACCGGGACACGCCAACCCATTGTCCGCGGTAGCCTCCATCTCTTCCGATTCCAGTACCCGCATTTTGGCCTTTAAACCATCCGACTTGACGGCCACGGGCGTTCCCCAGCTTGGCCTGGGATTCCACTATCTGATGGTGGGATGCCGGGACACCAAGTACGTCTCTTCCGAGTTACCCTTGTGGGTTTCCTCGCGACAATCGGCAACCATCTTAACTCCGCGCGGGGAGGAGACCTCGGCCAGCCCAAACATCACCTGGACACCGGTTCCAGGAGTACCGGCATACCATCTGCTCTTATCCGACCAAGCCATTAACATCGACCCCGCAAAAGGTTCGGTCTCCGGTGCCAGCGTCATTTGGCAAGCCATCACCACCAAAGCAGCTATCCCTTATGGCACTCCGGATCCCTCCGGGAATTTCTCCCAAGTGCCCGCGCCTCCCTTATCCCCCAACGTACCATACAACCTGGTCATCCTCAACAATTACGACGGCCGTAGCGCGCTCGCCACTTCGGCCAAAGCACAAGGACTCAAATTATTCACCATCAAAAGCCAGGCCGCTGCCTTGTCCAAACCCAAAAACATCGACCCTGCCGGGAATAAAATTATGAGCGCCGCATCCGACAGCACGCTCAAGTTTGTATGGACGGCGTCCAAATCGGGAAGCCTTTCCGCCAATACCTACAAGCTGTACATCTATTCCTTGGAAGTGCAGGATGCCCTGGAGGTTTTGATTCCCATTTTTCAAACCGAGGTTACCGATACCTTTGCCGTCATTGATGCCAAAAGGACTTTGCTTTCGAAGCGTTACATCTGGAAAGTATTTGCACTAAGCCAGGAAGGCACTGGTGTTGTGGGTGACACCACGTCCTTCCAGTATCGTAATGATGTGCAAACCTTGTCCGTGGATACGCGTACATTGGACTTGCACGGAGATACTATCCCCTTGGGAGATGTCCGCATCGATGTGGTGCCCCTGGATGGAAGCACCGACGCCCTGCCCTTGTTTTCCATAAGTACCGGCAGCGCGGAAAAGGTTCTGGCAGTTGGCGGCTATCGTCTGGCCTTTTCCAAAAGCGGATTCGTAACGGAAAGCCGCACCATAACCTTGGATCTATCCGGCCCATTGCGAATCAAGCAGGTGCTGCCGCCCGCGTCTTGCCGTATCACCGGGCACGTGGTCGATGCCCAGGGAAGAGATCTGGATAACGTAGCCGTTACCTCCGTCGGGGGTGGAAAAACTGCAATCACCTTGTCCGATGCAACCGGTTACTTTTTGCTGGGGGTGGTTGCCGGTACCCACGCGGTCTCTTTCGCTAAAGCCGACTACCAGTCCCCGCCCGATACAGTGCTTACCCTGCTGGCTGGTAAATCCTTGGATCTCGGGAAAATTGTTATCGCCCGCCCGGTGGCCTCGCTTAGCGGCACCGTTAACAATGACAAAGGAGCTCCCCTATCGGGTTGCCAAATCCTCATCAAGTCCGCCGCCGGCCTTTTGCTACGCACGCTGCTCTCCGACGACAAGGGAACCTTCTCGGCCTTTCTCTCTCCGGGTACTTATCTGGTTACCGCCTCACGCACTGGTTTTTTAGGCGAGGAAAAAACCGTGCAACTCACCGATGTCGCCAATATCGGTTTTCAAATGACCTCGGGCGCATCGGTAGTGAAAGGCCGCATCACGCTTTTGACCAAGCCAATGGCCGGTTCCATCCAGTCCGCGCCGCTTCCCGGTGCCAGCGTGGAACTCGTTCCCTTAAACACAAGTGCTGCGTCCAAAAAAACGGAAGCGGATTTGCGCGGCGAGTATACTTTTTCCGCCGACACCGGCTCCTACACCCTGCAAGTGTCGCGTCCGGGCCGGGCGCTTCCCGACTCCATGCAAGTTCACATTGAAACCGTCCGATCGACGTTAACTCGGGATGTGGCTTTGCAAGGCTTGGCTTCCATCCAAGGAGTATTAAGTTTACTGCCGGATACCGTGGTGAATCCAGCCAGCGCATCCATCACTTTGCTGAAATCACCTGGGCTGGGGATTTTCCTCACTGTCATTCCCCAAGCCGCGCCCATCCCAGGCAAGGCTGGAAATATGGCCTTTACTTTGGAAGGCATTCCTGACGGAAAATACCAAGTCACTTGTGGGTTACCTGGATATGGGCTGGATGTGGAACCTGAGGTAACACTCGTCGATGGCATTTGGAAAACGGACCTTGCCCTCAGCCTGCGCAAAGCCACCAAATCCCTGACATTTGATATCAAATCCGGTGGCAAGTCCCTGCCCGGTTCCATCCACCTTTTAACGCCCCGAACCTTGGACCTGCCCGCCAAAACGAAATTAGGCCAGGCTTCTTCCGGCACATACACCTTAACCGCAGCACCGGATAGTCTGGCCGTGATACCGCTCTATCATTTGACCTTTAAACTCGCGTCCACCGGCAGTCCCGATACCACCATAACCCTGGCCTTTCCCTTCTCCCATGTGCCAAAGCCCCTGACCTTTCAAGATCAAAAGGTGGAGATTACTCTGGAAGCCGCAGCCCCGACGGATTCCGTGCTTATCGTTTATGGATATGGAGCACCTACGGATACGTTTCCTGTGCCCTTCGCCCAGTTGTCGGGCCCTCCTGGTCCTCGCACCATCCTTTTTCAACCCGGAGCCCAGGGCGGCCTCCTGACGTATTACTTCATTATTCATTCGGGTCTCCTCACCTATGCCAATGACGAACCGGCACGGCGCTTCAGGGCCCAGGTGGAACCGTCCCATGAACTTGCCACGCTTCGGGTAACCGCCGGCGATAGCCTCCGCCTGCCTTCACACTCTCGCTGCGCAATTCTCCTCCACGCCTACGATGCCGCCGGCAGGCGCCTGGACTCCCTGGTAGATGCGGCCGGAACCATCGTCTGGTCTACCAGCGCATCCCTGCCCGCAAAACTTGGAAATCGCACCCATCGTACTTTGGCCCTGCAAACCGAATCCCCTTCTTCCGCTTTGGCCAAACGGAGCAGCGCCATCCGCTGGGATACCTTGCGTGTTACGGTAACCTTGGACGGCGTTGAAAAGTCCCTGGACCTGGCGACTAAGGTTGTTTCTACCGTCATCAACAAGCTGGTGGTTTCCACGTCTCAAGGTGAAGTGGCGGAACTGCCTGCGCCCACAGCCTTCAGTCTTTTTGTTTCCGGATTCGACACCACCACTACTCCGCCTACCCCTATGGTGCCCAACCCGGTGCTCGGCCTCTTGCCGTCCCAAGCGGGAACGATAAAAGAACTACAAGCGATTCTGGACCCGCATTTCATCGGACCCTTGCGCATTCTGGCCAAACACATCAACCCGGATGGCAGCCAGGCGACTACTGAATTGGGAGCGTACCGCGATTCCCTGCAACGCGGACTCAATATCGGCCAGACCCTACAACCTGGCGATTCGGCGCGCCTGCTTTTTCATGACCCATTGTGTGAGCTTCACATTGCGGACTCGGCCTTTGCCGGCAACAAACAAGCCATCCTGCGCTTGTACAAAAGGACCGTATCGAAAACTTTTGCGAGCGGCATTTCCGAGACTGTAACGGGCAGCCTTTATGAATTGTCCAATGCATCCGGAGTCCTTTTCTCCAAGCCGCCACGCCTCAGTTTGGGTATCCCACCCGCCGTCCGAACACGGAAAAATCAACTCCGCCGTTTTGACGCTATTAAACTCGATTGGAAAGCGCTCAAGGATTCCATCCAATCCGAAACCAATTCCTTTAAGGGCCCGGCCCTTAGCGTGGACATTCCCGATCTGGACGGCAATTATTACGGCCTTCTGAGCGCATCCCAAGGCTTAACCGCCGGTCAAGTGGAAATCATCCCCAACCCTTTCAGCCCGCTTGTTTTAGCCACCCATGACGGCAACACCCAGTACGGCACCCGCATTCGGTTGGAACCGGAATCCGATCGCAGCGCGGAAGTCACCATCTCGATCAAGATATACAACATGGACAGCGAGCTTATCCGCCACCTGGTGGAACACAAAACCGTGCCCAAAGCACCTATCGACTTTTACTGGGACGGGAAAGCGGACGGTGGTCGATGGGCCCGCAACGGACGCTACCTGGTAAAAATTACCGTGGCTGCAACGGGCACACCTGAAGTCAAATACAGTGTCATTCCGGTGGTGCTGTACCAATGAAAATGGTTCTTGTTTTTGTTCTTTTTATTCTTTTTATTCTTTTGAGTACCAATCTGAACGCCTTTGGCATAGACCAAACGAAAAACAGTCGTGACACAAAAAGGGAAGCCCCTTATGCCACTCCCCTGGATTCGACTCTATTTTTACAGCGACAGAGTCCGGTCGCCAAGCGTGTGGATTCTACCCAACCTAAAATGGCGCAGCTATGGATTTTGCCTATAGTGATTCAGAGTGCGGACAGCATTTCCATGGAAGAAAAAAGAGTGGTCGATGCGGCGATACGACTGGGGTCTAGTCAGAATGGAGAATACAAGGTTGTCAGTACCGAGGAGACCGCGCGTTATCTCACCCGAGAAAACGAGTATTCCCAGAACTGTTTTTCTGAATTGTGCCTCCATGTATTTTCACGGAAGTTTGGAAAAGGACTAATCCTTGCGGCGAAATATTCACGCTCTGACACCGTAGTTGACCTGCAACTAGTACTCATGGATGCCACACTTGGAAAAATTCATTCGGCCCAGCATACCCGTGGCCCTGCTTCTGCCGACAGCCTGGTTTCATTCGCTCGCAAATCCGCAGAATGCCTTTTGTCTAAAGGAAAATGTTCCAATCTACCCATTGTCCCCGGTGAAGGGGAGAAGATTACCTGGCTCACCTATCGAGACTCGGTGGATAATCGCCGCCGGTTCGGGTGGGCTGGATCGGGATTACTGGTCGCGGCAACTGGATTGGCTTTGGTGGAGGGGCAATTGCTGCAAAGGGATGATCGGCGGAATGCACCAGCTGGGGCGATTCTTTCCGATGCAGGCGCGCGGTCCTTTCTACGCGGTTTTTTCACTACCCCGACTTTGGGCGCCAGATACGCGGCGATGGGCGGGGCAGGTATCGCGCATGTCAACAATGGGCTGGCCCTATTGATGAACCCGGCCGGCGTGGGCCAAATGCAGGAAGAAAATGCCGTAGCGGCCAAACGCACTTTGCCCGGGGGCACCCCTTCGCTTTTTCTAGCCTGGGCAGGACCGGTATTAGGCAAATGGTCCCAGGGGCTGGGCGCATTATATGAAGGCGATGCCCTAGCAAGCGAGACCACCCTGCATGGCGCGCTCGCATTTGACTTTTCTGAGTTTGGAAAAACCTGGGAAGGCCTTAACGCCGGGGCAGAGGTCAAACTCTACCTAGCGGAAGTAGGCCGGTCGGGAACCGGACAAGACAGATCCACCGGGCACAGCGTGGGAGCGGGCCTGGATATTGGCTTACAGACCAGAATCAGTGAAAAGATCACTGCCGCCTTCACAGTAAAAGATTTACTCAGCATACTGCGCCACAGCAACACATTGACCAATCAAGCTCAGGGTGAAGTCTTGCCCCCAGAATATCGTTTGGGAACGGCCTACCACGCTTCATCAACCCTACTTTTGCTTATGGATGGCCAAAAGGGTTTGTATGCGGACCAAGCCGATCATGTTCGCATTGGCGCGGAGCAGGTGCTTTTTCGATGCCTATCCCTGCGTGGCGGCATGCATCAGATTTTTGGGAGGGAAGCAATACGAAAAATGTCAGTTGGATTTGGTCTCAACACGTTGCCATTCACAAAAGGCACCACAAGCAGCACCACAAACAGCCCGCTGGCGCTGAACTACAGTTATGAATTTGCACTGAACGAAGACGATCCCCTGGGAGGGGGCCAACAGTTCAGCTTAGAAATGGGATTCTAACTACGAAAACGAACAAGCCCGGTATCGACCGGGCTCTTGCTCTACCAACGGAAATCCAGCTTGTCCAATTGCCGAATCTTTTCCTTGTCGAGAATTTTCAGCTTGCACTTGTGTCGCTGAGCGCTGCACCAAGCGATGATCCGTTTGTCCTTTAATGCGGTGGAATCCAGCAATGGCCACTTGGTTGGGTTCTTCTTTTTGTATTCGGAAAGCTGCGCATAGAATTTATTCCAACTCAGATCTTTCACGCTCCACACAAAACCGATTTTATTCAATTTTGCCACGCGTTCCGGCAACAAACTGTCCGCCTTCAAGGCGCAGCGTTGCAGGTGACACCAAAGTCCAAGCCGATTGCCCTTGGGAAATTCTTCCCGTGCCTTGGGCCAATTTTGCGGATATTGCTTGCGGTAGTCTTTGAGCGTTTGATAATGTTCGGCCCAGGTATCCGGTAGCGAAAATGGGAATTCAAGTTTGGCCAAAGCCCGCTGGCGTTCTTTAGAAAGCTGCCCGTTGGCAAAATTCTGCCGTTGTCGCCAAACCCAAAGACCCAATCGATTGCCTTTGGGAAAGTCTTCCCTTGCGAATGGCCAGCTCTTGGGATGGGCGCGACGATAGTCACTCAAATACTGGAATTGCATCTGCCAATGAGAGGCACGTTCATCCGGCTTCTCCCAAGGCAATCCCAGCTTTTTAAGCAGCTTCATGCGATCTTGGGGAAGTAGCTTGGTGTTTTGAAGTTCTCGTTGACGATGCACCCATTGCCCTAAATGGTTTCCCTTGGGAAACTCTTCCAACGTAGAGGGCCACTCCTTAGCATTCTTGGCGCGGTAACGCACAAGGAACTCATATTGGCGCATCCATTGTTCGTCCCAACGGGTATTTGTCGGTGTTTTCACCGCAACTGTTTTCGACTCTGATTTGTTTCCCACTATTTACTTTCTCCACATGTATGTAAAATCAAGTATTGGTATTCTTGCTGACAGCAAAAAAACGAATTCGCAACGAGTCCCAACAGGGTGGCCCGATTGAATTTACGATGATTTTACCAAAATTAGCGATTCGTGATCTGAATAATAAATATTGGTCAATTCTTTTTTTTCCGACTTTGCCGCGAAGCCCGGATATTCAGAACCTCAACCGACATGGAGAAGAACATGGCGAAATAGATATACCCCTTGGGAATGTGTATTTCAAAACCCTCGGCCAAAAGCGCCATGCCCACAAGCAGCAAAAAGGACAGCGCTAGCATTTTAACGGTGGGAAAGTGGTTGACGAAATAACTGATTCGGTCTGATGCCGCCAGCATTATCAATACGGCGATGATCACGGCTGCTGCCATGACAACAAGCTGATCCACCATGCCCACCGCCGTGATAACCGAGTCCAAGGAAAAAATGATATCCAAGAACATGATCTGAATAATCACGCCAGTAAAACTAATGCGCTTGGCGGCCACGGCTTTCCCATCCACGCCCTCCGAAAGACTTCCCACTTTCTCATGGATTTCCGTTGTGCTTTTATACAGGAGGAAAAGGCCGCCCAGAATCAGTACCAGATCCCTCCCGGAAATTTCGTGGCTGAGAATAGTGAAAAGCGGAGCCGTGAGTTTCACAATCACGGATAGGCTAAAAAGTAAGAGTAAACGAGTCATCAAGGCAGCGGCCAGCCCCAGTTTCCGGGCTCTGGGCTGCTCTGCTTCCGGCAGCTTTCCGGACAGAATGGTTATAAAAACAATATTGTCGATGCCGAGCACAATTTCAAGCAAGGTTAGCGTGATCAAACTGATCCAGGTTTGGGGATTGGACCAAATTTCTAACATCGGTTCTGGCCCCGGTTTTGCTCAATAAGGATGCTAGTCATGAATTCCTCGTTGTTTTGTTTCAATTTGATTCGGTGTCGGACCCTATTGTCCAAAATGAGACGACGGGTTCCTCGCCTTCAATTGTCCCAATGGTCCGATATCAGCCAAAATAGTACTTTCTTCACCATCAGGAGTATACGCCATGTTTAAACGTTTGATGCTTTTTGCGATCACAAATTTATTGGTTGTCCTCACCTTGACGGTGCTATTTCAAATCCTGGGCCTAGGCCGTTACACGCACGGCATCGGCATGGATTACCAAGGCCTTTTTATCTTCTGTTTGTTCTGGGGCATGGGTGGAGCTTTCATCTCGCTCGGGCTTTCGCGTATTATGGCGAAGTTTGCCATGGGTGTCAAGGTCATCGATCCACGCGCGCCTGGTCCGCATGGAGACTTGGTGAAAATGGTGCATGAATTGGCGCAAAAGGCACGACTCCCTGCCATGCCGCAAGTAGGCATTTATGATAGCCCTGAAATCAACGCTTTCGCAACCGGCCCCACAAAAAGCCGCGCACTCGTAGCCGTCTCCAGCGGTCTACTACGCCGCATGAGCCGCGAAGAAGTCGAAGGGGTGCTTGGCCATGAGATAGCGCATGTCGCCAACGGAGATATGGTCACGATGACCTTGCTGCAGGGTGTTATCAATGCCTTTGTCATGTTTTTGGCTCGGGTCATCGCCTTCGCCTTGAGTCAACGGTCACGCAACGAAGACGGACCTAGCTTCGGAGGCAATTGGCTGGTGGTCATGCTGTTGGAAATGATATTAAGTCCTTTGGGATTCTTGGTGGTTGCCTGGTTTTCCCGCTACCGCGAGTTCCGGGCCGATGCCGGTGGTGCCGCCTATGCGGGCAAGGGAAAGATGATCGGCGCCTTGCAAGCCTTGAACTTAAATTTCGGTCGCCAAGAGGTGGAGGATCCGCGATCCGCCAAATTGGCTACGATGAAAATCTCCGGCAAGCGCTCTGGATTCATGGCCCTCATGTCGACGCATCCGCCACTTGAGGAGCGGATTGCCCGATTGCAAGCGGCCCGTTAAGCGGCTCAGTAGGCAGCAGAGTTAAGCAGTAGGGTTGAGCAACAGATAAAGGGCTTGGGTACCTCGATCCCCGAGCCCATCTCCAACCAGTTTGCCGTACAATTCTTGCGCGAGTTTTAAGGCGGGCGCATCCAGACCTAATGCCTGGGCTTCTTCAAGAGCCAAACCAATGTCTTTTAAAAAATGCCTTACAAAGAATCCCGGCGCAAAATCCCCGGCGAGAATGCGAGGAGCCAAATTCGCAAGTGCCCAACTCGATGCAGCCCCTGCCCCAATGGATTCCAGTACCTGGGCGGGATCGAGACCGGCCTTAACGGCAAAAGCCATGGCCTCACAGGTACCAAGCGTGTTACCGAATACGGCAATCTGATTACACAGCTTTACGCGTTGCCCGCTGCCCGCACCTCCTTGTAGGACAATGCGCGCACCTAAGGCGGAAAATATGGACTGCGCGTCCTCAAAAGCCTGCTTGTCTCCCCCCACCATAATGCTGAGGCGACCTTCGCGTGCGCCAATATCCCCGCCAGATACGGGTGCATCCAGTATTTGCAGGCCGCGACGAACGCCTTCCTCAAAAATACGCCTGGCCAATTTAGGTTGTGAAGTGGTCATATCTATAAGCAATGTTCCCGGAGCCGCACTCGCCA
Organism: Fibrobacteria bacterium; assembly: GCA_043732185.1. Lineage (GTDB taxonomy): Bacteria > Fibrobacterota > Fibrobacteria > UBA11236 > UBA11236 > Chersky-265. The sequence goes on from JAYTHY010000005.1 coordinate 15,868, forward strand.
GCAATCCACCCGTACCAAAATACAGTTCTTCCACCTCTTCCGGATAACCGAGCATGGTGATGATGGCGCGGCATCCCTTAGCCAATTCTTTTGGGTTGGAGATCCACTGACCGCCCTCGGCTAGGATAGGCTGGGCTTTAGCGGCCGTTCGAGTGTGCACGCGCAGCGGGAATCCAGCGGCTAGCAATCGCTTGGCCATGGAAGCGCCCATTACGCCAAGACCTATGAAGCCAAGAGTTGCGGATGTGTCTATAGTCGCCATTGAATCTCCCATTCCCTAAGGTAGGCAGGAAAATAGTTGTTGCTACCTTTTTGGGAAAGCCTCTTTGATGGAATAAAAATGCTAAAAACCAGCCTCTTCCAATCCAAATACATTCCAGCTAAGGTTCCGGAACCAGAGGAAAAAGTGCTACTGGTCTTCCATGGTTTGGGCGATTCGCTGCATGGCTTCACATGGATGCCGCCACAGCTCCAACTTGACACCTTATCGTATTTGCTGGTGAACGCACCCGATGACTACTACGGCGGCTACAGTTGGTTTGATTTTACTGGTGGTGGCGCTTTTATGGATAGGGCCAAAGCGGGAATTGAGCGCAGCCGAATACGTATCCGTGGGCTCATTCAAGAAATGGTGGACCAAGGGATACAACCCGGCAACATCCTGCTTTTCGGATTCAGTCAAGGCTGCCTGATGGCCTTGGATGCCGGCCTGCGCTGCGATCTAGTTTTGGGTGGTGTATGTGGGGTTTCTGGATGGCTTGCATTTGAGGAAGAATACCCTTCCGCATTCTCCCAGTCCGCAAAACAGCAACACTTTCTAGTCACTCACGGGTTAACCGACCCCTTGTTGCCCTATTCCAACACCAAATCTCAATGCGATTTTCTCGTTGCCCAGGGCATCAGTCTGACTTTTAAAACCTATGCCAAGGATCACACCATTTTGCCCGAGGAACTTGCGTTTATACGGGACTGGCTGAAGGAGAAAATACGCGAATCCGATGGCCATCCGGATCCAAGGCCGTGAAGGTATATCCGAAATCCATTTGAGTCGGTTCTTGTGCCATCGAGTATCCCTTATCCTTCCACTCTTTGAATTTTCCGTCCACGGCATTTTTGTCTTTAAGCGTGAATCCGATTTCCGATCCTCCTCCAGCATTTTTAGGCGCTGGCCTCACATCATGCCCTGCCCATAGTCCCAAAGTGATGCCATTTTCAAACGCGTACATGGCAAAATTGGCGGAGGCTTCCACAGGTGGTTTGCCGATCAGCCCATCGTAAAAACGGATGCTGGCGGAGACGTTTTCCACATAAAGAATGATCATTTCGGGTGAGAACATTTTGGATTTCCTTTTCAAACAGGCGCGAAATTGCTGCCTATGGAGATAAGGATAGAACGTGCGAATGACAGTTTCTGTCAGTAGG
>JAYTHY010000006.1:0-110337 GCA_043732185.1 Fibrobacteria bacterium
CGGAGGCGAGAGGATTCAGGAACTATGAAAATTTCCGAGTCGCGATTCTTTTCCACTGTGGGGGGTTCAAATACTTTCCATTCAAAAGGGCGTAGCGCCAAATAATGAATAGTTGCGACTGTTGACTACAGTCTTATAGATCATGTCTTGGTTTGTGGGAGGTTGAGCGAAAAGCGGAGTTGAAAGGAAGAGAGGAAGGAATGTTCGAATCATACTATTTAACGATTGGTTCATAAGCCCCCCGGTTAGAGATTAAGTAAATCGTAACCCTTTTCCAATCCTAAATCCCGGCGATTTCCCAACTTACCTCTCGCAGGAATGCCGAAAATCGGTACCACACTTAATCTGAGTTAAAATGCAGGCTTGCAATTAACTGAATCCAGTTGCAGTCCGTTCTGGACCCAATATTGTCGCTGCTTCAAGTAGATTTTAAATATTTATTTTCGAGGTGGTAAAAGCGATGCGGTTGCTATGATAAAGGAAAAGATGAGCGATACAACAGAAAATCGTAAAAAGTGGACGGCGTTCTACGTGGTATGCCTAGGTGCATTGATGATAGTCCTCGATACCACCATTGTGAATGTGGCCCTTCCATCCATCCGCACGGATCTGCATTTTGATGAATCCTCTTTGGCTTGGGTGGTAAACGCATACATGCTAACCTTCGGTGGATTCCTATTGCTGGGAGGGAGGCTGGGAGATTTATTTGGCCACCGCCGTCTATTTCTGATCGGTATCACGTTGTTTACGGTGGCGTCCCTGGCTTGCGGCTTGTCGAGCACGCGTTATATGCTAGTCGTGGCACGCGGAATCCAGGGTCTGGGAGGCGCGGTGGTATCGGCAGTGGCGTTGTCGTTGTTGGCCAATCTTTTTCCTGAACCAGTTGAACGAGCCAAAGCCATGGGCGTATATGGATTCGTGTGTGCCGGCGGCGGAAGTTTGGGAGTACTTCTCGGAGGCGTGCTCACCGATGCATTGAACTGGCATGCAATTTTTCTGGTTAACATCCCCGTAGGCGTGGTGGTCTTTACTCTCGCCCGGACGCTGTTGCCTGCAGTGCGGAATCATTCCGACCAGGGCCGCGTAGACTTTGCCGGAGCCCTCAGCGTTACTGCTTCCCTAACTCTCGCTGTGTACGCTATTGTCAATGGGAACAGCCTCGGTTGGGTTTCCACGCAAACCCTCGGCTTATTGACTATTTCCATCGCACTAATGTGTTTATTCCTTTGGATCGAAGCCAAGGTCCGTTCACCGCTTATGCCGCTCCACCTTTTCCGATCTCGAAATGTGGCCGCAGTCAACGTGGTAGGAGTACTCTGGGCCGCAGCCATGTTCACCTGGTTTTTCCTCTCCGCCCTGTACCTGCAACTGGTACTCGGTTACAGCCCCTTGCAGGTCGGCCTCTCCTTCCTCCCCGCAAATTTGACTATGGCTGTTTTTTCCCTCGGCATTTCCGCGAAGCTCGTGACGCGTTTTGGCCTGCGCGCACCGTTGGCAGTGGGATTGCTTTTGGCTGCCAGTGGACTCGCGCTGTTTGCCCGGGCACCGGTGGACGGAAGCTTTATCGTCCATGTGCTCCCCAGTATGGTATTGCTGGGAGTCGGTTCGGGCGCAGCGTTTAATCCCTTACTCATGGCCGCAATGGGAAGCGTAGCACCTTCGGAGTCGGGATTGGCCTCCGGCGCCGTGAACACTTCGTTCATGATGGGTGGTGCCCTCGGGCTAGCCAGTCTTGCTAGCCTGGCAACTTCACGTACGTCTGGCCTTTTATCCGCGGGTACCAACCAAACGCTCGCACTCAACGGCGGCTACCACGCGGCTTTCCTCGCCGGTACCATCTTTGCTATTGTTGCGGCTGCGATTGGAGCTTATTTTATCAGTGAGAATACGATAGTTGAGTCTCATGAATCAGCCAGGCCTGCGGCTAAGAGAGGTTGATATGTTACAACGATTTTTGTCCCCGGGAACCGAAGCTACTTTTACTTTACTCCGTATCGTTACAGGGCTAATTTTTGCTTTCCACGGAATGCAGGGTCTCTTCGGCTATCATATTCCGGTTGAATATATTCCGAAAATCGGCACACAGGGCTGGATTGGATCTGTCATTGAAATCTCCACAGGTCTGTTCATTGCTGCTGGAGCATTCACCACTTGGGCGTCCTTCCTGGCCAGCGGTACAATGGCCGTGGCTTATACCCAATTCCATTGGAAGTTCCAACTGGGTGCCAATTTTTTCCCCCCGATAAACCAGGGCGAATTGGCTCTGCTGTATTGCGTGATATTTTTGTACTTCGCCTGTCGGGGCGGAGGCAAATTCAGCGTGGACGCATTTATTGACTGAATGGTATCTGTGCAGTGAATTTCTTTGCTGATTGGTGATTGATCTGCCTTGGATTCTTGGTAAGGCGTGCACCATTGGCATTGAAAAGATGGGAAGCATCTGGGCCTTTAGTTGGGGCAACGCTACCTTGCCTTGAGCGATAAGGAATATCGGTCGAGTTTTTCAAACCGACCAATGCATTCATGCTCGTTAGAGAATACGTTTGATCTTCCCACATTTGCAAATCCAATGACAGAGGTCTGTTGTACGCACGTGCATTCGTTACCCAAGCTTGGAGCTGGCTTAAGGTCACCTGGCTAGTGATTAACTGATTGGCTGAATGGATGCCCCAATCATTTTCCAGAGTGAACATTCCGTGTCCAATAAGACCCTTCTGAGGCCCATCGGTAAACACCCCGTTGCCGCCTTTTGCCGAACTGCCGAATTGCGATTCCCCATGGTACCCTTCCCCAAATTGAACATCTTGAAAATCCGTAAACCTCGCCGCGACCCAGGGGTTCCAAGAAATTAAGCGATTTGGATTTCCCATTCTTGCAATGGCTCCAAGTCGTTCAAAAGGTGCGGGATAATAGGTGCATCCATCATCAAAAAACCATCCGTCAAGATTTGTTCCGTAGCGAGTCCCGATTTCGCCGACAACGGCGCTCCAATTATTTATGAATGTCGAACGATCGCCTGAACCTGTCGCATCAAAATTTGCAGGCCAATTTTGTTTCGCAACCCACGCTGGCTCCTGTCCCATTCCGCTGTGGTAGTAGAGGAAAAGTTTAATTCCTTTATTATGCAGTGCCGAAGCAATTTCCCCAATCACATCACGGGTGGATGTATAACCGACAGTTCCAATGATACTGTCTACCGCGCGTATCGGAGCTACCAGCTTATATTCGAACCAGGTAATGGACCATATCACATACGACGCGCCCGTGGATTGAACCGTGTTCACGAATCGATTCACATCGAATCCATCAGCGAAATTCTGCAGGGGTTTTCGAGGGCCTGAGGGCGGATAGCCCCATGGACCAAATTGGAGCATCAGACCGTACCCGGCGTTGCTGAACCAAGTTGGAAACTTTTTGAAATTTGCAACTCTCGTTTCGTATGCAGGCTTATCCGTCTCACGAAGCAATTCCAGGGATTTGATCTCGATGTTACTGGCGATGGCAGAATTTCTGACTAATTGTAATACATGCGTGCATGCGGGAATATTAATCACTCCCGCATCTAGCTTATCCCAACCGATTGCTCGAGTGGTGAAATCTAGGGTCGCAGCCTGACCAGCAATGGAAAGTTTTAAAGGCACGGCTGAACCGGAGTTCAGCAACGCCCATACATGATAATTGGCACCGGTCGCAAGACTGACGTTCCATCGAAAATAATCATTTACGCTGTCATTAAAATTCGTCATCCACATGTGCTTTGTGGTTCCATAATTCGGTGCCGTCATGCCCGAGTTGTGATCTGCTGCGCCAGCCATAAGGAAAACCAGATTATCGATCGTCGCAGCTTGATCAAAAACGATTGGATTGGGCCCAACTTGGGGTACATCCGTATCGGCAAAAGTGGTCACACATATAAAGGCCATAAAAAATCCGAATTTAATTGACATGGATATTCCCTTACATAAACCATTCCTATATCCCATACAGCCAATAAATATCGAAAAATGATATTCCTCCAAGGGTTAAGGGCTCTTATTTTCCACCCATTAAATAATTGGTAAGTATTTCTACTACTCCCGAATTTCTAAAGAGATTACAAATGCTTGCGGTAAATCCATAGTCAGCAGGCTGACTTATCGCCCCACCTGCCAAACTGGAATCGAGTTCGCTTTACAGTCGAACGACGGTGGGCTTCAATTTCTCTCTTTTCTCGTCATTAACGCGTCCAAAGAAAAGCGATTTAAGTACGGAAGGCTCTTTTAAAGCAGCACCCTCCTAGCAATTCACCAGCACCATGGACATTTGCAGCGAATCCACCTGTTCGGGCAGTTCCTTACACAGCTTGGCCTCAGCCAAGCACTTGGCCAGATTTTCACCAATGGTTGAAAGACAGTGATCAATTTTTTTGGCGAACAGATCACTTACAAACAACAATTCCTGCCCCAAACCGCCGAGCAAGCAGCCCAAGTAGCATCTTTAGGCCGGCTTCAAGCAAATGTTTTTTTGTAGCATGCATCCTTTTGCGCTGCACCCGAACTTTTCACTCGAAAATCTGAAATTTAACCAAAGACGTCGGCTTGATGTTTCACCTGAACCTAGGTGCTTAGAAATGTATGACTTCTGAGCAGATATGTCTTCTAAGCAGATTATTCCAATTTATTTTTTCCCAGGTGGAAGGAGCACTTTATCAATGATGTAGACGATGCCGTTCGAGGCCATTACGCTTCCCACCACATTGGCATCATTTATCATGATTTTTCCGTCCTTATTTGAAATGGTTGCATTGTCGCCATTGGCCATTCCCAACTTTTGGCCGTCTTTCAGCATATTTTCTTTCAACACCGGAACAGCAACATGGTATTGAAGAATATTAGCCAAGTCCTTTTTCTTATCTGGGGCGAGCAGACCTTCCACTGTCCCTTTTGGAAGCAAATCAAAGGCTGCATTTGTCGGTGCGAAAACAGTATAAGGACCTGAATTTGCCAGCACATCCACTAGATCAGCGGCCTGCACGACTTTCACCAATGTCGTATGGTCTTTTGACCCAATGGCGACTTTTACCACATTCATTTGGGATTCATTGTCAGCAATGGTGGCCTGACTTCCAGCTTTACCAACTTCTTCACTTTTCGGAGGCGCTTGCTGTTCCGATTTTTGCTCCGTTTTCCCATTACAGGCAATAAGAAAACCTGCTACTAAAATCGAACCCAGTAAAAATTCTATTCTCAACGCACTTGTTTTGTTTTGCATATTACTTTTTCCTATTCACCTGGACAATTCCGGCAACTAGTAGCTTCCTCCTGTCTAAGAGATTAGGTAAAGAAAAGTCATTTTCCAATACGATTTTGCAGGACATTTTGACAAGTGCTTGCAAACAACCCGAAGTATCGGCTTGCAAACATCCAGAAGTATCGAGGAAGATTGCACCTCTTCCTTATTGTCTGCCGTTATGCTAAAATCGTTGGCATGACAGCCTCTTCGCTCAATAAAATGAGGGCAACTACGTTTCTAATTTGGGTCATCGGATCGTTGACATTTCGATCCCGCCTTTGGGCTGCAGAGTCTTTCATAATTTGGGTTGCATTCATTTTATTCTCTTTTGGCATGAATGCGGCCAGTAGGAGCTATATACAGAAAGCATTCCGATTGGTACCCGGTACTATTGCGCCATTTCTCTTTCCAATTTTGGCGGGCACTCTGTTTACCATGTGGGGGATTTGGCAAACTTATTTACTTCGCGATCCAGGAGATTTCGATTTTTCCTGTTACACCAACGCTATATGGAATCTTACCCATGGAAGCCACTGGATGTCCATCGCAAAACGGGATATTTTTGGTAGCCACTCCAGTTATACATTGTGGGCATGGGTACCCGTATGGAGGTTAGTCGAACAGAGTACAGGTCCAATTCATTCCGCATGGATCGCTCCACTATTCCTCAAAGGAATCCAAGGACTTTCATTGACGCTTGCGGGCTGTATTATCATTTCACCATTGCGAAATCGGGTATTGACGTGTAACCTACTCGGATTGGCCGTGATAATATCCCCATCTTTTGCCGCTAAATTTTTTTTCGGATTTCATCCTGAAGTGATCGGCGCGCCAATTCTTGCATGGATGATATTAAAATTCGCTGAATCGACAGCTTTTGCGAGAACGGGAAAACCAATGCCGATACTCCATTCAAATTTGAACCTATTCCTTCTGAGTGCCGCGGCCTTGTTTCTTTGCGCCACTAAGGAAACTTATTCCTTGGCAATCGCAGGCATTTTACTCTGCGAGTTTATGAATAGACTGGCACCTACGAGAATACAAAGGCTTCATGGGAATTATTTTTGGAAAATAATCGGAATACTGAAGTCCGATCCCTATTTCTGGATACTTCCCCTGCTATGCACAGGCTACTTGGCTGCGTATTGGTTTTATTTTATTCCACTGGTCAACAACGGCAGCCCGATGCCATTGGCCACGGAACAGCCCCACTCCATAACCGAAATTCTAAACCTTTGGTTTCGTGCAGACACCGTAATGTTTATTCTGTGGGCTTTACTTCCCGTTGTGATCCTCTTTTTCAAATTGCCATGGCGGTTTCTGCTCTTGATCTTTCCTTGGATACTTTTTTACGCCTCATTTCCGGATTGCAGTTACCGAGAGCTGTTCCGCCATTATTATTTTCCATTTATTTTGTTGGCCTATGGAGGCATAGCATGGCATCCTGGTCTTTTCCGAAAAACCTATGTGGCAGGTGGCCTGCTGACCGCATCCTTACTTTGCTTCCCACTGTCCAAACTGGTCTTTGTCGGCCCCATTCCCGGTACAAGACAAGCAAATGAAGCCATTGAAACGAAGAACAATTTGCTTGCTCTATTTTCACTTGTCCCAGTTGAAGGCAGACTCCTTTGCCATGGGCACTTTCAATACCTATGTGCATCCCGTCAAGAAGCAGAAAACTATGTGTACCGATATCGTCCCTCCCGAGATTTCGATTATATCCTATTTGATACGCAGTGGAGGCAGCCCTGGATGCCAGCATTGACGGACTTGAAGCAGGATTTTTCCGATTTTATCCTTTCTGATACTTCCGCGGCTCGTTTCAAAAATATGGCAGGACATTCTTCAGTAGAATTATGGAGCAGAGTGCATGCAGATTCCGAATGATTTAGAGGTTCACTGGAAACTTCTTGCTAAGATGCAACAGCTCTTTTCTCATTTGAACTTTCCAAACTGAAAGGGGTAGCCTTGGGTCAAATTGAAACCGGCATCAGAAAAGTGTTATCAGCACCTGCGGTGTATGATTTTTTCCAGGAAATCGTTGGCGTGCGTCAGCTTCGGATACGCTGGATTAGGGACTGCCTTAAACCTTTCCCACATGCACGTATACTAGATATCGGATGTGGAACTGCCGAAATACTGGCCCTGTTGCCGATGGATGTTGAATATACTGGCTTCGATATGAGTCCAAACTATTTGGAATCCGCTCGACAAAGGTTCGGGAAAAGAGCAATTTTTACTTGCGATAAAGTTAAAATGTTCCACTCTGATGACCCATTGGAATTCAAAAAGCATTTCGGAGAATTTGATTTCGTGATAGCATTAGGAGTATTGCATCATTTGAATGATGAGGAAGGAACGGAACTTTTTCAAACAGCTCGCAAAGCCTTAAAACCCAAGGGTAGGCTGTTAACTATGGATCCAACCTTTGTCCCTAATCAGTCCTTCCTATCTCAATTTTCGATATCACATGATCGCGGACAAAATGTGCGCAGTCCAGAAGCATATGCGGCTTTAGGAGAAGATTCCTTTACCCAAAGAAATCTAACCGTATGGAAAAATGCTTTATGGATACCCTATGATCACGCGCTACTGGATTGTCGCAATTAGCCGGTCCAAACCTTTATCCAATACTATTAAGGTTTTGATTCGAGTCCAGACCAATGCCAATTTCCATGACATAGGCTGGCTTGGTCATCGATCGGGAATGCATTCGAGCCAAGTATTCTCCCATCACTCCAATAGCAAACAATTGAGCACCAGAAAAGATCGCAATGATGGAAGCCAAAAAAGGGAATCCGGGAACGTTCCGACCTTGAATAAAATAAATGGATACCACGTAAACTAAAATAAAAATACCGAACATCGTAAAGGCGAAACCCATCCAACTTGCCAACCGCAATGGCATTGTACTAAAGCCAGTAACCATGTTGAGTGCATGGGTCAACAATTTCGTAAGCGTATAATTGGAAACGCCAAGATTTCGCACATCGTGTCGAACAGAAATCGCGGCGAATCGAGTTGTAGCCCACGTCAATAAAACATCGATGGAAAGAAACGGACTATGAAAACGTTCAAATGCCATGCGCAACCGCGTACGGAAAACGCGGAAAGAACTGACCTTGCGGGCTGTAACGGCTCCCATAGTACCCTGAAGCACCATTTTTGTAATCACTGAAGCCATGTCTCTAAGGAATCCATGCCGCTCATGATCGGGGGTTCCATAAACCACATCGAATCCCTGGGATAGTTTAGCTAAAAGCTTTGGAATTTCCTCAGGAGGATTTTGGAGATCATCATCAATAGTAATTAGGATATCCATAGACGCAGCGCGAATACCGCAGAGCAAAGCGTTATGCTGACCGTAATTTCTGCTTAATTTAATGGCTTTGATACGCTTATCGGAGGCGGCCAACGTTTGCAGATATTCCCAAGATCCGTCGTGCCCGCCGTCTTCCACTAAAATGATTTCGTACTCGCTACCCGTAGAAAGCATGCTATCCGTCAGCCTGCGATACAAGCCAGGAAGGCATTCCAAGCTTTTATAAATGGGTACAACGACGCTACAGCCCGGTTTTAGGTTCACCCTGTTATTATAAACCAATTATCGGCGCACAAGTCAGGTGGAAATGCCAAAATTTAAAAATTCGTGAGTGGAAATCAAACGCAGTCACATAGTAAACCGGGCCGAAGGAAATAAATGAGGTGTAACTGTGGAATCGAGCCGTTTTTAAACATATACTGACCATAAATAATTGAACGATGAATAAGGAGCAGCTTGGCCAATAAACCAAAGGTATGCATCATCGGAGGTTTTGGATTCATAGGTTCAAACCTCTTAGAACGGTTTCTGGCCTCTCAGAAGTACGAAATTATAGTTTTTGAATTCATGAATATCGCCCCCAAGAGGCAATCCCATACCAATGGGGTCAAAGTCTATTATGGCGATTTTCAGAATCCACGGGACTTAGAACATGTATTTATTGAAAACCAAATCGATATTGTCGTGCATTTAATTTGTACAACCGTTCCGGAAACCTCTAATGCCAATATCAATTATGATATTCAAACGAATTTAATGGATACGGTTCGCCTGTTGGATTTGATGCGAAAGCACAAAGTTAATCGAATTGTTTTCCTGTCATCCGGGGGCACGGTTTACGGCTTACCGAAAGCATTGCCTTTTACAGAAGAATCACCAACCGACCCCATCTGCTCTTACGGGATTACCAAGCTTGCCATTGAAAAATATTTACACTTATTCCACCACTTGTATGGCATTCAATATCTCATTTTAAGGCCTTCAAATCCGTATGGGCCTCTCCATACTTCCAACAAACAAGGTTTGATAAATGTTTTGCTTCGTAAAATATTGGCTGATGAAACTATCACAATTTGGGGCAATGGCCAGGTAGTACGTGACTATATTTATATCAAAGACATGGCTGAAATTGTATTTCGATTAATTGACGAAAACGTAACGAATCAAATAGTAAATATAGGTTTTGGAAATGGACATTCAATTTTGAATATCCTCGATATTCTAAAAGTTAGATTTCCACTATTGCGTGTTGAATTCCAACCTCCGCGTGGATTCGATGTGAGGCGTTTGGATATGAATGTCGACAAAATGAAATCGCTTTGCAATATCCCATTAGTTGACATCAATACTGGAATAGACCTAACGCATAAGTGGCTCATTAAAAATGCATCCGCAAATATTGACTTTTCCAATGGACAGAACTAAACACTGATGAAAAAATAGCGGAAACTGAAGTTTCAGATCACGCTATAAAATTCCATTCTTACTATGATCTATTTTTTCCGCTTTGGATTTTTACAATACGATTGACATTGAACATGAGAGCAATAGTTATGAGCATCGCCGTGGCAACTACGTAACCAAGTATGTTGTAGTTCCCTAAGGTTCCATCATCGTTTTGAATTACGATAAGCCCGGCAATGGAAGTGGCAATCCCACCGGAAATTTGTGCAGTTGAAGCGTTGATGGACATAAATGCCCCACGGTCTTGCGGTTTGGGTACGGCAGAGGCCAAAGCTTGCGAAGAAATCATCCTCGACATTATTGCGATAAATAGCACCACATTGATTACGATAACCCACCATAGCGGAGTAATACCCAATTGGCAATAATAAAGGACTATCGCTATGCCCAAAGTTGAACCGATCCAAAAGAGCTGAAACTTACCAATTCTGTCGCTAAATTTCCCAATCAATGGTCCCGCGATTATGGAGGAAAGGCCGGTAATTAAATATACGAGCGGCAAATTCTTCAAAGGAATACCCAAATTATGCACACTAAAGGCACTACTGAATGGCATCAGCATAAACCCACCCGTGGCCAATAAAGTTGTGGCGGCAAATGCAGCCAGATAGTGCCCTTGGCTTACCGTTTTGAACAAGTGCTGCAAAGGGTTACGGTCCGATTTGATTTTAAGATGTTCGTTGATGGGCTGCAACTTAAATAGTATCAAGATTCCGACTAAAAAACTGACGCCGGTTATCATTAAAAAGGGTGCGTGCCAACCAAAATGATTCGATAGCAACAGACCCAGTGGAATGCCCAAAACCTGAGCAGCTGCGAAGGCAGTTTGGACAAAGCCCATGACCCGGCCTCGGGTTTCAAAAACGAAGATGTCAGCAATGATGGCAAATATTATCGCCCCAATTACTCCGCCGAATATACCGGTTATTATTCTGGCGATTAACAGCAAATGAAAAGTTGGTGCCAATCCACAAAAAAGGGTGCCCAACAAAAATCCGGCGTAAAAAAAGAGCAACAGTCTCTTGCGATCGAATTTATCAGCAAATCCCGCTGCTAAAATTCCTGAGGCTCCTGCGCTAAAGGCATAGGCGGAGACAACAAAACCAAATTGTTTGGTGGTAATACCCATGGATTGCATAAGAATTGCGCCCAAGGGAGCTAGAATCATAAAATCGAGGATAATCGTAAACTGGAGAAAAGCCAAAATGGCTATGACTAAAATCTGGTAGGACGTAAAGGTAGGCTTTTCGCCTTTTTTGGATTGCATTAAAAAATAATAGAAATAAGTAGGGTTCTTGATGGAATTAAACCTTCACACATTGCGCATAAAAAAGGCAGACCTTAGATGGCTTAGAACGTTGAAGCAATACTGAGTACATTTCTAAATTATTCCTCTTTGCCTTCAATATGGAAAACGAAAATGAATATCCTGGATTCCAATTTGGATTTAAAGAAATGCTTTCCACTCATGAAGCAATTGCGACCTCATCTAACTTTGGAAAATTTTGAACAACAAGTTGAACGTCAGATTCATTCCTCTGGATATACGCTCGCTGCCTTGGAAGTAAATAACGAATTAAAATCGTTAATTGGGTTTCGTGTAACAGAATATTTGGCGTGGGGGAAGATTTTATACATAGACGATCTTGTGACAGATGAAGGCAATATGGGAAAAGGGTATGCTGGTACCCTATTGGATTGGGTGTTTAAAAAGGGAGCGGCATTAAATTGTCAGCAAATTCACTTGGACTCTGGTTATCAAAGATATGATGCGCACCGCCTCTACCTAAATAAAAAAATGAAAATTGTCGGCCATCATTTCTGCAAAGAAGTTTGAGAATCCTACCGTTTAAACTTTATCACTCGCCATTGTTTTTTTCCTCAAATATTGACTCACCATCAGCATTGGTAGTCAGAACTTCGCTCATATAATTAAAAAATGGGCGTATGGTTTTAAATACTTCATTGGCTATCTTTAAAAAGTTCGCGTCCAGCACTTCTTTATCCGAAAAATCATGTCTAAAAATAAATTGTTTGTGTCGAATCAAATCTATTGCCACATGATCTTTGGTGTATCCTCGCGGCACTGTGGGCACAACATCACCTTGTAATGCGCCGAAACTGCTGCTGATTTTTTTAGAGGTTAATAGCTTTCGCCAATCCTGAGCGTGCATGTCAATATCTTTTCTAATTCTAGCCAAATCGACGGGATTTGGAGCAAAAAATCCACAGGCAATAAAACTTCCGCCGGGATTAATATTTGCATAATACCCACCTCGCCTTAATTTTGTGGCTCGATTTAATTGAAAAGCAAATCGGGTTTTATAAGGGGTTTTATCCTTGCTGAATCGAACATCATTGTAGATGCGAAACAGACTTTCCTTTCCAGACGTATTTTCAATAACATCGTGCTTATTCATTTCAAAAATAAGCTGGTCAATGAATGCATACATGTTCTCTTGAGCGGATTGAAATTTAGCCTTGTTGGCGTTAAACCATTCTCGATTATTATTCGAGGCAAGAGATTTTAAGAATTTTAAGGTTGAGCCATTGATGGTTTCTAGGGCCATAGATTAGTGCCTACAATGAGTTAGATATTCGATTGCAACCGGAAGCGATTAATTTAATAACGTAAGCGGAATGTCGTCAGTGAATCTTTAGCACAATCCTACGATTCTTAGCCTGGTTGGCGGGAATGGAAATGCCCTCTGAATCTGTATTTGCAGACTTGGGCTTGGTGTCCGCATAACCTGCCGCTTTAAGCCGATCGGAAGTAATGCCTTTGCTAATCATGTACTTGACAATATTGGTGGCGCGTGAAACCGACAGTTCCCAATTTGATGGGAATTGAAGCGTCTTGATTGGGATATTGTCGGTATGCCCTTCAATATCCACTGCGAATTTGTAATACTCGATATTTTTGATGGCGTCCGTCACGATATCGATGTTTTCTCGTGCAGAAGGACCGATATCTGCTTTGCCGGGATCATAGATTGCTGAACTTGAGAATTCAAGTACGATACCTTCACGGGTCAAATCTATACTGACTTCACCTCGCTTACGCTGTCCGGCAAGTAAAGAATCCAAATCGTGCTTGATTTCACCTAGAGGGGTTTTGACATCCTTATCCTTGCCAATATCGGTCCGCAAACCTTTTTTCATTTGTTCAAAGAGTACTGGGTCGACATGGGAGACGGATAACATCGTTAAAAAGAAGGCCATTAGCAGCGTCACGAGATCGGCATAACTCATTAGCCAATCTTCTTCCGAGCCGTGCTGTTCGTTTACCCGATGGCGATTGGGATGTGCGTTGAGGGCCATGGAACACTACCCTGATTACTTTTTTGCCGCGTCCTTGGTGGACCCGGCCTTTTTTTCGAACATGGAATACTGTTCTTTACGATCAAGGTAGGAATTGAGTTTATCCTGTATGTACATGGCCTGTTTCTTATCCATGATCATGACTAAAGCCTCCAGTATCAGATAATGGCGAAATCGCTCGATGCTCAATGTCTGCCGTATTTTGGTAGATGCTGGCATAAAAACAAACCGAGCGAAAAGTAAGCCGTACAATGTGGCAGTCAATGCAAGCGAAAGCCCTGGACCCAATTTGGATGGGTCTTCCAATTTTCCGAGCATGACGATAAGGCCCATCAATGTGCCGACCAATCCGAATGCGGGCGTCATCGAACCCATAGTGGTTAAAATGGTGCTTTCCTGCAGATGCCGGTAATAGTGTTCTTCGATGCTGGTGGTTCCCAATTCTCGGATTTCATCGGATTTATAACCGGTACTTGCCAAGTTGAAAATGTATTTGATGAACTCGTCCTTGCTCGACTTTGCAATAGTCTCATAGGTAGCCTGTCCATCCGACTGAAATTTTTTCTGCCAGTCGATTGCCGTTTTCACGTCTGCAATCAAGGTTTTTGAAGAAATGCTCTGTTTGAGGAATATCCTCAAGGTGGCAATAAAAGTGCTCCAGACGTACTTGAAACGGAATCCGATAAAGGTAACTGTAACGGTACCTCCGAAAACTATCGCCAAACTAGATGGACTTAGGAATACCTGCCAATCCTTGGTTTCATGCAAAATACCAGCAGCGATGATTATAAACCCAAATATGACTCCGAATACGGTGGAAAAAGAAATCATAGCTGTCTATTTCCCCTTAGCCTTCTTGGTCGGAAAAACGGGCTTGCTCGGAGCATCTGCAGCGGCTGGTGGAACAGTAGGCACAGGTTTTTTTGCTTCAACCGATGCCTCAGGTTTCGTTTGTTCCTGAGGTTCGACTGACGCCTTTTCTGGAACAGGCGCAGCAGGTTTTTCAGCAGCGATATCGGGTGCAGGCTGCGGAGGAGGTGTAGGAGATGCAGATGGAGCTGGGGCTATGACTGGAGATGGAACCGCCATAGCTGGTTGTGCTATGGCAGGTGGACTAGAATTCTTTGGGGAACCGAGCCTACCCTCGCTATCGAATTTTTGAATTGACGTATTGTCGCCAGCGGCTTCTTCTGGAAAGGGTGCTCCATCTGCAACCTCAGGTCCGGCCGCTTCAATGACTGATGCGGGGGGTCGTGGAGCTGGGCGGGAAATTAGTGGTCTGGGAGCGGGTGAACCGCGTCCTCCTGGAGTGCGGGTGCGCTGCAGCATGTTTTCCACCGCTGGCATATCGGGATTTAGCCGCAGTGCGTCTTCCCAATGTCTTCGAGCCAAACCATTTTTTCCCATCATATAACTAATGCTTCCCGCCAAGGCATGACCTTCCGCCGTTGGCTGGGCGTCCAATGACTGCCGAACCATTGCCATGGCTTCCGGATATCGTTTTTGATAAAAAAGTTCCTGGGCTTTGCGGATCCCGGTTAAGACCTTGCTTGTAACATCCTCGTTACTGGACTGATCTTGATTGGCAGACTCCTCTTCAGAATCAGGCTTTGCTGCAGGCGGCTGGTGCTTTTCGGTTTTCGAAGACGTCTTCTCCGGTTTTTGTTCTTGTTTGGGTTCAGGCTTTTGTTCTTCCTGTTCTTGATCCTCCTGACCAGACTGGGCTGCTTGCTCCTGATTTCTATTTTTGGATGTAGGCTTACCGCGCTCCTTCTGAGGCGGAGGCTGCATAGCGGCCGCATCTTCAGCATTAGCCGGTCGTCCCGACATTTCCAGATAAACTTCCGTGGAACCAAGATCGATGCTCATGTGGGCGTCAGTGGTTTTATTTGCAAAGTGGAAATTGATTCCACCGGCCCCTTTTTCACCAGCTTGGTTTTGCGTTTCAACTTTCGTGGGTTCCCTTGTTTGCGCGCGCTCCGGAGGCGGAGCAGAGCCTCCACAACCCAGGAGAAGGGCGGCGGTCAGGCCAGCGACACCGGAGAACCGGGTACTAGAACGTATAGTGTAAGAAGGTAAGTTCATAGGCAATAGGTTCCAGTGTCAAGAATCGTTCTGAATCTAGGCCCGTGCCTTGAATTTTTTTATTCAGCGGCAAAAACAAAATGCCCCCACCTAAAGTGAAATGTCGGCTGACACGGGATTTATATCCTACTGTGAGTGCGCTAATATGGCCGCGATTTAAAAAAGGAATGAACTCCTGCACGCCGATATAAGTCCCCAGCCAATAACCTAGATCGGGATTGGACTTCCGGAAAAATATGCCCAGCATCTCAATGCCGAACTTTGCGGTTTGCATGTTGAAGTTGACGGCTAGACTATCCGGGCCACCAGAGCCATCCATGAATCCGTATCCCAAGGTCACTGAAAAAATCAGCCATTTGTCCGGGGTAACCGCTTCGCTAACCGTACCTTCAATGGCGTATTGGGTTAGGGACAAAGACTCAAGTGTGTCCAAAAGTGGTACACCATTGGTATCCGCTCGCGTGGTACTGGGTACGATTCCCCTGTGGATGGGAAACATTCGGACAGAAGAGGACGCGCTCCAATCCAGGTTCCAAATATCCGGCTTTTTTTCATTTGGTCCCGCTACAAAACTCGCGGACCAAACCACTTCGCCCGTGCGATGCCGGAACACTTTGAGGTTTAAGATGACATCATTGTCTGCGCTCTTGGAACAAGATCCTTCGATGAATCCATCCACACGGAGTTTGTCCCCAAGTCTCCACAAGTCTTCCATGGAGGGAAGCGTATTGGAAAATTTAAAAGAACTGTCGGTGGAAACCACCCGAAAAGTTCGGAGCTCCGGTGATGTCACAACGGTCTTACGGCCATCGCGCCGAAAGACCTCTTCCACCTGCGCCTGTATATAGCGCGATAGGCCGGGACTGAATTCAGCGGGATCAATTTTGATTTGGGATAGAGCAATGCGATCCATGCTGGGAGGAATATCCCCCATGGCCTTGGAAAGCCTCTGCATGATTTCAGCGATTTGTCGCAATCCTGTGGAACTGGGGGCGAAAGGATCAATGGCTGGAGCGGAGGCTGCTGAGACAGGTCCAGGATGGATACTGAGCAGCAGCGCCAGTATTACTCCGGCGCGTGCGGGGGTAATCCCCATCATGCCGGCCTCCCTGAATGTTTAATCTCATCGCGAATCCGACTAAGCAGGCGACGCTGGGCAACTTCCGACTCCTTTGGTGTCACGTCCTTTGATCCTTCGATTCCTCCGGAGACCATCATCTGCATACGCTCCGGGAGCAAAGCCAAAATTTTAGTACGAATGGCTTCATCCACATGGATCAAGGCCAGGATCAGAGTTTCCTGGTCCAGGTTTTGGAGCACTCCGGACAGGAATTTATCCGGCAATCCCGCAACTTCCGGCAGGGTAACGTACCGATTACGTATCTTTTCACCCAAACCCAAATCCATTTCGGAAATGGAATGGACGTAGTTGAATTGAAGATGAAGGGGAAGGCTGTCGATCAGTTCCAGAATGCTGTCTACGCCATCGGCGGCCACAAACCGCATATTTCCAACGTCCAATGCCTTAAGGGAAAGTCGATCGGCAATTTCTTTATACACATTGAGAGGGATATGGTCGATATTGCCCATTGCCAGCAGCAGTTTACCCCGGCTGTCCGGATCTACCTTTTGCAGAATGCCACTGGCCATTTCTCCCTTAAGCTGCGCCATGACCAGTCCGGAAATGCCTTGGGATTCGTCGCGTAAAATATGCATGATCTGTTGCTCATTCAATTGATGCAAGAATCCAAATAAATCCTTGTATTGATCCCCATTCGCAGATCCATTCGATAAATTCTGGAACTCGCGTTTGAATTCTTTGTATACGATGAGAAGTTCTTCCGGTGACGGAGCCTCGCCGGAATTCAAGTGGACTTCGAGCATCTGACTCAGTTCACGGCCAATCTCCGGAGTAAGCACACTCATGAGACGTGCATCCAAACTCGCCACCATGGCGGCGGAATCACGTAGCCCTTTGTCCGGCTCGCGCTGGATCCAGCTTTTAATGATTTGACCACAGTGTTTTGGACTGCCCACAAAACAGTTCAGTAAAAACGGACGGAAAGCTCCAAGTTCGGAGGGCTGGGCTTTGGCAGCTAGTCCTTTGCCAGTCTCAGCAGCAGGTTTTTGCGCCTCGGTGGGCAATGGCAGTATTGGTTGCGGCCCCTTGTCCTGTCTGTCCCGACCGCTCGCACCTACGATGGCGCGCGATACCATCCATACACAGGCTAGGATCAGCAAGCAGATTAGCAGAAGGGGAATCAAAGAAGGCAAGTGATCCATATAGGCGCTGAATGGGTTGGCAGCCGGTTTCTCTTTATCTCCGTATTTGTTCCTTCCGTCACGATCACTATTCGAATCGCTCTTGCTCTGTTGTGGCTGAGAGGCTAAAGGCGGAGGCGTTTCAGCAGGTTTGCGATAGGTGGACAAGGATCGGTTGTCCCGCGGAAATACGCCCTCATGCACCGCAACTCGGTCCCCGCGCAATTCATCTAAATGACAGGCCATACCAATTAGGTTGCGAATGAAATCCACATCCTTATCGGAATAACCTGTATCCACCAATACGTCCAAGGTAACCGATTGGATGCCCCCGGATGTTTGCTGTTTGGTCTCTTTATCCGCAGCAGGTGGTTTCGGCTGCATCGTTTCTGGAAGAAAGGGAAGGCCCGGAAGTTGCGGTTGTGATTCCGTAGTTGCAGGCAATGCATCCTCATTGGACACATCAACTTCCGGCGAGGGCTCTGTTTCTACTTTTGCTTTGACAAGGAAGGTGGCTTCCTCGTAGTAACGCGATAAAGTCCGTGCAGCTAGGCTTTCATAATATTGTGCTAATTTTCCGGCTTGCTCTTCCTTACCAAAAACCTGCCGCGCGCCCTGTGCCATTGCGGATCCGGTAGCAAGACCCAACATCAACGTCATGGAAAATAATCTTAGAATTGTTAACATCGCACGGCAATTATACAACGAGGCATTTGTAGAGCGCATGTTTTTCTACGCAATTATTTTAAAATTATTTTGGCTAATCCTATTTGTTTCCTAAAGCTTCACGCCTTTCCTTCCGATAACTCTTTGTTGGACAGTAGAACCCAACTGATGCCTGGGAGAAGGAATTGGACATGTCCTTGCGATTTTATATCGCGGTAATTTCGGTCCTCGGCTTATGGGCCTGTGATCCCGGGACAGTGCATGTGGTCCGGTCTTCAAACGGCAAAATTCGTCAGATGTGGACGGAAAAGGGGCCTCCCGGCCAA
This sequence comes from Fibrobacteria bacterium, assembly GCA_043732185.1. Taxonomy (GTDB): domain Bacteria; phylum Fibrobacterota; class Fibrobacteria; order UBA11236; family UBA11236; genus Chersky-265. The sequence continues at coordinate 18,718 of JAYTHY010000006.1, forward strand.
CGCTCGGTACGCGAAGGGCTTTTTAAATCACTACTGCCAGATGGACGAATGGAAAGCACCATTGAATACCATGACGGAATGAAAAATGGGGATGCGAATTTCTGGTCCAAGGATGGGCATCTCAGTTTCCAAGGAAGATACCAAGAAGATTTTCTTGTCCATGAAAAACGTTTCAATCCACTAGGTGAGTTATTGCTAGATCGATCTTTTAAGGTCAAAAAAGCAGAAGTGAAGGCATTGGGACCGGAAGGCGATTCGATTTTGGCCGGCGAAACGTGTGCCTGGACAGATGAAAAAAACTCGCCGCCGTTGCGGCATGGGCTTTGCAAGTTAACCTATGCAAATGGAATGCAACTCGCGAATCGATATTACCAATTCGGTCATTTACAAGGAGAGGTCACAGCCTGGTTTCCTAATGGAAAGGTTTGGATGGCAGGTGCGTACGAGCGTGACATTCCAACGGGTACGTGGAAAAACTGGACTCCCGGTGGCAAGCCACTCTGGTCATTTACTTATTCGCAAGGAGTGAAAAACGGACTTTCCGAGGAATGGTTTCCGGATGGCAAAGTCAAATCAAAAGGTTTCTTCAAGCAGGGTAAACAGGAGGGACCGTACCAGGAATGGTACCCTAATGGAAAAATTCGCGCCCAAACCGAATATCAATTGGGCAAACGCATTGGTCAGGAAGCGACCTGGTATCCGGATGGCACAAAGCTCTATACCGCTGCATATTGTAGCAGTAGCGGAAAGCTTGAAGGCGATTTTTATCAATGGTATCCCGGTGGTCGTATGCGACTGCATTGCCGCTTTCACGATGGAAAAAAGGAAGGGCTAAGCCGCGTTTGGTATCGGCAGGGCACGATTTTGGAACAGGCGAATTTTCACCAGGGTCGCTTGAATGGACCTTATCGAACTTGGGGCCCAGAGGGAAATCCCCTGTCCTCGAAGGAATTTCGGGATGGCACGGTCGCCTTCGATTCCAAAGCCAAGGAATTGTTGGAACTGCTGGGAGCTGATCAAATTCGGGTACCTGTCGGTCTGCTAGGATTCTATTGGGGCATGTCATTAAAAGACTGTCGTTCCAACCTTTCCTTATTGCAGGCAACCAATATACACGCCGGTCAAGATGAAATAACCGCCCACTTAGTAGCCTTTGGTGATCGCCATCCTTCGGAAGCCAAGGTGCGGGTGCAGTTCAATGCCCAAGGAGAACTATGGGGAATCAAATTGGATGTGTTGCAAAAAAATTCCGCGGACTGTTTCACCATATGCGAGAATTTGGAAACTGAAATCGGCAGTGAACTTGGCACAGCGGGGCTACGCAAAGGTGAAGGCGCCGGCCAATACTATATGACGCGAAAAAAAGCATGGGGCAAATTTACCGTGACTACCGGGACAGGTGAAGATTCCTCTGCTGCCATTTCCGCTGTTCTTCCAGTGGTAAGCGCCGAGGCTTTCAGCCCAGGAGACAAAGGCTGGTTCCGATTTTCTTTAGCCAACCACTTGTATCGGGAATACGCCAATCCGGCGAATGCTGAAATAACTCCACCGAGCTGGCCGGAAGAAGCCTTCCTGGCCGGCCGGTAAAGGCTTTTATTACATCAATTTCTTCAATGTTTTTTGCACCGCACCCAATTGTTTTTTAAGGGCTTTTAGCGCCGACATCGCTGCATGAACGCTTTTAAGTTTACGACCGTCCAAACTCTTGACCTTTGCAGGTCGACCCAATTTTTTTTCTTCGCCATTGGAATTCATCCAACGTTTAAGGGCAACGTACGATACACCGAATTTCTTACATGCCGCGGAAATTCCACCACGGCCACGGCTTTTCACAAAGCTGAGAATGATTTTCTTTTGCGATTTGGAATACCTTTTTCCAGTATTCCCTTTTTTTTTGCTTTTTTTTCTGCTTTTTTTCGCTACTACAGTCGCCATGCTATTTCCCTTTTTAATAAACATTTATTTCTATAAAAATACTAATACTAATAATAAAATATATTTCTGTTCTATTCGGAACAGCTATCTATTTAAAGGAGAATTCCATGCTTTGCAAAGAAGATTTCGTTGATGTCAAGACAGAAAGCGGCCTGATGCGCATCCACAGGTTCTTCCCATCAGGCAATGGACTCTATCCAGGTCTGGTACTTTTTTCCGAAATCTTTCAGGTAACCGGCCCCATACGGCGCACGGCGCGCTTTTTGGCATCTCATGGGTATATCGTGGCTGCACCGGAAATTTATCATGAGTTCGAACCGGCTGGTTGCGCACTGGCATATGATCAAGCAGGTACGGACAAAGGTAATCGCTATAAAATCGAAAAAGATCTCGCTGCTTTTGATGCGGACGCCCGCGCTGTCATCGCGCACTTACAAGGCTTACCTACGTGTACGGGTCGACTTGGTTCCATCGGGATCTGTCTTGGTGGCCACCTTAGCTTTCGATGCGCGATGAATCCGGAGATTCTTGCCGGAGCCTGTTTTTACGCCACGGACATTCACAAGCGCAGTCTGGGGAAGGGGCTAAAAGACGACTCGCTCGATCGCATACCGGAGCTAAAGGGAGAGATGCTGATGATCTGGGGCAAACAGGATCCACACATTCCCCAAGCAGACCGCGAACTTATTTACGGAGCCATGACCAACGCGAATGTGAATTTTACCTGGCATGAATTCAATGCCCAGCACGCTTTTATCCGTGACGAAGGCCCCAGGTACGATGCCGCCCTGGCGCAGATTTGCTTTTCAATGGTGTTGGAGATGTTCAGCCGTCGGCTTTTAGCCTAATCTGGACCGGATACCACTCAAAGATTTATAGCCTTTGCTAAATCCTTATAGACGCGACCCACGCGTTCTACTTGGCCCTTGGCTGGAAATCTTTCAAAAAAGCCTTCGCAGCGGAAGGACTTCTTGAGTTCCGTCCAAGGCTGCAAGAGTTCTATCCAGCGTTTGACGCGGCCTGTAGATACCGAATCTTTGTCGGAAAGATCGGCGCAGATACGCACCAATGCTTTTAGGGTAACCGGTTTGGTGACCATATAATTTCCATTGCCCCAGGCATCCCCCCAAACATTGGCACAGGCCTTGAGAAAATCCCGAAGAATTTCGTAATAAAATTCTGCTTGGTGCATGGGAGAAAGATCTTCCTTGAAGTCCCATTCCGATTTGACCCAACGGTTCACTTCATTGAAAAGTTCAGCCTGGAGAATCCATTTTTCGGCCTTGCTTTTTCCACCGAGCCGGTTGATGCGATATTGAAGCGGGCTGTCGTCATTGCCATAAAGGCATTCCACCACGCGCGCGCAACAGCGCTTATCCGGTGAGGCAAAAGAGACTTTTTCGTAAAGGTCGACCAGATGGCTTTTGTTGATACGGGTCGGCGTGGAGTTGATGATGACGAACATCTCCGTGGCAAAATCCTCACTTCGACCATCGAATATAATGCAGGGGACGTTGATGGTCGCGGCTTCAGCGGGGCGTTCCCGGAAGTAGAAATGCAAGGCAGCCAAGCGGTGCTGGCCGTCGATGATCAGATATTTATCGTCGGGTTCTTGTAAATTGCCAACGCTGTCCTGTTCCGGAAGGGCTCGAAAACGGAGTTTTTCCGGTGTAAAAAGCAAAATTGTACCTGGAATAGGGGGCTGGGTACTGGCGGTTTCGTAAAAATTGCGAATGGCCCTGATCTTCTCCCGCGCCATAGTGCGCTGAAAAGCTTTATCAGAATGTTCGATTTTTGAGATGAAACGGGCGATATCGTCTTCGGCCTTGGGTGCCTCTGCCGCGATTGGAGTGCCTTCATCATAGAAACGCGTGCTGAATCGCACCTTTTCTAGAAGTGCTTTCGCCGGATACGCGGCGAAAAAGAAAAGTGCGTCTTTTTGGCGGACCTGGGTAGCAAGCATAGTCATCCCGTGTAATTAGGTGGTTCCATTCCCTATGGCATTCAATGGCCAAAAGATACCTAGACCACGCTAATCTGTATAGCGATATTGTGAGGTAAGTCTTGATGGGGGGAATCCGCTATGGTACGGAAACCTACCCGTGGAGTCCAGTTGAGGTGAGCCAATTAAGGCTGAAAAAACTACCTTTTAACCTAGCACGGAAGCGATATGGATCCCGGAAAATTTCCAGATAGATGGGGCCGATTTGGCCAATTTGGGGGAAAATTTGCTCCCGAAGTGCTCATGCCTGCCCTGGAAGAACTTGAAACGCATTACCTGGCCCTGATTGGGAATGCCTCTTTTCAGGCCGAGCTTAAGGGTCATCTACAGGATTATGTGGGTCGGCCGTCGCCACTTTATTTCGCCGAGCGTTTAACCAAGCACTGTGGTGGCGCCAAAATCTATCTCAAGCGGGAAGATTTGAATCATACCGGCGCGCATAAAATCAACAATTCCCTGGGTCAAGTGCTCATTGCCAAACACATGGGCAAGAGACGGATTATTGCCGAAACCGGTGCTGGTCAGCATGGCGTGGCTACTGCTTCCGCAGCCGCCAAGTTTGCCATGGAATGCGTCATTTATATGGGCCGCGTAGACATGGAACGTCAGGCGACCAATGTGCAACGCATGGAATTGCTCGGCGCCACGGTAGTGCCCGTGGAATCGGGAAGTCGCACGCTTAAAGACGCCATCAACGAAGCCATCCGGGACTGGGTGACCAACATTGGCGAAACCCATTATGTATTCGGTTCGGCTCTCGGCCCCCACCCCTACCCGCGTATCGTTCGGGATTTTCAAAAAATTATTGGGGAAGAGGCGGAGCGCCAAATTCAGGACAAGGAAGGCCGACTACCCGACTATTTGGTGGCCTGCGTGGGTGGCGGCAGCAATGCCATCGGTTTGTTCTACAATTTCATCAACAAACCTCAAGTCAAAATGCGTGGAGTGGAAGCGGGTGGTCATGGCATTCTAACCGGCCTGCATGCGGCCCGTTTCGCCGGCGGCACTTTGGGCGTATTGCACGGGGCCAAAAGCTATGTGCTGCAAACACCGCAAGGCCAAATAGCCGAAACCCATTCCATTTCCGCGGGCCTAGACTATGCCAATGTGGGTCCAGAACACGCCATGTACAGGGATTTGGATCGGATCCAGTACACTTCAGCTACGGACACAGAAGCCTTGAAGGCCTTTCACTTGCTCAGTCGAACGGAAGGCATTATTCCAGCTTTGGAAAGCGCTCATGCCGTTGCTGAAGCTGTTCGGTTGGCCGCCACCTTATCCGCGGACAAAATCATTGTAGTCAATCTTTCCGGGCGTGGCGATAAAGACATGGCCACTGTGATTGGAGCCGCGTCTCCATGAACCGCATTGACAAGGCCTTCACCAACCTGAGGACCCAAAAGAAAAAAGCCTTTATACCTTACGTGGTTGCGGGCGTACCAGGCATCGAAGAAACAGTGGAACTGGCCCTTGCATTGGAAAAACTCGGGGCCGATATCATCGAATTGGGCTATCCTTTTTCGGATCCCATGGCTGACGGGGTAGTCAATCAGGCAGCCGCCAATCGAGCATTGGAATTGGGTGTGGATGCGGACATTTATTTTTCCATCGTGGAAAAAATCCGGCAACGCTCCCAGGTTCCCTTAATCGCCTTTTCTTATTTAAACCCCTTGTTCAAGCTGGGCTTTGAAGTCTTTGTGAAGCGAGCCAAAAATGCAGGCATGGATGGGATTCTAATCGTCGACATGCCTGTAGAGGAAGCGGAAGAAATGCAAGCACTCTGCCGCCGCGAGGACTTGTCCTTAATTTTCCTAGTGGCCCCGACTACTACTCCGGACAGACTCGCCTTGGTTCTAAAAGCTGCGAGTGGTTTTCTCTATTATATCTCTCGAACCGGTATTACCGGCGAACGCGACAGCTTTCAAACCGGTTTCGAAAGCAAAGTTTCCACACTTAAAGCGGCTTCAAAATTGCCCGTGGTCGTAGGCTTCGGAATTTCCAAACCGGATCAAGTTCGTACGGTTTGCCAACTCACGGATGGCGTAGTCGTCGGCAGTGCATTAGTGCGCCGTACCCTGGAAAGCCAGCCTTTTACTACCATGCTAAAGGAAATCAGCGACTTCGCCGCACCACTTATCGCTCCCACCAAGGAAACATGGACCTAGACGATTGGCGTCGGAGCATCGATGCTCTTAATCTCCAATTGGTGGAGATCCTCAATGTTCGCGCAGGTTGCGCACTCGCTATCGCAGAACTCAAGCAGAAGAAAAATCTCCCCGTGTACGATCCCGTTCGTGAGAAACAGGTCTTGGATGCCGTCTTGGCTGGAAACAAAGGTCCACTTTCCAACGATGCCGTCCTACGAATATTCGCCTGCATTATCGCGGAACATCGTCTATTAGAGGAATCGGCAGGATGAATGGGAATGCCGGTCGCATCCATTGGCACTCTTCACATATAGCCGTAGTCGGCCTGGGACTGCTGGGAGCCTCCTTATTGGAAGCGGCACGCAAGCGGTGGCCGGGTATCAAGGTGACGGGTGTTTCTTCCGCTGCAACTTTAGAGAAGGCCAAACTAGAGGGACTTTTGGATAAGGCCTATGGCTATTCCGATATCGATGTAGCCTGCGCGGATGTCGATCTGATTCTGCTCTGTACTCCCATCGATGCCATTTTAAATCAGCTTAAAGCCTGGGCCAAATCTCCCCTGCCTTGCAAACCAGGATGCGTGGTCACGGATGTGGGCAGCACCAAGGTTGAAATCTGCGCTGAAGGACTGAAGGCTTTTCCGGCTTCGCAAAGCGGAGCGATTTTTATCGGATCGCATCCGATGGCCGGCAGTGAAAAGACGGGCTGGGAAGCACGTGATGCGTGGCTTTTTCAAAATGCTTCGTGGGTGATCTGTCCCACAGATGCGACAGAGGCCTCAAACGCCAACAACGCTTTGGCAAGAATCGAAAGCTTTGCGCAAGGGGTGGGTGCCCGTACCACGCATATGTCGGCGGAGCTACACGACGAGGTGGCAGCACATGTTTCCCACCTGCCCCAAATGCTTTCCACCGCTTTAGCCAGTTATATTGGCGGCCGCAGCAGCGTAGTGGAAAATTGTCTGCAAATAGCGGGCGGTGGCTTCCGGGATATGACCCGGCTGGCAGCCTCCTCTTTCAAGGTATGGGAACCAATTCTGCGCACCAACCGCGCCACCATTAAAAGTGTTGTATCCGGATTTCGTGCCCATTTGAAAGTTCTCGAAGCAGCCATGGACACGGATTTGGGTGCAAACCAGTTTAACAGTGGCAACCGATTGCGTAATCAGGTAGCCGTTGCGAAGAAAGGCTTCGCGTCCCCTTTGGCGGAAGTGCTTGTCGATTTGGAGGACAAGCCCGGTGTCCTTTTGCGTGTATTCCAGCCATTGGCCGAAAAGGGTATCAATGTATTGGATGTGGAAATATTAAAAGTCAGAGAAGGCGAAGACGGCACCTTGATGATAGGCTTTCATGGAAACAATGAGGCAGATATGGCATTAGACTGTTTGACCAAGGCGGGGTTTCGTGCCCGACTTCGACATTAGCACCATGGAGGTTGGGTTGGAGAGTTCGGTTGAAATCAAACGGAGCAAACGTCTCAAGGGTCAACCGATTCTGCAAGGCGACGGTTTGGCGGGATTCCAAGCCCTATTGCTAAGCTGTTTGGCGGAAGGGCCTTCCCGACTCGAAAATCTCCCGGCTACTCCTTGGTTTCAAGATATTCTGGAAGACTTTATCCGCATGGGCTATGCCCAGCAGGCTCTAGATGGACAATGGCTCATCCATGGAGGTAGCGCGCCGGTTTCGGGTCCGGAGCCGATAAGGATTAGGCATGAAGCGGAGCTGTTACCCATGGCGGCGTTTCTAGCCGCGCAAGGTTGCCAAAGAACTTTAGAAGTGAACGCCGATTGCGTCTCCGGCGAAGCACTGGAAATTTTAGGGAAAATTCTTCAGATGGAAAAGTCCCCCATCCTGGAAAGCCATCCCGAAACTGCGGTTGAAAATGAGAATCAGACTTTTCTGATTGAAGCGCCCACAGGACTGACTCCGCGGGCTACAGCATTGCTGCGCAACTCCAATTCCCAAACTGGAGCTTCCACCAAGCCGGCGGATTTGGGTTGGGATGAATATCTGGCCAAGTTAACTTTATTGACCTATCACATTTCCGTCGGGCAGCCGCTGGATATTTCTCTGACGAAAAGCGGTCCGGATCTCATCGATGGCTTGGCGGCCCACTTTGAATTGCCGATAAAAATCGATCGCAATGAGGCCCCGGAAGGCGATGAATTGGCGCGTAGAATCGCCCGGCAGATGCGTGCGGCCGGTAAAACAGAGCCGGTCCTTCGACTTCGATTGGCAGCGGGCTCGAAGCCTAAACCTCAGACGTATTCCATTCCCGCTGACTTAACCCAGGCTTCGGCTTTTTGTCTGGCGGCAACTTTGATTAAGGGTTCCGATATCACACTGGAAAACATCCCCCTCAACCCCTCCCGGGCGGGATTCATTTCAGCCCTGCGCCGGATGGGGGCGGATATTGAAGTGGTGTCTCGACGTGAACGACACGGTGAAGGCTTTGGACTATTGCGCATTCGCACCGCCGACCTCATCGGCAAACGATTTGGCGGAGATTCCATTTCAACCTTACGCGACGAAATATTCCTTTTGATGGTGGCCGCTGCCTTTGCCGAAGGGGAAACCGTCATACGGGACATTGCCCATCTGCGCCGCCATCGCCGCGACCTGCTCAAAATTTTTGTCGCCAACTTGAGATCCGCCGGAGTTGAAATCGGAGAAATAGAGGATGGACTCGTAATCCGTGGCCGTGCCGATTACGACGGGAGCGCCTATGATGCTTTGGGTCATCCTGGCCTGGGACTGGCATGCCTGGTGATGGGACTGAAATCCCACGGAACCTCGCTGCTCTGGGGCGCCGGCTGCCTCGCAGGAAAATATCCAGGAATGGTGGAACAAATGGCCACTCTTGGACAAGTCGCGGCCGGAGAAAAGCCATGACCAAAAAAATTGGTTCTACACCAATTCCTTACATCACCCATCCGGAGAAGGACGTTACCAGCATTGGAATCGTAGCCTTTGCTGGAAATATGAAACCGGCGCTGGATATTCTGCGCCGCTGGTCGGAAGAAAACCCCACAATCCGCCTCTATATCAATAGCTATCTCAAACCCTTTGCCCGTGGTCGCATCAAAGTCAAACCGGATTCCTATCTGCGCTCAAGCGTCGATTTGCTGTTATCGCTGGGTGGCGACGGCACCTTTTTGGCCGCAGCCCGCATGGTCCGGGGCGCGAATACACCTATACTCGGTGTCAATCTGGGCAGAGTGGGATTTCTTGCCGATGTCGCGCTGGAAAGCCTGGAGCGCATCCTCGGAGAAATTCTTCGCCGCGAATACAGCTACCGGAAACGCATGTTCCTGCAGATCGAAGTTTTTATCGGCAATAAGCGCGTACAAGAAGATATTGCCATGAATGAAGTGTCCTTCACCGGGCAAATGGGTCATCAAATGGTGGATCTCAAAGTATCAGCCCAGGGGCAATTCCTGACTGATTACTGGGTGGATGGGCTTTTGATTTCCTCACCAACTGGATCCACAGCGCATTCCTTGTCCGCCGGGGGACCGATTATCCATCCCTCCGCCGACTCACTATTGATAACGCCCATCAACCCCACCTCGCTGTCTGTGCGCCCCTTGATTCTGCCCGACTATATGACCATCGGCGTCCGCAGCAACATGGGCCGGGGCATGCAAGCCAATATGTTTGTGGACGGACGCAACCAATTCAAACTGAAGCCCGAGCATTCCGTTCACATTCGTAAACATGATCACTCCGTATTGCTGGTCAGACCCAAGGGCACATCCTATTTCGAATCACTCAGGAACAAACTGGGGTGGACGGGAACCAGGCGCTCCCGAGATACCCTACCCAACCCGTCTTGAAACGCTTTTTCTTGGGAGTTGCCTATGTTGCGTGAAATCTCGATTCGGAACCTCGTCATCATTGAATCCGCCCAACTAAAATGGGGCCCGGGTTTTACTGCCGTTACGGGTGAAACTGGCGCGGGAAAATCCATCCTAATGGGCGCCCTCAAATTCATTCTTGGTGCCAAGGTCAAAGCCGATATCATTCGCCAGGGCGCGGACAAGCTAAGAGTAGAGGCCGTTTTCGATACTCCGCCCGCCAAAGGTTTCAAAGCCACGCTCGAGCGCCTGGAAATCGACTCGGAAAACGAGGAGATCGTTCTGGAACGCGAGCTGACGCCTGCAGGCAAAAACCGCTGCCGTGTAAATGGTTCGATTGTGACCACGGCGGCTTTGGAGGAAATCGGCGCCCATCTGGTGGATTTACATGGCCAACACCAACAGCAATCCTTGAACAATCCCGCCACCCATCTCGACTTCCTGGACGGGTTTGCCCATTTGGAAACCGCTGCCGATACGTATTATGCGCGTTACCTAGATTGGAAAACCTTGGGGGAGAAACTCAAAGCGTCCGAAGAGAACGCCCGTCGCGTGCGTGAACAGTACGATTTCCTGAAATTCCAAGCTAAGGAATTGGAAAAAGCCCCACTGGCATTGGGGGAAGAGGAGCGCATCGAATCCGAACTCAAAATGCAAAGCTCCATGGAAAAAATCACCCTGGGATTGCAAGCCTCGCTCTCGCTCCTGGATGGAGAAGAAGCCGACCTGCTGGGAGGCCTGGTAAAATTGCAGCGTGAGATTCAGGGGTTGGAAAAATGCCTTTCACCGAATCCTTTTACGGAATTTCTCCCCAACTTGGAAATGGCCCGAGATGGACTCGCCGAATTGCGCAATGCGCTACGCAATTTCCGACTGCCGCAAAGCGCGGATGCAGCCAAGCTCGACGAATTGAATGCCAAACTCTCGTTGATCCAAAAACTGAAGGCCAAATACCATTTGGACATGGCCGGCTTGGTTGCCCTACGCGACACACGCCATCAAGAACTGGCCGATTTTGAAAATTCCGAAAGCGATATCGAAAGCTTAAAGGTAGAATGGGCGGAAGCGTATAGCAAAGCCGCAAACCTAGCCCGTGGTCTTAGCAACAAACGAAGGGATGCCGCAAAGGCTTTTGATCTGGAAGTCAATTCCAGGCTGCAAGCCCTAGCCATGGAAGGCGCCATTTTCCAAACCCGCTTTCAAGTTCTGGCACAAGGCCAAAGTTCAGGCCATGCCCCCGCTCCAAAATCCACAAACCCACTTCCACTCACCCCAACGGGTTTTGATCAACTGGAATTCTTTTTAACCTCCAATGCCGGCGAGACCAGCAAGCCCCTGCGGCAAATCGCATCAGGTGGAGAAATATCCCGCATCATGCTCGCCATCAAATCAGCCTTGGCGCAAAGCGATCCCCGGCCATTGCTGGTATTCGACGAACTGGATACCGGTATCGGCGGAGTAACGGCCAACCGCGTGGGTGAGGCGCTTCAGGAATTAGCCAAACACCATCAACTGATTGTAATTACGCATCTCCATCAAGTGGCTGCCCAGGCCTCGGCGCAGCAGAAGGTGGTCAAAGAATTGGAATCGGGGCGTACAGTGACGCGTGTAGTGGCTCTTTCGCCTAAGGAGCGCGTACAGGAGTTGGCTCGGATGATGGGTGATGACACCTCACAGGCGGCCTTAAAACATGCCAAGGAACTGCTCGCCCAGCGTGCCTAGAGATGTAGGAAAGCGTGACTTCCATAGAATCATGGCCATTGAATCACCCCTTTAATCGTATTCGATACATTGATCACTCCGATTTCATTTTCAAGATCCGGAACATGGGCAACAAGTGCTTGCGCAACTCTGCAACCACCGCTGGCAAATCACCCATGGGTACGGTCAGCCGGCTTTTTTTGACGAAAGCGTTCCACTGATTTTGTTTGAGTGGATCTGCGGAAAAATCCTTCATCCTGGAATTGGCCATATCGAGCACGACCATGGCTTGAAATTTTTCGGCGATGGCGGTATACGGCGGATAAGCCAATAGCACCGGTGCCGGGCCATCCAACAAGGTTGGAAAGGTGATTCGCTCAGGCTCCGGTGTAATCGCATCCCCGAATCCTACATCCACTTGCAAATCAATCCGAGATTTGCCCAGCAAGGCCCGAAGTAAAATACGCACCCCTTGGTAATCCTGATCTTCCTTGATGCGATTGACGCGCACCGTCTCCGCTTGGAAAACCAGCCCATCCACAGCCAAGGTATCGGGTATGCAGAGTTCACGAAAAAGTTGGGCGATGGCTTCCAAATCCGAAGAACCTACGCCCAGCAAATCCACATCTCGGGTCGTACGAAAAGCATGCCCGAACCAAACGAGGAAAAGGCTGGCCCCTTTAAGGACAAAGCGGCTGCCAAGTTCGGACTGGGAGAGACGGTACAGCAGGCGCTCAACGCCATAACGAGCGAGAACGAAATTGTATTCTTCTTGATGGGTTTTGCTGAAATTTAGGAGACGCTGGGCCACGGAATGGGAAATATCGGTCATGACGCCGCTTCCATTTCCAAATACGGGCGCATGATTTTTTCCATGCGACAAACCTTGGCCATTTTCACTATTTCGGCCCGACTGGCTTTCTTGGATTTTAGTGCTTCCAACAGGGCTTCCATCGCCACATCGAGTCCCACCTTGTTCCTCATTTTGAACAGGTCCGCTACGGTCTTGGCCACGCTGTATACTCGCAAGGTGACGCCGTCGACTTTATATTTTTCAATACCCTGCGTAAAAGCAGCTCCAGAAAAACGAGCGACCTTCAAGGATGGATACGCTAGTTTGGGTGCTCGGGCAAGGCCCTCAACTGCGATCCAAACCTGATGGGGAAGTTGGGATGTCAACCCATGGTAATTCAAAGCCGAGAGCAGACAAAGCACCACCCTAGGTGCACGCAGAAATACCTCGGTATAACTGGGATGGGTTAGTATCGGAGCCTTCGCAACCTGATACACTCCTCGCGTGAGGCGTTCGACACTTCCCGTTTTGATCAGGTACTGCAAGTCCTGCCTACGGAACCCTGCTGTCTCCAGTTCACGCACTCGGCAGGGTCCGTGTTTTTTCAAAAAGGAAACGGTATCTTTAAGCTGGCTCATTCTTCAAAATGTACAATTATATTCATATTTATAGGCATTATGAAGAATACGAAAAATCTCATTTTGCCTATAAAAAGCTTTCCTTTACCGATTCCCGGGCACTTTTTGTAGTTCAAACCTATTCGAGTCAATTTCTGGCATTTCGATCGTTTGGCTTGAGTACACCAGCTTGATTGGGTAAACGGGTGAGTTGAAGTGTACTGGAAAGCGGATCGCCAGCCTAGTCCAGGTATAGGAAATTCCTATACTTAATTGCATGGAATCCAATCCACTAGGGCTGCCCCCGGCAACCCCTCCAGCCCTAGAGACTTCGGAATCCTTAGAGCCCCAGCGCAAGGCCGGACGCATCTGGGTCCTGACCAAAATGGGTGCCTTTGTCGCTACCCTAGCTTGCCTTTTTCTCAATCGAAATCTTTCCGCCACCCTCTTTCTGTCCCTGTCGCTGTGCATGGGGTTTTACGCATCGTTCAAGCTCAGTCATGAGGATATCGAACGACCTCTAACATTGTTCTGGTTGGAACTGGGTGAAAAGCTGCTAGGTAATCTGATATTCCTGGTTCTCTTCCTCCGTCTGGCCTGGGATCCGAATGAACTCTTCCCCACTATGCTATGCGCGGGGCTCATCGCGCTTACCCTGCGCAATGTCTTCTACCTAATCTTTTCCATCGCACTCCTCAAAGAGAATCGAGCATTACCTCTTAAATCCATCTGGGGTAAAATTACCACCCTTGCATTGAATATCACCATGCTCCTCTACGTCTGGAACTCGGAGCATTATTCCCGCATCATGATGGTGGTTAGCGAGCTGCTTATTATCGCTACCAGCGTAGGCTATCTGTATTTCTATTATCGGGATGAGAAGTCCCGTCAACCCGTCTCCTTGGCTACCCAGGTCACCTTCAGCCGGATTTTTCTGACTCCCGTTTTCATCTGGGTCTTCTTTTACGACAACAATCTCAGCTATCAAGACAACCACCTTGTTTTCAAAATCCTAGCGGCGCTATTGGCTATTTTTTTCGTAGCCAGCGACGGACTGGACGGTTATCTCGCGCGCAAACGCGGTGAGGTCACGCAGCTCGGAAAATTTCTAGACCCATATTCCGACAAGATTTCCAATATGGGGATCTTCCTCTGTTTTCTCGCATCTGGTTATGCGGCCGTGTGGATGGTTGCCGTAATATTCTTCCGCGAATCCACCATTGAAACCTTACGTACGCTGGGTGCCGCATCCGGTGTAACCATCGACGCACGAAAAAGCGGAAAATGGAAAACGGCATTGCAAGGAATTGCGATTATCGCTATCCTCGTACTGGAAATCGTGGACACGCTTGTCCGTCGTTTTAACCCCGAGCCAACCTTATGGTCCGATATTTGGGCGTACCTGCCCTATTCATTGATGTGCGTGGTGACAGGAGTTACGCTGCTATCCGGCGTGGATTACTTTGTAGCCAATAAAAAAGTGCTTAAGCGCTACTTTTAACGCCATTAACAAAAACAATCCCTCTTCTTAAAACAGAAGTGAACTTTTCAAAATTAATGATTGTGCCGGTGATGAATATCGGGTAAATGGGCATGGGAATGTGCCAAAGCGCTATGCGTGTGCCGATGGGAATGATAGGTAGAGGCAAGCATTCCAGAATGCTCGTGCGCATGGTGTCCATCGTCGTGGCGATGGCCATGGACATGCTCTGTACTTTCATGCGAATGAAAATGCGCGTGCCGATCTCGGAACAGCAAGGCAAGGCTTCCTGTAAACAATAAAGTGGCAACTCCATGAATCCACGTCAGATCTTCCCTGAGCAGAATAGAGGAGATGAGCAGACCGAAAAAGGGCGCTGCGGAGAAAATCATCTGACTCCGCGTAGCGCCCAGAACCTGTGCGGCACGAATGTACAGGGCTATGCTGGCGCCATAAGAAAACGCCCCCAAAGCGAGTCCCCAGATTAGAGTCATAACGGCGGGGTGGAAAGGCGTGACAAGGATGCCGACAGTTAGATTTGCGCTACCTGCGGTCAATCCTTTCCAGAATGTGGTTTGCAGAGGATTTAGTCCGTCGATTAAGGCTGTCAAGTGATTATCCAATCCCCAGCAAAGACAAGCCAAGGTCACCCATGCCCCAGCCCTAAGGCCGGCAGAGCCTTCACCCACGGATAGCAGTACACTTCCGGATAAGCATCCCACTCCTCCAATCCAGCCCCAAACGCCCAAATTGTCTTTGAAAAAAAAATGTCCTAACAGAACCGTCAGGACCATTTCCAGGATCAGCCATAAGGAAACCGATCCGGCTGCGGCTAGTTGCAGACCATTGAGTAAAAACAGTGGACCGAGGACACCACCAAAAAATATGGCAAAAGTCAAACGGATTCGGTTACGGCTCCCCAGATGGCCCGAGAATCCAAAGGATCCCCTGCTTATGAGAAGAACCAGGGCAACCGCCAAGGCTGCTCCTAAATACAATATTCCTGCAAGCTGGAAGGCAGAAAATGAGCCAAGCAAGATTTTGCTGAACGGCGCAGCTGCGCCGAACAATAGCGCCGCGAAGAAGGCCTGAAGAATCGGGTTCATGCTAAAGTCACATCCTTATTGTGGATAAGGCTTACAGCCTAAAAAACCGTCACCCTTTTCAGGAACGCAGTCCGACCCAATCTCTTTATTTTCACTACATACACACCCCTGTCAAGGCCCGGTAGCGTGAGCTGCCCGACATCACTAGCGGCCCCAGCGATCACTTTCCGAACTACAGCCTGCCCGCGAAGATTGATCAGTTCCACAACCAACACCTGCCCCTCCAGACGCCCGAACGTTAAATTTATGCCACCGTTTATCAGCTTGGCGGAAATACCACCATATTCTTTGTGCAATGAAATGTGCGGATTTGTCTCAGTCGTCGCATCTGCATAAATAGGGACATCATAAAACGTGAGCGCAGCAATATCATTCGCCCCATAGAGGATATTGTCCTCACTCCATGAACGACTGTCGAGGTAGGTAATTTTTGTTGCCGTGGACGCGGCGTTGAGTGCGAGGGTGAGCGTATTTCCAGATATTGCACCGGAGGCCACTTTTCCGCTCACACCATCCAGATAGAACTGTGAAATGAGAGACGTGGTCCATTTTACCGCCTGATCGAATTCCAAAGTGATCGCAGTTTTTCCGGTACTGGTGTAATAAGCCCTTTTAATGTTGGGCGGTGTAATGGAGGTGGTGAAAACCTTGCCGTAATTGTCCCTTTCCACCAGCGGACTCATTAGGCGGACAAACTGCATATAGCCATCCGCCGAGGTATGGCAGCCCACTCCGGGTCGAACACCGATGGTCGACATGATACCCATATTCGAATACAGATTGGGTAAGGTCCTCTGTACCTCCCGAAGAATATTGTCCTGTCCTCCAATACCGCCTTGGGCACAACCGTTCGGCCAGATTTGGAAAATGTAGTAGTGCTTGATATTGGGATAATCCTCTTTCCATGCCGATGACATATCCACAAAGTACTGTAGATAAGTCTGCCAGCCCCACAGGCCGCTCGGCCCATCCGAGTTCTGATCGGCCTCGCCTTGATGCCAGAGCACTCCTCGAATGCTGTGCGTCATTTTCGCGCGCTGGAGACGCGTCAGCAATCGGCCATAAATTGTGTTCGAATCCGTTGGGTTCGTCAGGCTGCGTTGGTGCAAATCGATGCGAGTGCCGCCTACAGCGCCATTGAAGAAGCAAATTGGAATTTTATACGTTGCGGCCAATTGCCGGCCAAGCTCCAGACCCCAGTATCCGATAGTTGCAGCGCCTCCCCCCGCGGCATGAACGGCATTGGCCCATCCGCTCCCGGGATTGCCATCACCGCTATTGCCGAAGGTTCTGACCCATTCGCTCGTGGTAGGATTCAGGTCTGTTCCAAAGGTCGTGCCCACGGCATTGGATTGCCCTTCGATAATATAGGCGTCGCCGCAAAGCACGTTTGTCACTGTGCTGAGCACAGTCTCAGTCCCACTCGTTTTAGATCCGAATTCGAATTTGTATTCCACGAGTCCAGGATCGATGTTTGGAGAAAAATCATAGGCGCCGGACGACATTTTCTGCGCTACGCGCTTAAAAAGGGTGGCGCCGGCATACACATTCAAGTAAACGGAATCCGGTGTGGAGGTAAGTGCGCCCTTGTAATAGACAGTGCAAACATTTTTATCATCACGCGCATAGAATTGATTGTTCTCGGGTTTTTCAATGGCTCCGGGGGTGCGGTACACCCAGGAGTCCACATTCGGTTCCGTTACAACGATATCCGCTGAGTGGGTTACAGTCATACCACCATTGTTTATGGAAAGAGTAACGGTCATCTTGCCAGTGCCTTGGGATCGTGTAAGCGTGAGCTTGCCCGGGGTTATTTGTTTACCCGCAGCGATATTGGCGACATTCCAAGCATAGGAAAGCGCGCCCACACCTTTCGCGTCCAATGCGGCTTGATTGGCGACCTGGGCGACCACGTTTATGGGGTCCCGGCCGTTCCAAGTGGCGGGAGCCGTCAAAGAGAATATGGGATCTGCTTGGTCTTCCTTGACGGTAATAGTGATATCCTGAGTCTTGACCTCAGTGGGATAAACGGCTTTTAACTGTATGACGATATTTTTGTCACCGGTGACGCGCCCGGCAGAATAGGTATAGTTCAATTGGTCCACGGCCAGGATAACTCCCGCCCCGGTATCTTTAAGGATCCAATATATTTTCTGTGCACCCCCGGCCGTTGCCGTCAAAGTCGCGTTTTTCCCTTCGAGCACCGTGATTTGCGTCTGGGAGGCGGAAAAGGTCGTTCCGGTTGGAACAAGCGGACCCGCCAATGTTTGCATCGGCTTCTGATTTTCATAGGCAAGCTTCATCCACGCCGCGCTCCGCGTTTTGCTGGAGATGACGGCTTCGTCGATGCTTCCATTGAAATAAAATCCATGCGATTGATTGCGACCGATATTCGTATTCTCTAAAGGCATTCCTAGTGGACCATTAAAAGTAGCGGTTTGCGAAACTTGTGCCCCATTGATGTACGTGCGAATGGTTTTGTCCGACGCGCTCCAGGTAAATCCGACTAAATGCCATTGGCCGATGGAGGGAAAGGCATTATCGCTGTAAACCAATTCACCCGACCGTTGTGTATGGATGCGCGTTTTATAGGCTGTTCCATTTTTAAGCAGGAAGAGGGAATATCCCGGATCCGACCAACCGCCTCCGGAACCAAGAACTTGACCTTCTCCACCCAAGATATTTACCCAAGCAGAAACGGAAACATTTCCGGAAATCCTTTGGCTGGTCTTGTCGCCGCAATCGATAAAGCTACTGGTACCGTTGAAAGCCTGGGCGCGTCCGACCATGCCTGTAATGTTGGATGCCC
This sequence comes from Fibrobacteria bacterium, assembly GCA_043732185.1. GTDB lineage: Bacteria > Fibrobacterota > Fibrobacteria > UBA11236 > UBA11236 > Chersky-265. The sequence continues at coordinate 37,164 of JAYTHY010000006.1, forward strand.
CTGTCATGGATGCACCTGTTCCGTTATTGGCATTGGCGGTAGCGTCTTTGTAAGCTCCAGCCGTGGTACTACCGGCCTCGTTTAAATGCCAGACTCCCTCGAAGCCGTTTGCCGTATCAAACACGGCGGCGCCGTTCGATTCACTCGCTGCTGCAGGATTCCCCCAGAACATTTTGATGCCTTGGCGTGCATTGCCGGTAATAGTCGGGATGCGAACCCAGATGGCGGCTTTGCCGTTGAAAACGTCCCACTCTTCCAATTGGTATGGTAGAGTAGCGCCCGCCATAGTGGAAAAACGGATGTCCTCACCATTGGTTTTCGCCTGGCTGAAGGTGAAGAAGTCCTTGTCCAACCGTACGAGAACGGGGAAACCGGTTTCGGTAACCCCAGCCGGTAGGTTTGCACCATCCGGAGTGGTGAGGATGAACAAGGAATCGGAATTGGACCAACCGGGATATTGGGCAAAGCCGTTTCCGCACAGAAATGCAGCGGCAAAAAGCATCATAAAACAGGCATTGTGCTTCATAGATAATAGCTCCTATAGGTTAGACATTCGATTCAATTTGCTTACAGGCTCTTTTTGGCTCGAATACTGAAGACGGGTCCACTTAAATACTTTTCTCCGATGGGCCAGCTTAAATTGATATGGTTGACGACTTTCTGCGTGGATTTGCTGGCGCCAAGGCGCAATCCAAACCCCAGGGAATAATGCAGCTTATCGGGATCAAATTTCGAATAATTTGGAAAAGTATTGCCGGCATTAGCGAACAATGCAAATGCGGGAACCACGGTACCGACTTCCAGACTTGGAAAAAATCTTTGCTCTGCTTCTAAAAGCAACCGTGCCTGACCGGCATAATAAAGATTGGGATAGCCGTTCAAGCCGTTGTCCTCACCTAGCAAAATTTGCTGCGCCTGCTCGGACGCAAAATAATTGGACCACCCCATCGAAAGGAAGGTAGAAGTCAGCATGATAGGCTTCCACTGTAACTCACTGGCGGCGGCGGCATAACCATCATCAAACTTTCCCGCTGGTGAAATAAAATACCTTAGGGACCCGCTGGTGTGAAAATAAACCGCATCCCAAAAAGCATTGTTGTAAACTGCGGAATGACTGAGATAAAAATCATTATTGTCTGCGCCCATCCACTGTTGGTTCAACGCCACCTTACTGGAAATTCTCCAACCCGTTTCCAAAGTTTCGCTCCATTTCAAATTATTGAAATTTTGCACGGTTTTATAATTGTACTGGTACACACTGAAGCTCAATCCTAGGAGATCATCTAATCGCGTATCCGGTACCAGAGCCGTAGGGGCCAGTGGCAATTCTAGCAGAATCTTGCCCGGGCTCCCGCCATAGGTATAAGTGTGGCCATCATTATAGCGATCGTGTCGGTCGAAGGTAGGACTTACATTGAATTTGGTCTTATACCCATAAGAACGTGTGAGGCTTAAATTGAAATCGTGCGTGGCTACCCGATCAAACCGACGCAAGGAAAAGGCTTGCCCTCCTATCGAATCCGCCAGACTGGATCGGATTCGACTCAGCTGATTGGCGTCAAAGTACACATACTCGGAAAATTCTACCGCGGAAATGGATGCGGTAAAGGAATAGCGGTCGGTGCGTGTTTCCAGCGGTTTGGATAAGGATACCAAGGTGGAATAACCATCCGATAACCAAGCTGTATGGGCGGTTAAATGTAGCCTTTGTGCCAATAGTGCATTGTTGTTGTAATCGAGCCAGCGGGTGTCGCGAAATTGATCGTGCCCGACAAAAAAACCTATTCTTTGGCCGGTGCCAAGTAGGTTGCTTTCTACGGGACCGAACCAGTAGATCCACTCCCCTCCAAGCCTTTGCAGGCTTACACCCGGCACCGTGGTCCATTGATCATACGTAGTTACAATAACATGTACCGTTCCATCTTTCCAAGCCATCACTTCTATGATTGCATCGGCCAGAAATTCCTCAGCCCGAAGGATTTTTTCCGTTTCTAACAAAACGCCTTTGGTGATCACCTCACCTTCTTTGAACAGCAGTCTCCGACGGATGGTACCTGGACGGGATTCGATATGCAATTTGTTGCCCATATCGAAAAAATATTGCTCCGCATCGCTGTGGACAGTCGTGCCTTCAAAGGCATCATTGATTTCAAGTTGAATGGAGCGGACTTTGCCGGTAAAGTTTTCCGGTAGATCCTTGGCGCGGGTAAATCCTTCCGTAGGTTTAAAGAAGCGGTCTGCCTGCGCTTCAACGACAAAGGGGAAAGCCACGGCCGCTACAAACAAAAAAACCGCGATCCGATTGGATATTTTTTGAAATGAAAATTGCATGCGCTTCAAAATATAACCTTACTCATAAAAGGGAAGCGGATCTATAAGCCGGGTTCTGTCTCAGACTCTCGGGCAAGCCCGATCGTATGGGATGATTATCCATCTGGGACAACGGTTACCCGTTGCCTCAAGCAACCTACCCGATGACCGTCCGGAGCGGAACACTCCGGGAACGCTTGGACTTACGTCCAAGAATTCTGGCCACCCTATTTGGTCTTGCACCGGATGGGGTTTACCCTGCCATCCCTGTCACCAGGAACGCGGTGAGCTCTTACCTCGCCTTTTCACCCTTACCGGGGAAGGGCCTTGCGGCCATTCCTTGGAGTTCCGCTTGCGCGGAACTCCACAGCCAGGTTTCCCTGATTGCGGCGGTATATTCTCTGTGGCACTTTCCATCCCGTTACCGGGTCTGGCCGTTAGCCAGCATCCTATCCTGTGGTGCCCGGACTTTCCTCCAAGAGATTCAGGCCAAAGCCTGAATCTCCCAGCAACCATCCGACCCGCTTCCCAAAAGCGTCCGTCCAAGATAACAAATACCGAGTTACAGGGTCTTGGATTTTGAAGCTTGATACCGATTCCACAGCTTTTGATAGCCTTTATCGGCGCGGATCGCTTTATCCAACTCCACGCGCCTTTTTTGTTCGCCGTCCAGACATTGCTTACCGCGCGAAGTGGCTGTAAATCGGTCATCGCAGGCCTTTTCCAATAGGAACTTTTTCTGCAATAGAGCTTGAATGGCCGGATCATTAGGGTTGGCGCTGTTCCGTTTCGCCTCATTCAATCGCTCGTCCACCTCGGCTGTAGCCGGTTCGGCCTTTCGGCATTGTTTTAGAAATTCGGTTTTTTCCCGATCACACGCGCGAATTTCCTTTTTGTCCGTTGCGCTCAAAATACGAGTGCTGATGGCCCGCCGAGCCGAATCGACGCTCGCCATTTCTGCCATTGAGGCTGGTTCCATCACATCGGAGCTACCTGCAACCTCGGTAGTTGCTGTTGTCTGAGATTCATTCAATGCGGAAAGTGAATGTTGCATTGGCGGATTCGCCGAGATGAGGCTTGCTTTGAAAAAAACGAGTACAGCCAAACACAAATTGGATCCAGTCTGCATACCTATCCGCCCTTCATTATAATTTTGGAAATTTTAAGCGTGCCAGGAAAAGGCAGCCTATAGATGCAAATATCAGAAACATCAAACACGCCGCAAAAAAGATCCAGGAACCGAAAATAAAACTGGAACCGGCCATTACCGCAAAGAAAACCCCCAGCATAGCAAGACTTGTGATCTGTGTCGCGCCTCTTACAGAATCCGACACCAAGGACATCCACGTCGCAAAGGCGCACAAGAAGAATCCCACTACAGGGGTGAGCAGCAATGCTTTAATCGTTGACGGGATAAAATCAGATGAGAGAAGGCCACGGCTGGAAAGGATCGTTAACATGGTGCATTGACCCAGCCAGCCCATGAGTACCGGAAGCGGATAGACCCCAAGCACCTTTCCCCAAAACAATGAGCCGAGATCGACCGGTAAACAAAGCAAAATTTCCAGCGTATTGCGTTCCTTCTCACCGGCAAAACTATCCGCGCCTAGTGGCACACTTGCACTAGGCGCCAGTACCGCCAGCATCAACAATAGCGCGCGAGCCAAAAGTAAAGTTTCTTCATTCGATCCGAACGGACGAAAATAAACCGCAAAGCTTTGAACCCCTATGAGCAGCAGGGGCGTCAACAAGAAGGGAATGAGAAAACGCGGCTCCTTGAGGATAAGCCGCCATTCGTGCTGGGCGATACGTCGGACATGGGAAAATTTCATTACACAACCCACCGTGCATAGGCATCGGCCAAAGTGGGTCTTAGGGGTTCCACCCGGGTAATTGGTACATTCCGATATACTAAAAACTGGATGATAGCCGGTATTTTTTCCAATAAGTTCAAACCACTGACTAAGATCTTGTCGTTCTTTTCAAAATGGATTTCAATTCCAAATTCTTTCGCCAATCCATCCAATTCACCCGTTAACGAAGCGCGTGCGAATCCCATTCGAACCTGGGTTTTAACATCGGCCTGACTCAATATCTCTTCCCGGCTTCCCGTGCGATTGAGTTTACCCTTGGAAAGAAAACCAAAATGGCTGGCCACGGTTTCCATCTGTTCCAATCGGTGAGTGGCTACTATGGCGGTTGCGCCCGTAGTATCTAGGTAACTGCGCAGGTATCCTAGCACTTGACGCTGCGAAACCGGATCGAGGTGATCGGTCGGTTCATCCCAAAGCAGGAGATCGGGCTGGTGCAACAGGCTGCGTGCGAGTTGCAGTTTCTGGCGATTCCCTTGCGAAAGTTTGGCAACCGGTTTATTGTCCAATGAAAGTCCCAGTTCACCACAGAGCCTGGTGATACGAGCGTCTAATCCTTGGATGGCATAGAAGGCTCCGAAAAATTCCAAGTATTCCCGCGCATTCAGGCGGCCGTACAGGCCCGGATTTTCAATCAGCACACCTAAACGGGACAATAGCGCGTTGCGCACTTTAGATTTGGCTTTCAATGAGGCTTCCGTTTTCAATGAGGCTTCCGTTGTGTCGTCCACCGTGCCGGAAGCACCGACCATGGTTTCCCCAAAAACCGTCAGCGAACCGCGTTCCGGCTGAACCAAACCGGTGATGCAGCGTAGCAAAGTGGTCTTGCCCGCGCCATTTGGACCCAGCAGAACATAAAGGGCGCCGGATGGTATTTCCAAATTGATTTCGTCTAAGGCGGGAACACTTGCTAGACCCGATGGAAAGGAAACCTGCACATCCCGGAAGTTGAGAACAGAATCGGCAGGCATGGAATCGCCGGATGGCCTAGCCGGCCACGAACATGGATTCCACCAACAGATCCGGCACTTTAACCGAAGAGAAAGAATCCGAATACTCTCGGGACAGCCCCCGGATGGCCAGGAGCAAGTCAAAAAAATTGGAGTTCAAAGTCAACTTGTCCACAGGTTTGATGCGCTTTCCCTGTTCGTACCAAAACCCTTGCGCGCCTATCGAGATTTCTCCGGAAATGGCAGAGCAGCCCGAACCACCATCCAGCTTGGTGACTAGCAAGCACTCAGGATAAGCGGAAAGCAAATCATTTAAATCTTCATCGCCTTTGGCTACTATATAATTTGAAAATCCAGTGCCGGCCTTTCCGGAATAACCACGTGAGCCATTACCCGTGGGCCTGCAACCCGCCTTTTTTGCCGACTCCAAATTATAGAGATAGGTTTGGAGGATACCGTCCTTGACGATTTCCAGCGCCGAAGTCACCACGCCTTCGCCATCAAAAAGATGCGAACCGGGCGCCCCGGGAATATGCGGATTGCAAGTGATATTAAGTTTGGGAACCGCAATGGCCTGACCTACTTTTCCCGCAAGCCTGCTTTGGCCTTTCTGCACCGCATCGGCAAAGAAAGGAGAGCCGAACATGGACAAAATGGAACCGCTCACCCGATTGGAAAAAACCACCGGATAACGACCACTGGGAATGGTTTCCGCACCCAAAAGCTCCACGGCCCGTTCCACGGCCTTGCCTGCCATGAAGGTCGCATTGAAGTCGAAGCTGCGCCCACCATTTGAATAGACGCCCATCTTTTTGTTCTCGCCCTCTTTTGCCACCACGCCGATGCCGGCGCTCACTACATTGGACCGCGAAGAAAAAACGACACCTTTGGAATTCCGCACCATTGACATTCCGGAAGAACGACTGGCACCAAGATAAGGAATATTATCGATACGCTTGTCAGCATCCCGTGCAAGCGATTCCAGCTCAAGCCCCAGGGCTTTCATACGGTCGAGACCAATATCTTCAAGCGCAGGATTGAATGATTTTAAATCGATGTCCGGTAAAGGTTCCGGATCCGGTAAATCCATATCCACCGCATCAGTAATCAACGTATGACTCATGGCGTCCTTGACCGTCTGCCTAATCGCCTCTTTGGACATCTTTTCCGTAAAGGCGAATCCAGGACTTCGATTCTTGAACAGCCGGATGCCAATCCCTCTGGAGTTGGAGATTTCCGTACTTTTAACCTGACCTTCGAAAAGCTCTAAACCCATGCTTTCCGATTCCCCGACTACGGCATCAAATTGCTCAGCCCCTTGCCGAGTCGCTTCGCTGCACATAAAATCAATGGCATCGATGGGTTTCAAGGACTCACCACCATCCATGGTCGGATTAGCCATCAGCGTCCGCCTACCAGGATATTGTCCACTTTGAGAGTCGGTTGGCCAACCATGACGGGAATGGAACCGGAAGCGGCCCCGCACATCCCTGCAGCCATTTCCAGATCGTCGCCGACCATGGAAATGAGCGGCAGTATTTCCGGTCCCTTGCCGAGCAAAGTTGCTCCACGCACCGGTTCCATGATTTTTCCACCGCGAATCACATAGGCTTCTTCCACCGAAAAATTGAATTCCCCGGTGGCCGGATTAACCGAGCCGCCGCCCATTTTTTTGGCGTACAAACCGTTCTCGATTCCGCCTATCATGCTCGCAAGCGAAGAGGTCCCTCTATCGATGTAGGTATTGCGCATTCGAGATACTGGCGCGTATTGATAGGATTCCCGGCGCGAACTTCCAGTGATGCCTACCCCCGTTTCCTGCGCGCCAACCCGGTCGGACATGTAGCTCTGAAGAATACCGTCTTTGATCAGCACGGTTTTCTGCACCGCATTGCCCTCATCATCCACGTTCAAGGATCCCCAGGCGTTCTGAATCGTTCCATCGTCGATAGCCGTTACCGCGGAATGGGCGATTTTTTCCCCGACTTTGCCCGCAAAGGGTGTGGCCTTGCGTCTCACTGCTTCCGTTTCCAGCAAATGCCCGCATGCTTCATGGAAGATCACCCCGCCGAAGCCGTTGCCCATAACCACCGGCATCTTCCCGCCCTTTACGTAACCGGATGACAGCATCAAGATGGCGCGCTCAGAGGCCTGCTTGGCAAAATGGGCGATGTCCAGGCTTTCAAAAAATTCGAATCCGCGCATGGTGCCCGGTGACTCGCTAGCCACAAAAATTTCCCCACCGGATTCCGCCGTGACATTGACCGTAAACCGGCAACGCGTGCGCGTGTCCTCCGTCCAAAGCCCTTCGCTATTGCAGATGAGCACATGCGAAACCACGTCTCCCGCACGTGAACTCACTTGGACGATTTTATCCGAATAACTTCTCGCCACCTGATCGGCGAGTTTGATGAGGTCCAGTTTTCTTTCTTGTCCGATTTCCCTGGGATCCTTGGTGATTTTATGGCGATTTTCAAATACCTTGCCGACCAGTTTTACCGTAGGCTCAGAGCTATGGTTGACGGCTATCCCTCGGCTCATAGCCAGATTGTCGATCAGCTTTATAATGTGGTTCTCTTCATCATTGCTGGAATGCGCATACAAGACTTCCGTGCCATATACCAGGCGAATACCAAGCCCGTAATCGGTGCCTGCTGTCGCCGATTCCACTTTTCGGTCCCGGAAGGATACCGACGCGTTACGGGTCTCTTCTTGAAAAATTTCGACGAAGTCGGCTTTCCGATCCAAACCGGCTTGTAGTATCCGTTCCGCCTTAATTTTATCCATTATTTTCCTATGCCGTTTAGGCTATTTATGCATGCGCTGAAATTGATAACACGATTTACTTGTCGCCGGGAAAGAGTGCGTCGAATTGGTCCGAGATCTGGTTTCCAGTCGTCCCTTCCGGCGGAAAATCTTCGACTTCATTGTTCTTTATGTCCATCAGCACTTCGTTCAGTTTTGCTTTTGCTTTTCCAGCAATCAGCTTGACTAATCCCAAATTGGTTCGATCATCGAAAATAAGCACCATGATCACATCTTCATCGACAAGAGAAATGTGGATATTCTCTTTTTCGCCTTGGTGGAACATCATCGAAAACTCAGTCTCACCGATCAAAGTCGCAATGGCCTTGGTCGAAGCGAAACTGCCGGCAGCTAGAGCCGCCAAAGTTGTTGCGTTTATTTTAGGGCTGAAGCCGACTTGGGAAATAAGATTCCCGTCTTTATTGATAAGGAGCACATACGAGGATGCCGACTCGGTAATAAGATGCGACAGGATTTTGTTGATCCGATCGATATCCTCTTTGTACAGGACAAAATCGCCCACGCCTATTTTTCTTTTTTGAAAAGCCCGTCGAAGAATCCTTTTTTCTTCTCATTGGGATGCGGTAGCTTTTTGGTTTTGAAGGAATCGTTTTTGGCCATGTCCTCATAGGTGGTCACAATACCGCTGCGATCCACCTCACCAGGCACACCGCCACCACCGGAAGGCGTTGGCCCAGCCGTGGAAGGAGTAGGCGGCGTCGCTATCGGAAGGGGAGGAGGAGTCGGACTTGAAACCCGTTCACCAAAGGGTGTGGTCGGGAACGCGGCTCCAGGTTGTCCAGGAAATACTGGCATGGAGCTGGGCATAGGGCTTGGAGAGCCGCCAAATGGGTTCCCGGGGTTGGGGCTAGATTGTCCACCAAAATTTCCCTGGCCGAAATTCGGCTGGGCGGGTGGCGCCATTCCCGGCGCCGGAGGTCGATTGGGAGCATTGCCAAAGCCAGGCATACCGGGTGGTAAACCTTGGTCTCCTGGTCGCCCACCCAAATTAAAAGCCGGTGGAGGCTGGCCAAAGCTTTGAATGCCAGGGCTGGTACCAATGGGATCTAAGGGTTTGGGTGTCAAGCTTGGCCCACCCGCCGACGGTGTGCCTGGAAATGCTGATTTTGGGGTTTGAAAGCCCTGTAGAAAAGGTGAAACTGGAATGCCAGAGGGTGGCGGTGTGAATCCACTTGGCGGTGGCGTAAAACCTGCAGGCCCATCCGATTTTGGAGGAAAGGCAGGTGGCGTGCCTGGGCTTTTACTGGCAAAAGGATTGTTGGCGGCAAAAGGATTATTAGCAGCGAAAGGATTCGCGCTCGGCGCGGCAAGCGGGTTGGCTTGTGGCGCACTGGTTGGGGGCCGAAAGCCGGGATCCGGTGGTCGGGATACTGGGTTCTGTGGCCCTGGAAAGGAAGGCCGAGCGGCGGGTCCACCAAAGCCAGGAAAAGGTTGGGGCGCGCTTATGGGAGGACGCATAGCAGGCGCCGCGGGCGAAGCTTGTTGTGTGGGCTTGGCAGCCGAGGCGCCTAACGAGGCCGCATCACCTGGACGAGCGGTGCGTCGAGTCCCTTGAAAGCCCGCGTACTTGGCATTGAACTTATCGATTACGTATTTTCCAATTCCCTTTAAAGTTGTAAAAACACCCACACCTGTTGCAGCAACTGCTTCATAATGAGGCAGTTTTAATTTATTCAGCAATTCATTGAGCTGATCCACGGAATACACATTGGGTAAATCGCGTTTGTTGTACTGAAGCACCAAGGGAATGTTTTCGATGGAATGTCCATATTCCCTTAGGTTCTCTTGCAGGTTGGCAAAACTTTCCAGGTTTTCCTGAAGCTTATCCACTTGTGAGTCCACTACAAAAACCACGCCATCCACCCCGCGTAGCACAAGTTTTCGGGTGGCATTGTAATAGACCTGGCCTGGCACGGTATACAATTGGAACTTGGTCGAAAAGCCCTTAATGGATCCCAAATCGAGGGGAAGAAAATCGAAAAATAGAGTCCGGTCCGTTTCCGTGGCCAAGGACACCATTTCACTTTTATCCTTGTCCGGTATTTTTCGATGAATAATCTGTAAATTAGTGGTTTTTCCGCTCAGCCCAGGACCGTAATAGACGATCTTGCAGCTGATTTCCCGGGTTGCGTAATTAATAGATGCCACAGGATTTTCCTCGGTTACTTAATTAAGGGGCTGACTTGAGCGATTTCCACCCGGATCAAGCCGGTATTGGCCTGGCTGTCCGCAAGCACAACCAGATAGCCTAATTCTACAACCTGGACAAAGAACTTGCCATCGCTTGCTTCAATCATTGTCTGCATCAGTTGACCCGCCTGTGCATTTGCAACAATTTTATTGGCCACCTGCTGTACCGAAACGATAAGGGCGCTGATGAATTCTGAAGGAACCGGAGTCCTGAAGTGGGACACAATCTCAATCCCGTCCGGACTGACGATACTCGAACCTTTGACGCCCTTGATCTGGTTTATTCTCTCCAATATAGTAAGCATTCCATTCAACTCCGTATATAGCCACGTTCATGTAAGAGGCGGGCAATGGCAAGGGCCCCGCGGTCTATCCGAAATTTGAATAAATCATAACTTCCCCGGGTTCCGGCGACGACGAGAAAGAATAAGTCCAATTGTCCCAAATTGACTATCAAGTGAAAATGATGTTCATCAAACGACACAGAATGTTCCAATGGGCCCATCCCCAGCATTCTGTATTGAGCCAACGATTCCTGAAAACTGGCTAGAAAATAAGGGGATTCGATAAAATGGTTTTGCTGGCTCTCCTCTCCCCAGGCCACGACCAACCCTTCGCGACTGTAGAGAATGGCTCCGGTAATACCCTTCACCAGACTTAAGTATCCAAGGCATCGGTCCAAATCCTGTGACTCAACGAGCTTGTTGATGTCAGTGGGTGCCAGATCGAGTTTACTCATGAGTCAAATTACCTACTGCGTGAGGCCCCATATTGGCGCGCACTTTGGCCGAAGCGGCCTGTTTTTGAAAAATATTTTCCGCTCGTACCATGGTCAGCAGGGATTGGTTGATGTTTCCAGTTACAAGCTCGAGACATTCTGCGCCCATATGCAGAGAGGTCACCGTCAAATTCTGGAAGGAAAAACAGATCTTGTGAATTTCTCCACCCTCCAACGCATCACACGTATTGGCAATGGCACCCGGAAGAATTTGTGGCAGTAAGTTGACCAAGGAGGCGAGATTCGAATTTCGGCTGGTGGACTTGTATCGGTTTTGCGCCTGATTTCCAAGAACCAATGCCTGCGTATTGTCATCCATCACTAAACTTTGATAGATACCAAAATCTCCCTCACCGAGCTCGAAGGCCGCCATATTAGGTGTGGAAATTGCCGGAGGAACCGGAAGAATGCTGGCTGCCGCCGAAAAAGAGGCCACTGGAGTGACTGCACCCAATGAGTTCGCGGGAACTTCTGATGGCCGTCCTTGCCATGCCATCCATTCTAAATAGATACTCGATTCGAGCAGTGACAAAGCCACCAAATCGTTGGGATGCCGGTGCAGGTGCGAAACCAGCTTCTGTTTCACCTGTTGGTGTTCACCGGTTTCAATCCCGATTTGGGTCTGTAAGTAAAAAACCATATCCTTGAATCGCGTAGTTTGCTTGCCTTCCAAACTTTGCAAAACATGATTGGCCAAATCGTATTTCTTGCGCCGAATAAGCAGACATGCATACGCTAGAGTACTCGAACTTTGAATAAAACTCTGGCATATCACATCCCCCATGAGGACGCTTTCGGCGGTTTTAACTTCGTGCTGGGTTGCCGTGGACATTCAAATTCTCATTTAAGTTGGTAAGTTTTTTTGGTGATTTTCTTATACACCGGTTTATTTCCAATCGGGCCGCTGACCTCGTTTGGAACCAATGCCCCCTCTTCAACCAGCACTTTTAGAGTCGCAGGTAGATTGTTTTGCCTATCCGCATGATCCACCAGTAGCACTTCAATATTATCGTACGCAAAATGATTCGCTATTTTCATTGCATACCCTCCCTGTGAGCTCTGCTTGGAAGTCGATGAAAGGTCTAGGCTGAGGAACCAATAGGAAACGAACCGCAAGACCAGGGCCAGCAGCAAAAACATGAAAGCCGTACCCAGTACCATGGCCGTTTTCCTATCCTTTTCATTTTGGGGATCGGCAGCGGCAGGCAAATCGATTTCCTCGACCGAATCCGCCACTGGGGCGACAAACCCACCCTCCCATAAATTTACAAGGCATTCGGAGAGTCGGAAAGAGCCAAAGGGAACTTGTTTGGCGATTTGTGCCACGCTCTTCCGTCCATCAACCAGCCCCAACACCAAATAGTCCCAGCCTAATTGGTCGCCGTCATAGGTTTTTTCCATGAGGTTGAAAACGACTTTGGGATCGGGTATGGACTCCTTAAGTCGCGGCCACTCATCTATGCGCCGCATTCCCTCCATACAGGCAAATTCTGTGGAAATATTCAGTTGCATGGAAATGGAGGATTGCGCCTTTAGTCCGGTCCCAAAATCATATTGCCCTTTGAGCCATCCAAACAGTTCACAAACCATGTCCTCGGAAATGATCTGTAGCCATTCTTTCTTGTCCTCATCGGTCAAATGACCTTTGGCGGCCAAGGTTGTCAGCAAGGGACGATTCATTTCTCTGGACATGGACTCCAGTTCATGCATCTCATCCTTTTCCACCTTGCCGGAGGCGATCAGCATTTCTTTGATAATATCCTCGGGCATCTCGCCATTCACTCTAACTCCATTGACATTGCCAGCGGAGATGAAAATTTCAGCCTTTTCTTTCCCGTTAACCAAATTGAGCACACCGGACTTGCGCTGTTGCAACAATAGTTGCAGGACATCGGCCAGAGAGAAGTCTTTTAAATCCCCGGAAAGCTTCATCGAAAAGTCTCCTTTTCGACGGCAGCGGAAGCAGCCATCAGTTCACCGACATTGACGGGAGTGCGGAGGAGCTTGATATTGAACAAAAGATAAAATAGCGCGATAGGTAGCCAAGGCAACCAGTGGAAAGGGCCAATCACAAAGCTGGGATACTCCATGAGGAGGTGGTTCACTTGCCAAAGGCCGCCCATCAGAAATCCTGTTGCCAGAATCCAAACAAACCGCCCCGTGCCCAAACCTAAAAACAAAAGTCCGGTCCCTGGCCAAAGCGAATTAAGCACGGCTCCGATACGCAAGCGTTGTACGGTCGAGCGCATGCGCATACGTTTTACCATTTCCATTTTCACCCGGTTATCATGAATTCCGGAAACTGTTTTAAAACATGTGTGACAATGCACGCCTTTACGACAAAGACGGCACATGACCCGGTTACAAATTTTGCAGTCGAACAAATCCTTCCCATGGCTATGTTGAGAATGATGTCGAAAGCGGAAATGCAGCAACAAGGCGACGATACCGACCATGGCGAGCAGCCAACCACCCATAATTTCATAAATTCCGGTACTGACCCACACACCTAGAAAATCCAATCCAATCAAAGAATTCCACGCTGCGGTCCAAGCCAACCGATTTCTCAACATGGGATCCATCGCCTTACGTGTGGCCGGATACTCAGGAAAATATTCGTCGTTGTCCTTCAAAAACTGGTTGACCCATTGTGGGTCCACCTCGGCTGCTCGATCCAGGTATTTTTTATGCCGAGTCGAATTGTTGGAATACAATTCCGCCTGACTGGAGTTGAACCATGTTTCCACCATGTTGGGCGCAATTCTACGGGCTTCTGTGAAAGCGGTGGACGCGCCGGTGTAATCAAATCCCACCATAGCCAGATTCCCATTATTGAGAAGCACATACGGATTGGAAGGTTCAATTTGAGACGCCAAGCGGCCAAATTCTCCTGCCTTAATATATTCTCCTTGCTTTTTATAGGTCAAGGAATAGGCCAGGCTGCGATAAAGACTGTCTTCCTGGGTTTTGGCTTTGAAGGCTTCCATTCGCGTGATTAGGGGTGCTTCATATCCGCGATTATAGGCGCGGTGATAAAGATTGACTCCCAGGGTATCATCCAGGTGACGCACCATGGTTTGCTCCCACATAAAGAGGAATGGGATCAAGGCCAGACCCGTCATCAGGACTTTTAGAAAAGTTTTTTCTTGATTGGTCACATGTTTCCAGAGCAGCATGGTAAAGGCCAGGCCCAATGCCACATACCCCAATCCACCTATCATCAGGCTTAAAGGAAGGAGGGCCAAAGCGAAATATCGGATCCAGATTTCCACTTGATTCGGAAGCCGCTCGACCCATAAATGGGTGATGCGCGAAAAGTATTTTCCGAAGAGAACCAGCAAGGCAACTGCGCCAAAAAAGGCCAGGCCCATGCGAAAGGCACGAGACATATTGACTATGAAAAGAGATTGGCTGTCGTAATATTGCAGCAATCTGGCAGCCTCGGTGAGCCGCGTCCAAGCGGCGCTCAAATCCCAATTGAGCGGGGGCTTTTCCCGGAACTCCATCTCCATCAATATAAAAGGAACCCAAGGACAGAGCGGATCGAGCTTTCCAGCAAACTCGGCAGCCTGTCTCGCGACCAAATATAAGCCCTGGCCCATCGCCTCACGGGCACGGAGCAATTCCAGCTTCGCGAGTTCGGGAACCTTGATATAGCCTTTTTCCAGCATGTTGCGCTGAACTTCCAGTTGTAATAAATGCGCTCTTTGGTACAGCCCGTTTTGGGTAAGAATCCTAGCCATTTCATAGTTAACGGCAATGTTACCTTTGGCCAATTGGGTTGCCATGAGGAGTTCCGTCTCGCCATTGCCAGCCTTGGTTTTGTCCAAAGCGAGACCCACGCTGAAATTGGCCCATAAATCGGCAAAGGTCGGCGCCTCCGGATTGGTCACGGCTGCAGGATGTGCTTCACGCACATGCTGGATAAGGACCGGGAGCTCTGTCGCACTGATGGAATTGGCGAAAAGTTTTATGCTGGGGGGGAAACGTTCTTGAAAATCCCAACGCGAAAACACGGTTTCCCGCAGCGATTCCAATACTTGAACTTGGGCCATAAGAGGAGCCGCCAGGCAAAGCAGCAGCCTGATACATCTAATAGGGTTGATCAAATCACTCCCAATCCAGGGTGAAACAAGACAAGCCTCCAAAAATCCCTGAGCCGTAGCATCAGGATTGCGCTTTTAAACCGTATCGTTCAATCTTCCTATAAAGCGTGGAAATATCCAACCCCAGAATCTTGGCTACGGTCGGTTTATGCCACTGATTTTCGGTAAGCACCCAAAAAATATAAGCCTTTTCGATGTCGTTGAGGGTCGGTGATACGCCGACCCCAAAGGCGCGTTCCCCAGCTGGCATGGAACCGGAACCTTCCATTTTCCCTGTCCGTGGCAAGGTGTGGCCCTGATCCAGTTCAGTCACTGTTGTGCTGGGCAAGTCCAGCTCCAACGTTTCAATAGATTCACTGGTACTGAAGGCAATAGCCCTCTCTACCGCATTTTCCAATTGTCGTACATTTCCAGGCCAGGCATAGGCTTGAATTTGCTCTAGAGCGGTTGCGGTGAAAGACTTACGGCCTCCGCTTTTTCTTTGTAAAAAATAGTTTGCGAGCAGAATGGAATCTTCACTCCGCTCAGCCAAAGCCGGTGTATTGATACGCAGCACATTGAGCCGATAGTACAGATCTTCCCGAAATTGTCCCTGCGCTACTGCATCCTCAAGGTTCACATTGGTCGCGGCTAAGATACGGACGTCGATTCGAGAGGAAGCTGTGCCGCCAACCTGAGTGATTTCCCGCTCCTGGATGACCCTCAAAAGCTTGACCTGAGTGCGGAGCGGCATTTCCCCGATCTCGTCCAGGAACA
Organism: Fibrobacteria bacterium; assembly: GCA_043732185.1. GTDB lineage: Bacteria > Fibrobacterota > Fibrobacteria > UBA11236 > UBA11236 > Chersky-265. The sequence goes on from JAYTHY010000006.1 coordinate 52,951, forward strand.
CGGAGCCACCGTTGGCAACGGCGAATAAGCCATCCTTGTCGGCATGTGCCGAAGTAAACGATCCTTTCACATGACCGAATAATTCCGACTCCAGCAAACTCTCGGAAAGCGAAGAGCAATTGACCACTACAAATGGTTTTAAGGAACGCAAGGATTTTTGATGGATGAGCTTTGCCACCAGTTCTTTGCCGGTCCCGCTCTCCCCTGTAATGAGCACTGTGCTTTCCGAGGAGGCGATGGCGTTGATCCGGTCCTTAAGTTGGAGAAAAATCGGAGATTGACCGATTAACTCAACGCCTTGCCGTCGAATGAAGTCCTTCAGCTCACGGTTTTCAGTTTCCAGTGTCCGCGTTGCCACGGCCTTCTCGACCACTTTTCCCAAAAAAACCATTTCGAAAGGTTTGGAAATAAAATCAAATGCTCCCAGCTTTACAGCCTCAACGGCCTTTTCAACTGTCCCATAGGCAGTCATGACAACCACAGGAACCCGCGGGAAGCGGTCGAGCAGCGCCTTGACTAGGGTGAGTCCTGAACCTTGACCTAAAGCCAAATCAACCATGGCCAATAAGGGCTCAGGGCCATCCAAGAGCTTGAGTCCGGCTTCAACGCTATGGGCGGAAACCGTCGCATACCCTTTTTTTTCGAAAAACACTTCTAGCAGCGCACAAAGCGATACTTCGTCATCAACGATGAGTACTTTAGGTTTCATCCCGGCAATTATCTCACTTTATTCGAATACTGTCTGTTGGCCAAATGGAAAAGAGTACATAACAAAAACCCGCCCAAAGAGGCGGGTTCAACTACCGAAAATTAAGTTTAGCTCCACTCCTATTGGTGAAACCGTCGAATGCCACCTTACGCGGACTTGGCTGCAACGAGCTTGTGGATCTTACGTTTGTAGTTGGAAGCCGTGTTTTTGGTAATGCCGGCTCGACCATTTTGGGCAGCTTTATCGAGCATGGAAAAAAGATGGGGCATTTCTGCGACCATGGTCTCCTTTTTATCGGCCGTACGTATCTTCTTTAACGTGCTGCGAATGGCCGAACGAACGGCGCGATTGGCCAAACGGGATTTTTCTGCGGTAATGACCCTCTTTTGGGCGGATTTGTTCTTGGCCAAAATTTCCTCCAGTAGCTTTCTAATTCGGAGGCTAAATCTATCAAATCACGTGGTTTTTTGCAATCCAGAAGCCTAAAAGCGGCAAAGATTCCCAGCTATACAGCTAGGTCCAGAAGGTGTTGACTGAACCTTCAAAAGGTGTTTGACGGAACCCTAATCAGCCGGGATAAAACTGGAACGGCACCCTAAAAAGGGCTAAAATCGGATAAATTAGCGGTTTCCAGAACCGAAACCAAAGGTCGATCAGTCCAAAACCGGAGCCCAAAGATTCAAAAATCACAATGGCAATCAACGGATACATCCCCAAAGCAGCCATTTTAGCTTCATAGACATCCGCCACCCGGTCCGGCATGAATGTGGTGATGATTTTGGACCCGTCCAAAGGAAATACCGGCAATAAATTGAAAATCGCCAATGAAAAATTGATGAGAATGAAGTCTTGCAGCATCAAATACCAACCGGAATTATCGAGGCCATACCCGACAAAGAAATAAACCAGACAGCCAACCAGGGCCAAGATCAGGTTGGACAATGGACCCGCAAACGAAACCAAGGGCATGGCGGCACGAGGATTTCTCAGTCTACCTGGATTGACAGGAACCGGCTTGGCCCAACCCAGGGGCATTCCGGTAAGCATCATCAAGGACCCAACCAGATCCATGTGCACCAGGGGATTCAAGGATAGCCGCCCTAAACGTTTGGCAGTGTCATCCCCTAGCCGGAAGGCTGTCCACGCATGGGCAGCCTCATGGAAGGATAAAGAAATCGACAAGACGAAAAAGCGCATCAATAATACGGGAAGGATCTCCATAATAAGGTAAAGCTAGCAAACTAACAGAATCCCTTTAGAGGCTTTTAATGCTCGGCGGCAAACTGCTGAAACCAGTCCAGGCCCGGATAATAGGGCAGTAACATCGGGATGACCTCACCGAGCAAGTACAAAGAACCGCATACTACAACTAGATCGGGAAGTACTGGATCCGAAGATGTTGGGTGGTCAGAATTTGCTCCGGAAGGAAGGCTGAGCAGGGCACGCAAGCTTTCCGGCTGTAACTCAATGGGTTGTACCTTAATTCGCTCCGAAGGCTCCATGGCATGCACGAGTTCCGAGTACCGCAAGGCTCGGGGATACTTTGCTTCCAGAGATACAAAACGGACTTCCGAGGCAAAACGCAAGACGCTCTCGATCACGGCAGAAAAATCCTTGTCCCGCATCACAGCGAATAGGACGAGTATGCGTCGACCGGGAAACGCCCGTTTAATATGCGCCTCAAGGGCTGTCGTACCGCCAGGGTTATGAGCTCCATCCAAAAGCACCGGTAACATACCTGTTCCCTCCAGTAACTGCGTGCGTCCTGGCAGTTTGGCGGAGCGAAGAAATGGAATGAGGACGTCCGAAGAAGGCAGGGGTCCCGAAAGAAATGTTTCCATTGCCAGCAAGGATAGGCAAAGGTTTTCCACTTGATGGGCTTCCGGTCTCAACTCTGAGGGAAACCTATACGTGGCATATCTCCCCGTAAATTGAATTTCCGCTCCGGCCCCCGTGTCACGCACATACTCTCCCAAAAGTACCAGCGGGCTTCCCAAGGCTGAAGCCTTGTTTTCCAGTACCGACAGAAGTGGTGCCCGATGTTCTTGCACCACCATAGGTACACGTGCCTTGAGAATGCCGATTTTTTCACCCCAAATTTCAGCAATGGTTTGCCCTAAAATAGCTGTGTGATCAAATGATATTGATGTCACCACAGTCACGGCGGGAAGGACGGCATTGGTGGCGTCCAGTCTGCCTCCCAATCCGGTTTCCAACACGACCGCTTCACAATCCATGGAACGGAAGAAGTCTAAGGCCAATGCCGTGACGCATTCGAAATAGGTGGCGTTGAGTTCCAGAATTATTTTTTGCGCGCCGCGCAACCAGCTCAGCACATAGTCCGCGGGGATAGGTACGCCATCGACCAGGATACGTTCACGAAAGCTGACGAGATGCGGCGACGTGTACAGTCCGACGCGCCGATGGCCAGTGGCCGATAGCAATGCGGCGAGATTGGCACACACACTCCCCTTACCGTTGGTGCCGGCCACATGCAAAAAAATCAAACCGGTATCCGGTCGGCCCAGCCTATCCAATAGCGCGTTGATATTCTCCAGCCCCAATTTGATGGAAAACTGATTGCGGGCGTAAAAAAAATCCAGGCAGTCCTGGAAGGACTCGGGCAATCGTGGTGGAGAGGATGGCGATAGGTCCGACATGGTACCCGGTTGAAATTTTTTAGGCGGGAGCGAGACTCAAATTCTAAGTGGCATCAATGGAGATGGGAGAGCAAGGAGGCCAGAGTCTCCTTCATTTCCGCTCGCGGGACTATCATATCCAGCATGCCTTTTTCCAACAGGAACTCGGCTCTTTGGAATCCAGGCGGAAGGTTTTGCCGAATGGTTTCGCGAATCACTCTTTCCCCGGCAAATCCAATTAGCGCACCGGGCTCGGCGATATTGACATCCCCAAGCATGGCGAAGCTGGCAGTCACACCGCCTGTAGTGGGATTGGTCAGCACGGCAAAGTAAGGAATACGCGCCTGTGACAACTGTGCGATTAAGGCCGAGGTTTTTCCCATTTGCATGAGGGACAAGACACCCTCTTGCATGCGAGCGCCGCCAGATGCCGTAACTACAATAGCGGGAATTTTCTGTTCCAAGGCCCGCTTGAGCACCCGAGCGATTTTCTCGCCCTCCACCGAACCCATGGAGCCGCCGATAAAGCGGAAATCCATAACTGCCAGGCTAACCTTGATGCCTTTGATTTCACCTTGGCCGGACACCACGCCGGAAAAGGCGCCCGTATTCTTCTCAGCATCGTGCAAGCTGTCCTTGTATTTCTTCTTGGCGGAAAACTTAAGAGGATCGATGGACTTGAGGTTGGCATCCAAAACCTGCCAAGTGCCTTCGTCAATTAGGAGCTTAACATAGTCGTTCGCGCCGATGCGAAAATGAAATCCGCAATGTTCGCAAACATACCGATTGGCAGCCAATTCTTTTCGATAAAGGATTTCTTTGCAGCCGTCGCATTTGACCCATAGATCGACGGGCGTATCCCTCTTGATGAGGGTGCCGATGCCGGATTTTGCCTTGCGGAACCATTCCATTAGCTAGCTTGCCGGTCCTTTGAAAACGAGGGGCAATCCAAGATAGCCAAACCGAAAAAGGCTGTCACCTTAGCTGGAAAGTGGCCTTCTCGTGCTATTTTCCCAACATTGACTTCCACTTTGAGATTTTGGAACCGGGTAATCGAGTGTGAAATTCTAAAAAGTCTCCTTCACGCCGCATGATTTTTTTAACTAGGATTCGGGAGGAAATACATGTCGAAAAACGTGGGTCGACAGGGTCGAAGACTCGAAGCCTTGCTGGCGGGTTTGCTATTCCTTAGCTTTTTTCTGCCGTGGGTGTACTCCATGGGCGTTCCCGTTCCAGCGCATCAGATACGTGATCGCTTAGCAGGACCGCATCGTTTGGTTTCGGTATTTACATCTGGCTCTCGACTATCACGAGATTATTCCCTAGCGCTATATCTGTATGCCATTCCCATTTGGGCAATGGTCATTTTGATTCTTTTGTTTTTAAGGCGCTTCCAAGCCTGGGCGGCCTTTCTAGCTGGGGCGATTTCAGTAGGCGCTTTTATTTTTCTGCGCGGGGAGGTAGACAGCTACCCCATGCACCGCTTGGCCGCGGGAGCATACTTAGCCCTAGCCTCCGGCTTGGGACTGGCAGTCTTGCCTCTTTTTCGATTAGGCACCGGAGCCAAGCGAGGCTAATACCAAAGCTTTTTTTAAGTCAGGTTACATTGGTTAATAGGTTGTTGAATAGAAGGAATATCACCTATATGAATATTACCTCTCCGCATCGCATGCAAAAACATCTACACCGGTTTTTCTGGAATATTTTATGCGTAGTGGTTTTCGCCAACGCGCAATCCCCCGCCTTGCGCTTGCAGTCCGCATTGGAAAAAATCATGGGCCCGATCGATACTACCGGTCTCACAAATCCCAAGCCATTGCAAATCGCCTGGGTTTACAGTACGCCGTCCGAAGCAGCAGACAGCCATAATTTTGAAGCGCAGATGAATATTTGGAAACCCCTGTTCAGTACATTGAAAAGCGTAACCTTCACTCCGGTATTGAACTGGCCATCCCCAACGATTTGGAAAAGCGCTGACATCGTAGTCTTTAATTTTCGATTCGGCCTTCACAAAATATTAAGCGATTCCCAGTATGTGGATCTGGATGCGTATCTCGACCGCGGCAAAGCCTTGATTCCCATTCATGTGGGAGTAGCCTTGCAAGATGAGGCGCCTAAGCGCTATGCACCCTATATCGGCCTCAGTTGGCAATGGGCAAACACTGGCAACATCAATTCTTCGGACCGAGCCGGAGAAATGATTTATACCCGACGCCCCAATCATCCCTTAGCTGTTAACCTGCCGGATACCATGCACTTGACGGAAGAAACCTATTTCAATCTGTACGGCGACACGGCCCAGATTCAAATCCTCAACACCTCGCTTGAGAATACGGGAGCGGGAATGGCAGCCGTACCCGTGATGTGGACCAAGTTGTCCCGCAATGGAAAAGTGTTTGCTTCCGGAGCTGGCCATTATACGAGCACCCACAACGACGCCTATTTCCGCTTGCTTCTGCTTCGAGGTATGGCGTGGGCCTCGGGAGAAAAATTCGACCGCTTTCGCAGCTTGGTCACTTTAAATGCCAATGTGAAAAATGATGTCGTGAAACTTAAACCCCAAGTACCGAAATCCACTGTTGGTAAAAAATCTGTGACTGGCTTGTCGTCTGGAATTATTTTTCGCCACGCGCAGAAAAAGTACGGCATAGGCGGTCGATTCACGCCTTGATGGCTGGAATTTTTACGTGCGATTCAAGGACAACAAGGCCCGTAGCGGTTGACCCATTCCACGGTATGCTGCATAAACGGCGCAAAGGATTCCCAATGCAAAGGATCCTCCCAGGCAAACGTATAAGATTCGCAAGTCCGGTACCCAAGGCACCTGCCAGATAACCTGGTTGATAGCCAAGGTTGCGGCGAGGCTCAGTCCGTAACCGGTAAGACCCGCCGCCAGGCACAGGCCGGAATAATGCATCAGGAAAAGCCGAATTAATTTGGCGCGGGGTTCACCCAGCGCGCGTAGCAACAGAATAGTTTTAAGGTTCTCGGAGACCAGCGCCTCCACGATAAGCCACAGAATGGTCAACCCAATCAATAAGGCAAATCCGGAAAGAAAACGGACCAACCAAACGAGCTTGTCCAAACTATCAATGGTGCGTCGGATCACATCTTTTAGATTGAGCAATGTGACATTAGGAAAGGCTTCACTCACCTGGGCCTGGAAGGCTTCAGCCTCAGCCATCGGAATCCCATTCACCGTTCCCAGAAAAGTTTTCGGTGCATCTTCCAAGGCACCGGGTTGGAACAACACAAAAAAGTTGGGTTGAAAAGAAGCCCAGCGAACCTGGCGAAAACTGGTAATATGGCCTTGCACTTCCACGCCTTGAACGTCAAAGGAAAGCGTGTCGCCCAGCTTAAGTCGGAGCCGCTTGGCAAAATCCTTTTCTATGCTGACCTCGGGCAATTTGCCTTCCTGAACGGCTCCAGTCCACCAAACGCCGGAAATCAATTTCTCCGCATCAGAAAGTGTGTCCCGGTAACTCAAGTTGAATCCACGATTGCGGAATTGCCTTCGGTTGCGATCCTCCAAAGTTTCCTTACCGGATTTGGATTTTTCTCCAGCATCAGCATTCTCGTCCCGCTTGAACGGAAGGCCATTGACTTTTTCCAAGCGCGCCCGAATCATGGGCGAGGGCTGCGCAAACGTCTGACCACGGCTACGGATAAGATCCGTAAGGCCTGGCAGCTGTTCTTCTTGGATGTCGAACAGAAAAAGTTGGGGAATGATGCGTCCCTTGGGCACGCTGATTTCATTCAAGATGAGGCTTTGCAATTGAGGAATAAGCGTCAACGAGAAGGCCACAAAACCCAAGGCCGAAAAGGCTAAGAGCGATTTTTCGCGACCCCAGCGAATGGACCCAAGCACAATACGTATGGCATATCCAAACTTGGATCGCATGCTCCACAATGCGGCAAACAAGGCCCATCCCAAACCGCCCAAAAGCAAAAAGGCCGCCACCATAGAACCCACGGAAAGCGCACTCAAGGTCCATGAATGGCTATTGCTCATGGCAAAGGCAAAGAAAAATCCGCTCTGGGCCAGACCCATTCCCAGCCGAGGCCAAAGCCCCAGCGGCGCACTTTCCAGTGGCTTGAGCAATGTAGCTGGAAGAATTTTACCTAATCCCGCCAATGCAGAAATGCCAAAGAGCAGCGATGTAGAAATCGCCATGAAAACTCCTAGCCAAAGAGTGCTCATCGGCAACGCAGAGGGAATGGTCACTTGATACAGGCGTGCAATGACTATGGGCAAGCCCTGGGCCCAAAAAGCGGCCAGCAACATGCCGGTTACGGCAGCCAGTGTCGCGAGAAACAGGTTCTGGGCCAGATAAAGGGAAAGGATTCTGGCGCGGCTGGATCCAAGTACAGTCAGCACGGCTACGGTTTTTCGCTCTCCGACCAAGTGGTTTCGGAAAAAAAAGGCCGCACCCACGGCGGCCAAAAGAAAGGACGAAAGGCTTAGCAGTTTAAGGAAAGCAGTCACCATTTGAAAGCTGCGGCCAAGGTCCGATCCGGATTCCGTATACTCCGTAATCTCGATTTCCGGATCCGGGAGCGCGACATTCAAAGCCACCCGAAGCGCCTGAGTATCGGTTCCCGGAGGCAGTAGATAAAATCGGTAGCGGAAAATGCGACTGCCCTTTTGGTCGAGCCCGGTAGCTGCCATGTCCGCTATGGGAATGTAGACGCGGCTGCCCATCTCCCAAAACTCGAAGTTCCCACCAGGGCGATGGCTGTACGCATCCTTGATGACAAAGTTCTGATTGCCCAAACGAACCGTATCCCCCACGCTCACTTTGAGTGCCAGAAACAATTCCTTAGGAAAGAGTATTTCGCCAGTGTGCAAATCCGCAATACGACCGGACCAATGATTAGGTTTTGCAACTGAACCTGCAACTGCACCTGCGCTGGAAAAAGTAAAGTCACCAACCAAGGGGTATGTCGTGGAAATCGCTTTCACCTGAACCAGTCGACTGGTGTTTGCGCCTTCGTGCGAGCGGGCGCGCAACATGGAAAGAAACCCCCATACCTCCGCGCTACGTGCGCCTGACGGCAAGTGTTTTTTCAGGATTTTCTCTTCCGAATCCGTTAAGGGCCTGCGCAATTGGATGCGTAGTTCTCCTTCCAACAATTCCTTAGACTGGGATTGAATCTCGGCTTGAAAATTCTTGGAAAGACCGTCGACGACTAAAAATACCGAAAGCCCCAAGGCATAAATAGCCACAAACGCGATCCAATTTCCCCGACGGTGTTTGAGCAAACGGAGAAACAGCGGCATGATGATTGAACCTTTGGATCTTTAGCTGAATCGGCCCAAATGCAAGGTCTTCATTTCCGAACATCGACCCGCCAACTCGCGATTGTGCGTGACGATTACAGCCGTAAGACCTTCCTCTGCGATTATGGAAAAAATCAGGGCTTCAACTTCCTGGGCAGTGGTTTCATCGAGATTGCCGGTGGGTTCATCGGCAAAGAGGATTTGAGGTTTAGTTGCCAAAGCCCTTGCAATGGCGACGCGCTGCTGTTCGCCGCCGGAGAGTTGATGGGGATAGTGATGGCCACGCGAGGCAAGTCCAACACGATCCAGCAGGGATTCCGCTCGGACACGGCTTTGTTTTTCACCTTGTATTTCCATGGGCAAAGCCACATTTTCCTTAGCCGTCAAGGAAGGCACCAGATGGTATTCCTGAAATATGATGCCCATGGAACGTCCACGCCAACGCGCCAGGGCATCGACACTTAAAGCGCCCAAGTCCTGGCCCTGAAAAAAGATCTGGCCTGTATCGGGTTGTTCCAGGCCCGCCAATAGACTGAGCAAAGTGGTTTTTCCGCTGCCCGACTGGCCTAAAATAGCGACGCTCGCGCCGGCCTCGATATCCATATTGAGGCCGTGCAGCACCTGAGTGGAGCCATAGGTTTTGGACAGATTGCGGGCAGAAAGAATAACGGTCAATCGGTTTCCCGGAAAACGGGTGGCTGAAGTTTGGTGCCCCTTAAAATACAAAACCCCGACGCATTCCTGCATTGGGGTTTCGAAAGGAAGAAAAAGACAAGGGCTCTCAGGCGGTTACACCGCCCAAGTCGATATCACGCATTTGCATAGGCCGGCGTCTTGGTGCCGGTGCTAGTCGTGCTATTTTTGTTGGCCTTATTTTTTTTGACCCAGAAAAGGAGTACGGTAAACAGGACAACCAACAAGGCGGGAAAGATAACCATGGTCCCTAAGGTCGCTTGGCCAGCTGCCAATTCAAGATTGTCACCGGTTAAGCCTTTGGCGGCAGCGGCAGCCTTGTCCCCATCGATCCATCCGCCGATAATGGGCTGGAAAATGGAGGAGGAAAACATCCCCACGGCTCCAATGACTGACATTCCGATGGCACCACTTTTAGGAATTTTATCGGCGATAAAACCAATCATATTGGGCCAGAAATAAGCGATTCCAAGCGCATAAATGATTGCTGCAGCATAGGCTCCTGCACCAGTCTGGGTGCTGAAAAGGTAGACACCAATGGTGCCCAAAATGGCTGAACCAAGTAGTACGCCCGTCTGATCAAACTTTCCAACCATGCTGCCGCCAAAAAAGCGAGCTACAGCCATCAAGCCGGTGACCAAGGCCAAAATTAGCATGGGCTGTGCGCCGCTCTTGGACAGAATCAAGCCGACCCATTGCTGCGGTCCAAATTCCGAAATGGCGGTCATCGACATGCAAACGAACATGAAAAGAAACATTGGTGAAAACATGGCCTTAACATTGGTAGCCAAGGAGTTCGCTTCCATGAGTTTCGATTTTGGAAAGGTCTGTCCAAAAAAGAGCAGCGCGTAGGCAATGGTTGGGACGAGAATAACCGCGATTTGAGCTTGCCAAGCAAGGTTCATATCCGTCATGAATTTGGAAACCAGGGCACCGATAACGATTCCTCCCGGGAACCACATATGGAAACGATTCATCTTAGAACTCATTTCAACACCTTCATAGGCGTCAGCAATCATTGGATTGCAAGCCGCTTCCGTACAGCCATTTCCAAGGCCAATCAGGAAGGTGGAGATAAGCAACCCTACGTAGCTGTTGGCAAATAGAGTTAATAGGATTCCCAATGTATGGGCAAAAAAAGCAAACTGCATGATTTTCTTTGGTCCGACCGAATGGTAAAGGAGGCCACCAATGAGCATGGAGAGAGGAAAGCCTAAAAACCACATGCTATTAATGAAGCCGAGTTGATGTGCCGTGAAATTCAATTCCCTACCCAGCTGGCCCAAAATACCAGCACGAATGCTGAAAGAGAATGCTGTGGTAATCAAGGCAAAACAGCTGGCGTAGAATAGTCTGTTTTTATTTTCCATTTGTATTCCTTCTCCGTTAGAAATGAAAGTTTGAGAAGAGTAAAGTTAATGTATCTGGGGAGAATGTTCTAGGTCTGGGTAGGGTAAAATTGACGTTTGTGGATTTCTGGCTGCTAAAATTCGAAAAAAGCGCCAGATCTTGAATAATCAAACCAGCCCTAAAGCTAAAAAGACCCACTTTTCGCAATTTGGAAAAGTGGGTCCTTGGTCTAAAAAAGAGGCAGTATCAACCTTCGAACTTGATGACCTTGTAACCGCCTTGGGTTTTGAAGTACAAGGCAATGATAATGTAAATACCCGCCATGGCCAACGGAATAAACGAATCCGCGGCCAAAGTCTTTCGATCACCGGTTTGGTCCGCTGTGATCATGGCTTGTTGAGCGGGAGTCTTCTCAGTGGCTGCCTTTGCATCACCCAGTTTTTTTCCGTCAATCGCATAGACCTCTGAGAGGAACAGGAACTTGGAAGGCTTCTCCGCTTTAACCTCAGCGTAAACGGCGGCATCTGTTCGGCTTAAGGCTTCCGAGGCGAAACGATCTTTGGAATATCCAAGTCCGGGTCCACCGATAAGACCGGCGGAAAGCATGCCAATACCGCCCATAATGGAAATAGCGATAGCACCACTGCGTGGGAAGCGATCCGAGGCCACGGCCAACATAGTGGGCCAGAAAAAAGTCTTACCTAATGCATAGATTCCCAAGGCTATTAGTGCCATTCCAAAGGAGGCCATGCCGCTCGAAAGTCGTAGGCCTATCATTGCGGTTATGGCGCTAATGATTAGGAGACCGATGGGAGATACCTTTAGATTTTTCTCGATGAAGTGCACGCAGAACCGGAGTCCGAACATAATTGCTGAAGTCCAAATGAACAAATATTTACCCTGCTCCGAAGTAAACAAGTTGCCGGTAATGTTTTGAATCCATCCATCGGTTCCCAGTTCCACTGCACCAACCAATAGGTGAGCGATAAAGAGGCCAAACAGCAGGAATGAACCAACTGAAAATTTGGTCAAGACTCCAACGGCAACCATTAGTGCACCGGAAATCCCATAGGCGGCCCATTGTGGCAAGCCCAAATTGGTCGAGAAAAAGATGGAGAGCAGATAGCAGACAACCAAAGCGCCCACGAGTCCGACATCCTTTAACATTTCGCCAATGCTGGCGCCCTTTTCCGAAGCTTCAGATTTAGGGAATTTCTGGCCCAAGAACATGAGGCCATAACCAAGGGTCGGTAATAAGTAGAGGGAGAGTTGGATTTTCCAGCCCACTTGCATTTTGTCATCCAAGATCCAGCCGACCAAAGCACCCAAGACCATACCCAACGGCCAGCTGGCATGGAGGATGTTCAAATAATGGGCGCGGTTTTTGGGGAAAAGGGTGGCTACCAACGGGTTGGCAACGGCTTCCAATGTGCCGTTTGCAAAGGCGAACATGAACATTCCCCAGGTTAGGAATTTGGCTGCATTGTCAGGCGTGGTGGCCATGAAGGTGACCACTGCTGAAGCCATATGCAGCACAAATGCCGCCGCGACCAGCTTTCCGTAACCAATTTTGTCAGCGATGACACCGCCGATAATGATACCGAAACAAAAGCCTGTAAAGCCTGCACCGCCAATGGCTCCCAGCTGTAGGCCAGTGAATCCGAACTCACGACCCCAATTGTCAAATATTCCGCCTCTTAGGGCAAAACCCACACCTGCCGCTAGAATAGCAACGAAGCCGGCAAACAAAAGTCTACTTGCATTGGGTGCGATACCCTCTGATTTAATTGACATTAATCATCCTGGTTAGATTTAAAGTTTCGATTTCAACCACTAGGCGGATTAATTTAAGCCAATCGTTGATTTTCGTCTGCATGAATTTTTGAAATTTCCCATTACCCTTGGATGATTCAAGCAGAAAGCGTGAAATTAGGGATGAATGCGGCGTTTTTCCCGTTCGTTTTTATTCAGGTCATAGAAATGTGAAGGGCGTAAGTATGATTTTGGTATCAATCAATAGAATTATTTTTTGGATGGGTGGGATTCCGATGGAAATCGGAGTGGCCGACAGGAACACGAACTTCCAGTATGGGTTTTAGAAAACGGAATAGGTGTTCCGCGATCCGTTCATGACCATGTGCGGTGGGATGAAGGCCATCCGCTTGATTGAGATCAGGCTCGCCGGCTACCCCTTCCAATAGAAAGCCGAGCAAGGGCGTCTGATATTTGGCGGCAAGGATTGGGAACATTTTTTCAAATGCTTTCGAGTATTCTATTCCGTAATTGGGAGGCACTTTGAGTCCAGCAAGGATTACGGTCCATTTCTGGGTACGACAATATTCCAGAACAGCTTCTAGATTTTTCTGAGTCGCTTCTGGCTTAACGCCTCTTAGGCCGTCGTTAGAACCCAAGGTGAGTATGATGAGATCTGGATTGCTCTTGGCATACCATTTTAACCGACGCACGCCACTCGCTGAAGTGCTTCCACTTGAACCGCCGTTGAGCACTTGGAATTGATCGTGCCATTGGTTGAGGCGAGTTTCCAACTGTGCCGGAAAAGCCTCTCCCTTTTCAACACCATAGCCTTCGGTTAGGCTATCGCCGAGAATCAAAATTTTAAACCGCTTTCCGGTAACACCTTGAGCGAATAAGGCCCATATTGAGAAAAGCATCAACATTGACGCCCAAATAGTGCCTTTACGAGAGAAAAGTGGCACCCTACTAAACCGTTTTAGCCAAATCATGAGCAAAGGTTGTTCATTTCGCTGAAATTCAGTATAAATATACAGGATATACATTAGCAGGGAGTTTCTTTTGAAAAATAAAGCAAAATCGTTACTAGGTTTGGTTCTCATGGCTGGCCTGACATGGGCTGCGGCGGACGGAGTAAAATCTGATAAAAAAACGCCAGCTGCAACTGAAAAAAATGCCATCACGGCCGGCGAAAATGATCATTGCCAACGGCCGAGTGCGGAGTGTCCTAAAGAGGCCAAGTGCCCTAAAGAAATGCATGCTGCGAAATCGGGTCAATGTTGCCGGAAACATTCCGGTAGTGATGCTAAATCAGCCCAAGGGCATGGCACTACGGTTACGCCTGAAGGTAAACCGGTTGATGCCGTTAAAGCTAAAGAGCCGGCGGCCAAATAACCCTTCCTGTCCGGTCAATGTCCGGAGAAATACCACCACGTAAACAGGGCTAAGGCGATCCGATACCAGCCAAAGCCCTGTAAACTGTGATTGGCCAAGAATTTTATGAAGTAGCGAATCGCGAACCATGCGGATATCAGCGAAACGAAAAAGCCCAAGGCAAATAACGGAACATCTGCCGCGACCAAAAAAGCGCGACTCTTGAACAAATCATACCCCGTCGCAGCAAACATAATGGGCACGGCAGCGAGAAAAGAATATTCCGCCGTAGTCCTTCGATCGACTTTCATAAGCATACCACCAATGATGGTGGAACCGGACCGGGACATTCCCGGCCAAAGGGCGAGGCATTGAAAGAAGCCAATGGTAAGTGCGTCGCGCCAACCCAGTACATCCAGCGATGTCTTTTCAGGTTTGGGGCGGTAGACTTCAACCAGGATAAGCCCCAAGCCGCCCAGGACTAGACCGATGGCCACAGTCATGGGGGAAAACAAATGTTCTTTTATATACCCGTGGGCTAGTTTACCGGCGATCAAAGCAGGCGCCGTGGTCAACATGAGCAAACCCAATCCACGCCATCCTGCAAGGGTAGTCGGCGCTGCAAGATCAGTGTTAACAGACGAGTTACCCTGAGTCACGGTCTTCCCTTGGCCGGGTATAAGGCTGAGAAATCGACGCCAGTAGACGCCCACCACCGCCAAAATAGCCCCCAGTTGTATGAAAACTTCAAAGGCATCCACTCGGGGTCCGGTAAATCCAAGCAAGTGGCCGGCAATAATCATGTGGCCGGTAGAGGAAACCGGTATGAATTCCGTCAAGCCTTCCAATAAGCCAATTATAATCGCTATTTCGTACATGGAATGCAAAATTAATTTAAAAGCACTCGTTTCATTGGATCCCATTAACTATTCGTTTGCCTTGGGCATTTTTCCATGGCTGCAACTAGGACAATAGCCTGGAAAACCCGATTTTTGTTACTATTGTCAGAATACCAACAGATCGGCATTTACATTTGAATTCACCTGAGCATATCTATCGTTCCCTATTCCCATCCGGTTCGAAATCCCAGAAAGGGAAGCACCAGCCTTTGGGTGAAAGACTGGATGCACTTTACCATAGTAGTAGAGATTTTGAGGAAATGCCCACGACGGAAATACCTATTTCCATGCTTATGGCATTGGACAAGTTGTCCCAGTCCAAAGCGACTCCGGAATTGATCTTTCCGCTACCCGCTGATTCATTACCCCTTGTAGCCGAGTCCTCGACAACACACCGAAAAAGCCAGTTAGCGGTAACGGATCTCAGCGGTCACTTGAAGCGCGTTGCCGCTTACGCAAGACTTTTAGCTATCAAAGTGGGCATGGACGATAAGGAAGCGGATTTCGTCAAGCAAATTTCACCCATGCATGACATCGGCAAATGGGCCATTCCAGACGACATCCTCCACAAGCCCAGCGCTTTGACACCGGATGAGTGGGAGATCATGAAGACGCATACCTCAATGGGTTATGAAATGCTCAAAGATTCCAAGCTCGATGTTCTACGCATGGGCGCCCTGGTGGCTATTCAACATCAAGAAAAATTCGACGGAACCGGTTATCCCAAAGGGTTAAAAGGGGAAGACATTCACATCTACAGCCGCATCACCACCGTGGCGGATGTATTCGATGCCTTGGGCAGTGTGCGTACTTATAAAGATGCGTGGCCGGTTGATGACATCATCCAATACTTTCAGCAAGGTCGCAGCACCCATTTCGATCCCAATTTAGTGGATTTGCTTTTAACCAATTTGGAAGAATTCATCGCCATCCGCTCTGCGTTCCCTGGATCGGAACCGGAAGCCCAATCGGCTGGCTGATCGGAACCTGGAACGACGCGCGTCTAGACTTCGGAGCCTTTTAGCAGAGCCTCTACCTGGCTGATCAAGGTGTTCAAGCGAAACGGTTTCTGCAAAAAGATTATCCCCGGCATCTCCAGGTATTTATGAATGGAGGCATTGCTGGAACCCGTATAGCCAGACATAAAAATCACTTTCACTTGGGGATGATCGACTCGCAGCCTATCCACCATTTCTGACCCATTCATGTGGGGCATGACCACATCGGTCAAAATGAGATCCACGACGGCACTGGTACTCTGTAACATCTCCACAGCATCCAGACCCTGGCAGGCCTCCAAAACCTTAAAGCCTTTGATTTCTAGCAATTCGCGGATGAGTCCACGCAACATGTCCTCGTCCTCGACGAGCAGTATGGTATTCATCGCCAAGGCATGTCCCGTTGTGAAGTTTAACTTGAAGTATACTCCCCTTTGGACAATGCTGCTCAGGAAAAAAGGATCCAATCCAAGCTGGGCAGAAGCCGATTCAATCCAGTTCCAAGAATTTATAGGACAGCAAGGAATCCGCAGTTGTTTCGGCGCGAAAATGCGTGGTGCCCAAAACCCGACCCGTTTCCGTTTCCACGCGCACGGACCATGCGCCCGGAGCCAAGTTGCGCTTAAATGTAAAGCCCCTGAATCCCTCTTTGCGACCTCCACGAATGGGAAAGCCGATACGGGACACTTCCACCCAACCACCTGATTTTGGATCTTTGTAGAGCCAACGATGGTACAGGGTGCACGCTATGCCTTGCGGCAGGAAAACGGATGTGAAACAAAAAATCTTTTCACCAGGCAATTGACGCACTCGACTTTCCGATCGCCTCCAAAAAAAGAAAGGATTCGGTTTCTCAATTTTCGCGACATAGGAATATTCTTTCTTCTCCAAGCCGCGGCAGATTGCCATTTCTTTTTTTACAAGCGGTACGGGAGGAATGGCATTGCAGGTATAAAGAAGAATAAGCAATACAGCCATCACATATGTAGGCCATAAAGAACCTTCCGCTTTCGGAGACAACAGTTTCAGTGCCGAGACGAGCAACAGTCCTAACGCTGTGCTTAGAAAAAACCAGATCGGATGAAGGCTTCGAAACAAATGTGGTAAGGCAAAATTGAGAAAGAGAATGACGCAAATCCCGAAGAGAGTCCATGTCAAAGTAAAACGATGATAGTGGCTTTCCAGAAATTCATTAAGACCCAACAAGAGCACTAGGCCAATTACAAGTAGGAAGCCGGGCAAATAGCTGGAGCTGAGGAAATAGAAAACGACCAAGGCGCTGAACAGGCTCCCAAAGCAAAATTGCAGGGCGAACGCTGGGCCATCTGTTTGAACCCAATGGAGAACATCCTTAAGTTTTTGCCTAAAATCTCGGTTACCTAGCCCTGATATGTCTTGGTTTGTGACTAAAGGTTGGATAGGGTTTTTCTGGGTAGGATTCCGCCGTCCCATCACAATCAAGAGGATGGCCGCTACCCCTAAATAGCCGAGCAGAATAAAAAGATCCAATGAGGTGATCGATCGCCCTAGCGTTATGGCATCCCACAGAAACCCCCCAAAAAAGGCGATCGCAGGAAATGCGGTTTTAAAGCGGGTGGTAATGGGCTGTAGTGGCAATGCCATTTGCGTGCAACTTTCTGGTGGACACCAAAAATTATAACTTTCCAAGCTGGAAATAAGCCGCAAAGCGAGGTGTCTATTTCGCTTTTAGCCCGCTGATTCAACGGACGTCCACCCCAATTTCTGGATTCTCATGCCACTGAAGCCCTTTCACCAAATCGCCGGACTTCCTCCTAAACCGCAGTTTTTGCTTAAAGACCATGCTGGCCGCGAATATGGCGTCATTGAACATTATGAAACCGACCGGGCCAAGGCCACCAACCACACTCTTCTGGAATTTTTCTCCTTTGATCCAAATAGCAGCACTGCCATTTTGAAAGATCGTCCAAAAATTTGGCTCGATGTCGACAAGTGGAAAGTGCTCGAAGGCCACGGCAAAAACCTGCCCGATTTGGATTTTGAAGCCGGACTCAATGCCTATCTGCAGACTTTCACTGAAACAGAACGGGACTTGCGTCGGGAACGTGCCAGGCTGGCCCGCTTTTCAGACATCATTCGACTGGCGGAAGAGGATTTTACCATCGCCTATCAGGAAATGTTTCCTGGCGAACTGGAACATGAGGATTTTCCCGCTGTAACCATCGGCGGAAAACATTTTATTGTCGATGACCAGTACGGCATTCGGCCGGGAGATTTCCGAAACCAAGTCACCTTGGTATTTGTCGCCGACCCAAAACGAAAGACCAAGGTCGAGCCAGACACATCCACTATGCAATCGGCACTGCTTTGCAATTGGATCTTTCGCGAAGGGTATGAAATCGTGCATACAGCCCTGGACGAAGGCCAATGTCATGAGGCCATCCGGGCCTTGGTGGAAAATCCGGAATTGGAAAAAATTTATCGTGAACGACTGCTTAAAATGCGCAGGGAGGGCGTGTTGCTTGGGGTTAAAGCCAAGCCCTATACGGCACGGCAAGGAGAAGCACTTAGTTAATTAGACTATTGAAAAACGGGAATTTGCTCTTTGTAAAGGAGTTGGTTTCCCGCTGCAATGCTTACAACCAGGATACCCGGCACTATCTCGTTATTTTTTAATTCGACGTTGATTGTTCTCGAACTTGGAAAGCTCCTCTCAAAAACACAGAAACCTTTGAGGGTGTGCATCGAAATATTCAATGTCCTCTGGAACTTGTCTTTCACTTGAATCGTAAAGCCTTGAGGATTTTTAAAGGTCGTAACGGAAATTTTGGAATATAGCACATTTTTTTGGCCCCTATTTTCCCTGACGTTCACCATAGTGGAATCCGGGAAATCAAACCAAGCCAAAGCGGCACTGCGACCCGAAGACACATACAGGTGCTTTTCATCAGGACTGAGTAGAATATATTCCACCCCTGTAATTCCTTCGACACCGTCATAGCCGTTTCGGGAATATCCGCCCAAGGTAAGATCTCCGTTTTCGGGATTTCTGTGAAACCAACTTAGGCAGTGGGCTTGGTAAGAGCCTACAAAAACGAATTTGCCATTCTGGGAAATGGCCACGGCACTGGCTCCCATAAGGGGATCGATATCTCCAGGGGGAAAGCGGAATAGATTTTTAAAAGTAAGCGCACCGGTGGTCGGCGACCTAGAAAACCAGGCAATGGCTTGGTCCGAATATCCGGCTACATACAAATAGGAATTGTCAGCCGAAAGTTTGATGTCCTGCACGCCATCCAAACCGTCCACGCCTGCCTGATTATCTGTGACACTGCTTGCAAAGGTTAAACCTCCGGTCTGAGCGTTCCGCCGAAAACACAGAATGCTATTGCCCACGTGATTGCCGACATACACAAACTGCCCATCCTTGCTCACCGTTATTGGCCTTGGATCTTTCAGCCCAGGAAGGCTATCCTTTGCACTTTCTATATTTCCAGCATAGGTCAAACTTCCATTTCCAACATTTCTGGTGAACCAAAAAACGGCATTGCCTTCGGAAGCCGTTGCGTATACCTGTCCCCCATCCGCGCTTATGACAAGGTTTCTGACAGCGCTTAGAGCCGGCAAAGAGTCTTTAATCCTGCCAATTGATCCGGAAAACTTTAAACTGTCCGTTAAGGCATCTCGGTTAAACCAGAGAACGTTGTGAGAGATGAAACCACCAGCATAAATGGTTTCACCATCCGGTGACAGCGCAACGGATTTGGGCTCTCCCAAAAAATCTCCAGAGAAATCACCGCTTCGAATGAGACCCTCAAAACTTAAATTGCCTGTTTTGGAATCACGGCTAAACCAGGAAATTGCGGAACCGTCGGAAGCAGATGCATAAAGGGTTTTACCGTTTGGAGTAAAAACAATTCCATGCGCGCCCCTTAAACCGTTAGTGCCTGCATTTACAGTGGAGATAAAACCTTTGAAGTTGAGCGGTCCAGCGTAGATTTTTTGAAAATAGCCCAAAACAAGCGGGAAAAGAATCAAACCTATGTGGAAATTTTTTCTCATATTCACGATACATCTTTGATACGTACTTGATCCAAAGGTAAATAGATTTCCCAAACCTTACCCAAGTTGGGAGTTGACATTGGAAAAAGGCGATACAATTAGGTAACTGCTTCCAATTATTCCTAAATTACCCAAGTATGCCGGAATACAAATACCTCGATCCTTTTCCACTTGGTTCGGACGTTACGCCATACCGACTCATCACGCGCGAACACTTTACTTTAGAACATTTCAATGATAAAGAGGTGCTTCGCGTCGACCCGGAAGCTTTGACAATTCTCGCCCAGGCGGCTTTGGCAGATGTCAATTTCCTTCTGCGACCAGCACATTTATCCAAACTTCGTGCCATTCTCGACGATCCGGAAGCGTCTGAAAACGATTGCTTTGTCGCCGAAACCCTGCTCAAGAATGCGGTCATCGCAGCGCGAGGCGAGCTCCCTTCCTGCCAAGACACGGGGACAGCCATTGTAATAGCGGAAAAGGGTGAGTCTGTTTGGACGGGCAGTCATGATGAAGCGGCACTGGAAGCGGGAATTTTTCGAACCTATCAAGACAAGAATTTGCGTTACTCGCAAATGGCTGCGCTGTCCATGTTCGAAGAAAAAAATACCGGCAGTAATCTGCCTGCGCAAATTGATATTCACGCCGCTCCCGGTTCGGAATACCATTTTCTTTTCTTGGCCAAGGGGGGCGGTTCCGCCAACAAAACCTATCTCTTTCAAGAAACCAAATCCCTGTTGAATGAGAAGTCCCTGGAAAAATTTCTTCGCGAGAAATTATTCTCGCTCGGTACAGCTGCGTGTCCGCCGTATCACCTGGCAGTAGTCATCGGCGGCACCTCCGGGGAAGCCACGCTTAAAGCTGTAAAGCTGGCTTCAGCGGGTTATTATGATTCTCTGCCTATGAAAGCAACGGGATCCGGGCAGGCCTTTCGCGATACGGAATGGGAAGAGCGTATTTTACAAATGGCCCAGGAAAGCCGCATTGGAGCCCAGTTTGGCGGAAAGTATTTTGTGCATGATGTGCGCGTATTGCGTTTGCCCCGGCATGCTGCTTCCTGTCCTGTGGGTATTGGGGTCAGCTGCAGTGCGGATCGCAATATCAAGGGCAAGATCACGCGCGATGGAATCTTCGTCGAACAATTGGAAACGGATCCGGGACGTTTTCTAGCGACTTACAAATCCGTAGCATCACAGCCACCCATCGCCATCGATCTCAATCAGCCTATGCCGGAGATTCTCGCAAGTTTATCCAAACATCCCATCAAAACCAGACTCAGCTTAAGTGGTCCCCTTATTGTAGCTAGGGATGTGGCGCATGCCAAAATCAACCAGCTGTTGGCTTCGGGAGGAACCATGCCGCAATATTTTAAAGACCATCCCGTCTATTATGCCGGTCCCGCTAAAACCCCGGAAGGCATGGCCTCCGGCAGCTTCGGCCCCACTACGGCTGGCCGCATGGACGGCTATGTTGATGCATTCATGGCACAGGGTGGATCGATGGTGATGCTCGCCAAGGGAAACCGTTCCCCGGTTGTGCGAGAAGCCTGTGCCAAGCACAAAGGATTCTATTTAGGATCAATTGGTGGGCCCGCCGCCATTCTGGCCAAGGAAAACATTCTCAAAGTCGAGGTTTTAGATTTCCCGGAACTGGGCATGGAGGCAGTGCGGCGAATATGGGTTAAGGACTTTCCAGCTTTTATCGTTGTCGATGACAAGGGCAATGACTTTTTCAAAGGCATGGGGAGCAAGGAATAATTTTGAAATCCCAACCAACGGCACCACTAAAGATTTGTTTCGTCCTATCCTCCATTGGTGGTCCGCGCATGCTCAACCCACTGTTTTCCGGCACTTTAAAACAGGACGTGGCTTATATCGTTATACAACGCTTGGCCGGGCCGGGCCTGCTCGATGTTTTAGTGGAGTGTCTACGCGAAGAGCTAAACGTTAGAACCATGGTGGCGGGTCATTCCCTGCACCTGCAAGGCGGCATCCTTCACTTTCTTCCCAATGAGCGTCATTATGCATTCAAGGGGGACAAGCTTGTAGCCGTTGAACTACCTGCCAAGACTGAGCTTAGCCTGGATCATCTGTTTAAGTCCGTGCTGGACTTTCCCAATGCCTGCGCGGTAGTGGTACTTTCCGGCATGCTTACAGATGAAGACGGCTTAGCCGGACTCGCCGAGCTTAAAAAGAGAGGCGTGCACATCCTCGGCGCATTGGAAAATCAAACGCCCGTTTTCGATATGATCGAACAGCTGCGCACCTTAGGACTTATGGGAGAACTCCTTCCGACCAAGCACTTACTCGAACACTTGCGTTTTGGACCTGGGGATACAATTGGTTCTCTAAGGAGAGACGGATCTTCAGAAGCCGCAAAAGTTCTGGTCGCCGACGACGAGGAAAAAGTTAGGACAGTAATAGTTGAAATGCTGCTGTCGCAGGGGTTTGTCGTGGACTTTGCCGTAGATGGGCTCGACGCTTTACGTAAATTACAAAAACAACATTTCGACATACTTATCCTAGACTTGCACATGCCGGAAATGGATGGGCTCAAGACTTTAGAAGCCCTGAAAAACATTGATCCAAAACTTCCCATTGTAATCATGACGGGCAGCAACGATACAGCCAAGGTCCAGGCAGCCAAAGAATTCAATGTTTTGGGAGTGCTGCAGAAGCCTTTCGGGTGGGAAAAGCTGAAAAAAATTCTGCCGCAGCCTAGCAGGCGTGCGGCAGAATTGAAATAATTACAACTCAGTCTAACTCAGTCGGCGGCAAAGCCGACCGCGAGCGCTTGCTTAGCCCGCAAAAGTGAAGGCGCGACTTTTCCGTTTTTGCATGCGGATAAAATTCGCTCGCCGGAAATCATTCCGATGTTCGAGGCAATAGCGCGGATAGACAAACTGCTTTGGGAATACCTTGACCATGTATTTGCTATCGCAGCCAATCAAGCAGCAGCAAAACTCCAAATCAAGGACTTCGGTATAATTGTGCTTGAACACCATGTTTTTGACGTCCACGCTTTCGAATTCCTTCTTATGCTTGGCCCGCTGTTTGATGTCCCGGTGCAATTCGCAATACTTGGCAATCGGGTGGCCCCAAAACTCGCGGCCACAACCTGGCTCTTGACAAACCTTAAGCTTGATACGTTTTTTCTTCTTATACTTAGGCAGTTGCATTTAGCCGGTTCCTTAGGGTAAAAAAAGGGCATACGGTCCCCTTATTCAGGGAAAGATAACAAAATCAGCAGACTTGTCAACCAGTAAAGTCAGTTTTTAACCTTATTTGACTTTTTATAGGCGAAATCTCGCTGAAAAAGGCATATTTATTTTTTAAATTTTTCCAGCTAAAACCTAGAGTGGGGCATCGGTTATGCGTTTTGGAATTTTCCTACCCACAAGGATTTCAAGCTGTATTTCTGATCCAGGGCTATAATTAGGATCCATGCCAATAATCAAATCGAGCCTCCGGCGCTTTCCAAAAAAAGCGCCTGGAATAGGGGTTATTGCCATACTGCTGCTCTCGGGCTGTTTATTAAGCTCCAAACTGCCGGCACCGGCTGAAAACACGGGAACCATACTTACAGTCGATACACTTTACCCTCAATCCGCCACACCGGATCGAAAAGTAGATCTCTTTCAACCACTGCTCGACGCGGCGCTTGCCCCAGGAAAATATACGGCGCCTGAAATCTTTCCCCCCGTAAATGTCAAAGAGAAATATTCAGGCCAGATAGTTCGCTACACCCTGACTCAACAACATTTTGGCACTTGGACTCCGGACTTGGAATTCAAATGGAATTTGTTTTTACTTCAGGTCAATTTTCTTTTCCCAACAGGATTGCCGGATACTACAGGCATGGCAGGCAAAACCAAGACGCTCTATGACTCGATTTCTAAAGTCGATGCGTTCACCCGTTACTTCGATAGCGCCGCAGCGCCCAGTATCCTGAATAGGATTACCACATCTATTAAGCCAGGAGCCATCGGCATCGCGTTAAAACTTTCGGCAGGCCAGGATACACTCGAAATTCAACAGGTTGTAACTGGCTCACCGGCCCAAAATGCAGGCCTTGTTATTGGAATGAAGATTTTAGCGGTGAACGACTCTTCAGTAGTCGGCGACTCCGCCATGGTGAGGTTTCAGCGCTTCAGTGTTGGAGATTCCGGCCAACCGGTGACTTTAACAGTTCTCGGTGGGCAAGGTATTCTTAAAGCAGCTATGATACGCGCGCCCGTCGCCTTTCCTACCGTACTGGCAGACTCGCTGGCGGAAAATGTCGGATACATCTCCATCAGTAGCTTTACGCCCAACACGGTGGGATCCAAATCCACCTACACAGAGTTCCGAGATGCACTCACTGCGACCAAGAAATTTCCCATGACGATATTGGACTTCCGGGACAATGGGGGTGGTTCCGTGGATATCGCGCTAAACATGTGCGACGAAATTTTGACTGCGGAAACGGTGATTATCCGCGAAGTGCAACGGCGTTACCTTGACGCCACCCGCGCATCATTAAATGCAGAGGCTACCTCCCTGGCCACCTCTGGTGGCATCGGAGAATTTGCTGTAGGTGGAGGAAAGCGCAAGTACCTACTGCTGGGCAACAGTCATAGCGCCAGTGCTGCAGAAATTATGATTATTGCCCTCAAAGAAGGCGCCGCAGCTCCACTCATGGGAACCAAAACCTTTGGTAAGGGTGTTGGACAAACAGTAAGGAACACCCCTGGACATGGATTGGCGTTGGTCACCTTTTTAAAGTTCACCGGTGCTTCTGGTTTGGATTATCACAAAAAAGGCATTGAACCCGACTATTTGGACTCCGCCTCCGGCGACAGCCTTCTGGTACACGCTACCATGGTAGCCCAAACGCTGCTGGGTAAACCTGCGAAAAAGCTTTCGGCCCTTGGCGTCAGCGTAGGCGACGCTGATGTTGTTAAACGGGCAGCATTCATCGAATGGAACCGCAACCAAACTATTCGGCCGGCAAAGAGGGATTTCGACATTCCCTTTCCGTGACCGTGTCCTCAGCGAAACGATTTCAACTCCAGCTTATTTTAGAACACCAGACATTTCCCCTGATACCTCCATAAACCCAAATAACTAAATTTGTATTACTTTATTGGAAGGAGGAAATACTATGTCAAAAAATAATGGAATCCAAGCCCACCCGCTTTTCAAACTGGGTAAAGCCCAAGCCAAACGTGACAGTCGGAATTTTATGTTCGCCAACTTAGTTAAGGCGCCACTCGTGGTTCCGGCCGAATATGATTTTGATCTCAAGCATACCGGTATTCCCACGCCCATGTTTGCCAATGATACGTATGGTTGCTGCGTTATTTCCGGTCGCGCCCATCAAACTTTACGGTTTGAATTGATAGAGCAAAAGGCCAAAATCCAAATCACGGATAAGGAAGTAATTGCCGAATACTTGAAGGAAACCGGAGGTGTAGATTCCGGTTTGGTGGTTCTGGACTCCCTTAAACTGTGGCGTAAAAGTGGGTGGAAAGCCGCGAAGAAAGTTTACCGCATTCAAGCTTTCACTGAAATTCCTACCAAGGATCATGCGTCTGTTAAACAAGCAATATATATGGATTTGGGAGTGGGTCTGGGTCTAAGCTTGCCAGTTTCCGCTCAAGCACAATTGCAGGCGGGCAAACCGTGGTCGCCGATTTCAGGTGCTGGCTCAGCCGCAAATTCATGGGGCGGACATTATGTATATGTGTGCGGATATACATTAACAGGTCCGGTTTGCATAACCTGGGGTCGTAAGCAACAAATGACATGGGCTTTCATCGACAAGTATTGTGATGAAATTTACGCCCTAATCGATGGAGTAAATACGGCCAAAAAGAAAAAAGGACTGAACTCGACTAAAATTGAAAAAGCTATAGCGGGTCTCAAAGGTTCTTCACGCAACCCCTGAGGTGATTCGCGCACCTACTAAAGGTCCGTTCATTCAAAATTGAATTAAATCGGCGGACCTAACTTCTCTTCCAATATGGAAAGAAAGACTCGAATGCCGATAGCCAATGCCTCATCGTTAAAATCGAAACGTGGGTTGTGCAAAGGTCCATGGGTGAGCCCAAGCCCTAGCCATAAATACACGCCCGGAACTTTTTCCAGAAAAAACGGAAAATCTTCTCCGGCCATGCTGGGCTTTGGTTCCAGGCATGCTGCTTCTCCGACTACCTTGGTCACGGCACGTCGTGCCAAAGCAGAAAGATCTAAGTCGTTTATAGTTGCCGGACATCCTTCGACCCACGCCAAGGTGGACCCAAGTCCAAGACCCTGGCACAGATTCCGCGTAAGGCTTTCCAGTGCCAACTTGAGTTTGGTGCGCAGCGATTCGTTATGCGTTCGTAACGTGCCTCGCAAAAGGCAGTCTTCGGGAATGACATTGTAAGTTCGACCGCCCTCCACATGGCCAAAGGTCAAGACCGAGGATTCCATCGGATCCGTGTTTCTGCTAACCAAGGACTGGGCGGCCAGGATAAGTTGTGCGGCGCCGAAGATAGGGTCTAAGGTTTGATGCGGCTGAGCTCCGTGTCCACCACGACCCAGAACTTTAATTTCAAAATTGTCCACGGAGGCCATAACGGCACCCTTGTGAACACCTACGACACCCAAAGCGAGATCCGGCCACCCATGCAATCCAAAAATGGCTTCCACTTTTGGCGCCTCAAGGACACCATCCTGCACCATTAACCGCGCTCCATTGCCACTTTCTTCCGCCGGTTGGAAAATGAGCTTTATATCGGTAGCATAGGACTTGCGCGACCGCCCGAGATGCTTTGCCAACCCTAGTAAAATACTGGCATGCCCATCATGGCCGCAAGCATGCATCACTTCATTGGCATGAGAAGACCAGGGTAACTCAGAAGTTTCCTTTAACGGCAGTGAATCCATGTCCGCCCGTAAGGCCACACTACGGGTTCTATCTCGGCCCGGCCAAAGGCCAACTACGCCGGTGGAATCGGGAAAAGTCACCACTTCGAGTCCAGCTGCTTTGAGTTCGATGGCGATGAGATCGCGAGTCTTGAATTCTACACCACTTAGTTCCGGTTCCTGATGCATTCGGTGGCGGAGCGCGATGCTTTCCGCAATAATATCCTTTGCGAGTGGTTCCATTATATCCCGGGCACTTTGTTGGTATTGTTCAAATTTTCGGATAGAACAAGCTCAGGCAAAAAATAATCCATCGGGTCGGTCTTGGAATTGTGGACGCTGAGCTCATAGTGAAGATGCACACCGGAGGCCACCCCAGTCATACCCATGGTGCCAATGGGCTCGCCTCGCACCACTTTCTGACCCTCTCGTACTAAGATATCCTGAAGATGGGCATAAGTAGTGAATACGCCTCGACCGTGACTGACTTTTATTCGATTTCCCCAGAGCAAATCCTTTTCAATACTTTCGACAATACCGCCACCTGTAGCAAAAACAGGAGCGCCGGCCCGTAAGGAAAAATCCACCCCAGCATGCAGCGCTTTTCGACCGGTAAAAGGATCAGGACTGTAGCCGAACTCTCGAGTTAGAATGGCCTCAGTAGACACGGGATATCCGGTAGGTAACCCGTCAACGCGGTCCTTTTGGCGCTGCAAAAGTTGAATAGTGGAATCGAAATAACTGGAAATTTTTTGGGCTCGTTCAAGAGAGGCGGAAATATCCGTTTTCATTCCGGAAAAATTTGGAAAGAAGGAAAATAGGCTGGCCGCTTTTTGCTGCTTTTCACCCTCGATATAGTCGCCACCTGTCATCATTAGGGTATTGATTCTTTGTTCTTCGAGTCTGCCAAGGTCACTTTTGAGTCCACGCATATCGAGGTCAAGCGCTCCAACCCGTTCTGATAGAACCCGATTTTCCGCCCAAAGTTTTTTTCGCAGTGTAGAGGTATCTGGCCGTTCATGCAGAAATCCGGCCAACGAAAGCGCAATGCCAAGTCCGGCAAAAACCAGAATGGTGCCGGTCACCAGAAGCCCAAACCGTCGCGAAAAGGAAAATACTTTGACCCGGCTGGCATCTTTTGGATAGAAGATGATTCTGAACTTCTTGTCCATAGTGGTCTCTACTGCGGGCAGGCCGACCCACCAAGTCGCTTTCTACTAAGGTTTACGTTGGGCTTCGCCCAACTTGGCTTCTAAATCACTGATGTTCTTTTTGAATTTTTGAATATTTCGTTGCATATCGACACTACTTGGTCGAATTTCAAACCCAGCCAGTGACTCCTCCATGATAGCCGAATACGCTTCTTTGCCAAGTTCGGTAAACTCCCTGGTCAACTTTCGTCTTTCCGCCATAAGGTCTAAATGCAGCTTTCCATTTCTGGCTGCCTCTTCGATTTTGGTGGCGGAAGTCTGGGCGCCGGCCAAGACTGTTCTTTTCAATTTTTCCAGAAAACTGTCGGACATTTGGATTTCCTTCCCTCCAGTTGCGTAGGATCGGTACCAGGATATGGCAGATTCAGGCCAAAGAGAGCCGTTACCAAGGGTTAATGTAGTAATTTGGTGTTTACTGCCAGCTTGGCGCAAACCTTGGCCCAAGCAGCACGCTTTAACCAGGTCAGGGCTCTTCGGAAAGGGGAGGTCCTTGGTCTTCGGTAGGGTTTTCACCGGGTTCGGCCGTCTCCTGCTCCCGTTCCCGTTCCCGTTCCGCCCGCAACGTCTCATTGATGATTTGACGAAAATTGGCATCGACGAAATCAAAAACATCGTCCTGCTGCGCCTGCGGATCGTCCATCAATAATTCCTGTATACATAGAGCCGTGGAAATCATGATTTCCTTTACCAGCTCCTCATCATACATTTTCAAATGATCGGGCATTCGTCCGCCTCTCTCGCCCAACCCTATGGCGTTCATGGATATTATACGCATCAGGAATGGACGGACGCAAGACAAGTAGGCCTGAGGTTTTTATCTTAGGCGGCCTATATCAGATCAAAGCCCATGCGCTTCGGTTGAGCTGAATTGCTAAAATTGGGTTTGATCTATTTTAAGATATTTGAGGTTTCCCGCTTTGGGGCCGCATCAAAGGCAGTGCATGTCCATACAAAAACCAGGTGAATCCCGAAGCCTAGGCAGGGCAGGCAGGACCTTTGTCAAAGAAATCCTGGTTCCCATTCTACTCGCCTTGGTGGTCATTCAGTTCGTCATCCAAGCTTTTAAGATTCCTTCCGCATCGATGGAAAATTCACTCCTAGTAGGTGATTTTCTCCTTGGCTTAAAATTTGTCTTTGGGTCGCCCATCCCATTTTCCAATCATAAACTTCCTGGCCTTACTGATCCCAAACCCGGTGACGTCTTAATCTTCAAGTATCCCGGCGATCCGGAATACCCGGAAGGCGACAAAGACAAATACAAGTTTGTGGCCAACCTTTTCCTCTTCGGAAATCTCTACTGGGACAGGTCCCCACCCAATGGTTACAACCACTTGGTTTGGTATATGCCTAAAGATTTCATCAAGCGATGCGTGGCACAAAGCGGACAAACCTTGACGGTATCAGGCAAGCGCCTACTGATCGATGGCAAAGAGTCCCCCTTGCCGCCGCGAGGCCAACACAAAGATCCCCGCGGTTACGATCCCCAGCGCGATTCGCTGGTGTATCGATTACCGGCCCCTGGCGAAACCTTGGATTTCGATACGCTTTCCCTTAAGGATGCCGTATGGATCCGTTCCTTGGCGTACCAGGAAAATCCCGACAGCAAGGTGGAATTGCAGCTCGACTTGATGAAAGACTCCACAGTCGACAACAACTATACCCTACCCTATCTCAATGGGGATCCCGAAAACGGATCGCACGGCGCCGTCTACGCTCTACTGAACCTGCGCTGGCAGCGAGCATATGAGGGAAGCACCATGTACCTTCATGCTGAAAACATTCCCTTCAGCATCATCCAAAAAGCCGCCCGCACTGGTTTCATTAGGACCAACGATCTTCCCGCGTTCTTGACATACAACCCTTCCGACAGTGCTTCCGCAGCCTTGCACCGCGGCGGCCGTCGCGTAGAAAACAACGAATACTTTTTCGGCAGTTATTTGGATTTCATCAACCTTAACGTGATCGGACAAGGCAATCAAGCCGGTCGTCATTACTGGATCAAACCGTCTTTGAACATAGACGGCAAAAATGTGCATACGTATACCGTCAAAAAGAAATGCTATTTCATGATGGGCGACAACCGGGACAACTCATCGGACAGCCGATATTGGGGTTTGCTTTCCAAGGACTTTGTCAAAGCCAAGGCATTTATCATTTATTTCTCCTTTGAAAATGCGGACGAAAGCTTCAAGTTCACCAACCCGTTCTCCTGGCTGCTCATTCCCCAGAAAGTTCGGTGGACCCGTATTGGCAAGCTCATCGAATAAGGCTTGGGTAGGCCCTTCCGGCCTAATGGTATGGCTCGCAGCCGCGTGGCTGGCGGGTTGTGCCCATATGGAAGCTCCGCCAGGGGGACCGCCCGATACCAAAAAACCGTTTGTGTCCGCCGTGGACCCGGCCCCGGACGCTGTGCACATTTCTCCAGAACTCAAAGCCCGCATTGCATTTTCGGAATGGGTGGATCCAGATGTGGAACACGGCAAGGTCTATCTCAATCCGCCATTGTCGAGCAAACTGAAAACCAACCTATCCGGTAACCTGCTAACCCTATCCAGTAAAGCACATCTGGATACGGGAACAACCTATTTGCTTGGTGTGCTTGGCAACGTTAAAGATTTGCACGGCCTACCTTTGGAGAGCCCATTTGAACTTGTCTTTACAACCGGCGGCAAACTGGATTCCGGAAAACTCTCCGGCCACGTTGTGCCCTTTCAGAATAGACCTACTGCCGGAAGTTTCGTCGCCCTATATCCTCGAGGTGCGGATTTGCGCTTACGCTTTCAGCACTTGAACCGCAAAGGAGACAGCGCTGTTATACCCACAGCTTTGCCGGATCCGGCCAAAGAACGGCCAGCCTATTTGACGCCCTCGGATTCAGTGGGTCACTTTCAATTCCGCTCGGTTCGACCCGGACGCTATGCCCTGCTTGGCTTCCAAGACATCAACACCAATTTGAATCCGGATGTTGGAGTCGAAGCCTTGGCAATTGGGCCTACAGTGGAGGTTTCCGCATCCGAGGATAGCAAAACTCTGGCTCTTTTCGCCTATGACACCGTGCCGGTAAAACTGATGGAAGCCAAATGGGTCAAGGAAAGCGGTGAGGGCAAACCCATCGACGGCACCGTGCGGCTCAAGTTCAGTCGAGCCCCACATCCCTTACTTTGTCAGCTTCGAGAAAGCTATGCGGTGCATAAAGCCGGATCGAAAGATTCCGTTGCAAACGGGGTCCGTATTCCCGTCCTTGAGGTGTGTGTCCATCCTGTAACCGGCGAGGTGGAATTGCATACTGCTCCACTGTTAGCGGACAGTCAATATGTTGTCTCTTGTATTGGACTTACCGATCCTTATGGTCATCCCTTGGATAGTGCGCGCTCCCGCGCCCCATTTCGCGTTACTGGCACTGCGGACACGGCCTATCCGACCATGATTTTTCTAGGGCCCCGCAAGGTGAATGGGGAGCCCGAAAAAATCGGTATGGACAAGCTACTGCCAGGTCGCGGCTTGGCGATTTACTTTCCCAGACTGCTCACGGACTCGGTCATGGCCAATTTGAAAAGCCGTCTTGTGGTCAAGGCGGATTCAAGTCCGATTTCTTACACTTTGCTGCGCGCCAATCACCATGAGTTTGCGATGCAAATGCCCTCGATCAAACTCGCCGGACAAAGACTCCAATTCAGCCTCCTCCCTTATCGCGCAGATACGGGGAATTATCGAGCAGATACTGGGAAAGCCTCTTCTCCAGTGCCCTTTGCCGCTTACACACTGATGGACGCCACCAAGCTAGGCTCACTAAAATTTACCACTGAACCTTCTGCTTTCGGCTCCCGAATGGTGCTGCGCAGCTTGTCTTCACCAGCGGAATTCAGTCGATTGGTCCCATCCGTCCAAGAATTCGTCTGGGATAGCCTGCCTGAGGGTTGGTATGCATTGGATTATTTTCGCGATGCGAACGGGGACGGCATTTGGAATCCAGGAAGCCTAAGCCCCTGGTCTGTACAAGAGCCCTATGTCATGTGGACGGATTCACTTGAAGTGAAACCCAATAGTATCGGTGATGGAAATGCCGCTTCAGGAGCGGTTTCTACCCCAGATTCAGTTGCCTCCACAACTGCAACAGATTCTGCAGCCGCAGGTGTCACGGCAATGCCAGTCACGCATAAGCGCAAGAAGTTTTCTTGGCCACCAAGCTGGTAGTATGGCGCACTTTTCATCCGGCTACGCTAAAAACCTCTAAAAAAACTACCTTTCCCTGCCAATCATGGATGAGCTCGTACCCATTGCCTCCAGCGTGGAGCGTCCTTCCCTGGAGCGGCTGGAAAAATATTTGCGCCATCACGGGATACTTTGCCAATGGTGCCAGGAAGATGCCGTTTCGGTAAAATTTCAATTGATGGTTTTACCTTCGGAAATAAAACGGGCCCAAGGTCTGCTTGCGGATATTGCCTACAGCAGCCATGACCTCAATAATGTGGAAGATGTTATTGAAATTCAGTTTGATGGAACGGAACGGATTGAAGTCGCTTCCTGGCTGCAAGTGCTTTTGGATGAAGAGGACCATGAAGGTTCGCCCGTTTACTTTTTCAAAACCGAATTGGAATTTATACTTGATGAGCTGCATGCCTTCGGTAGAGTGGAGCTTCCCCTGTTCATTATCAAAGGTCTTAAAGGCTTTATACCCAAAGGCCCCCGCCGAATGCAGATGGGGCAAGGGCTTCAGGAGTTCTTCACCATGATCGAGGCTGTAGCTGAAGGCGACGGATAAATGCTCAGTCAGCTTTCCGATGCCCCGGACACACGCTATGATATCGTTAAGATTCTTGGTCAAGGCGCCTCTGCCACCGTTTATCTCGCCCGACATTTGGCGCTAGGGGAATTACGGGTACTCAAAATTCTGCACAATGACATGATGATGGATGCCAAGCGGCGCGCCAAATTCATGCTGGAAGCCCAGGTTTCCGCTCATCTTAAACATCCAGCCATCGTCCAGGTTTTTGATGTGACCCAATCCACTTCCAAGTTACAGATTGAAATGGAATACATCGAGGGCATGAGCCTGCGACAAACCCTGGAAAAGCAACAGTCGATTCCCCTATCGGTTTCCTTAGCCATTATCTACGGCATACTTGAAGGCCTTGAACATGCCCATCGCGCTCGGCTTACTTTTGGAAATACGGAATTCGATGGTGTCATCCATCGGGATTTGAAACCGGAAAACATTATGATCCGGAAAAATGGGCAACCGGTGATCTGTGATTTTGGCGTTGCCAAAGTGGGCGCAGATTTGATGACGATGACTCAGCACATCAGCGGCAGCGTTGCATATATGGCACCCGAGCGCCTGCGCGGAGAACCAAGCACACGTTCAATCGATGTCTTTGCCCTAGGCGTGATGTTTTTTGAATTGCACAAAGGATTCCGACCCTTTAAAGGCAATAACAAAACCCAAGCGCTGGAAAACATTTTAAAGTGGAATATTGTGGACTTGGAACTGGAGTGGGTCGGCAGCGACGCGGAGCTGCTTACCATCATCCGAAAAGCCATGGCACAAGATCCTTCCCAAAGATTTCAGGATGCCTCGCAAATGTTAGCCGCCATCCGCCCTATTTATAAGCTGTACCATGGCGAAGTTCCAGCCGCCACGGTCATTTATGATTTTTTTGCAAGAGGACAATTTACCACGGCGGAATTCCGCGCCTTGCTGCATGAAAAGACCACTTGGAAGAGTCGCATCCCATTGTCCATCGGTGCCATGGCATTGGCTGCCGTGGCCTATACAGCTTACCTGGCCTGGCCCAAATCATCGGCTTCAATTTCTCAAGGCGAGAAAACGCAGCCCGGGGATAGCGACGCGGACGAACAAAAAATACGTGAGCTGCCAAAGGATGAACAACAAAGAGCCTATTTCAATTTAGCACAAACACGATTTAATGAAAACCATGATGCCGGCAAAGCGCTCCTATTGGTGACCAAGGCTCTGGATATCTCCTTCCACCCAACCATCGCTTTACTAAAAGCTGAAGTTTTGCTCGACCAGTCAATGTACAACCTTGCCGAAGTGGAGCTTGCCCGAATTGAATCCTGGCTTCCTAAAATGACCACTGAGAATCAAGCCCAATACTATTGGCTATTTGCCGATTTGCAAATCCGTAGAGGCATCGGTGGATCCGATACAATCCTTGAAGCAACCAAAGCCGCATTAATCAAGTACCTGTCCCTAATTCCAAAAAATAATGTGGACGGTCAAAAGAAAGCCAAGCAACTGCTTCTTAGTCTTTAATGAATTATGGAGAACCCTTTATGTTGAACCCGCTGCGGGAATTCATCGCCTTCGATTTGGAAACCACGGGGCTCGAAAGGGATGCGGATGAAATCATCGAAATCGGTGCCGTGCGCGTGCGCGATGGGCAATTGGAAGAAAGATTTTCTTGTCTCCTAAAAGCCGAAAAGCCTCTCAACACAATGATCGAAGCACTAACCGGCATCTCTCCAGCCATGCTGGCCGAGTCCGGACAGGATCCACAGCTTTCCATCGAGGCGTTCTTGCGCTTTGCCGGAGATCTGCCCCTGGTGGCGCACAATTCCGACTTTGACGTTGCGTTCATTGCCAATGCCATTACCAAATTTTCGCTTCCGCCCTTGACCAACCCTGTTTACGACTCCCTACTACTGGCGCGTATTGCCTGGCCTGGCATGGACAATCACCGCCTGGAAAATCTGGTCGATAAATTGGAAATCCCTGTCCAAAAAGCCCACCGCGCCTTGCCTGATGCGGAACAAGCAGCCCAGTTGTGGATTATGGGTCAAGTGAAACTTGCAAGTTACTCTTCGCGAACCCTGGCTCGGCTCAGCCGCGTGCTCGAATCCGGTCCCGCTCAATGGCGCGTACTCTTCACGTCCAGTGTTGAAGCAGGAGAAGACACGGTTGCCCTGCCAGTACTGGCTCCAGCACTATCCCAACCAGAAGCAATCAACACCCCCGTCGAAGAATTATTTTCCCCCGGCCAAGCCATTGACGCAGCGTTCAAATCACTGGGTCGAACGTATCAAAGCAGGCCGCGTCAAATCCGCATGGCTTCCCTGGTAGAACGCAGCTTCAAGGAATCGCGAGTGCTGGCCGTTGAATCTGAACCGGGTACAGGCCGAATGTTGGCGTGCATAGTAGCCGCCGTACGTCATGGGCTTTCCCGTCGCCGTCCCGTTTACTTTGCTGTTTCCAGTCGTCAGAGAATGGAAAGCATCGTAGCCACCGAGCTTCCAGTGATGCAGGCATTGTATGGCAAAGAGCTTCGCCTTGCAATGCTCAAGCCGCCCTCCGCGTACTTGAGCCCAAGAAAATTTTCCGCAATCATGGAGCATCCGGAAACCCGGCTCTTTGCTGAAGAAAAGTTGGCCATCCTTCCACTTATCACTTGGCTGGAAACCACTTTGGATGGTGATATAAACAAAAATATGGGCTTCAACCAGGATCGAAACAGGCTGCTTTGGTCAAAGTTGTCGTCGGAATCTTACCTGGGTGAGCCCGATGGACATGCCCATGCCGCCCGGGAAAAGGCCCTGCGTGCGCACCTTGTCCTTATCGATCAGGCTCTTTTTATGGACGATTTGGCAATGGATTTTTCCATCTTACCGCCTTATGAAGCCATCGTTTTTGACGAAGCCCATTATCTTCCGGAAATCGGACAAGGTCGATTGGGCCGCGAGGTTGGTTTTTTCCGCCTGAAATACATCATTCAACTGGTGGCTTTTTCAAAAACAAGTTCCGCCGGTCTCTTAGCGGAAATGGAACGGCAAGCCGCCGAATCGGTAGCTGGACCAGAAACGCTGGATACCCTGGAAAAGCTGGAAAAGCTGAAAGAAAAAATCTTTGAGCCGGAAAGGCAATTGCAAAAGTTTTTCAATAAATTGGCAAAGCACGCCCAGAAGCGGCGCAAAGATGGTGAGAACCGAATCCGGTACGCGGATAAGCTTGTTATTGAATTTGGCAGTGGGCCGGAACCGGTCACTGCTTCAGTGGAAGAGTTGGAAGGATTGCTGATTAAGCTGGCCGATGCCTTTCCGGATCTAGCCGCCGATATCCGTAAGGTATCCGACTTGTTACGTTCCTTTCGCGCTGATTTGGAACACCTCTCCCATCCTCAGGTTATTGCTGCGGAAACTGAAGAACCCTTTGCAGAGTCAAGCGAGGTATACTGGATAGAGGATTTCCCCAATCCACACCGAGCTCATATCCGCTGCGCACCGATGGATATTGGTCCTTGGCTGGCAAAAAAGTTTCTTCCCCAAATGGACTCAGTGGTTTTTGCCTCTCCTGCCCTCACCCTCGGCGATCAATTCGGCTTCTTCGCCGAACAACTTGGACTCGATTTGCAATCGGACCGTGTCAAAACAGCCTTGGTTAGGAGCAAGGATAAAGAAGATAAGCCTGTACCCGTTTTCATCGCGCGCTTCAGCCCCGTTCTCAATAATACCGCCTCCGCAGATTCCATGGGCGCACTTATATTGCGTGGATTACTGGAAATCGTTCACCCCGCATTTGTTTTTTTCACCCATGTTGGAATGCTTAAACAAATTCGTGGAATATTGCAGGAAGGCTTATCTGCCAAAGGCCGCATGGTTCTGGCGCAACATATCGATGGAAGCCGTGAAAATCTCCTACATCTTTTCCGTCGCCGAAAAGACACTTGTTTGCTTGGTACCGAGACCTTTATGGCCAATCTCGGGGACGAGGATCAAATTCCCGAAATTATCATGGTTACCAAGCTGCCGTTTCCGGTTCCCACGGAACCCATTACAGCTGCCCATCTCGATAAGCTAACAGCATCTAAGGGAAATCCGCTCTACGACTATTTGCTTCCATGGTCCATTTTGCGTCTTAAACAGGAATTGAACCGACTTCCGCATCGTCCGGGTCGCCCACAAATCATCTGGATCCTGGACCCACGGCCCGTAACCGAGAAATACGGTAAGATGTACCTGCGCGGCCTCGGCCGTGATGTGATCGTTTGTGAAACGGAACAGGAATTACTTTCCAGGACTCGGGAAGCATTGGGGAAATTTGCTTGAAGACAATTTGGTTTAATACGCCGCTCCAATGCTTTAGCGCCTCGGTCAGTGGCATACTGCTGCTGTGTTTGGCGGGCTGTTATAGCTTTTCCGGCACGACTCTACCCAGCCACTTGCGTACAGTTCATGTCGTTCCCGTGGTCAACCGAACCTTAGAATCTTCGTTGGCGGATCAAATCACTCAAGGATTGGAACAGGGTTTCAGCAGTCGCACCAATTTACGCAAAGTGAATGTCAACGCTGACGCTGAACTCATTTGTACTCTGATGGATTACTCCCATCGGCCGCAAAGCACCAGCGGAGCGACAGTGACAAGTTACCGAGTGGATCTATTGGTAAGCGTCTTGTTTGTGGACCGTACCAAAGGAGATACCCTTTACCGGGATGACCATGTGCCCGGCTATGGACAGTATGCCATTGACAAAGGCGAAACGGAACAAACCGGACAGCGTCAGGCGGTGGAAAGCCTGGTCAAAGTGGTTTTGGATCAAACAGTATCGGGGTGGTAATGAAATTCGTTAAAATGCAAGGCGCGGGCAATGACTATGTGTATGTAGACCTTTTCAAAGAGAAGGTTGCCGATCCGGTAAAACTCGCGCAAGCGGTTTCCCATCGGCGCTTTGGGGTAGGGGCAGACGGACTGATTCTCATCAAACCACGTGCGGATGCGGATGCGGAAATGGTGATGTACAATGCTGACGGCTCTTTGTCGGAGATGTGCGGCAATGGACTGCGCTGCGTCGCTAAGTACATGCACGACCACCATTCCCGCGGCCAAAACGATTTTAAACTGATGACAGGTGCGGGTTGGAGACAGGCAAAGGTTGTGCATCGGGACCCCGCAGGCAATGCCGATCAAGTGCGTATCGAAATGGGTGAACCCATTTTTGCTGGTTTGCAAATACCGACCACCTTTAGTCTTCCCGAAGTGATGGAAAAAAACATCGAAGTGGGTGGTCGAACTTTTACTTTCAGCTCCGTGTCCATGGGAAACCCGCATTGCGTGATTTATGTGGATAACGTGGTTGATTTTCCCGTCCATGAAATCGGTCCTCTGATCGAGACCCATTCATTCTTCCCGCGCAAAGTGAATGTTGAGTTTATTCAAATCATTTCCAAAACCGAGGTTGTGCAGCGCACCTGGGAAAGAGGCTCG
This sequence comes from Fibrobacteria bacterium, assembly GCA_043732185.1. Classification (GTDB taxonomy): domain Bacteria; phylum Fibrobacterota; class Fibrobacteria; order UBA11236; family UBA11236; genus Chersky-265. The sequence goes on from JAYTHY010000006.1 coordinate 91,007, forward strand.
GGTGAAACCTGGGCTTGCGGAACCGGCGCGTCTGCAGTAGCGGCCGTTGGATTCAAACTTGGGAAAACCGGGCCACGCCTGACCATTCACCTCACAGGTGGCGACTTGCTGCTTGAATATACTGGCCAAGGTCAGGTGCTAATGAGCGGGCCAGCCGTTGAGGTGTTCTCGGGGGAGTGGTCGGAATCTATTGCTTAACTACAAAACCCTGAATCTTTTTATCGGAAAGCTCGAGTAACTTGTCTTCCGCATCTTGTTTCGAATCGAAAAAACCCCAGCGTAGTTTGTAATAGGGCGCATCAAAAACCATGTCCACGCTGCCACCCAATTGTTTTTCGTAAAGGCTTTTTTTAGCCTGAGCAGCGTCAATATCTGACTCGGCGCTAATCTGAATTCGGAATTTGGCTTTTCCAGTAGACGCGACTTCCGGATTCTTTGATTCACTGATTCCACCAGAACCATTGGTAGGTGTGGCCTGTGAAGCAGGTTTTACACTGGCCAATACCATTGGCTTGGCGTCCAGCAATTTGTCCAATTCATCCGGTTCACTAAATTTTTTTTCTCCATTTGAAATTTCGGTAACAGGTGCTCCCGCCACTTTCGGCCTCGTGCCTCCTTCAGATCCCGATCCCCCCTTGGATTGGGACATCTGGTTTGCACAGCCGCCTAGGAACGCAGACAGCAGCATCACCATGGCTATACTCAATTTTGCCATATTGCCTTTCTAGAGGTTGGGAGCGCCTGTTTAGCGCTCATTTGCCCAGGACTAGACTCAAAAGTAACAAACTGGACATGCCGATATTATCGTTTGTCATCAAAAAATTCGAGAAGCTCAAATATTCCTGTTATTGCCTATAAGCCAGCGACTACTTGCCACCCCGTAGACTATGCAAAGCGTCGGATCCCATTCCGCCACCCGGCAACAAGCATAGGTAGGATAAATGGAAATCAGCATTACCAAAAGAGGGGACCTTCAAATCATCCACGTTAAAGGGAAAATTCGTTTACAGAGTTGGCGCATTCTGGACAAGCATTTGGAATCGTTACTCCTCAAAGGTCACCGTTGGGTGGCTCTTGATTTGGGAGAGGTGAGCCTAATCTGCAGCACGGGAATTGGGTCGATTCTGCACAACGTCCGGAAGTTCCAGGAACACGAATGCACCTTGATGTTGGTTTCTTCCTCGGATTATGTTCAAGAACTTTTCGCCCTTTTCGGCTGCCATGCCGTTATTGATGATGTCTTCTTCTCCAACTGGGGTACACTTGAAAAGCGGATGCAATCGCAAGGATTGGCCGTAATCGAATAATCACGAGCAAGCTTTCGCTCGCTCCATCCCGATCTTGTTTTCACTATGCTAGATTTTCGCTTCCCTAAATCGGAGCCGTACTATGGATTATGAAACAACATTGAATCAGGCTCTCGATCTTCTGGCCGATGGCGAGGAGAAAAAAGCTGGCCGCATCCTACAAACCTGTATCGACACCATCAAAAAAAACCTCACTGGCACCGATTCCGATCTCATCCAGTTTTATTACTGGGGCCGATGCCTAACCGCCATGGAGGAAGCCGAACAAGCCTTGCTCAAATTTGAAAAGGCGCTGGCTATCAATCCAAACCATGAAGGATCGCTCTGGGAAACGGCTTCCATTTTAATGCATGACATGGAACGACCCGAAAGCGCAAAGCCCATTCTGGCAGAAAGATTGGTTAAGCTCTTTCCCGAGAATGAACTGTATCAAGAATCTTTGCGCGTAGTCGAGTTCAGTTTAAAGCTTCGGAAAAACCCACCACCGATGGAGAGCGAGGATGCGGAGAATTTGGATTCTAATTAGTCCACTTAGTTTCCACTTAGTTTCCACTCAACTTCTACCAGCACGACCGAGGCACATTTACAGGAAGTTCATCAATGTATTCTGCATGGCCTTAGCCCCCATCTGCAGGGAAGCATCATAAATTGTTTTTTGCATGTTGTAATCGGAAATGGCCTGGGCGAAATCCACGTCTTCAATTCCGGATTGTAATTCCGAGGTATAGACAGTGCGTTCATCATTCCGGATCTGCGTTGACTCAAATCGCTGCACGCGTGCACCATTGGCAGCCTGAGCCGAAAGCTGACGTTTGAAAGACAAGTCCAATTTATCAATGGATGAAAGTATTTTATCCGGTTTGTTATTCAATGTTCCTTCCATCAGATTAATCATGCCCTCCCAGGCATTCGTTTCCAGATTACTGCCAAAGGCTTCACTGGCCGTTGTATTTATCCGAGCGGCGACACCTTCCTCAATTTCGCGGTTAGAGACGCCATCCAAATCTTTTTCGTTACGACGCAACCAGTTGTAGGACATGTCGATGCCACCGCCCGCTGCAAGGGCCGTAGCGCCTGCAGTTAAATAGGTCACAGTACCTTTTACATAGTCCACGGTAAAGTCTGTCCCTTCCTTAAGTCCGTTGACCTTAAGAGTACCTGGGATAATCAAATAGGCATTTGCATCGTGAGTGACTGTATCCTTGGAATCATCCACGTTTTTGTCGATGACCTTAACAGGCACACCGACCGCCGGCATAGTCATGTCACCCGATAAAGCTCCGGGCGCAGTCAAAACGTGGGACGCGCCTCCACGGATTTCATAGGGCGGCACTTGGGAATTGGTTCCGGAAAAAATATATTCATCCTTGAAGGATGTGTTGGCCAGCGCAACCATCTGATCGAAAATAGCCCGGACCTCATTTCCGATGAAGAAACGGGTTTCTGAGGTATTGGAATCAGTCGCAGCTTGAATGGCGCGTTCATGCATGTTCTGATACAGGTTGTTGGAAGTAGTAAGAGTTGAGTCTACCGTTCCCAAATAGGCCTGCCCGTCATTTACATTTCTCTGAAAGCTATTGAACTGATCGATTTCGGAACGCAGTTCCATGCTCTGAGAAGTGCTTACGGGATTGTCCGAGGATTTATTGAGCTTTTTTCCCGTTGACAGCTGTTGCTGAACGCCCTCAAGTTTGCTGTAATTGGAATAGAGTCGTTCGAGTATGCGGGTACTGATTTGCGAAAAACTGATTCGGTTAGACATGATTAGCTCCCTGAAGTTCTATTGAATAGCCATCAGAATTTCCATCATCTGGCTGATGGTCTGTATGTATTTGGCCGAGGCCTTGTAACTGTTTTGGTATTTGATCATATTGGTCATCTCTTCATCCATAGAAACACCAGATATCGAACCCTGCTCCGAATCCATCTGGGCAATCAAAAACTCTCTGGTATCTTTCCTAGATTTATTTTCATTATTCTCGATGCCCATCTTGCCGATCACGGCACTATAGAAATCGCCAATGCTCTGCGTAGGTGAACCATCGGCATCATTGTTCATGGATTTTGCCAAACGAACCTTGGCCAGTTCAGCGGCATTGCCACCGTTTCCATTTCCAGAAAAACCTGTAGTGTTGTAGGCAATTTTGACCGAAACGCTATCCAAGGCCGCATACCGGGCGTAATTCAGAAAGGTGATTGTGCCTTTTTCATAGTCGACAACATAGTCCTTACCCGCGCCTTCCTCGAGTACAATTCCGTTGGCTGCGCCGGATGTCATCGTGAGTTTTACACCGCCTTGAACCAGATTCTGGTATTTTGAATCAATGGCGCTAAGGTCCAGAGTTGGGCTGGCAGCTAGTGGGATTGTAAGTGGTAAGGCTGCGACATCCGTGATTTTACCTCCTGCTGCTGCAGCGATATTAGCGCTATCTGCAAGCACGGAATCAGACAACGTCATGGTTCCTGCAGTGGTTTTTGTCGGGTCGAAAAAATATACGCCCGTGGCTTTGTTCAAAGTATAACCTGCAACGTGTACGGCATTGACCTGAGTAACAATGGCCTTAGCCAATTTATTCAATTGCTCTTTATATCCATTCAGAACTTTGCTGCGGGCATCCATTATCCCGCGCAAACTTCCACTGCGCGGTTCAAAGGGCTTGCCGGAAGCCATGAACTTGAGCCGCAGTTCAGTGGTCTGGGTGCCATCCGATAACGTTCTATCCACTCCATATGTCCCGATTTTTAAAACCTCAGAAGCGCCTACCAGAAGATTGCCTCCTGATGTGATGGTCATTCCTCCATTTGAATCCTCAATAGTCTGTATATCAATGAGTTCCGAAAGCTTACGCACAGTCAGATCCCGTTGGTCACGGGCTTCATTGGCTTTTTGCCCCTTGCTGGCTTCTACGCCGACTATTTTTTCGTTCAAGAGATAAATCTGACCTGTCAAATCGTTCACAGTTTTAGCCTTTTGATCCAGGGGGCTATTCATGGAAAGACCGTATGCCTCGATTTCCTTGAAGGCGCTATGCAAGGTATCTGTGAGTACCAGGGCTGAAGATTTTACTGCCTCACGGGAAGAAAGATTGGCGGGACTGTTAGCCAAGTCCTGCCAGGAAGCCCAGAACTTATTCATTTGGGCCGCAAGTCCCGTTTCGGTTGGCTCTTTCAGTATGTTCTCCAACCGGGTATAGGCTGAAGCAATCTCAGTGGTCAAGCCCTTTTCTCCCATCTGTTCCCACGTTTGCCGATCCAGGAATTCGTCGCGGACCCTGGCGATGGTAGTGACCTCTACACCAATACCCTGCTGGCCAAAAACGTCGTTCCTAATCGAGGCCGCTTGCAAGTCGACGCGTTTACGGGAATACCCTTCGGTATTGGCGTTGGAAATATTCTGACCCGTCACGTCAATCTGGGTTTGAGCAACGTTCAATCCGCGCATCCCAATACCTAATGCATCAAATAATCCCATTTCAAACGCTCCGATTAATCAAGTTGCGGATTTGAATTTTGCCAATACGAACAGCACCCTTGGAGGAGTAGGTGTTCATTTTTTCATTCTGCTTGCGCCCGACCACGCTAGTCATGATGCCGACCGTGGTATGGATGATTCGGCTGCCATTTTCAACCAACGCCATGTTGATGCAAAGTATGCTTTTAAGTTCGCCAGTGGATTTGAGCAATGCTTCTCGGCAAATGCGCAGGCGCTCGGCTTGTTCAGGACGCAGCAATGGGTAGATGTCCTCGCATTTAGCTTGGAACGAACCCTCACGTCCTTTAGTTATCCCCAGCAGCTTCTCGGTAATCACTACGCGCGCTTCCTCAAGAACGAACAAGGATCCTATCAACCGCTCTGACTCCACATTGGCATCGGAGTTTTCGGCCAGCTTCCTATTTACCAGCGCCATCCGTTGACGATTAGCCTGCAACAAGTACGCGTCGTAAAGGGCCAACTGAGCATTGAGATTGACGATGAGTTCTTCGCCCAGTAACGTTGGCTCCTCACCACGTGTCGGTTTCACTGCGGATTCCTGAAGCAAATCTTCGAACTCCCGGCCTAAGACCAATTCCTTGTATTTGAAACTCATCGTATCCTTTCCGAACCAGACGGAGCCGCAGCTTCGAATTCGCTTTTGGCTTTGAGGACCCGTTTAACATAGTCCTTGGTTTCCTGGTAAGGCGGAATACCGCCATAATGTTCTACAGCCGCGGGCCCGGCATTATAGGCTGCTAAAGCCTTGCTTTCATCCCCCTGGAATTTTTCCAGAAGCTTCTTGAGGTAGCGGGTTCCCGCCAAAATATTTTCGTGAACATTGAAGACATTGCGCACACCAAGGTCGGTGGCGGTCGAGTCCATCAATTGCATCAAGCCTTTTGCACCGGCTTTAGAAACAGCCAAGGGTTGATTCGCCGACTCGACTTTAATGACGCTTTTAATCAGGTTCGATGCGACGCCGTAGGTTTTAGCGGCAAAGTCCACAATGGGATTCAGTTTTTCGCTGGATATGGAAGCAGACTGGGGAACCGATGTGTTACGGGAGGCTTGTCCCAACGTTTGGGCGGCGGCCGGCGTAGGTAGGGTATCGCCTTCTTTGCGGCTCAAGGACCGGTAGATTTGCGCAGCCATCCCGTTGGAAAGTCCGCTCATGGCATTTTTTAAACCTTGTTCACCGGATTCAAGCGGTGACTTGGCATGCATTCCCGCATATTGATTGTCCAACATCTCCGTAAAGATTTCCCGGCCTGGAGAAGCCTCAGTCAAATCATTTCCAGCGCTGGAGGCTGTCTCTCGCATAGCCTTATACATCTGACCAAGAAACATGGCCTCAAAATCGAGACTGGCTTTCCAACGTTTTCTTTCTGCGTCTGTGATTCCTGCTTTAACGCCCCCGGTTTGGCTTTTCAGGCGGTCCAGGCTATTTAAAGATTCCGGTGTCATGATCTTGATTCCCGTCATTCGGCTTTAAATAGAGGAATACGCAAAGGGCGTGCCACGGCCTAGGGGCGGTAAAAAGACCCTATCAGTGGAAATGGAAGCGATTTAAGCGAAAATGCTTGAAGAAGGAGGGGTAAAACTTGCCCCTGTTAGGAAATCGATGCCTGGTCTTCGGGACTCTTTTCAATCATAGTGGATTCATCCATCCGGCGTAAAGCATCCAGCAAAATGGCCATGGTGTCCCCTTCCAGGTTTTGTGCTGGAGGGGCTTCATCGGTGTGGAAGCGGAACGTTCCGGTGCGCCAACGAAGCACATCGTCAAGCGCCTCTGTACCTTGCACGTTACCCATACTCCCATGCATGATTTCACCCTCTTGAAAGCCGAATCGGGCCCGTAGATTGGCCAGTTCAACCACCAGGGTTCCGGTCATGTGCGAACTCATAACCGTTTGTACCAAGTCCACAAAGGGGAAGAAACGCAAATCTCCGGAAAGGCCCGGTGACATGAGTTGGGAGAGCTTATGATTGTTGGCTTTGATGCGCTTGGACAACATCCGATAAAGCAAAATACTGAGCACGGGAAAGTCCGCTACCAGCTTGTAGAATTCTTGCCGTGAAATAGCGAGAGTCAAGCATTCCTCCAAAGCGTCAACCTGATTGCTGGTCGTCGCTCCGGTTAGGATGGACATCTCTCCAAAACAATCGCCTTTGCGCAGCACCGTGAGCTCCAGAACACGTCCGTCGCTACCGCGGTTGGCAATGCGCACCATGCCCTTGGCAATGACATGAAAATGTGAACTGGTCACATTGCCTTCCAAAATAACTTCGCCGGCCCTAAAACGCATGGGCACAGCTCGTTCCCGAAACGCTTCAGCCACCGTGGCAGGCATTTGTTCCAGAAACGGCTTAGACATTTGATATTCCGCATTGAGCACTTCTTCAAAAGCAATGGCAGGTTTGGAAAGTTTGCTCATCTGACAAAAATTCCAGCGACACGAGCAGGTTTTATAACCCGCTTCAATCTGGCCTTCCGCGCGTGTGCCTTCCATGGCCACGGGGATAAAAGTCGCAATCGGCATGGAACAAATTTGCAATTGGTTTCCGAAAACTCCCGGCATTTGCACTTGCAGAGAATCGCCTTTGCTGTAGTACGGGCAGTTGTTCAGTTCCTGGGCTTTGAGCGACCAAGTCTTTTCCGGTTCTTGCATACCGTAAAACCTACCTATTATTGAATTGAAAGCGGGGCTTACATCCTGGAGGATTTTGGGTTTTTACATTCTACTTCACAAGCAATTGGGAACACAAGCAATTTGACTGCACAAACATCACGTCCATAAAAATAATCAGAGCGTCCGGTAGCTGGGATTGGGAGTCATCATGCCGATGTACAGGGCGCGAATCGCTTTTTCATAATCCGCGTTATTGATACCGATGATGATGTTCAGTTCCGAAGCGCCTTGATCGATGATGCGAATATTGACCTTGGCAGCGCCAAGGGACGAGAACACCTTGGCTGCCATGCCCACTTGGTGCGTCATGCCTTCACCGACAACCGCGACCAAGGAAAGTTCGTGTTCAACTTCTAGCGTGTCCGGCTCCAAGATTCGCCGTATGTCCTCGAGAATGGCTTCGGTTTTTTCCCCGATTTCCTCGCTGGAAACCACCACGCTCATACTGTCAATAGAAGTGGGGCAATGCTCGATGCTAACCCCTTTGGTTTCAAAAACTTCCAAAACCTTACGGGCAAATCCGATTTCCTTGTTCATCATGTTTTTTTCGATGGTGAACATGGAAAAGTTCTTTTTACCTGCGATGCCGGCGATATCGTATCTGGTAACTGCCGGCAATTTGGAAACGATGAGGGTGCCTGGATCCTCCGGTTGATTGGTATTGCGAATATTGATCGGAATGCCGACATCGCGAACGGGGGCAATGGCTTCGTCATGAAATACATTGGCGCCCATGTAGGACAATTCCCGAATCTCCCGATAACTCACCTCGTCCAGGGGGTGCGGGTTCTCGACGATGCGTGGGTCCGCCATGAGCAAGCCGGATACGTCTGTCCAGTTTTCGTAGAGTTCAGCTTCAACGGCACGCGCGGCAATGGCACCGGTAATATCGGAGCCCCCACGAGAAAAGGTTTTGATGTGGCCTTTTACATCCACTCCATAAAATCCCGGTATGATGTACAAGCGATTTTGATTCTGCATGCGGGCACCCAGAACCTTGTAGGTTTTGGAATCGATACGGCCGGCTTTGTCGAAAAAAATCGTCTCTAAAGGATCAATAAATTCCGCATCCAGGAAATCTGCCATGAGTAATCCACAAAGGTATTCACCGCGCGAAGCCACAAAATCACGCGTCGCACCTTTTTCAACCTCATGGCGAAATTGCTCCAACGTATTTCCGATATGCGTCTTGAGGCCTAGCTCCCGCTCTATCTCCAGGAACCGATCCCTTATCAGTGTAAAGGGGGAATCCAGATTAAGACCCTTAACCGCCATGTCGTGGCAAAGATAAAGCAGGTCCGTCAGTTTGGTCTCCCCGGCATTGCGTTTGCCCGGGGCCGAGGGCACAACGACCCGGCGTTTAGGATTGGACTGGAGGATTTTTTTGATTTTTAGGAATTGGAAGTGGTCGGCAACGCTGGAACCGCCGAATTTACAAACAATGGAAGACATACTCTGGTACCTTTATAGTTAAAGGAAAACTTAAGAAAAGATTCAAGAATAAAACCATGGTACCGATATTCTAAAGTAGAGCCAAGAGACAAAACCATGAAAATTGAAAACCGTACACCCCTGCAAGCCCCAAGACCCGACCAGGGCAAACTTGGCAGCACCCAGCCTAAAGAGAGTGGGCCAGCCTTCTCTGCAGCCTTCGCTAAGGCTCTAGCCACCGCCCCTTCAGTTACACCTTCCACTAAACCTTCAGTTCAGGCAGCTGCTCCCATCACTGCGTTGGCCCATCCCACTGTCTCCGCACCCGTCACAGAAAGTGGAATCAGTCCTGAGGACCATATGGAAGCCATCAAGTTTCGAATGAAAACGGGTTACTACAACAACAACTCAGTCCACGACGCCTTATCTGAAAAGCTGTCCGCCATTTTTGACGAACAGGCTTAGTGGCCCTCGGCAAAGAACCGTTCAAACCGCTTTACAAATCGCTCCAAGTCCTGGGCAGGTAAGACATTAATTCCGGCCGCCAGTTTACGACCTCCACCAGTAGCAAATTCCGACGCTAAACTTGCCGCTGAAGGTACGTCTGCATCGGAACGGCGGGCAGCCCGAATGGAAACTTGAAAGTCCCCTCCGGCACGGGGATGAATCAGGGCCAAGGCCTGTAAGGGATGGTCCAGGATGTGTTCATTCGCCCAGGTAGCCAAGTACCGACGGGCCCACGGTGCATCCGGCGCCAAATAGGCACGCGCAGCCTCCGAATCGTTTAGGGCGGTCAAGTTTTTACACATAGATTGATCGGAAGCGAACTGCTGGGCGAGCGGACCAAAAATACTGTCCTCTTGGCAAAAATCCAGCGCCGATGTGAATTGGGACATTCGTTTGGCCAAATCGGCTGGGTCGAAAAGGACATCGCTGATTTTTTCACCGTAGGCATTGTAATTGAGGAGAATACCGGAACGCTGCAACAAGTTGCGCTCCGCTGGGGAAGCACCGACCTCGTCAATCAAAGCCTTGGCGGTATCCGGAACCGCATCTCCAAAGGCTGCCATGGCCGCCCAGAGCCCTTGTTGTCGCCCGAATACCGCGTTCACGATAACGGCCGAACAGGTTCCCGAGGACTGGTGAATATGGAGGTGTAAACGAGGATGAGGTTCGACCTCCCCGGGGTCATGGTGATCGTACCACGTCACGTGCAAATTTTCCTTGGCTAAAATAGTAAGTAGCTCAGGCTGATTTTGACGGAGGCTAATGTCCAATGCATGGATTTGTCCCGCTTCCATGGGTGGTAACTTTTGGAGCAGTTTAATATCCCGTTTCAACCCTGTAATACGCAGATCTGGCGCCCCCAAATGCATTTCCAGAATGCGTTGGGCGATCAGTCCATCGGCGTCCCCATTGAACAAAAAAACCAATGGACCAAGACCGGATACCGCTACCCTGTTTATTTCACCCAAGGCCATAACGCGCCTTGAGCACCTGCATGTGGTGCCGTTCATGACCCATCAAAACCCTGATCATTTCTAGCGGGGTAATCTCTACATCGTTGGCGGAACCCTTTCGGTTCCAGGCTTGGTCATCTAATCCTAGCAGGATGGCGGAGGTAGCCTCGGCGATACCGCGATGGGCTATTAAAATGTCCGACCAGTTCGCCTTTTCGAAACGGCCTTGTACTACATATTCATTTTCATCGAAGCCGGGAAGGGATTTGCTTTCTCCCCTAGCGATGCAAACAAGTCGATAGAGATAAATCAGGTTTGCATCCGTCACATGGCCCATGACCTGTTTAACACTCCATTTTTCCGGAGCATACTTTTCATCTGTCTGCGCTAGGGAAATGCTTTCCAAAAATTCCCTGGTTTTTTGAACATGAGCGGAAAATCTGGCCACCGGGTCTTGGGGTGCCGCTTCGTCCAGATATATTCTCCAAGGCGCTTCATTCAATGCTTTCATTTTTACCTCCGGCTAAATAAAATCCACTGAAAATAAATCTAATTCCAATCACCGGACGGGCTGCTGGACGAGACCGCAATCACAGTATGGACTCAAGTTGTGGATTATCTTCCTTCCACATGATTCAAACCCAGTTCGCACCCGGTAAAACAACCCAATTCGACACCGCCTATCCCCATTCGGCCGGCCGGTTTAAACCCATAAATAGACAAATCGGCCAAGACGGCTCGCCAGAAATCATCCTGGCACCCGGCTCCCCGATGGAGGACGTCTTGCGCCTGGTTTCCGCCGTAGCCGGTGCGGATTGCCCAGTGTTTTTGCGGGGAGAAAGCGGTTGCGGCAAAGAAATGGTGGCGCGACACGTACATCTAAAAAGCAATAGGGCCGGCGGGCCATTTGTTGCCGTAAACTGCGCAGCCCTGCCTGCTGGCCTCATTGAAAGTGAATTATTCGGTCATAAAAAAGGGGCCTTTACCGGGGCCCATGCCGATCATCCCGGTACATTTCGAACCGCTCACGGAGGCACATTGCTGCTGGACGAAATTGGGGATATGCCCAGGGAGGTGCAAACGCGGCTACTGCGCGTCCTCCAGGAAAAAAAAGTATGCCCGGTTGGTGACAGCCACGAATACCCGGTCGATTTCCGTCTCGTCTGTGCCACCCATAGAGACTTGCGCCAGGAAGTTGCGGAAGGCCGATTTCGTGAAGACCTGTATTACCGTCTCAATGTCGTGGAAATCCGGATACCGCCTCTACGGGAGCGTCCACACGATATCCTTCCACTGGTTCAGCATTTTCTTTCCTCCCTGCTACCTGGTGCTGAAGCGCGGGTTGCCGCAGCATGTTTTCCCCGTCACCTGCTAACCCTATCCTTTCCTGGAAATATCCGGGAACTGAAAAATCTGGTCGAACGGTATTCGGTGATGCGTACTCTGGGTTGGAGCTGGCAAGAAGCCGCCCGAACGGATAGCGTAGCCGAAAAGTTACCTCCCAAGCCGGAAACCATCGGTTTTTCAAGCCATATGCATTCATACCCTAGCCGAATACCCAATTCTAGGGTGTCGGAAGCGGAAATTACGCATGCCTTAGCCACTTGCGGGCAGCATAGAAGCAAAGCGGCAACATTGCTGGGAATTTCCCGCCGTGCGCTACAATACCGTTTAGCGAAAATGACTCGCGTTTATTAGCAACTTCCCCTTCCCTGAGCGTCGTTTTCCCGCTATATTAATGCATCGCTATGAGAGACAAATCGGAAGGCAAAATGGCCACCAAGCAGTCTCCCGTTGCCTTGCGTTTTGTTCCCGCTACATTGATCACAGGCTTTTGCCTTACCCTACTGCTTTTTTCACCGGATGTATCCGAATGGACCAAACCTTGGTTTTACGGATTGTTCTTGAAAGGAAAAGGTGCGCCCCCAGCATCCCATTCCGTTGCAGTGGTTTCCGCTGCCACCGAATTGGGCGAACTCAACCGCGAATCGCTGACGACGGTGGTAAAATCCATTCTCCAATTGCACCCCAAAATCCTGGCCATCAATCTGCCGGCCGCCTCAACAACGGACCCAACCCTATCCATCAACGCACCCACCCAGGGGGACGTGGTCATTGCACATGGATTCCATAGCTTGCAGCCTTGGGTCTTTACGGATGCAGGAATGCAGCCCTATTCGTCCATCCTTTCCCACTCCCTGTATCCGCTTTTGGACGGTCCCGGCCAAGCCTTAAATCTTCCCATGGGCCAAGGACTGGAGATGTCCGACACGCTGCTGAAATGGACTTGGGCCTCGACAGGATTTTCTTGGCCCCTGGAAAAAAAGAACCTCTACACTGTGCAGGCTTTTGCGCGTCTTGGGCGAGGCGTTGTCGGCAACTTGGCCGTAGAGGCTGTACGCCGTTCCCTGGGCGTTTCCGCCCAAAAAGTTGGCTACCTGGATGGAATAGGCGTGCTCATTGACGCAGACCATGTTGTGCCTTTAGACTCACGGGGACGAATGTACCTTAGGTTTCATTCCGCGGGTGACATTCCACGCTTTTCGGCTACTAGCTTGATCAATGGCAGCGTGCCGATAGAGTCTGTGCGCGGCAGGATCGTTTTTCTGGATGCAGTGGCCTTGGACGCACCAGGAATTAAAACTCCCACAGGACACCGTTCTGCCACGGAAATCTGGTCGGAAGCCGCTGCTGGAATACTCGATAAGACACTCATAACCGCACCGGCATGCGGATCTATTTTGCCGATAATTCTAGGGATTATTTTTTCGAGCCTTGTGATCCTCACCTTAGTGCTTGATTTCAGCAGCGCAACGGCTTTGGCCTTGGCGTTGTTTTTGGCCGGACTGTACCCGTTTATCGCCTTCGTGATTTTTGTAAAATCCTCGTTGTGGCTGCCACCGGCACTACCAGCCATGATGGTTGCGGTAAGCTTCATTCCTTTTTTTGCCGTGCGCCTACTCTTCCCTACACCTGTCCAAAAATCAATGGCTATTCCTCCAACTTCCGGCTTCGACCCAGTGCTCCTATCCATGGCCAGCGGAGGTGCACGTCCGGGCGCCGCAAGAACTGGCCTGTCGCAAACCCCGCCCCGGGGTATTCCTGTCCAGGCTGCAGCGCCATCAATAGCCAATCCCTCTCCCCCACTGCGTTTCTCCGATCCTCGCGACCCGCCCATCATCCCTTCTCCGAAAGACGCCACACCTTCTACTGGCAACAAAGATGCGCTACCCAGGCATGCCCATCCCGCCCCAACACCCGCCTATCAAGCACCGGCAGCGCCTGTCCATACGGGTAATATTTCCGATGATATCGAACGGGATGTCAAGGGTGGATTGATTCGCGTCGGCAAATACAAGATTGTCCGGAAAATGGGATTTGGATCAGCCGGCGATGTTTTCGAAGGCTTTGACACGCATATGGGACGAAAAGTCGCCATCAAAACCATCACTAAAAATGCGTCCTCCCATTTCGACCGCGCAGCGGAACGTTTTGTCCTGGAGGCAAAGGCAGCCGGCTCATTGAACCACCCGTGTATCAATACCGTTTACGACTTCGGCACCGTTCGTGAGGTATCTTACATGGTACTCGAATACCTGGACGGAATCACCCTTTCCCAATGGATGCGCAATAATACCACGCCTCCCATGCCCCAAGCAGTGGCCCACTGGCTGCAACAAATCAGTTCGGCCTTGGATTTTGCCCATGGACATAAGGTCATTCATCGCGATCTTAAACCCGCCAATCTAATGGTGGTCAACAACGGCGCAACCATCAAACTATTGGATTTCGGCATCGCCAAAATGGAAGATGTCGGCTTAACGCAAACCGGCATGACTGTGGGCACGCCATCTTACATGTCTCCTGAACAGCTAAGCGGGCTCAAGGTGAGTCCTGCTTCGGACCAATATGGATTGGCCGTCGTCATTTATCAGCTGCTGACTTATAAACTACCGTATATCGGCACAAAAATTCCTGAACTGTGCAACCGCATTCTCAAAAATGAGCTCGTACCCATCCTTGAATTTAATCCAGCGCTCGGTGTCGCATTTTGGGAGGCATTGCGCAAAGGCATGTCTAAAACACCAGAAGATAGGTATGCAAATTGCACGGAAATGTATCAGGCCTTAGAAGCCGCTTTCCCTTTATCCGATCCTGCATACGTTTGAAGGGTTTTTACTAATGAAAGGTTTCACTACGTGATTGGCAATGTTCGGTCGATAACCGTTTTCTCCTATTTTGCATATTCCCTGACTCTGGGGCAGAATTCAACTAAACCTGTTAGTTCGCAAACCCCTGCCACATCGGCTCCCATTGAAAAGTCCACGGCAGATAAAAATGGAGATCCTGCACTTAAGAAGATTAAAGTCGCATATCAGAATAGTCAATTTAAAGACGCGGAAGACCGACTCAATCGCCTGATCAGGCAGTCGAATAAGGCTGCAACTTTGGAAGAGGCAACGCTTCTTTTAGCTGATGTCGAAATTCGTCTGAACCATAATGACGTCGCACTTGCCGTTATTGGCCGCTTTCAGCGCACTTTTCCCAGCTCATTACAAATAGCCCGTATCAACTACTACCAGGGCCAAGCCCTATTGAATCAAGGCAAGTACGGAGCAGCCGCCAAATCCTTTGCTATTGCCGCCTCCCAATCCATGAAAGAGGGAGTATACGAAGCATCCAGCAAGGGCCTTTGGCATATCGTGGATGGAGGGGGCCTGACCAGCGAAGAAATGGAAGCCACCCTGGACGTGCTCAACCGCGATCCCACGCTACAAGCCGGTCTCATGGAACGAATCGGTGATCAATACCTGCGCGAAGGTCGTTATCAGGCTGCCCGGCATACCTTTGAAGAATGGCTGGACCAGTTTCCGAAATCGGAAGCCGCTTCGCGGATTAAGTCCAAACTGAAACAAAGCAAAGACTCCCCGCAGCAAAATCGAACCGTACTGCTGATGGCCCCGATGACGGGAGAGTTCCAGGAAATTGGAAAGGCCGTCAAAGAAGGAGCGTATTTAGCCCTCGACGAAAACAATGCGCGTGGAATTGGCGGTCGCGTGGATACGCGAATCCTCGACGACCAAGGTAACCTTATTATTGGAATCCATCGATTGCGCAAAACCATGCGCGACGAAAAAATCGATGCCATTCTGGGGCCTGCAATGAGCGATTTAAGCGCTGCAGCCGCCATCGATCTTTCTGCGCGCAAAAGCCTAGTGCCCATGGTAACGCCCACTGCAACCACTCATGGTATCGCAGCCTTGGGCGACGGCATCTTCCAGTTAAATGTAACAACCGGTACTTTAGGACAAAGAGTGGCCACTTATGCCGTGTCTTGCCTCAAGCTCAAAGACTTTGCCATTGTTGCGCCAAACAGCGAATACGGTTTCCAACTCGCCGAGGCTTTTCAAAAAGCCGTAGAAAAAATCGGCGGCACCATCCTCACCACACAATACTACGAACCGGACGCTAATGATCTGGGGCCCCAATATGCGGAGATTCGAATACTGGCCGTAAAAATCTATTTCGAAAAATTGAAAATTGAAACTGGCGCTTCTGCTCCTGATGCCAAGACTTACGCCAAGGCGCTTTCCGACTCGACCCTAATGCTCGATGGTATTTTTATGCCCGCAACCAATGGTGAGGAAGCCTACAAGGTGGCTTCCCAAGCCTCCTTCAACAAACTGCGCGCACAATTCCTGGGCTCTTCTGGCTGGAACGATAAAGCCATCCTACATCGCAGCGGCGCCGGCGCCCTGATGGGCTCGATATTCAGTATGGACTTTCAGGAGAATCCCAAAACTGAAGCTTGGTCCAACTTCAGCCGCGCCTTTTCAGCCAGGTGGAAACATCCTCCCGATAAGGTCGCGGCGCTATCTTACGATGCAGCAAAATTCCTGTTGCAGGGCATGTCCACGGCTTCCGGCGAGGATCAGCTGATTCCCAGCCTCAAATCTATCCGGAGCTTCAACGGCGTGCTCGGACGAATTGAATTCGATGAAAAATACGGTGCCAATGCAAATGCCGCCCTCTACCGCATTGAAAAAAAAGGTTTCAACGAAATCGAATCCTGCTCGGAAACGGATTAGACCATGACCTTGGTTAAGGAGGCTTAGTTTGTCTACCTGTTGGGATATGCTATGCGGTGAAGATTGTGCCTATTGCCGTTACAAGCAGGCTCGCTATCGTCAAGGATTCAGCACACCCTGTTACGAATGGTTTAGGGAACGGAAAATCGAAAAAAAATGCCGACAATGTTTATTTTACTTGGAACAGCGCAAAACCAATCCAGCGCTTGTAGACGATCCCGCCTGGCACCCAGCCACCTAGGAACACATTAGCGTGCAAAAACCGGACGAAGCCATCTCGCTCATTGAATTGAGGGTGGAAAAACTGGTTCCCGGTGGAGACGGGATGGCCCACCATAACGGTAAAGTGGTTTTTATTCCAGCAACTTTGCCCGAGGAAAAAGTGCGCGTGCGAATCCTAAAGGGAAAAAAGGATTTTGCCCATGCTGAGGTAATGGAGATTATAGAAGCGTCCCCGTTACGTCAGGCTCCGCCCTGTAAAGTGGCCGGAATATGCGGTGGTTGTGATTGGCAGCACATCGAGTATCAAGAACAGATTAGACAAAAAGTGGCTTTGACCGAGGACGCCCTTCGCCGGACCGGAGGCTTTTCCTTTCCAGGTTTGGTCATGGAAACTGGGAAACCGCTCGGTTACCGTAATCGGGTACAAATCCACCGGGATGCATTGGGGCGAAGCGGTTTTTTGGCTAAGTCCAGCCACGACATCGTGCCCATTTCCACTTGCCCAGTAGCCCATCCAGCCTTGAATACACTGTTCCAATCACCACCCAAAATGCCATCCCAAACGGCAGTGGAAGTCAGTCAAAAAGATCTGGAATTCTCCAGAAACCGATTTCCAGCATGGGCTCATTCCATGCCTGCGGGCAGCGATGATTTTCTCATCAGTGGCGAGGACGGTTCCGTTGAAACCGGCTTCTCGGTGGATGTACAGGGACGCGCCATTCATTTCGACCTGCGCTGTTTTTTTCAAAGCAATTTAGAGATGCTGGAGAAACTCCTGTCCTTTGCTTTAAAAGGATTGACGGGCAAATCCGCAATGGATCTGTACTGCGGCATCGGCCTCTTTGGAGCGTTTTTGAAGGATGGCTTTGACACTATTTTAGCCGTTGAAGAAAATCCAATCGCGTTAAGCTATGCCCGTCGTAACATTGGAGGCAAGCATGTTTTTCTACAAGGGAAACTGGAAGACCTGATTCTAAAGGGTCAACGTGAACTTGTGAATTTTCACTCGGATGTCATCCTCGTCGATCCACCCCGATCCGGGCTCGACACCGCTGTACGCGATTTTCTGATTGCTGCGCGCCCAGAAAAACTTGTCTACGTTTCCTGCAATCCTGTTACCCTGGCTCGCGATTTAAAAGCCCTGTTGGCCGCAGGTTTTATCCTGGAAGATCTTCGCCTTTTCGACTTCTATCCCCAGACTTCCCATATAGAAGCAGTCGCCAAACTCAAAACAGCATGAAATTTGTAACGAATTAATCAGATGTTGCTTGCTCCGTTCATAACGATATTGGTTTTATTTTTACCCTCTTTAGTCATTTCTCAAACGCTTTATCCGGAATGGAAAGAGCGAAGCATTTTGACTTTGACCAATGCCGTGCGCATGGATCCGGTTGGATTCCGAAACCTATATGTCGGAAATTTTCAAATACTGCTTCCGCAAAATTACCCCTCGGTTAATCCTGTCTATTGGGACACGAGCTTGAGCCGTTCTGCTCTTGTGCATTCCATCGACATGGCGAACAATTGCGGCATGCAGCATGCCTCTTGCGATGGAACAGCGACGGGTACGCGGATCACCAAGTACTACAAGGGTGGGGGCGGATGGGCCGAGAACATCGCCGCAGGATATTCCACTCCGCTGGCAGTGATGAATGGATGGCTAAAAGATGATGTAAATGGAGCACCGGCCGGAGACAAGTCGGGGAATGATGGGCATCGCGCGGGCATCATGAACGCCACATACCATGAAATGGGGGCCGGGTATGCCTTTGGTCCCATGGCCTACAATCATTTTTGGACCCAGGATTTCGGGGGTGGTGTTGGCGATTATTTTCCCATCCCCTCGGCTTCCCATTTTGAAATCAACACAGGAAAGACTACGTTTATGCTGGATTATTTCGCAACCGATGCAACTAACGCCACCCAGGTGACTCTCAATTTAAACGGTCAATCCTATCCCATGGCATTGCAACTTGGCGCAGCCAATAAAGGAACTTTTTTCGTGGAATTGAACACCCCCAGCGCCTGCCAGAAGTATTTCTTTTCCGTAGTCGATGCAAAGTCCCAAACACTTCGATACCCGGTCACGGGAGATTTCCTTCTGGAAGGAAAATCTTGCGCTGCTGGCATAGTCTTTCAGAGCAAGGCAATGGCTCGACCTGGTAATAGAAATCCTCGACTGAAAACTGGTTTCGATCTCAAAGGGAGACGGCTTGTTGGCATGAAGTAGGGGCGCAGCCGAATCCATAAAATGAGTTCCTTCGAAAAACACCGCATACCCGAAACCCGATTTGGTCTGGACCATAGCCGATATGGACGGACAAAGCAAAATCTCCATCACCCGGCAAGCCTGTAGTTTAGGAATTTAGTGGGCTCAAAATCAATGCCCTTGGACGAGGAAGTAATGTAAATGCGATTCGCGATGAAGGAAAGGCTTGGGGTTACATTGTCAACTTATTTTGACCTTCGGTTAAAATGAGGAATTTTCAAATACTCGCCTACACTCTCGAAGGAACATTGATTATCGTTGTAAATAGTTAACTATTGCAGGCACTACTCGACCACCTAGGAATCCATCAACCATACTTAAGTAACTTTTTTGCGTTTCCTGAGCTGCGTCATAGTAGATAAATCCCGTCCCACTTACTGCTCCAGCA
>JAYTHY010000007.1:0-2523 GCA_043732185.1 Fibrobacteria bacterium
AATTTTGGTGCTGGATAAAAGCGATTGCAGCCATATCGACAAATTGGCTGCAACGTCATACCTTGGCTCAGGACCCTGCTCTTACTAGTAGCAACCTAAGTTAGCTACCATGTTTCTCTAGGCCCGATTCGCCTATCGAACAAGCTTCCGTACCGGCTGGGCAAGGGTCTTTCCATTTGCGTCAAGCGCAATTGGTCTTCGACCTTTCAAGCTGCCGCGCGGTTTATATTCCAGAACAACCTTGTTGGACGAATACCGGCTGGAGGCCTTGAAAGCGTCTTAATTACCAGCACCATCCGCTTTTCGCATCAGCAAGCCGATGCGATGTATTCCAACTTATCAAATGGAAAGCGATTGAGTTATGCAGCGCCAGGAGAGGCGGTAACGGAAGTGTACGACAAGTGCCACAAAGAAGGTTTGGACAAATCGCAGACTATTGAAAAAATGGTTGAAAAAATCAATGCATTATCCAAAGAGGGAAAAAGGGTATCAAAACATTGTGTTAGCGTGGAAATATATGGCCAAGTCAATATTGCCGACATCGGCATACCTTCCAAAAATGTCAAAGAATTTATCTTTGAGATGGCCAAAAGCGTCGACGTCCAAAAGATTTTTCATGATATTAAAAGTATTCCTGACACTGGTAAAATAGCCAGATTAGCAAAGGAGCCGTGCATTCATGTCGAAATCAAGCAGTAACTATCTCCAGATTTTTGCCTTTGCAGCCATGGCTTTCCTGGGCTGTAACAAGGAGAGCTCTCAAAGAGTTGAAACCAAATCCAGACCTGAAGTTCCAGCGAAACTCGCGGCCAAAGATTCAATAGTGCCCAAATCTGGCACATCTCAACCTAGCTTCAACACCTCCTTGGAAGGCTACAAGGCATCGATCCTAGGCTCAGCCATTTATAGTGGGTCGCTGGAAAAATTCATCGGATTAATACAGCAGGGCGCTTCCATTGAAAAATGCCTGACCGATGATACCTATGTGTTTGATGCTCTATACGCGGCCATCGCTTTCGGAAAGAAGGACATCGTTGAGTACATGGTTAAGAACAAGCTTTATACGGACATCAATAAATCCTATACGGAAGAATCCGAAACCGCGTTGACACTGGCCTGCGCTATTGAAAACAAGGCCGATGCCCTGGAAATTTCCACGCTGCTAATTTCCAACAAAGCAAATGTGGATGGTGCCGGAAGTAGCGGCAGCGAAGATATTAAGATTCCAATTTTCATCGCTGTCAATCAGAGCAATGTGGAATTGGTGCGTCTGCTGATTAGCAAAGGCGCAAAAAAGGACATTACCAATAGCGCGGGGGCCAGTCCCCTGATGGTGGCCGAGGAAAGAGGGCTTTCCGAGATAATCAGCTTGCTAAAATTATAGGGGTTAACAACTTAAAAAATTGGGTTTTGAAAAGGTCTGGTTTGTGGGCCTGTTCCCATCCACAAGTATCCATACCGGTTCCGGATCACAGCTTCCATCTGGGTGGGAGGAAAAGACCTTTCCTGGCGCGCATTCTGATGTTGGGGGTGGATACGAAGAGCAATTAGAAGATATGGCCAATGCATCCCATGACCAAGGACAAGATCATACGAAGGTTGTGAACCACACCAAAAAGGGAGACCATTTGTCGAGAGTGGCAGGTTGGGCCATGTATGATGCTGCGGTAGCGGCGGAGGTGCCGATGTATGGAATTAATTTTGATAGTCCGACTTCAAGCCCTGCCCAACACGCTTTCGACAATATTTTGATGGGTAAAACAGTTGAGGAAATTCCGGAAAACGGTTGGACGACTTTTAAGCATCCAGATGGAAAAATTGAAATGTCCGATGGCTTTAAAGCAGCTATAAAATTGCTTTCGATTCCATATCCGCTTGCGCCCCTTTGGAAATCTCGGAATTCAGAATCTACCTTTAATGGTTTAATGTCCGTTCAGAACCCTGATTTCAAAGACAATATCTATCCTTATATCCATAATTCCCTTGGCTTGACGGACCCTAAGGGCATTGGCGATTCTGTGGGAATCAATCCCAGTCCACGAACTATCCTATACCGAGGTTCACCAAAATGAAAAACAAAAAGCCCATATTTATTTCCTTATTAACCGCATTGATATTATGTGGACTCTGGATATTTCGATTTGATCTTTCATTTGGGACTATTTACACGGTTTATGATATTACGGTCACCGACACTTTGGAGAAAAGCCGACGTGGAGAATTGATGTTTGGTACCCATTCTTTTTCCGGCGGTGGTTTTAAGGGTAATGCCGTTAACATAGGAGTAGCGGTACCTATTCCTGATTCTGCAGTGCAAGAATTCGGTGAAGGCGCAAAACTAGATCCGAAGTACATAACGATGGATGAAAATGGTCATCACGTTTACAACGGCCCCCCCGTCCAAGATCCGCCCTCTCATTTTGTCAAAATCCCCGTACTCTCCCGCCTTCCCAAGCGGACGATGTTTCAAAAATACGCCTTCCATTTCACCATCTATCCCCACGACAGTGTGGCTTTAGAAAT
>JAYTHY010000008.1:0-17243 GCA_043732185.1 Fibrobacteria bacterium
GATGGCGACTTCCGTGGCGCGCGTGAGATTGGCCCCGCCCATCATGCGGATATAGGCCCAGGAGATGGTTAGAATGCTGGCACTGCCCCAGGGTGCGGCAGAGATGGCGGGGATGGCGTTGGACCCGCCGGTTTTGACAACAGGATTTCCAGGGAGGAAAGGGGCGAGGTGGGCGGCCACGCAAATGGGTCCTACGCCGGGTCCGCCGCCACCATGGGGGATACAAAAGGTTTTGTGCAAATTGAGATGGCAAACATCGGCGCCGATAGATCCAGGGCTGCACAGCCCCACTTGCGCGTTCATGTTGGCGCCATCCATGTACACTTGCCCGCCGCGCTCATGGATGAGCGCGCACACGTCCTTGATGCCTTCTTCGAATACGCCATGCGTGGAAGGATAGGTGGCCATGAGACAACAGAGCCTGTCTCGATTTTCTTCGGCATGGCGCGCAAGATCCGCCAGATCGATATTGCCGGTTTCATCGCATTTGGTAACCACCACTTTGAGTCCTGCCATGGCTGCACTGGCCGGGTTGGTTCCGTGCGCGGAGGCTGGAATAAGGCAAACGTCGCGATGGGATTCGCCACGACTTTTGTGATAGGCCCGGATAACCATGAGACCGGCATACTCGCCCTGTGAGCCTGCATTCGGTTGCAGCGAAACACCCGGCAGCCCCGTAATGGCGGCCAGATCGCGTTCGAGGTCGGCAAACAGGCGTCGATAGCCTTTTGTTTGGGATTCGGGGGCAAAGGGATGCATGCGTCCAAATTCCGGCCAGGTGAGTGGAATCATTTCGGCGGTGGCATTCAGTTTCATGGTGCAGGAGCCGAGCGGGATCATGGAGGTGTTTAAGGCCAGATCCTTATTCTCCAGCGATTTGATATAGCGGAGCATTTCCGTTTCGCTGCGATGGGAATGGAAAACCGGATGAACAAGAATTTCACCGGTGCGAATCAAAGCGACTGGCCAAGCGAGTTTAAGGCCCGTAGACCAGGCTGCTAAAGCCTGTGCGTTGGGCGCAGGTTTTCCGCTAGCTTCGGCGAATATTCTTAAGATAGCGGCGAGATCCGCGGCAGTCGAAGTTTCATCCAGGGAAATACCCAAGGTGCCATCGTCGCAGTAACGAAAGTTCCGTCCATCCGCCAGAGCTAAGTTTCGAATTGTGGATAAAACTTTTGGGTCGGGCAGGGCGATATGCAAGGTGTCGAAAAAATTGCCGTGCAATTGCCGGTAGCCTAAAGCCAGTAAGCCTTTTTCCAGAGTGCGTGTGAGCGCATGCACGCGCGAGGCGATGGAACGAAGCCCTCCGGGACCATGGTAGACGGCATAGAAGCCCGCCATTACGGCCAGTAAAACCTGCGAGGTGCAAATATTGCTGGTCGCTTTGTCGCGGCGAATATGCTGCTCGCGAGTTTGCAGCGCCATACGATAGGCGCGGTGGCCGTGGGCGTCTAGGGAAACGCCGATGATACGTCCGGGCATGTGTCTTTTGAAGGCGTCGCGGGTGGCGAAAAAAGCCGCATGCGGTCCGCCAAATCCCATGGGCACCCCAAAGCGTTGGGCCGAACCGACTACGATATCGGCGCCGAAGGAACCGGGCGAGGCCAGCAGCACCAGGGCCAGGAGATCCGAGGCGACGGCTACTTTGACACCTGCCGCATGGGCATGGTCGCATAAAGACTGGTAGGCTGTGACTGCGCCAAAGGTATCGGGATATTGCAGCAGTATTCCAAAACAGCCCGCAAGGTTGTCAACCCCGGTAAGCGTGGCTTCATCGCCTACTACAAGCTCAATACCTAGAGGCTGGGCTCTGGTGCGGAGCACATCCAATGTCTGCGGATGGCAGCGCTGGGAGGCGAAAAAGGTATGCGCCTGGTCATTCTCTCTCAGTGCAAACAGCATGGACATGGCTTCGGCCGCGGCCGTGCCTTCATCCAGCAGCGAGGCATTGGCGATGTCCATCCCGGTCAAGTCGAGCACCGTGGTTTGAAAATTAATCAGCGCTTCCAGGCGGCCTTGGGCGATTTCCGCCTGGTAGGGCGTATAGGCCGTGTACCATCCTGGATTTTCCAGCACATTGCGCTGGATGACGCCCGGGATCACGCAGTCATAATACCCCATGCCGATATGGGAGGTGAGAATCTGGTTTTCCGAGGCCAAGGCGCGCGCCTCGGCAAGAAAACGATGTTCGTTTTCCCAAGCGGGCAGTGAGAGCGGCTGGGCTAGGCGAATGGATTCCGGAACCGTTTTTTGAGCGAGGTCTTGCAGGCTTTTCGCCCCCACTACGGCAAGCATGGCCGATATCTGGGCTTCATCGGGCCCGATATGTCTGGAAACAAAAAGACCCTGATTTTCGATGCTCAATTCCATGTTTCACCTGTGGGGAAGATCGTCCTGATTTGGAAAGCATACTAAGTTACAATTTTTATTAAATTCTCCGCAGAGTTTTTGCCGTGCAAAGTCGGCGGGGATAAATCCCCTTGCCCGCTCCGAGCCTTGTGGGGCTGGACTGACGGGCCGATCAGATGGAATACTTTGAACTGGAACTTTTGAGAAAGGTGTGCGGGAAAAGGTATGGGAATCAAGGTCGCGATCATGGGCGCCACAGGCGCAGTGGGCTCGGAACTTTTGGACATTTTGGCGGAGCGGAAATTTCCGATTAGCGATCTCCGGTTATTGGCCTCCTCCCGCTCAGCAGGAAAAACTCTGAAGTTTCAAGACGAAGCCATCAAAGTAGAAGAGCTCACGCACGACTCATTTAAAGGCATTGACTTGGTTTTGGCTTCTGCTGGTGGCAAGCTGAGTAAGGAATACGCGCCCTCCGCAGTCAAAGCCGGCGCGATTGTAGTCGACAATACTTCCTATTTCCGCATGGCGGAAGGCGTTCCGTTGGTGATACCGGAAATCAATCCGGAAGATATCGCCCAGCATAAGGGCATTATCGCGAATCCAAATTGCTCCACCATCATCATGGCCTTGGCTCTGTGGCCCTTGCATAAACGCTTCAAGGCTGTTCGCGTTGTGGCCACCACGTACCAGGCGGCTAGCGGTGCCGGTGCCGTGGCCATGGACGAGCTGGTGCGGGAAACGGCCGCATATTTACAGGGTGAAGATTTTCGGCGCACCGTCATTCCCCACCCCTATGCCTTCAATCTCTTTCCGCACAATTCACCCATGACCGATAATGGCTATTGCGAAGAAGAAATCAAGATGGTCAAGGAGACGCATAAGATCTTCCATGACCCGGGCATTCGAATTACCGCCACTTGTGTGCGCGTGCCCGTATTGCGAGCCCATTCCGAGGCCCTGAATATTGAGTTTGCAGAAGATCCTTCCGTAGAGGAAATCTATTCCATCCTTAAAAAATCGGCAGGTGTAGAAATCATGGAAGACCGAAGTGCAAACCGCTGGCCCATGCCCCTTGATGCGTCTGGACGGGATCCGGTGCTGGTCGGCCGAGTGCGCAAGGATTTGTCCCAACCCAAAACCGTCGATATTTGGGTAGTTGGAGATCAGATTCGCAAAGGAGCAGCGCTGAATGCGGTGCAAATCGCGGAGAAACTTTTCAAATAGGGAATCAGGTAGCGGCCGCCTCTAATTTGCTACCTTTAGGACTCCCGATTAAATCCCCGCTTATTCCCTCCTAACGAAGAAGTACACATTGATCAACAAAGAACAGTTGGAACGATACGGAAAATTTGCCGGCGATCAGGACAAATGGGTGGCTTCTCAGAAACGGGAAATGGACGAGACCTTAACCGGTACCGACTGGACTCAAATAGACAAGGTTATCCAGAGGCTTAAGCTGCAGAAATCCGGCTTTGCCAGCAATGACTATCGGGAAGAAACCGAGCGCGTTTTACGAAAGACTTTTGGCGATGCCGATATCATCAAGCTCGCGCGAGAAATGGTCTAGCGGACCAAATAATTTAATCGCGCTGTCGGCTTAACGCTGCTTCGCCCATCCACATTGTAGCAGCGACCAGAAAAAGTCTTTTTGCCCATCCACTGAGGGTGGACCCGATTTCTCGATTCCAGGGACACGGGGCTTTCGCTGACGACTGTGAAGGCCATTAAACCAGCATCCAAGTAATGTGGGCCATTGGTCGTTTGGCAATGGATGAAGATGGCGTTATACCCTTGTTTCATATGGCTCAGGGCTGTTTTGGAAATGTCGATTTCCTTATAGGTCCTGCTTGCACCGGTCAGTTCGGCTACCAAAACACCGTTCAAATAGACCTCCGCATCCCCACTATGAAAGACGCTCAAAGTAAGGGCGCTGTAAACGCTATCGGGCGCAGAAAAAGTTTTTCGAATCCAGACGTTTGGGCTTTTCCACTCTGTGCCGATTAATCCGGCGCTGGGTCCATTTCCCGATCCAAATCCACCGGGCCCCGCGCACCAGGTATCGAAAAAGAGATCCGGATCGTTGAAGGAATAGGCCCAAGCCTGGGATTCCGAATCGGAGGGCGTAACCAGGACGGTGGTCAAGGTGGAATCACCCGGTATGAAATGGCCGCTCTGGCTTGCAGCAGACTGCGCTGGGAGGGTCAAGAGACAGCATAGTGCGGCTCCCAACCCGAGGGACCAGCGGGAGGCTTTTTTTAATAGCAAGTAGTTTATGGAACAGTCAAGGGAACAGTTTTGGGAAGGATTGAGCGGCACCGATACCTCGTGGGACAACTGGGAGACGAAGATTTTTAAATTCGCGGACAGAAAGATAAATGTCCAGTTTGGACATCGCATGTATAATTTCGGCAATATTACGTATAAAACGCGTAATAATTATTCAATTAACGAGGAATTTTCACCCGTTTCGGCACCGCCACCCCTAAGCAAGCTATTCCCTTCGAAAACCCGGGTGGGATCGATGGCGGCTTGGGTAAGCCAGTCCTTTTCATTGAATTGCCCGCTTTGTCCATAGGCGGCCAGGGCGTTTCCATAACACATGGCTGTGACGGCGGATCGGGAGATGCCGTTTTCCAGCATCAGCTGCGCCGTTTTGGGCACCGCCAGGGCATCGCTGATACCCCAATCTGCGCTGGAATCTACGATAATGCGCTCCTGCCCATACCGCTTTGCGATTTCCACCATGCGTTTGTTGCCCATTTTGGTTTTGGGGTAGATGGTGAAAGCGGCCCAGAACCCTCGGTCCAAGGTTTCCTGGGCAGTTTCCTCGTTGTTGTGATCGATCACAACTTTTCCTGGTGCAATGCCGTGTTCAAGGCAAATGTCCATGCTGCGAGACGTGCCGACTTTTTTGTTGCGATGAGGTGTATGGATCATAACCGGCATGTCCATCTCTTTGGCTAGATCGAGTTGGATGCGGAAAAATTTCTCTTCCGCCTTAGTCATTTCGTCGAAACCGATTTCACCGATGGCGACTACGCCTTCTTTTCCGGCAAACCGCGGAATGAGATCGATGACTTCCTCCGCCAAGGCCTCGTTGTTGGCTTCCTTGGAGTTGAGGCCGATAGTACAGTAATGTTTGATGCCGAATTGGGACGCCCGGAAGCGTTCGAAACCGACGATGGACGAGAAATAGTCCTTGAACGTGCCCACTTCCGTACGCGGCTGGCCTACCCAGAAAGCGGGTTCGATAATGGCAACGACTCCGGCTATAGCCATGGCGGCATAATCATCCGTAGTGCGCGATACCATGTGGATATGCGGGTCGATAAAGCGGAGCGGACCGGTTGATTCGTTTTTATCAGATGCCATGGTTGAAATTCTCCCAATTCAGTTTCCCATTTCGGATGTCGTCAGATAAGCCTGGATCCATATCGCGCAGCATTGATGGGCCCGGGCTTACGTTAAGCGCCAAGGCGGCGGCACGCTTTTCAACTAACGAGCCCTCTGCGAGGATTCGCCGCAAATCTTCCATCGCCTCCGTGTCCGCGCACGGGCCGACGCAGCGCCACAGATCTGGGCTGAATTGTCTTCCAGCGGCCCATCTTTCATGAGCGAGGTCAGTGAGCATGCGGGCCAGCCGGGGATTGACCCGCTTATCCAGTCCCACCACCTCCTGCAACGATGTACCGACGAAAAAGGTTTTCACAATGAGTTGGTTCCAGCCTATTTCATCAAAGTGCAAGGCCGGATAAGGATTCCGCACTGCCAACGCTTCAAATACCTGTTGGATGTTGCTGCGAACGCCTTCCCTGGCCCAGCCCATATGCAGGTCGGGATTGGGAAGTACCGCTAAAGACTTTTGCATGGCGGTGGCTTCTTCCATGTCCGCGGTTTGATACAACTGCCTTATTAGGTTGGCGGACGTTGCGCCTTCGGGTAAAGAAAGCAGTAGCACGGTTCGTGCTGCTTGATCACAGGTCCAGTCCAGTGGGGTCCAATCGGGTATGGCAGCCTTGGCGGTGTCAAGATCCTGCGCGCCTAATGCGAGCGGGCCTTTTCCGGAAAATCGGGAAGCCGAGCTGAAGGAGACGAACACCATGCGGTCTGGAGCACCCTGTTTTAACAATTCAGATTTTTCCAACAACCATTTCAATCCGTCACGGTCTATTCGCACGTCCAGCCAGCCAAGCAGGAGATCTTGAAGCTTCACGCAAACCTCACCAAGTACTTAGGTTGAAAATTCTGAACAAAAGGATGTATCAGATGTTTGAAAGTCCAAAGCTGAGCGTTGGAAGATACAAAACTGGCTTGGGGAGCCCGCTAGATATGGCATCCAGGCATGCCGCGTTTGGCCAAATATTGCTGATGGTACTCTTCAGCCGGATAGAAAACCGTGGCAGGAACAATCTCAGTCACAACCGGCTTTTTGTATTTGCCCGAGGTCTGTTTCTGTTCCTTTGAAGCCAGGGCTTCATTGGCCTGGGTTTCATCATGGGTGTAGATTCCGGATCGGTACTGGGTACCCACATCTGGCCCTTGTCGATTTAATGTGGTGGGGTCGTGGTTTTCCCAAAACACTTCGAGAAGCTGCCCATAAGTAACGAGGCTAGGGTCGTATTGCACTTGAACCGCTTCCGCATGTCCGGTGCGTCCGGTGCACACGGCGCGGTAATCCGGGTTCGACTCTGTACCTGAAGTATAGCCCACTTGGGTAGTCACCACGCCAGGCATGCGCCGGAAGGTTTCTTCCACACCCCAAAAACACCCGGCCGCAAAAGTGGCTGTTTCAGTTTTTATTTCTTCGGCCACTGGAAACTCCTTATTCCTAAAATGGGTAGCAAGGCAACTTAGTGATGCTGGGACGCATACGCTTAGTGGTGCCGCGACGCGTACGCATTATGGTGTGCGGCCGGGTCGTATTGGGAAATTTTCTTATGCAGGTGTTTTGCCACGTCTTCCAGTTTCGGCATGTAAACGGAAGTCGGCAGTTCCAAACCGCCACTCGCTTTCCGGGTGGCTATAATCCCGCGCCACAGCCAGGTATGGATCCTTTTGCTTCTGGGCAACGCCAAGTTTTCCGCGATACTTTCACCTACCAAAATCTCGGTCAATGTAGTGAGTGCCCGGGCCGTAGCAGGTGAGGTCAGCGAACCGATGAAATTGAAATGGGCATGCACCAATTTCACACCCGCATTGGTGCGGCAGAAATGATCCTTGGCGCATTCATTCCAAATTTGATCGGCATTTTTAATATCGAACTGCGCGAAAGATTCCTCCACGCCCAACAATACTGCGACGACTCTCCAGAAATGAAGCAAGGCATCTTCATCTTCCACTTTGACGCGCCAACCAAGGCGACGCATGCCTTTGACGGCAACCAATGAAAATGACAATGCCGTGGCGATAATTTTTTCCTGGTTGACCGGCGCGCCCCATTCCGGCTGCCATTGACAAGCCTTAAGCGCTTTCGCACGCACATACGCATGCATCAGGCGTACCCGTAAAATCGCCGACCCCGCTTTTCCACCCGCACTGAAAGCACCAGGTGCAAATACGGTGTTTAAAAAATCCAGAGTGTAATGCACCCGTCTTCGGTAGTCCACCAAAAGATCCTGGTTCATTACCAAAGTTTGTGCGCCTCCGGTACCCCATGCAAACATAAGCGGCAAGGAGTAGATGAGCAGAACAAATCCATAGGAGATGGAGTTTTGGGCATAGTACTGCTGCGCGCGAACCAATTTTCCGTGGTCGGCCCAGGCTGGTAACTCCATGGGATTTTCCAGCAAGGCTTCCAATTCAGGTGGGAGCGGATAAATCTCCGCCAAGTTGGCTAAATCGCGCAATTGGCTTGGGTCAAAACCGGGACTTGCCATCACGTCGGCCATGTATTCATCGGCTGCGGGGTCGCCTTTTCCTCTAGCGTCGGCCAACATGCGGGAGTCCAAAATAGTCAGAATATTATTGGGATGTGTTTGCAACTTAAAATGTCCATTCATAACTGAAAACGATGGGATAAATGATAGGAATTTGAAATTCAAGCGGTAAGGGTGAATGCGCTACTGTAAAAACTTGAGAAAATTTACTTAGGCGCTCCCTTTATTCGATCCTGCTGTGCGTCCTGCCCAAAGGAACCCAAAGTTTCGGGTACCATCCAACCCATCTCGGCTATGATGGATACGGTGGGCACGCACCAATCGCAGCAAATAGGCATTCTTAGGCAAGACCACCCGTCCAAACCGGCCATGTGTGTGAATATCATGGATAATCAAATATCCCAATCCGTAAGCGGCCATACCCACACCTAGTCCCAGTGGAAAAGGATTTCCATCCTTCCCAATCCAAATCAAACCAATGGAAACGATGCTGAAGAAAACTCCAAATAAATCATTGGCTTCAAATCGGGTATTGTTGTAGCTATGGTGTGAACGATGCAGGAACCACATAGGACCATGCATAATCCAGCGGTGCGTAGCCCAGGCCACGCCTTCCATTGCGATAAAGGCGAACAGAAATCCCAAAAAAAAGATCATGCCCGGTTCCGTTGTAAAAACATTTCGAAAAGGGCCACTGGTCCCACCAGCATGACAAAAGAATAGACGGTATCCTCCAGGGGAATCGTTCCAATATGCATGCCGATCAAGGCATCGGCGCGATAAAGAACCACGGGCAGGGCTGTCAATATTCCATTCACCAGTAAAAAGGGTAGATATTGAATGGTCACCGCTGCTAGCAAAGGTCCGGAGTAGCGTGGCCTGAGCATGGCCAGTAAAAGAGAAGTGAGTGTGCCCAGACTGCATACCGATGCCGTATACAGTCTATCCCCGTTCACTAGACCTAGGCTAGCCAACACTATGGCCAGCATGCCCCAAAAAATACTTGCGTGCATCGAGGACAATTCGAGACGACGATTTTCTCGCACCTGTTGGTAGATAAACAGGCAGGCAAAAGGGATGGAGATGAAAAACAGAATCTCTTCCAATGGCAGATTCCACAGATACATTTTAAGAATGAATCGCGGATTAAAACTCCACACGCCCAGATGCGTAAATAGAATATCCCAAAGGACAAAAGGAAGTGCAGCCAAAAGGACCGCCCCCCACGCGAATTTCCAATTCTTTCCAAAGCCGAAACGTTCCGACCTGGAAAATGCCAAGGGAAACGCCAAAGTCAATACATCAAGGAGCAAGTAGGTGTACCTCATAAATATCAGGCTTGCTGCAAAACTTTTCTCGAGATCGACTCCGTGATTTGGGGAAAGTCCTCCAGGATGCAAGTTTCTGTGGCCTTGGCGGATAGTAACACTCCGGGTACTCCCGCTCCAGGATGGGTTCCTGCCCCTGTAAAATAAAGGTTTTCGATATCTTCGCTACGATTGTGCGGCCGGAAATATCCGGTTTGGGACAGGCTTGGTTCCAGTCCAAAGGCATTGCCATGGTAGGCATTCAAATCGGCTTTGAAATCGAGCGGTGTGTAGATTCGTTTTATCTCAATATTTTCCTGCAAGCCTTCCAGCCCCCAGCTTTCCAGGAAGGAAAGAATGCGATTCGCAAATTCTTCTTTTGCAGTTGCCCAATTGATCTCCGATTCCAAATTGGCCACTGGCGCCAGTATCATCAGGCTTTCGCAGCCTTCCGGAGCCATGGATGCATCTGTGCGGCAGGGAGCGTGCAGGTAGAGGCTGAAATCATCGGGTAGGATTTTGCGTCTGAAGATATCTCGCAGCAATTCTCGATAGCGTTCCGATAGAATTAGGGTATGATGTTTGAGCTTAGGAAAAGATTTACGGACCCCTACGAAAATCAGAAAGCAGCCCATGGTATGATTGAGTTTTTCGATGCGTTTATCCGTCCACTTGCCGCGATGCTCCGCATCGATTAGGTGCCGGTAGGTATGGGCCAAATCGGCATTGCTGACAACCAGGTCCGCGGGATAAAAGATCCCCTTCGATTCTGCGCCTTGGGCCCGGCCATTCTTTACCCGAATTTTGTCTACGGGAGAATCGGTTAGCAAGGTTCCTCCGGCTTCCAGAAAAGCTTTTTGCATGGCTTCGACCACGCTATACATGCCGCCCTTTGTATACCATACCCCTTGTTTTCTTTCCAGATAAGGAATCATCAGGTAAACGGCAGGCGCGCGAAAGGGATCACCACCGATGTATAAAGGATGGAAACTGAAAAGAAAACGGTGGCGGAAATTCTTGAAGTAGCCGTTTACAAACGATGTCACCGGTTTATAGGCTTTGAGTTTAAGAACTGTGGGAACGAAACGCGCCATCACCTTCCAATCCCCAAATGGCGTGGATCCCAAACCTTTTTCGAGAACCTGTTCATAGATGGGTCGGATGGCTTCCATGAAGGTGTCATAGCTATCGGCATCCTTGGGCTCATAGGCGCGCATCTGGGCTTTCATGCTGGCGGGATCGCCGCTATAATCGATAAAGGTGCCATCATGGAAATAAACACGATAGTAGGGATTAAGCGGCTGCAATTTTACGAAGTCGGAAAGGCTGCGTCCCACGGATGCGAAGGTATCTTCAATGATACTGGGGGCCGTTATTAGGCTGGGACCCATATCAAAGGTGTAGCCTTCCGATTCCCAGCGATAGGCGCGGCCACCAACTTTTTCCCGTTTTTCCAATAGGGTAACGGCAAAGCCCCGGCCTTGTAGGCGCATGGCCGCAGCCAATCCGCCGAAGCCGCCGCCAATGACGACTGCTTTGAGATTCAAATGCGATGCTCGGTTCATATTTTGACCTCTTGTGTGGAAGCAGTAAAAGCTGCGTTGAGGGTTCTGCCCTTCCAGGTGACGGAACGTCGACGGTACCCCCACCAGGAACGGATGCCCATCATTGGAATCAGCAATGCGCCTACCGGTGACCAGATCCAACCGGTCCAGGATTCCCGGAAGGCCACAGCCGTTAACAATCGGCTTGTCAGCCAGAATGCCAGCGGCAATATCCAAGCGTGATAACCCGCCAAAACCATTATTAGTGGCAGAGTATGTAGGGCCAAGAAAGCCGTCAAGACCAGGGGAGGTCGCAGCCAGCCCGTTCCTGTAAGGTAAGCCAAATTTTTGGAAAACCCGGCCCATACGGTTCGAAAGTTCCGGTACATGCGGGTGGAAACATATTTCGGAGAAATCGCAACGCCCAAGACCAGACCCTTTTGTTTGACCAATCGTCCCAAAGCCATGTCTTCGACTATCACATCTTTCACGGCGGAATGGCGTCCCAAATGATCATAGGCAGAGCGTGTAAAGGCGAACCACTGCCCGCAGCCCAAGGAAAGAATGGGCATGGAAAGTTTGGAAATGTAGGCGATGGGTACGAATCCCATTACCGGTAGGAAAAGCAACACAGGCAATACCGCCTTCTCAGCCCAGGTCCCCATGGTTTGACGCGGCAAGCAGGTGAGTGCATCCAAGGCATCGGATTGCATCATCCCCACTGTTGCTATTACAGATTCTGGACTCATACTGACATCGGCATCACAAAAGATGAGGATGTCTCCCGTGCTCTGCTCGGCCAATTGCGCGCAGGCCCAATTTTTTCCGAGCCAACCGGTTGGAAGTAGCTTTCCGCGTAAAAGCGTCACCACACTTCCATGTGCTCCGGCAAGTGCGGCTGTAGCATCCTCGGAAGCATCGTCCAGAATTAGGATTTCCAGATTGGGATAGCGGATGCCGGCCAGCAACGGCAACAGAGTTCGCATATTTTCTTCTTCATTGCGCGCCGGGATGAGCAAACTTACGAGGGGGAAAGTCGATGGGGGAGGAGCGTTGTCTAGATTGGGTGCGGTGAAAAAGTTGTATAGGGTACCCAGCAACATCACGGCCGTCAATGCCGTTACCGACCAAAACAGAAGTTCGTTTGCGAGTGTGAAAATCATGTTTTCAAACTGGTTAAAGTTTGGACAGAAAGACCCGCGGGCAGATTTTCTCCATGTTGGCTCAACTGCGCGTGCACGCGATCCACTTCAGCTTGCACCAAGTCCTCAAAAACCCGGTGGACAACCGAGGGGCGATCGATGCGCATGGGGCGACCCAAGGAGATGAAAAAAGTCGGCGCCAGCTTTCGCATGGGCTCTATATGCAATCCAACGGGAATGACGGTTAAAGGAGACAAGGCTCGAACAAAGAGGTCGACTCCCGCCTTAAATTCCAATGGGCACTTGAAGCTGGGAAAGATTTGACCTTGCGGAAAATAGGAAAGGAAAAAATTCGGGTTCTTGGCCCGCATTATTTTTAACGTACGCAGTGCCCGAGCCACGGAAGCGGGTGATTGGGGATCAATGCCCAAACCACCGAGCAGACGAAAGATAGGCCGTTTCCGCAGTTCCTGCTCCAACATCACGCTATAGATTGGCCAATCCGGACGCAGGCGTTTTTGGATCTCCCGGAACAGGAACCCGTCCCAATTGCTGATATGATTGCCGACCAAGAGCACGGGACGACCGACCGGTATGTTATCGGGAATATTGAAGAAGCGTAATTCTCCAAGATGGAAATTTCGCAAAGGAATGAAAACACTTTCAAAACACCGCGCTGCCAGTGGATGGAAGATTGGGGAATTCCGGATCTGCTTCATCTCTTCTCCCGCGCCAGAATTTCCTGGTTTTGAATCACTGCCGTGACTGCCTGTATTTTTTGTTTCAAGCGCGCAGCTTCCATTTCAGTCAACTTCCCTTTCTCGAGAACGAAACCGGCTATGTTGAGAAACCATTTAGCGGGGTATTGTTCCGCTGCCTGTGGCAGCAATTTAGCCAAGGCTGAGAAATCCTCACGTACCACGGGCTTTCTGCCCAGGAAGAAAGGGAGATAATAATTGCTGACCAACCGCAGGTAGCGCAGTTCGGTTTGCGCCGGATCCCGAACGACTGCGGAATCAAGCATAGGAATACCGGCCTGCAAATTTTTCCATTTGCGGTTCAGGTTAAGGCCATGCTTGGCTTGAACGACTCTGATGGCCCCCGAATACCCCAGCAGTAGGTTCTGGGACGCCTCATCCTTCTCGAGCGCTTTTTTTAAAAATAGGATTTCCTCATTTCCACGATTCAAGTATTCTTTTTCTTTTACGCCAAGGACAAAAAGAATTCGCAGCCTATCCAGATGGGGATTTAAGCTGTCTGGTGAACGTCGTATTCTAGCATCGGCGGATTCCAGTTCCATAAGGCCAGTTGAAAAAACATCCTTACGATCGGGTGGTGCAACCGTGTCCAAATTATCCGCAAGATTCCGAACGGACTTTTCCTGTAGGGGTGATGCGGCGACGGAAAATGTCAATCCAACAATGACCAAGGTTACAAAGACTCTGAAAAACATTCCCCTAATTTCCATAGGCAACATCTCCTTCCATAGCCGGAAATTGGATAGCCGGAAATAGATTTCGAATGAAGGGTAAGATCCACATGGCCCGCACTCCTATCCCCAATTTCGCCGCGGTCGATGAATGGGCACGCAGACGGAAATTATCGTATCCATTTTTCCTCAAGGATGTGTGGATTTCCCGATAGACCAATGCCGAAACCAAAGACGGTCTTTGGAAAAAATCCGGCAGTGAAGGAATTCCCAGGAAAGCCATACGGTAACGGCGTTCTGCTGCCGACATCAACTCTTCCATCAATGCTCCATACGCGGGAGGCGGCAAACTTATTCCTCCCCAGGGCGAAGCAAATGTTCCAGGTTCGAACCCATACCGTGCCAAAGCATCCACTGGCAAATAAACGCGCCCACGTCCCAAATCTTCACCCACATCACGCAGGATATTAGTGAGTTGCATGGCATGTCCCAGATCCGCAGCTCGCGCCAAGACCCATGGGTTCCTGACACCGACAAGTTCTGTCAGCCATTGTCCAACAACACCGGCCACCCGGTAGGTATAGACTTCCAGATCACGGAGATTGGCGTAGAGCCGAGGGCGTACGTCCATCCGCATCCCTTCGATCAACTCTGAGGCATATTTAAAAGGCACGCCAGATTCTCCCATCCGACTCAAGGGCACATCCAGTATGGGAATGCCTGTAGATACGCCGCAATACGCCTGATGCGCCAAGGCCTCCCATTGTAAAAGCCGTTCGTCCATTTCTTCCACTCCAACTCCATGGGCTTCATCGACTAAATCATCGGTCAATCGGCAAAAGGCGTACACCTCTGCAACCTGTCGTGCTTGCACATCCGGCAAAAACCGGGCAGCAAAGCGGAAGGAACGACTGTTCCGAGCCAAGTATCCGATTGAGTCCTGGAGGGAGAGGCTACTAGTCAAGTCAAGAATCCACGATGGATGTTTCATATTTTGCCTTTTCTAAGCTTTGTTTCTTTTTGCAGGCGCGCCTTCGCCCATTCATAGAGGCTTTCCGTATCCTTTACAATGCGTATGGAAAGAAATGGCCAGCGATCTTTATCATACTCGTCATGTCTGATTCCTGAACCGCCCATCACTAAATGGTAAGGCGCGCTCTCTTTATACAGCCTCCCCATAATGCCCGCACAGCGCCTGGCATCGGCGCCGACACTGGGAGATATAAAGGAGATGGCAACCATGCTGGCCTTAAGCTCAGCTTGAATGCCCGCGAATTCATCGAAGGGGACGTTGGATCCCAAATAACACACCTGCCATCCCGCTTCTTCCAAAGCTAAGCGCGCGAACATGGCACCGATTTCATGGAGGCAGGATTCCGCGCTGCCGACCAGAGCCAGCGGCACTGGCTTCACATGCGAGTCGCTGTCTTCCCTTCGCAATCCGTAGAGGGCATCCAAAACCTTTTGGGTGAATCGATGTTCATGCGCGATAGTACGAGTACCATCCGCCCATTCCCGACCAATCCTGCGCAGCGCTTCGGCAACACCTAAATCAAAAGTCCTCGTCAACGGAACTTCAAAAGCCTCCCGCAAGTAGCGCGCCGCCTCGACCAGGTAACTGGGGGGTTTCGTATCGCAAAACCGTACGATGAGATCCGTGAGAGGCAAAAAGTTGTTCCGCTCCCGACAAGCTAAAGCCGCCATGGCCAGTTCCTCTTCATGAGGGGTGAATCGCAACAAGGTGGCATCGGGTCTTTCTTTTCTCATGAAGGCGATCAAATCTGGCAAGGCGATGCGACGATGCCCTCCCTTGGTGTTCGCTAATTTCATGCGCCCCTCATTGGTCCAGCGCTTCATGGAAGATTCGTGAACTTGCAATAGTTCCGCGGCCTGGGAACTGGTGAGCATGGGGAGGGTTTGAATCATTTTCATAAAATAGTCCTTTCAATAGGGTCATTACTGCAGTTTTAATCTAATTAATCGTCCATTATTGAATAATAGACGATTAGGATGTATTCCCTATGCTACATACATTTTTTGTTAATTGTATACGGTTTGATATTGAATCCAACTGAATTGGAGTGCCATGCCCACGTTGTTAGAGAAAATTGAAGCCGCTCGCGTTTATGTAACTGGGATCTCCCACTTGTCCCCGGAAGTTGGGATTATTCTGGGAACCGGCCTCGGTTCAATCGCTGATTCCTTGCAAATTGAAACACAAATTCCGTATGCGGATATTCCACATATGCCGCAGACTACAGTCGATGGACACGAGGGGAAATTTCTGATCGGTAGACTAAAGGACAAGCCGGTGGCGGTAATGCAAGGCCGACTGCATTTCTACGAGGGGTTTACCATGGAAGAAATCGCCTTTCCAGTTCGATTGATGAAAGCCTTGGGCATACACTCATTGCTGATCACCAATATTGCTGGCGCAGTGAACCCGTCCTTTTCCCTTGGCGACATCATGATTCTCACCGACCACATCAATTTGCTAGGTTCCAATCCCCTAATTGGAAAAAATCACGATGCCTTAGGCCCCCGCTTTCCCGATATGAGCGAACCCTATACGCGCGAATACATCCGGAAGATTTCTGCCTTGGGCGAGTCCTTGAATCTCAAATTGAAGAAGGGTGTGTATGCGGGAATGACCGGACCGTGCTTGGAAACCGCTGCCGAGTATCGCATGCTGCGTATTATCGGCGCCGACGCTGTGGGCATGTCAACTGTTCCGGAAGTGATCGCGGCCGTGCACGGAGGGCTAAAAGTGCTGGCTCTCAGTCTTATTACGGATGTATGCGATCCGGAAAACCTTAATCCCATCAATATTCCGGAAATCATGAGAGTGGTTAAGGAGGTCGAGCCCAATATGGCCCATCTGATTAGAGCATTTCTACCGCTGGCTATATAGGCTAGCTCAATGAAAAGACGGGACAGTAGGAGGTTAATATTAACCTTGGCCAAAGAGATATTCTGTCGATTTAGAGCGCCTCTTAAAAAAGAAATTTATCCACCAGGCTTTTTGGTCATCCTATAATAGATATCGTCTCGATTCCACCTTGAAGAATATTTAGGCTTTATTGTGGGAGCGCTGCTTTTAGCAAGACCGGACACTTTGCTTGAACTAAGCACATTTAGTAAAGCTTCTTCCTGACCCTGCATATTCTCTATCCAGTAAACCACGTTTCCGATTTGCGAAATATTTATGCGGGTATTTGGATTAATTAAAATTGAGCGAACACCTATATTGTTAGGTAAATCCGTTACCATAGTAGAATCCCATATTTTTCGTTTCAAATTTTTGGAATAAAGCATCGATCGGAATTCCGCGGCTTGCGCATTAAATTCAAACGAAAAACACCAGATAAAATTACCATCGGTTTGGTAATTATCATTGGTATAGAAAAGGTGGTCGCCGGTCCAGCCCAGTGCATCCTTTGCTACAGAGGATGGTAATTCATCCTTTAGCATTCCGATAATATTTAGAATGCCTAAATTACTCAAGAGTCGGGAGTTCTCGGGCTGATTTCATGTCATTTCGGAAATTTTTTCAAGCCCGCTTTTGATCAGGGATAGCTGCAGCTCCAGGTCCACCC
>JAYTHY010000009.1:0-17091 GCA_043732185.1 Fibrobacteria bacterium
AGATTGTACCCGGCCGGCAGGATGAGATTGTCCCCGATGATTTTTTGGGCGTCTTCGATGTAGGTGCCGATGTCGATGCCTCGGATGTCTACGAACACCCACGCATTGGGCCGCGTGCCTTCCGTGCGGATGACCATGGGTCCGCGCGATGGTTCCAGCGTGGCGATTTGACCAAGCGGGACATGCTGGCCGGATGGAGTGGGGACCAAAACTCTCTTTAAATCTTCGAGATTGTCCCGGAGTTCGCGGCTATAGCGTAGGCTGACCGGGTACCTTTCCAAGCCTTCCACCGTAGTCGTTATCGTCATGCCGCCCATGGCAGTGCGGATAACATTTTGCACATCTTCTACGCTGACGCCAAAGCGGGCAGCCTCTTCGCGGTTGATGCGTATATCCAAATAATTTCCGCCCACGGCACGCTCTGCGAATGCGGAAGTGGTATGCGGCACTTTGCGCATCAGGGCTTCAACCTCTTGCCCGATTTTTTGCAACGTATCGAGATCGGGTCCGGAAAGCTTGATGCCCACCGGCGTCTTGATGCCCGTGGACAACATATCCGTGCGGTTCTTGATGGGCATGGTCCATGAGTTGGTCAATCCGGGAAATTGCAGGGCCGCGTCCATCTCCGTAATCAGACTGTCAACGGTTAGGCCTTTGCGCCAGGTCTTTTCTGGTTTGAGGCGAATGGTCGTTTCCATCATATCGAGACCGGCGGGATCGGTGGCCGTTTCCGCGCGACCAATTTTTCCGAACACCTGTTCCACTTCCGGAAAGGAGCGGATGATCTTGTCGGTTTGCTGTAAGATTTCTTTGGACTTGGTCACGGATACGCCGGGCAATGTAGTGGGCATGTACAGCAAATCGCCTTCGAACAAGGCAGGCATGAATTCGGCTCCAAGTTTTCCGAATGGAAAGGCCGTCAAAGCAACGGACAGCGCCGTCGCGGCCAAAATGGATTTTGGAAAGCGCAGGACAAAGTCTACCACGGGAGTGTATATCCGAATCAGAAATCGATTGATGGGATTTTTCCGTTCCGGTAGCAGCTTTCCACGTACAAAGAATCCGATCAGGATGGGAACCACCGTAATTGCCAAAAAGGCGGAGGCGGCCATGGAATACGTTTTGGTGAATGCTAATGGTCGGAAAAGCCTGCCGGCTTGGGCTTCCAAAGTGAAAACGGGTAGGAAGGATACGGTGATGACGAGCAAGGACCAAAACAAGGTGGGACCCACTTCACAGGAGGCGTCCAGGATGATGGCCCAATGTTCCCGTCTATCCGCAGGTGGTTTTTCCGCTTCCGCTTCCATATGTTTATGGGCGTTTTCAATCAGGATGATAGCCCCGTCCACCATGGCGCCGATGGCGATGGCAATTCCACCCAAAGACATGATATTGGCATTGATACCCTGATACCGCATGACTAGAAAAGAAAGCAGGATGGCGGCCGGAAGTGTGAAGATGGCTACCAGCGCGCTGCGCACATGCAGAAGGAAAATCGCGCACACCAGGGCGACGATGAGCATCTCTTCCAACAGTTTATGTTTCAAATTGTCTACGGCTCTTAAGATCAATTGGGATCGGTCATAAGTCGGAACAATCTTTACATCTAATGGAAGTCCCGTTTTAAGCGTCTCCAATTTCTTACGCACCGCATCAATAACCTCCAAAGCGTTTTGGCCATAGCGCATGACGATGATTCCGCCTGCCACCTCGCCTTGCCCGTCCAATTCCGCAATGCCGCGCCGCATTTCCGGTCCGATGCTGATGTCGGCGATATCCTTCAAATAAATAGGGGTACCCGAGGAGCTACCCATGCTTTTTCCCGTCGTGTTTCCAACCGAGGATCCCGCGCCCATACTTAGCGGAATATTCTGGATATCCTCCAGACTTTTCAAGTACCCCAGTCCGCGAATCATGTACTCGGCTTCACCCATTTCAATGACTTCGCCGCCTGCGTCAGAATTGCCGTTTTGAATAGCCATGTCTACGTCCTTAAGCGAAAGGCCATAGGCATGCAGTCGAGTGGGATCCACGTTGACCTGGTATTGCTTGACAAAGCCGCCTATACTGGCGACTTCGCTAACGCCTTCAATGCTCGCCAATTGATATTTGAGGTACCAATCTTGAATGGATCGCAGCTCCTGCAACGATCGTTTTTCAGAAACCAAAGCGTATTCATATACCCATCCCACACCACTGGCATCCGGACCCAAAGTGGGCGTGACCCCTGGAGGCAAGCGCTTTTGGGCATAGTTTAAATATTCCAAGACGCGGCTTCTGGCCCAATAGATATCAGTGCCGTCTTGGAAGATGATGTAAACCAGGGAATAGCCAAAAAAGGAATACCCCCGCACTACTTTGGCTCCCGGCACCGAGACCATGGAAGTGGTCAAGGGATAGGTGACTTGATCTTCGATGATGCGCGGGCTTTGTCCCTTGTGTTCGGTATAGACAATGACCTGTACATCGCTTAAGTCAGGGAGGGCGTCGATGGGGGTGCTTAGCAAAGCATGCGTTCCAAAGCCCATGGCTACGGCACCCAGTAGAAGCACCAGGATTTTATTTTTAAGGGACCAGGTGATGAGTTTCTCTAGCATGGTTTGACCGCCTATTTTCCGGCATTCATGGTGTGTGAAGACGAGGTATCGGACATTGGATTTTCCGCTGGGTCCCGGGCTCTCATCTGCTGGATGGCCGACTTGAGGTTGCTTTCCGAATCGATCAAGAACTGGGAAGAGATGACCAGCATTTCTCCTTCCGCTATTCCGGACAGCACCTCTACATAATTTCCTGCCACCTGTCCGAGTTCCACTTCACGCGGTTCAAAGTATCCGTCTCCGGTGGAGAGGACAGCGATGTTGCGACGACCAGACCTTATGATGGCTTGATCTGGAACCGCAATGACATTTCGAAGTGATGGGGAGAGGATGCGAACCGTGGCGAACATCTCCGGTTTCAAATCGAGGGATGGTGTATTTACAATTTCGATCCGTACTTCCGCCGTTTTGCTTACTGGGTCGAGCACGGGTGAAATAAAAGTCACTTTGCCTTTAAAGGGTTTGCTTTGGCCATAACTGAGCTGGACCTCAGCCATGGAGCCCAGCTTGGCAGTGGCTACATCCCGCTGATAAATACTGGCTACCACCCAAACACGCGACAGGTCCGCGATGCGATAGAGCAGCATGCCCGCCATAATATTTTGACCCTCCACCACCATTTTTTCCAAGACTACGCCCGTAGCTGGAGAGAGAATGGAAAGCGTATTGCGTGCTTTGTCCTGCTTCTCCAAAGCCTGTATTTCATTTTCAGAAATACCCCAGTTAAGTAGTCGCCGCCGTGCGCTTTCCACCAAATCGTTGGATCCGGTTCCCGGATTTCCAACTGTCGATTTGGAATAGTGCAAGGCCGTCAAATACTCTTCTTGCGCGCTCACTAAATCGGGGCTGTAAAGTTCAAGCAGGCTCTGGCCCTTTTTGACCAGCGCTCCAGTGGTGTTCACTTTTAGTTTTTCCACATAGCCCATCACGCGGGCGTTGACGATGAAAAGTCGGCTTTCATCTACCTGCACCTTGCCACTGCTGCGGATTTCGGTTTGCAAATCCCTTCGGGAAACCAATTCTGTTCGGACCCCCATGTTCTGCACAGTAGTCGGATCGATATGCACATTATTGGTTTGCTTTTCCTTATTGTCAGTCTGCGCGGCCCCATCTTTTTCGCTAGCCTTGGTCATTGGAACCAGTTTCATGCCACATATGGGGCAGTTGCCGGGTTTGTCCGATATGTAATTGGGGTGCATGGCGCAGTGATACATGGTTTTGGCTTCTATCGGATCATGCCGCTCCGCCGTTGTCGGGGATTTCAAGGCATGACTGTTCCAAAACCATCCGCCCCCAAAGAGCGCCATAACCAGGATTGCAGCCAGGGATAATTTTATTGTGGTATTCATTTTCCATCTCCTAGGGATAGTGCGTTGGAAATTTCTTCCAGATTCAGTCCAACGGCTTCTTCCAATTCCGCTTGACTGACCATGAGTTGCATCAGTGACATTTGTGAATTTTCTTTGGCCATGAGGCGCATGCGATAGGCATCGATAAGTCCCATGAACTCACCTTTACCACCTTGATAGGCGGCCAAATTGGACTCCAACGCTTGCTGGGATTGAGGTAAAAGGATGTCCCTAGACAGGCGCAATAATTCCCCGGTACTTTCAGCTTTCAGCAGCGCGCCTTGAGCCCGGGCATATGCCATATTTTCTGCGTCCGTGTAGTCCATTCTTGCCTGCTCCAGGTTTGCGGCGCTTTGCACATCCAGTGCTCGGTATTTTGGTAGTGACCAGAGTGCAAAGGGAATATTCATGCTCGCCATCACAGACCAGTAATTTTCAGGTGGACCGGAACTATGCGATCCGGAGGTGGATTTGAGCATA
Organism: Fibrobacteria bacterium; assembly: GCA_043732185.1. GTDB lineage: Bacteria > Fibrobacterota > Fibrobacteria > UBA11236 > UBA11236 > Chersky-265. Next base: position 4,427 of record JAYTHY010000009.1, read on the forward strand.
TCCTTAAACATGCCTCCCACCATGATATCTGGTAGAAGATCTTTTCTGACCAACTTCTTTTCCGCTACGCGCATTTGGATATTCGCTTCCATGCCTTGCAATTCAGGATGAGATTTTTTTACTAAGGGCCGAAGTTGATCCAAGTTCCAGTTCACGAGCGCGGGTATTAGCGTGTCCGTTACGGAAATGGCGGCGGCTGTTTTACGATTGAGCAAGGAATTCAGCATGGATTCCATACTGCGCCTTTCTTGGACAAGAAGGATGGAATCCGATTTTAGATTTGTGGCTTCTGTCTGGGCACGTAGGATATCCGCTTGCCTACCCATTCCTACTTCGTATTGCCTACGCGCCACTTCGATCAGCCGCGCCATGAGAGATTGATTCTCCCGATTGATTTCGAGCCTTCGATCCAAGAGGTACAGTTCATAGTAATAGGACTTGACAGCCAATATGGTTTTCCGTTTGCGCACTTCCAAATCCGCTTCTGCCATTGAGGCATGAGTATGCTCGGCATTGATACGCGCTGAAATTTTGCCCGGAAAGGGAAAGGCTTGCTTGACGGAGTAATCGATTTCCATCTGGTTTTTAAGTGGATTTGGGAACGAGGCTGTTGGAGTTTGGTAAAAATCGACCCCAATTTCTGGTGGCTCCAGGGACCAGAAGTGATCACTAGAAGAATGCATCGACTTGGCCCGAAACTCTAGAGCTTTAAGTCCGGGATTATTTTGCACCGCTTCAGCGACTAGGCTGGAAAGGGATTCTGAATCGCTCCAACCCATGGCCAGTCCGATAGCTATTCCAAAAAACACACGGAGTAATGGTAATCGTTGCATAAAATTTGGTAATCGTTGCATAAAGGGAATCCTTCTCAATTTTATCCATGGACGTAGCGGGACATCTGAGCCTTGCCACGCCAAAAAGGGCGCGCAGACTGGTAAAACCTTGGGATGGGGGCCGCGACAAACTTCCGGAGGAAGTTCACGGCAGGAATTCTAAATCAGAATTCGACGTTGTGTGAGGTAAAGAGGAGGGTCAGATGCGGAGCGAAGTTCAGATCGATTAGGAGAAGCGGGAAGGTCGATGACGGCTATAGGTAAAACGCGAACAACCCATTCAGGCAAACTTGGAGCCAATACCATTTCCGATGGAATTTGTGGCAACCGCTGATTGGCATCTTGAATGCAACACTCTTTATGTTGCGAGGGATCGGATTTTGAAGCATGGTCGCTGCCGGCTGTTTTAGCTGGCTTTGGGCAACAGAAGTGGGCGGGAGCCTGGGCGATTTTCTCTGACGTGAATGCCGTAGCTAAGAATTGGCCAATCCGCTGATTGACGAGACAGCAACTGAATATCTGGCTTCCGAGGAAAACCAACATCAAAACCATCGCCATGGTTTGTTGATACCGATGCAAGCGTTGCCGAATCATACCAATAATATACCATCCCGCAAGTTCAATTCGTACCTGTTTTGACGATTTGGCAGCAAGAAAGGGCAAAGCTGTCCTTTACTCGCGAATTTTCAAGATCAAGGCCCGGGTTTTCTATTTTAGATATTCGATTGAATTGAATTCCCGTTTCGAAAATGTCATTCCGAAATATCGGAAGGAGTTGCCGTTGTCCAAGGCCACTAATCGAACTCTTGTTGCGCTCGTCACCATAGTCCTGGTGGGCTTGTTGGCCTACCCCAAACTAAAGTCCAAAACACCTGCCCCTGGCGCCGCCGCCATGGGTGGAAAACCGGGCGGACCGGGGGGAACGCCTCCGTTACCGGTTACCGCCAGAATAATTCGACCCCAGCGCCTGGATAATCGGATTTCCAGTACCGGAACTGTAATGGCCAATGAGGAAGTGGAGATTCGCAGCGAAATATCCGGCAAAATACTACACATCGGCTTTAAAGAAGGCAGCAAAGTTTCCAAAGGTGATTTGTTAGTTAAAATCGACGATAAGGAATTGCAAGCCAATATTCTCAAAGCCCAGTCCCAACGAAAGTTGGCCGAGGACAATGAGTACCGCATGCGCATGCAGCTCAAAATCGAGGCGGTGAGCCAAAAAGATTTCGACCAAGCGTTGAACGAACTAAATCTGGCCAAGGGTGGCGAACAGGTGCTGCGCGCCCAATTGGATAAAACGGAGCTGCGGGCCCCTTTTTCAGGCGTAGTCGGCCTCAAGGATGTTAGTGAGGGCGCATTAGTCGGACCTGCGACTCGGATCACCACCTTACAGGAGATTAATCCAGTCAAAGTGGACTTTTCTATTCCTGGAAAGTATGCGGGTTGGGTCAAGACCGGAACGCCAATCACCTTTACCGTGCAAGGATCGGATAAGAAACAAGTAGGAAAGGTGTATGCGTTGGATCCAAAAATGGACCCGGAAACTCGTTCCCTGCATTTGCGCGCACTCTGCCCTAATGCGGACGGCCTTGTCCTGCCTGGCGCCTTTGCTGCCGTGGACGTGCCATTGCAGGTGGTCGACTCCGCTTTGCTTATTCCCACCGAGGCCATGACCGCCGATGGTCGAGGGGCCAAAGTCTACCTTTACCGGGGAGGTAAAGCCGATCCCGTGCAGGTCCAGGCCGGGCTCCGTACGGACTCGTTGGTGCAGATTACCAGCGGTTTAAAATCCGGTGACACGGTTCTTACTTCTGGCATCATGCAAATCCGCCCAGGCGCACCTGTCACATTATTGCCATGAGTCTCTCCTCAGTCAGCATTCGTCGTCCGGTACTGGCCTCGGTACTTTCCATTTTGATCATAGTGTTTGGCTTTATCGGCTACGCCTATTTGGGTGTGCGGGAATTTCCCGCCGTCGACCCCCCCACCATTTCCGTGACTACCAGCTACCGTGGTGCCAGCGCGGACATCATTGAATCCCAAATCACCGAGCCCTTGGAAGAATCCGTCAACGGCATCTCCGGCATCCGCACCATCGTCTCCGTCAGCCGCGATCAACAAAGTACCGTCACGGTGGAATTCGATTTGGGCTCGGATCTCGATGCGGCCGCCAATGATGTCCGGGACCGGGTGGCACGCGCCGTACGCAATTTGCCAGTCGATGCCGATCCGCCCACGGTGGCCAAGGCCGATGCCAATGCCACGGCCATCATCATGCTCACCGTGCAAAGCACCACGCGGGATATTCTGGAAGTCAGCGCCATCGGCACGCGCATCAAGGAACGGCTGCAAACCATTGCTGGGGTGGGCGAGGTGCGCATCTGGGGCGAAAAAAAATATGCTATGCGCTTGCGCCTTAATCCGGAAAAGCTCACCGCCTACGGCCTCACCGTAGTAGATGTGCGCAACGCCGTCACCGCAGAAAATGTGGAACTGCCTTCCGGCATTATAGAAGGCAAGACAACGGAACTGACGGTTAGGACAACGGGCCGCCTCAATACTCCTGAAGACTATAACAACCTCATCCTTAAGGCTGAAAGCGGGCAAGTGGTTCGCTTGGCCGATGTCGGAAAGGCCGAGCTCGGCGCCGAGAACGAGAAAACCATTCTCAAGAACAACGGTGTGCCCATGATTGGTTTGGCTCTCTCCGCACAGCCCGGTGCCAATAATCTGGCCATCGCGGAGGAATTTTACAAGCGTCTGGAATTGATTAAGAAGGATATGCCCAAGGATATCAAACTCAAGCTGGGTTTTGATTCCACGCGCTTTATCACCCGGTCCATTTTGGAAGTGAAGGACACCATCCTGATCGCTTTTCTTTTGGTCGTACTGATCATTTTCCTGTTCTTCCGGGATTGGCGCACTACTTTGATTCCGGTTTTGGCCATACCCGTATCCTTGATCGGTTCCTTCTTTCTCATGTATATATGTGGATTCAGCATCAATGTTTTGACTTTACTCGGTGTGGTGCTGTCCATCGGCCTGGTGGTGGATGATGCCATCGTCGTATTGGAAAATATCTACGCAAAAATTGAAAAGGGCATGGATCCGCGAACGGCCGGTTTTAAAGGATCGCAGGAAATCTTTTTTGCCGTACTGTCCACCACTTTAGTTTTAGCGGTCGTTTTTCTACCCATCGTTTTTCTGCAAGGCTTTACGGGTCGCATGTTTCGCGAATTCGGAGTCGTGGTGGCGGGCTCGGTTCTCATATCTGCCCTGGTTTCGCTTTCCTTGACACCGATGATGACTACGCGATTCATTAAGCATCGGGAGCGCCATGGCCGCTTTTACGAGCGCACGGAGCCTTTCTTTGTTTGGCTCAATGTACTGTACCGCAATTCGCTGACGGCCTTTCTGGAGCGTCGCTGGCTGGCGCTGGTCGCCCTAGCGGTTTCCTTAGCCTTGATGCTGGGAATCGGAATGACTTTGAAATCCGAAATTGCCCCGATGGAAGATCGCAGCGCCATCATGATGAATGCCACCGCACAGGAAGGTGCTTCCTACGCATATATGGATGCCTTCATGGACACTTTGGCCAAAACCGTATCCGATAATGTTCCAGAGGCGGACATTATTCTCTCCGTCACCTCGCCCGGTTTCGGCGCGGCCGGTTCGGTCAATTCCGGTATATTCAGAATCTTTCTCGTCGAGCCAGACAAACGAAAACGACCCCAGGCAAAAATCGCTGATATGCTAACTGGTAAAGTAAAAGCGCTTTCCGGAGCCAGAACCTTTGTCACTCAGGATCAGACCATTTCGGTGGGCGCCCGCGGTGGACTGCCCGTGCAGCTTGTCATCCAGGCCACGGATTTCGATAAGCTAAAAGAGGTGCTGCCTAAATTCGTTGAAGAGGCCCGTAAAAATCCGGCCTTCGCCATTGTGGATGAGAACCTGAAATTCAACAAACCCGAGCTTCGCGTTGACATTGACCGAGAGCGTATGCGTAACCTGGGTGTTTCGGTGCGTGACGTGGCTTCAGCCTTGCAATTGGCTTTCAGCGGCATTCGGTTTGACTACTTTCTCAAGGATGGCAGACAGTATCAAATTATCGGGCAAGTGGACAGGCCCTTTCGCAGCGAGCCATCCGCCCTCAAAAATATTTCCGTCAAAAATAAATCCGGCCAATTGATAAGTCTGGACAATTTGATGGCCTATAAAGAACAAATCAATCCGCCACAACTCTTCCGCTTCAATCGATATGTATCTGCAACAGTATCCGCAGGTCTTGCGCCGGGAGTCACTTTGGGTGAAGGCATCAAAGTCATGCAGTCCATTGCGGCCAAGGTGCTCGATCCCTCTTTCAGCACCGCCCTTTCCGGGCCTTCGCGTGACTTTGCGGAAAGCTCCTCCAGTTTGCTTTTCGCTCTTGGGCTGGCTTTGTGCCTGGTGTACCTGGTGCTGGCTGGACAATTTGAAAGTTATCGCGACCCGCTCATCATCATGCTTACGGTGCCTTTGGCTATGGCCGGCGCGGTACTAAGCCTTTGGTATTTCGAACAGACATTGAACATTTTCAGCAAAATCGGCATTATCATGCTGATAGGCCTCGTTACAAAGAACGGCATATTGATCGTTGAATTCGCCAATCAACGTCGCCATCAAGGGTTTGCCCTAGTTGATGCCGTAAAAGACGCCGCGGCCTCGCGTTTCCGTCCCATCCTAATGACCAGTCTCGCCACTGTGCTGGGCGCATTGCCGATAGCCTTGGCCCTGGGAGCCGGTTCCCAGAGCCGCAAGCCCATGGGCATTGCCGTGATTGGAGGTTTGCTTTTTTCTCTAGTGCTGACTCTGTACGTGGTTCCCGCCATGTATACCTATCTCTCCAAGCGTGGCGAATTGCCGAAGGAGGGCGAATGAATAGGACCAGATTTTGGAGCGGTTTTTTCTTTTCAGGTTGGATAGGATGTACTACGCTATTGGCTGAGGTGCCGACCTTGTCCTTAGCAACCGCTGTCCGGGAAGCCTTGGACAATAACCGTAACATTCAAGTTTCCGAGATTGAAGCACGTGCCGCTGCGGGGCAAGTATCCTGGGGTAGAGCAGGTGTCCTGCCAAAAGCGGATATCACCGCCAGCCAGGTGCGCAGTGTTACCGACACCCGGCAGCAAAGGGCGGGTTCGGCTGTAGAGGAGAAAACAGGCGCAAAGTCGACCAGTACAACGGCAGGCATTCTTGGGACTTGGACAGTTTTTGAAGGAATGGCTTCTCTGGCAGCACATGACAGGCTGGTTGCCCAGTCGAATGTGGCCAGTGAACGGCGATCCCAGATGCGACAGGATATTGCGGCCGAAGTAACAGTTGCCTACGTGGATCTGGTCCGACAAAAAATGGTTCTCGTGGCTCTCGACTCCTCGGTTTCCTTTTCCAAAGAGCGAGTAAAAATTACCGAAGGCAAATATGGTTTTGGATCTTTGTCCAAATTGGATGTGCTGCAGGCCAAGCTCGATCTCAACGAAGACCTTTCCGCCAGAATCAAACAGGAAGCAGCATACGTCAATGCCAAATCTTTTCTGAATTCAATTTTAGCCAGGAGCGACTCGGCCTCTTACACTGTAGAAGATTCCATTCTCTTGAACCCAATTCCTGCCTTTACGGAACTACATTCGGTGGCTTTGGAAGCCAGCCCTGATTTAAGGCAGGCGGCGCAAATTCGCAATTTGGCCTCAGCTGCATATCGTGAATATCGGGGTCATCTTTTCCCACAGCTCGGAGTAACTCTTGGTTACAACTATGGACTTACGGAATCGGAGGCAGGCTTCATCCGATCCAATGAAGCCTTGGGATGGAATTATGGCGTCAACCTAAAATGGAACGTCTTCGATGGATTTGTACTTCCCGACGATTATCGTAACGCGCGAGCTACTGAGCGAAAAGCCGACCTTTACTATCTAGAATCCAAGTCCAATTTAGAGACCCATTTGTCCCAATATCACGCCAACCATAAAGCCAGTTTGGACGTCCTGGCTTTGGAAGAGGCCAATTTGACTTTGGCTCGCGAGAATGTCACCATCTCGATGGAACGCCTGCGTTTAGGAACCATTACCTCGTTAGAGCTGCGTACGGCGCAAGAGAAATTTGTGGCAGCGGAGACGCGTCTCATATCGGCCCGCTTTGAATGCAAACGCGCAGAAACAGAATTGCTCCGGTTAGCCGGGCGCTTGGCCCAGGCTTCTCCCTAGTCTCCCCCAAAAATAACGGTTTAATTGCCTGTCTAAAATGGGTAGAATATACCGGGAGAATAAGTTTCGATTCTAACGGGGCGCTGCAAAGGGGTGAGCCCTTTTTAGCAAACCGGTTAAAAAAGACTCGGAATTCAACTCAAATAAGGGGTGTAGGCCATAGGGCCATTACATTATATTCCTTTGTCCGCTGAAGTATGCTTTTGTTGCGAGCCCGTGACAAAAAGGCACTGTTTAGCAACTGAAAAAGTGAGGACGGTACCATGATTGAATCCCATCCATCTCGACTATTGAATGTGGTCTCCAGCTCGAGTCGGGGCAAATATATTGCGGCTTTGGGAGTATTCCTGGTTGCTTCTTTGCTGTCAACTCCAATCCAAGCGGCTCCCAAACGTTGCGATTGGCATGGGCCGAGATCGTCAGGGGAAGCGACTTATAATAAATGCATCGATTTTGCCGCCATTCAAGGCACCACCGTGAACGTCCCAAAAAACGTGACCAGAATCAGTGCCGATGGAATATCCTTTTGCTCCGGGGCGTTTACGCAGGCGGGTGCAGGAAATGCAGACATTGTTTTTATCTATGACAATAGTGGGAGTATGGCTTCGAAGGTAGCCTATGTCGACCCAGCCCTCAATGATACTGTTTTCTATTATCAGAATGGAACCAGTACGGCTTGTAATATTAACGTTACAGGCCCTATGGATTATCAAACATTGATTGGAAAGAGGACCATCTCCAAACTGGCGAGCGCTGGTTGTAATACTATATCTGGTGATCCATATTATGCCCGTGGTCAGGTCATTCAAAAGGCTATCGACTTTTTAGTAGCCAATTCGCCTACCTCCACTGCCGGTGCCGTATCGTTCACAGATAAAACCGCACATCTGCGATCACCGCTTCAATTAAGCCTGGCGTCTAATGCCACACTGGTCAAGAATAGCATCGTCCTCGATTCCTCTGGAGGAACATACTACGGACCTCCTTTGCAGCAGGCCAAAGATTGGTTGACTGATCCAGCCATCATCAAAACTCAACGGCAGGCGATTATTTTCATCTCGGATGGAGCGCCCACGGACACAACTGGGACCAATTCCTACTTGAACATTACCGGGCTTCCACCGGTTTATAGTATTTACCTAGGAGATGCGGCCGTACCAGACACATTGAAACTAAAACAGCTTTCAGATAAAACCGGTGGCACTTTTACGCGCGTCAATCCGCGAAACGTATTAGCTATCCAGGACGTTATGACTTCGATTGTAAAATCGATAACTACTACCTCCGTTCCCAAATCCGTGACAGTCGTTAATTCCTCCCTAACACCTCCCCAAACTAGCCATAGCAGTGCAGTAACCGTAAACGCAGATGGTAGCCAAGGCGTTACCCTAGACAGCATCATAGGACTCAATACAGGCGCCAATAGCATCCAGATCAACGTGATAAAACCGGATAACACGCCAGTGAACTACTCCTTCACCATAAACGTATCCAGTGCCGAAATATCCGCCACCGGCGGGAATTATACTTGCTGGGACATGCCCACTCTAACGGCCGTGGACCCTGCAGGCTTGACACCGGAAATTTATGCGCCTGGTGGAATTGGTTACACTTTGAAGCTGACCCGTTCGACTTCCGAGTTACGGAATGTTACGGTAGCGGGCACATCGGAAAACGGTGATAAGGAAAATATAACTCTGGGCACTCCCACCAGTCCTTTAGGGTTTCCCACTCAGACGGGAGATTTTAAATACAACCCCAATGACGCAACGCCCACCTTGGACAATGGAACCCTGGAAGTGGATAAAAACGGCGCGCTGACTTTCACCTGGAGCCATCCCCGAGATGGTCGGGAAACGGTAACCTACATACTGCCTGGAAGAATCACCCCAGTCATAAATGGCGATGTAGTTTTTACAATCAAAAATCCCATCACTCAGGGAGAAGTCATCACTCCGGTTAAATTGGAAAATCCTGTCGTTATAGTGGATGGCAAGAATACCTGTCTGTCTAATTGCAATGGCACGCAAGTTTTCTGGCCCAACGCCAACATTCCCACTTGGATTCTCTCTATAAAATCCCCCATTACCTATTCCGTGCATGTATATGACAACATCGGTCAGTCCGTAGCGATGGGACGTGGTGAAATCACATTAGCGACGTGGAACTCCATGGCGAAATCCGGAGACTCGGCTGCGATACAATTGAAGCTCCCGCCTTTGGCGAGTAACGGCCAGCTATTAGGCACCGGTGCGTATGTGATGAAAGTGCTAATTACAGCGCAAGGCGATCAGGTAACCAAGAATTCCGCCGGGGAGCTGATCATCGTGAAAAACTCCAAACGGGAATATTTCAAAAAATTCGGATTTATCCGCAAGTAGCGGCTCGATTATTCCTCAACTGATCTCGCGCATCCAGCGAATACAGGTTTCTAATTCGACCTGCATTTTATCTCGACCCGCATGGAAACGACGACCGTGCCCGGGTAGAATCCATGTGAATGGGTAACTTCTCAGCTTCTCCATGGATCTGAGCGTTTCCGCCCACGAATACCAACATGCGTCCTTAAATGCGTACAAGTGGCCGCGTCTTTTCGAAAAGGCGAGATGGTCGCCTGTAAATAGAAAGGTGTTCTGAAACAATAATGCCGTGCTGCCTTGCGTATGACCCGGAACGGGTATAATCGTAAGGTCTTGTGCCAATCGAACGTCCTTTTCACCTTGCAGTATCCGCTCAATAGCGCGGGTTCCCGCTGTGACATCCCCGGAATGTAAAATGCGTTCGCAGCCGAACCGATTCTGCCAGAATTGATGGTCGGCCACATCGTCACCGTGCGTTAGGTACAACCATCGCACGCCCCCAAGGGCTTCAATATTATCCGCCAGAATTTCTGATTGTCGCGGCGAATCCACCAGCACATTACCCTCTGGGTGGCGGATGAGGTAACTGGCGGCCCCGAAAGATTTGGAGCTATGGTATCCGCAGTAGTACACCACTCCGTCTATGAGTAAAGGAAATTCACGTCGCGCCAATGCTATTTCAGGAGCCGGAGTCATGGTGCCAATAGAGGCCGTGGGGCAGGCGATCAGAGCCCGCAAGGCTGATTGGCGAGCTTCCTGATCCGATGGTTGACAGTGCACAACCGATTGCTCTTGGGAACGCGTAAAGGTTTCCGGCGCAAGCCAGCGGCATGTATCGCAGTCTATGCAGGTATGGTCTACATAAAAATCGCCAGGGACATTATCAGGCAGTTTACGCTTTGGATTGGCCACAGCAATAATCTACACTAGTCTTAGTCATCCCGAAGCGATGTACACATCCGACCCTGCTGCGTTGTACCTCTGGCGTCCTTGAAAACGTACAGGTATAAAGTTTCCGTCAAACCAGTGAGAGTAGAGGACCATTTTTGGCCGTTAAAAAAAGCGTGGGCCACCGACTTGCCTTGCAAATTGTAGACGGTCAAGTTGCCGATTCCGAGTCTTGAATCCGGATAGATCTCCCATTCGCCCAATCTGCGCAATGCAAATTGAAGCGCCCCTTTGACGAGGGGCGTCTTGGGTGGTTCGGATAAAATAAGGGGCAGATCTACCGGGTGCAGGGCTGGAGTGACTGGCAGGACAGGCGCATCCGCAATGCCCGAACCGGAATCGGCCTTTGTGAAAGCCAATTTGGACCAAGCATCCAGGTTGTGGTAAGCGGTAAAAATTGTGATGCCCGTCGTTGCCGGCATTTCCCGTAAGGCGAGCATGGCCCAAAGTCTCACGTGTGGTTCCGTAGCATTCACGGTACCTTGTTCGCGAATAGCCATAGCGGAAGCTGCCGTACGCGGCATAGCCTTCACTAGATTCATGCGCACCGCTGGGGAAGGATGTAACAATGCCGCCTTTAGAATAGGATCCCAGATTTGCGGATGGGATTTAAAGAACCCCAGGCCTTCTGCAGTCCACATGGCATGTAAGGCGTAACCGTCGATTCCGGCTTCGTCCTTGGCCCAGCTAGTAGATAGCGCCGTAGAGAGTAGGACTTCCATTTTGTTCAAATCAGCCGTGGCCGTGGTTACTTTGAGAATTTGTTTTTGAGCGGATGTCCGCCAAAGGAGATTGGAATGACCTAGCGCGGCAACCAATTGTTCGGGAGTCGCTTTGCTCAGATTAAGAACGGGGTCGAGTCTGCCATCGGCAGGGATTACCCGGTATACGCGTTCGTGGCTGCGGTCCCTTAAGCTGCGATAGGGCAGCAAGGGATCTTCGAAAGCCTGACCAATACCTTGGGGCAGCATGCCATTGTGCAAAATGATATACGTGTACCAATCCAAAATCCATAATGCTCCATCCGGGCCGACGCGAGTTTGGATGGGCGCGCTCCAGGCATCGGTGGATGCGTAAATATTTGGAGTGGATGCCACTCGTTTAGAAGCCCAGGTGCTTCCCACCGGATCGAGAAAATCCACATTGACTAAGTGACCGGTACCTTCGGATACAAATGCCGCACGGTTCCAATATTCCTTGGGGAAAAGTCTGGCGGTGTATATTTCGTGGCCGGAAGCGGCCGTGAATCCCCCAAAATTATCGCCTTGCACCAAGTCTTTAGTTATGGCCTTGATGCTATTGTCCGGGGACGAGATGATATTTGTTCCTAATCCGGGAATTACTGCGTGATGCGAATGGTACACACCTACGGATGCCGTGAATACCTGGCCGTCTTCCATCATGCCCAAAGCGGCCGAATTTTTGCTGCTGGTTTCTGCGGCGAAATATTCGAATTTACTGCCGTCCATGCGCATCCGAATGACCCCAGGACCAAAGGAGACGCCGTTGACTTTCCCTCCATTATATCCGCAATCCGCATACAGCCAATTGTCCATGCCATAACGCAAGTTGGAGATGGAACCATGCGTGTCGCCTTGATTGAATCCTGAGTACAGTATTTTGCCCTGAGCCGCATCGGCTTTGTCGTCACCGTTGCTGTCAGTGAATAGAAGCATATACGGTGCCATGGCAACGACGATGCCTTGGGGCACGATTTCTATTCCTTGCGGGATGTTCAACCCGGTTACGAAAACCGTTTGCTTGTCGACCACATGATCCCCGTCCGTATCTTCCAAGATAACGACGCGGTCATGACCACCAAAGGGAGTTGTCACGGTATTGGGGTAATCAAAAGTTTCCACCGCCCACATGCGGCCCCGTTCATCGAAAGTGAAGTTTTGCAAAGAAATGATATGTCCCGAATCTGCTTCCGAAGCCCATAATTCCAATTTGAACCCGGCCGGCACCTCGGTGCAATTCATCGATGGGCCAGGCGTGAGGGCGGATTGAATGGTTCCGAAATTAGTTTTAAGGGTAAAGTCGGCTGGGTTTCCCAAATATCGGCCTGTGAAATTATCCCCCATGGGAAAGGCTTCACGGCTTAATGTTGGACAAGGTCCATTTTTGGTGAGGGGCACTTTAAGGGGCCGAGCCCCTGCAAGTGATAAGGCCCCTAAAAGGGTGGAGAGAGCCACCCATCGGGGCCAAAAAAGTTCCGGCATCCGTTTACAGTCTGGTCGTTCCCGTGATTTTACCCTGTAACTGATCACCGTGTGCATTTTGGA
>JAYTHY010000010.1:0-6522 GCA_043732185.1 Fibrobacteria bacterium
CACCTCAGCTTGTTTTCATTGCTAGTTGCGGGTGCGCGCTCCGGGGTCGGTACTCCCCACTCCGCGCGCATCCTCACTAATCGCGCATGCCTTCCCAGGTCACTTCTGGCTGGGCGAACGTTGCATTGCAATTGCCTCCACACAAGAGGGGAGAATTACGAAAACCGCCCCCCAAGAAAATAAAAATCGAACAGATCACCATAAAAAATGGACGTTGATTTGTTCCAGCTTTCAAATTAGCTTCAGGATGGTCATAGTGTTAAGGAGGATGAAAATGGTTAGCCCGCTGACAGCCTCCACTGCGTTGGCGATACCTATCCAATCGCACTACGTCATACTCTGTTCAAATAATAACTCCCTACCATCATAAAAAGGAAATAAAATGAAAAGTCTAAATGCCATACACCTATGCATTATTTCATTATGTCTAATAACTGTACCTAGGGCACAGACTTGGTCAAGATTTACCGATTTACGAGTTTGCCTAAACTATCAAACTAATCCAGCGACGGGCATCTTGTGGCCTACTAATAACCAAAATCAGGCATTAACCGAAGATGAAATCATCCAACAATCCGCTTTGGCGTTTAATCTTTGGCAAAGCATCCTTCCCGATATGAACTACCGACTTGTATCACAATCCCAAAATCCTAACTATAGTGTCAATTTTTTCTTTATCCCTGGACAAGGTGGAAGCAGTGATCAAATATCATATACCAACCTCACCCCTTTTGGTCAGGCTGGGAGGAAGAACGACTTTGTCAATAACAGGATACAACATCTTTATTATGCCTGGGTGTTTAATCCACTTCTAAGTCATTGGGGCCCCCCTTCAAATACCAACATATGCACAACATTGCCAGATCCAACGACGCCAAGGGCTCCCTTTGATAACACTGGTAAACCAGAGCTCTACATTAATAACCAAGCCACCACCTGTTTTTCTCCCTCCAATTTTCCGCAATACAATAAATTGGCAGGACATGATTTAGCCTCGATTGTGCAGCATGAAGTGGGGCATTGCCTTATGAACTTCCAGTCTCATCAGCAAATAGATCCGGTTCAATTTGATCATGCCGACGCACCAAGTGTGACCGTAAATGACATTGATGTGTATTTTCCAAATTATGTACCGAATTCCGCATACACACGCAGACCAATTTATGATTCAACTTTGTTCGTAAGACAGCGGACAGCTGGGGATGGTTACTCAATTATGTTCATGGGAAATGGTTTAGACTTCTGGAATTGCCGTGGAATTTTTCCCATCGACGTACATCAGCTTGTCAATGAAAATTATCGCGTGACCTATCCAAATATAAATGGCGCAATAGTGTTAAGAAAACCGGATAGCTCAACTTATATTACATCTAATTGGGATTCAGCTAGGGTAAAAATGTTATGGCCGACCAAGGGAAAGCCACTCACACCAGCAGAAAGCGCATCCGTTTGGTATTTGATAGATGTTCATCCAAGATGTCAAACACACAAAACTTTAGCCGTGGGAGAGCGCCATACTCTGTCTATTAAGGAAAATGGGTCTTTATGGGCCTGGGGAGCAAATGATAAAGGACAGTTGGGTGATGGAACTGTTAATGCTAGTACGAGTCCAAAACAAATTTCTGCTGGCCCATGGGTTGCGGTAACTGCCGGTATGGACTTTTCCTTAGGTATTAAAATTGATGGGACCTTATGGGCTTGGGGAGACAATAGTCAAGGCCAGATAGGTGACCCTTCGATTTCCTCCAACCAACTGACTCCACGCCAAGTTGGAAGCAGCAAGGATTGGTTGTCCGTTTCGGCTGGCGCTTTGCATGTATTGGCACTTAAGACAAATGGCCGCGCCTATGGATGGGGATACAATGCAGATGGCGAATTGGGAATTGAAAACTCCACCTCTCCTCAAAAAGTGCCCACGTTGGTTTGTCCAACTGCTGCAAATTGTAGTGCCGCTCGATTTGTAGCCCTATCGGCAGGCTCAAACCACAGTTTAGCTCTCGATATAAATGGTGCAATATGGGGTTGGGGCTCCAGTCTGAATGGACAATTGTATGGGATCGCTTCGACTAATACTCCTAAATTTTCAACGAAAAGCGTGGGACTTTACCGATGGAGTAGTATTGAGGCAGGCCATGAGCATTCTGCTGCCATGTCCAATGGATCCATTTATACTTGGGGGAAAAATGATTTGAGTCAATTGGGCCAGGGCTTTTCTGGTGGTACAGGTTCCGCCGCAAAAGAAGCAACAAATACTGCAAATTGGGCGTATTTGATGCCTGGCCAATGGAACTCGGGCGGTGCGCGAACTGATGGGAGTTGGTATATGTGGGGCTACAATTGGAATGGTCAGCTTGGAAATAATTCGTTTACTACCTCATCCATTGCTGTGAGGGAGAACCGCCAATTTACGAATTGGATTCAGGGCGCAGCACGGCAATTACATACCCTTGCACAGCGAAAGGATGGCACTCTTTGGGGTTGGGGAAATAATCCAAACGGGGAACTGGGCACAGGTTCAACGCAAGTGGATAATCCCATTCCAATTCAATCAAAATATGTTGCGAATACAATTTCGGTTACACGAACGACTTATCCGGCGAGCCCGACAGTAACGACTATCAACCTATCCACAGTTGGAAGTATGAATTGGTCAAAATGGTCTTCAAGTTCATATCCCAATACCAAACAAATAAATTCTTTCCAAAATGAATACCGCGTGTTGCAGAAAGTTGGAGACTATGCAAAAATTGGCACTGGTACGGTTACCGGTTTCAGTGGAAATTCTGTGGTTTTCAATTGGACAACCAATGATGAAATTACACAAATTCCCTCTGGATCAAATCTAAATACTGGAATTTATCTTTCCGGGACGGGTGTAAATCGAGGTTTTAGGCTTACGGTACCTACAAGAAACGCTTCTCGTACTCTTTATGTTTATGTTGGAGCATATAGAGCATCTGGAAAATTAAGTGCAAGATTGAGTGATGGAAGTCTGGCAACTTACACAAATACAGCCATAAACAGTTCTGGAACTGCCACTACTCATACAAATGGAATGTACGCAATTACTTTTTCATCCATCAACCCCACTAGCAACCTGATTGTAGAGTGGACAGTGAATACAGAGAACACCACAAGTGGAGATAGGTTTGTAACGCTGCTTGCAGCAGCAATCGAATAGAATATCGTGGTAGGAGAGTCGCTTCGGTTTACCTATATTAGTTCATTTTCATCAACCATACTTAGGAGAATTACATGAAACACATTGCAAAAATTCTGGCATTAATGGGCACGATCGCGACTTTGACTTCCGCGACCACACAAAACATCTGGGAAACGGGCCCCGTCTCTCAGGTCAGGACCCAAATCGGGACTAATACAATCCAATTCACCATCAACGGCCAAACTTTGGATGCTTGTAATAGCTATAGCTGGTTCCAATTCGACGGATCAACCTCGCAGGGGAAAAACATGCTGACTGCCATTCTTTCGGCGAAGGCTTCTGGAAAAAAAATCCAAGTCCTACCCGCTGCCTCCCAGGGTACCAATTGCACCAATACCATGTGGGGCGTCAACCAACTGATCATCAACAACTGATGGTTTCAACAGGACAACGGCCCAAGGCCTGGACACGTCAAACGATAAGGAGAGAAACATGAAAGCTATACATTGGGTTGGATTGGGGATGCTAACTGCCTACTCGGCAGCCTGGGCGGATGGCGCTTCATCCGGTGGCGACCCTACTGGAGTCATTGATTACAATCGAATCGATGCCGCGACTGGCAGCATGTCAAGGTTGAGCAGTTGGACGATGGCGGGGCATACGAATGCATACGGTGACGTATGGACCGCGACCGTAGGGGGTAAGCAATATGCTTACTTGTCCCAATTCTATGAAGACGTAATACCTACGCCCGGTTCCAACATCGATATCATCGACGTTACCGATTCGCGGGCACCGATTCGAAAAAGCAGTTGGACCTATTCCAGTGCAACCGAACCGCCGGCCTTGGGTGTGAAGGACGTCCAAGTTCTGCCATCGGGATTTGGGGCCTTGGCAAGCGACAATGGCGGTGGAGTATTCATCGTCGACTTCCGAAATCCTGCGGCTCCCAAAACTCTTTACCGTATCTATCCAGGAAGTAATTGCAGCAATGTAACTGGCATGTCGTCCCAATGCGATTTCAATGTCCACAATATCTGGATTAACGGCGACTATGTCTACATGATGCATTGGAGCACTCCCATGCTCCGCATCTTCCAATGGGCCAATGCCGGAGTGCCCATAGCACCCAAATACATCAATACCGTAGTTGCGAACGTCGGTAGTCAGTACTGGGGAATTCATGATCTCACAGTCAAGAATGGCCTGATGATATTCTCTTGCGCCGAGAGGGTGATTTGGATAGACGCAATTGGCAATTGGGGTGTCAATACCTCAATTTCGCATAGCGACATCACCAGTGGAATGACCTTGGTTTACGACGTCAAGGGCGCAACTAGGGCGGGCGCTTCTGCATCCAACCCGCTTTATCTTGGCGGTTTGGCGACAGGCTGGAGAACCCATTCAAACTGGTTGACCGATGATGGTAAATATGATTATGTGACCAGAGAAGTGGAGGGCGCGGGCATTCAAATCCTAAAGTTGAATGGATTCGCCAACCCAACACTTGTCAAAACCATTTCACCGGCGAGTATTGGAATTACCGACCCTCGTGTCATTCCCCATAATCCAGTTGTATACGGATCTATCCTCTATGTCAGTTGGTATACGGAAGGCTTAAGGGCGTTCGATATCACTGACCCAGTTAACCCAGTTCAAATCGGCACCTACGATGTTTATCAAAATCCGATTCCGGCTATTGTTCCGCCCGACGTGGCTGATGCGGAAGGCCATCCGTTCCGCGGAATCTGGGGCGTGGATCCATTCCTCGGTAATGATAAGGTCATCGCCGCCGACATTGAAACTGGACTCCATATCCTGAACTTGACCCCGAACACGGTGCCGTCGCCGTTGGCTCACTTGCTTCTTTTTTAACTGTCTATTTGGCAGCTTCGACCTTTAAGTAATCTTTTAGGCCCTTCTTTCGTAATCGCTCGGTGGATCCATCCCCTTTAAGTTTTAGAAAAGGCCTGGATAACCTGATTAGACTGGAGGGCCACACCAGTTATATCAATTCCGTATGCTTCAGCCCGGATGGGAAATGACAGGCTTCGGGGTCTGGTGACAAGACTATCAAGCTTTGGGAAATGCCCACAGGAAAGCTCGCAGGCTGCTTTTTCGATATTGAAGCAAACAAAATTGACCTTGCAGAATTAAGCAGAGATAAGAAGGCTGTTCGATATACAGGCACAAATGAATCGGGAAGAACTGGATACTATACGCTCCCTTGCGGTTCACCGATACTCATTGGCGCGACTTGTACTTGCAATAATGTTCGGGGGACCTATTCTCCGCATTCCTATTCGCCTTCGTCTGGTGGTGGCAGTTATAGGGTCTGCACCTGTGTTCCGGTTTGCCAAGACTATAAAATACTCGATCCTGATCCTACCATCCGAATCATGGCAGAGGAATCGCTACTCCTAATGAGCAGAGCCGAGTTCGATTACATGCGCTGGGCAGGTTCCACGTCATCTTTAGCAGTCCAAGTTCGCAATCAGGAAATCATGGAACAAATCCAAAACGGCATGTAGGCCAATCCATCACGATGGCCGAATCTCAATGCATGTTTGGAAAAATTAGAAGACCAAGATCACGTTGTCAGAATAATTGCGACCCATTTTATAGAATGGAATTCGATGTTTACTAAAACACCCCTTGATCCAAAGATTGCTGCGCAGGCGGCTTGGGTGATTGAAGAAGGAAAAAATCTGAATGCAGAGACGCGGAAAAATGTAGAGGCTTTTGTTTTGACATTAAAAAAAATTCAATTGCAAATTTCACACAAACGTGTGCATGGCAAAACGCTAAAGGCGTTTCACCATGCCTTAAGAAAGAAGTTACTCAAGTTACGTGAAGTATAGGGCCCCAACCCCATCAGAAAATAAATGGTAAGAAATGCGATAGGAAAAAAAAGGGGGGGGCGGAAAGAAAGAACTGTGGTCATTTCCCAGTGTGTGGGTGCAACTCGGACAAAGCACTCCGTGCTTGCCGGCCTTCGGCGCATGCAACAAAGCCCAGCCAGGAACCCGCGGTCATGCTCCGCATTGCGGGTTCGCAAATGGCCTGGGAGGAAGGCTGCGCGGCAATTCAAACTAAGCTTCGGAGCTAACTTTCTTTGTAGTCTTTCCAGATCGGCTACGTTAGCACCTTAGCTTGTTTTCATTGCTTGCTGCGGTTGCTCGCTCCGGGGTCGGTACTCCCCGCTCCGCTCGCATCCTCGCAAATCGCGCATGCCTTCCCAGGCCACTTCTGGCTGGGCCAACGTTAGGCAAAATGGGGCTCGAAAAGTTGCCCTTCAGGCAATTGATAAAAAACTATTTTTTGGGGGCGGGAAGCTCAAAATGAAGCCAATAATATTT
>JAYTHY010000011.1:0-6465 GCA_043732185.1 Fibrobacteria bacterium
CAGAAAATTCGCACGTTGCTATACCTGACCGAATCAGGAAAGGGATAAGAGCGTGGGATTTTCGAGGCTAATTATGGTAGTAGAGTGCGAGAGGAAACATTATCCAAAGGGCTGACAATCTTCGAAACATTGTTGGTGGCAACATGGGTATACCGTTCTGTAGTTTTTGAACTGCTATGACCTAATAAGGCCTGGATAAACCTTAAATCGGTACCATTTTCTAAAAGGTGAGTCGCAAAAGAATGGCGGAGGCTATGGATGCCACCAAATTTGACCATTCCGGCCTTTTTACAGGCATTTTCGAATACCATCTGAAATGCGCGTCTTGTTAAAGCTTTACCCGATAGCGGAGATTCAAAGACAAAGGTTTTTGGCCCAAAGTGGTCGAGGTAGTCTTTGATGGGCTTTCGCAAAATTTCCGGAAATAGGACTACCCTATCCTTTCCGCCTTTTCCATTCCGGATTTTAATAACGCTTCGATTGTAATCAATATCGCAGATTTTTAATGCAGCCAGTTCGCTAACCCTTAGTCCAGATCCATAGGCCAGGGAAAGGGCTAATTTGTGTTTTGGATTTTTGATTTCCCCAATAACCTTTTCAATGCTCTTTGCATCCAATACCACCGGTAATTTTGCGTTTTCTTTCAGGCGGGGGATTGTATCCAATCGAATTGCGGATTTGACAACATTCCGGCAGAAAAAGGATAGGCCATCTCGATACAGATTGACTGTAGCGGCATTCAAGCCTCTGTCTTGCTTTAAGGAGAGAAGAAACGATCGCAGCTCGGTGATTTTCCATAGGTGGGGAGAGCCGGGATGAACTTTAATAAAGCATCTTACAGCATTGTCATAATTATTAAAGGTTTCCTTGGAATAATTTCTGGCTGCTATTTCCGCTCGTAAGCGCGCTGACCAAAAGCTTAACCAATCCTTGGGTTTGGAATCGGCAGGTACTGCGTTCGATCGCGGTTGAATCAGATTTTGTGACATTGGATATCCATTCAATTTGAAATTTGAATGGACAATTTACTCTGGGACGAATTATGGACTATGACACCGGTCACTCTTCGACTGAATACTTCCGGATTGATTAGAAAAAGCGCCACTTACGATCGCAGTGATGCGGCTCCGAATGCCCTGCCGCACGACCCAGCCGCCCCAAGCTTAAAGGAGTTTTGGGTTTCAGTCGAGCCACCTGCCGGACTCCCCGGGGATGTCCTGCCATGGCGGCAAATTGCCCATAGGTGGCAGCTTTACCTTTGGGTATGCCGCGAATAAGGGAAACCATTGGCGATTTGAATTCTTGTCTTGAAGAGGAAAATCCAGGCCTGTTTTTACGGGCCCTTCAAGATGTAATCAGAGCCATTTCCGGGTGAATCAATCCGGCATCCAGATTAGGCGGCCTTCTTTTTTTGATACTTAGGGCCAAGTGTCACGATTCGATTCCGTAATTTTTTGCGAATAGCATCAATTTGTTTTTCAAATTTTTCGGGATTGGTTTTGATTACTTTGTCGATTTTCTTGGTCAATTTGATTCCTGCAGCACATGAGGTGCGACCCCTTGATTATCGCCCCCAATCTTTTACCACCGACAACTTGCACGTGGCCTATACGATTGTCCCCGGCTGGGCGCTAAACTTGTCTCACTATCACCCACAACGGATGCCATCGCAAAGACAATTAAGGAGAGAGATGATACCCGACTCCAACCTTCATGGGCCCACGCGGCAAATATCTTGGGCTTGTCCACGCAGCTACCAATCCGAACTGTTTTCTTAACTGATGGGCTTGATAAGAAAGTAGTGATAGGGAATCGGCAAATTATATTGCGACGCAGTCTTTCAAAAGGTGATAAGCGGCAAACCTGGTCAAACCGGATTTTGCAGATAAGCAATTGGAAATACAAATGCACTCTAATTTGGTGGAAAACAGTAGTTAGATGAGTTCTTTTGAATAACTGTACCTATTTAGGTACATCGGAGGTATAATGAAAAATTTGAAAAAGACTTGTGGGAAGTTCGATCAAATATTAAAGATGGAATTGCGGGAGGTTTTATGATCAACAAAACTAAGCGAAGTAATTTTGACAACTTCCTTGAAGAAGAGGGGCTTTTGGCCGAGGCGGAAGCGGTTGCGGCTAAGAGGGTATTAGCCCACCAATTTCAATCTGCCAGGAAAAAAAGGCGCATGACCAAATTGTCGATGGCGAAAAGGATGAAAACAAGCCGGACAGCCTTGGATAGACTTCTTGATCCAAAAAATTCCTCTGTGACACTTCAAACGCTAGAACGTGCGGCTGTAGTCTTGGGAAAGAAACTGAAAATCAGTTTGGTATATTGATCTGACAACCCACATAAAATTGAGTGCCCGTGCACCGTGCAGCTAAGCGCCTTCGTGCGGCCTAGGCCTCTACCGAGTCCTTTAGAAAAAGTCCGGATCCGGAATTGTGCAGCAAACAAGCCGAAATCATCCCCGTCAGCGCCAATGTCACTTTCGCATGGCACGAAGATAGTCGTGCAGGATCTCTTCTAAAGGGATAACTGAAATGCGGTCATAGGAATGATAAATATATGGCCTAATAGGTCGAGTCCAATTGCAGATCTTGTAATCTCGGATGCTATAAGTTTCATAGAATTTCTTGTAGGCTTTTCCATTGGGGACGCCGACCGAACGGCGCACAAAGCGATTGGCCGCAGCTTTTTCCATCTTAAGACGCTTTGTCCCATATCCATCAGTGGTAATGGGCTTTCGATAGGAACGACTCATGTTTTAGTCCTTGGTTAAGGTGACTAAAACACGGCTCCTTTTCGACCGGTCCACGGCCTTCGGCAAGGGGATTGGTTGGCTTTGGACATGCGCTAAATATACTGCAATTTATTTGGAAAAAGAACAATTAACTTAATCGTGGTAAAACCTCGCCGTTTACGGGCAGCGATAACCCGTCGATGACTCAATCAGGAACAAAGCTTCATTTACTCCGGCATCATTGTAGCGTTTCGCCCATCGAGGGCTCCCATGATTTTCCTGCGGAAGGCATCGGCCTTTGGCCTCGTCAATCAATCTCAATTCCACCCTCGCGAAATCTACCGCGTAGCTATTCAAGACAGTGCCGTCTCAATCATGTTCGCGGCCACTGGGTTCCTGTCCCTCCGTGATCGTTTCCCATCTTATTTAGTTTAATCAGAATTCAAATTAAAAGGGTGGGGGAGGCACATCCACGCCTTTACCTGGAAATTGCATTCGGACGCCGTCGCACATGTGCGCGGTAAACTACGAGGCGTTCATTGCATAGAGTATAACTGCACGGGCGAAATTAGCCTATGGAGCAGCTCCTTTCGATACTTGCTTTTTCCTTGATTTGAAATTATTTGGTTTGGGGATGATTCCCCTATTGTACAGCTGTGTGCGGACTTGATAAAACTGAACCGTGGCTATTTGTTTACAGGCACGTACAGCAATGACCTCCGCATAAGTGGCGGTTGGATGCTCTATCAAGTACTCGCGAACCGCTTGAAAAAATTTCGGTTTTATCTGGGCCATCGGGAGATCCTCATTTGTTAAAGGATTTCGAATAACTGAGTGAAAAGTAACCTTTCAAGGATTTTTAGTCATGATCCGAATTGGAAGGATGGTGTAGATCTATCTGCCCTAATCCTTCCAATTTCCATCGGCCGACGTCCCCCAAGGAGCCGTCGCCCGGGCTCAACTACCGCTCCGCCAATTGAAAACTTCCAGAAAGCACGAAACGGAAGTATTTTTGACTTAAGATCGCGAATGAATAACGGAGCCCGAATCAAAAATGATGCCTTTTTGTTAGCAAGGGACAATGGTTTTGTTCTCAATAAAATCGGTGTGAAAACATTGGACGGAAAGTATCGACCGAATGTGGTGAGAATTTCACTTGAAGAATTTATTGAAGAGTTGCTAAAGCCAGAAAATTTGGTTATCCTAACGCATACAAGCCCGAGAGACGGAATTTGGATTTCGAAAATGGATGAGGAATTCGAATTAATTGCACAGGGAAGAGGCCAATCATCTCCATTCAATTCCCACCTATTACATATTACCGCATAACTAATCGTGCCCCAAATACGATCGAAGGCTAGAGTACTCCAGCCTTACCCTGCTGGGAGTGTTATGTACGTTGCCAAAATCCTCGCAAGGACCATTTTGGA
Organism: Fibrobacteria bacterium; assembly: GCA_043732185.1. Taxonomy (GTDB): domain Bacteria; phylum Fibrobacterota; class Fibrobacteria; order UBA11236; family UBA11236; genus Chersky-265. The sequence goes on from JAYTHY010000011.1 coordinate 4,175, forward strand.
ACCGTTTCCGAATCCTATCCATTGTGATCTATTCCCATTCAGCCGATTCGGTATGACGCGCGCTTAATACCTAGAAGCCCTATGTCCACAGAGACAGAATACTTTAAAAGATGAGAACCAGGCTTCCGGCAAGAATGAGACTGCCACCGACGGCCGTTTTCCAAGACAAGGTCTCACCTAAGACAAATACCGAGAGGAGGATAGTCCCGAGGACGCGCCTTGTTAATTGGCTGGCTCGAAGCCATTGTGTATCTTTTTTCGTTTTCTGCCAATCACTCAAGAAAAGATTAGCATGGGCTAAAAATCAACCGCAGCTGCCTCCTGATTTTTGGCTTAGAATCTTAAACCCTTCGATCGATGATGACTTTTTCAATGCCGAATTCTTTTCGATAACAATGCTCTCGTTTTCTGAATGAGTACAGGTCATATTTGGGCTTTGATTAACCCTAATATTTTTCAAATGAAATATTTCACCATCGCTATAGACTAGATAGAATGAGTATAAACCGGGATCACCCCAAATGGAAACGCCTTTCCATGAACCGCCATACCGTGTAGTATCAATCCAGGCTTTGCTTGAATCAGGCGTAATCATAATTATTTTTGGAGCATTTATGGTATCTCCATTTTGGTTGACTGTGATAATTGAAACTGATGGTCCCGAACAGCTTACGCAACTATACCCTCCCGAAATACATTGAAGCAATACGGTAAGGGAGAAAAGACCAATAGAAAACAGAAACGTCTTTTGTATTTGGGCTTTGAGGAGCAATGGTCGCCTTTTCAGATTGTATGGTAGGCATTATTCTTTATTCTAATCGCCATTTAAAATTGTAGCAAACCGCGAGCGCGGACAAAGAGGTTTTTTATTTTTTCCCCTTCATCCAATTGCTTGAGTCATTACGCGCAATAAAGAAGAAGTCCAAGTTGGAGAATCAAAAAAGTAAGTGGTAGTACCCCTCCCATATTAATCCGGGATTCCTACCGCATGAATAATGGGCGTCCGAGGTGCGCGGCCTTTTCCGTACCCATGGGACGGCGGCCGAGCAGATCAAATTCGGACCGCCAGATGTCCAAACGGGCCGGGCGCAATATAGGAGTTAGAGATACTGGCACGCTCACGGTGATGGAAGTCGATTGGCAGGTGGGCGTTCCACCATTATCAAGGCATAGATCGATTTTCAGTAATCCATCAGTTGAGCTTTTTAACATTACCCCATTACTTAGCAACGCGGTGTCGACGAGGGTTCCCGAAAACGTCCAGGACCAATGAATGACGGAGTCACGGCCCGCCTTAAGAGTAGCCAGGTTGGTAATGGTAGGACGGATGGGCAGCGTGTCGGTGCCATTCCAAGTTTGAATTGCAGGGAGATTGAAAATGGGATCAGGACTGCTTTCCTTGATCTGTATGCGTATATCCCTATGCGGTGAGGAATCCGGAAAGATGGCTGTAAGTCGGTACACCAATGCCGTGTCCTTTGTCACACGAGGCAAGGTTAGGAATTGCACTTTTGATTCCGGGTCCAGGAGGCTTGGCGCAGGTCCCGAAACCACGGACCAGGAAAGACTGCTGGCGCAATTCTCGGTAGCCGTCAAGGTCAAAAGTGAACCTTCATTTAGTGTCGTGTCTCGGGGAGCGATGAAGCTCGCTATGCAACGACTGGTTAGTTTGAGGGATACCAGTGATTGAACTGGCTTTTGATTCTCATAGGACAATTGGATCCAATTTGTCGAACGTGCTGTTGTGCTTATTTCCAGTTCGTCTATTTTGCCATTAAAATAGCGGCTAGTATTCCAGGAACCAATATGGGAGGGGCTCACAAGATCGACGCCTCTGGCCGTTGTCGGTGTAAGGGAATCACTCAATTTTCCGTTAACAAAAAATTTCATTTGTAGAGCGAGGGCGTCATATGTCATCGCGATGTGATACCAAGCGGCAGGTTGGAAGGGAAATGTAGCATCCAAATCCGTTGGGGAATTTCCGTTCAAGCCAACCCTTAATCTGGAATTGGTAAACTGAAAGTGTAAATCGTGGGTCGTCCAATTGTCGTTAAGCCAAATGGCATCATAGGAACCTCCAGGGCTTAAGGCATTGGCAAATACCCAGGCAGATACCGTAATGGCACTGGTGGTATCGGTACCTAGGGCTGGAAGAGCGATGGAATTTGTACTTCCATCAAAAGCCTGAGCCAGGCCAATGGCTCCAGGCTGCTTGGATCCTGCCCCCATTCCCACGCCCTGCCCATGAGCTCCCTTGAAAGTAGCGTCTTTGTAATTGCCTGGATTGGTAT
>JAYTHY010000012.1:0-6282 GCA_043732185.1 Fibrobacteria bacterium
GGATTTTCCAAATTATGGAAGGGGTAGGAGTGGTGCGATTTTACGAAAAGGGCAACGTCGAGCCATCAAAAGAACTAGTGACGAATATGAGTGATTTGCAGCAGAAAATTATTCGACTGTTCGGGCCAACTGCGTGTAGGATGTATGGGCTAATTGCGGAAAGTGGCTTTTAGGGTCTAGGAATGTGGGTTGAAGGAAGGCGATGTCGGCCTACCAAAAAAAAATGCTGATCGGTCTGAATGTCTTTTTAGAAAATTAATCCTTGAAGAGAGCGGTTCAAAACGCGTGTTAAAATGAGTGCCCGATCGGCTTTTTCCATGGCTTTTGTCGGATGCGCCAATGTAACCCGGAAGATAGGATTTGTCCTGGAGCGAAATACAACCAGAAAAAAATCAAACTTGGAAGCCGCAATTTAGAGCACGGAAACCTTTTGTACTCGATCGCCAGCCGCGGTATGGATTTTCACCCAATACATGCCGGCCTGGAATCTACCCGAAAAATCGTATAGCTTCGCTTGATTGCTCGAGTCCTTGGCTAGAATCTTTCCGGTTAGGCTGGTAACGGTGATCGTGTGAGGGACATTCTTGGTGAAATGGACTGTAAAGCCTCCATAGGTGTTTTTTAGCGCCGCTGCGGAAAACTCAATATCTTTGGCCAAGGAGATGACGGAAGCTTCTCGCGCAGGGCCCGCAGTCCATTTAAGGGCTCCGGCAAAATGTTTAATCACATCGGTATTCTGAAGAGTCTCAGGGTCATGACCAAGAGTCGTCATAAACATGCGAGCTTTTTTTGTGGTGCCTCTCCAAGAAATGCATACCGCCTGTTCCGTATCGGATTTATTCAAGTAGAGAACCGTTGATATATTGGGGGAATTGTATGGATTTAACTTCCAATTAAAAAATTCAGTATTCCATTTAAAACCATTTACACCTTCGAGTGCGACGTCATCGGCTTTGACCCCTTTTCCTGTTGGGAGATTAGTACTTGGCAGGTAGTCATAGGCTCCCCACCCCGTGCGATCATAATCCGCCCCTATCCAATCGGAATACCATTTCCATTTGCTGAGCTGGAGTGTAACGCTCCCATGCCATCCGATAACGCCGCCCTGGCTCTTTCCATCGGTCCCTGTAAAGGTCTCCACGTACCATTTAAATGCTGCTTGTTGAGAGGAGTCTAAAACCTGTGGCAACTCTTCCACATTGTTCAAAATAATCACGTCATACTTGGCCAAATTTGTTTGCGTAAACAGCTTGCCATCCCTCACATGGGTTAGGGTAAATCCACTGTCACTAGCGAAATTATCCATCATTATGACGCCTTCCGGAATTGACGAATGATAGTGGCCTTGAGATTGATCCAGTTGCAGGGCGTTAAAGCCCTTGGAACCGATTCCCATTCTCCATTTTGCTCCTGTCTGTGATAACGATGGAATTGCAAACAGGATAGTATACAGGACAACCTTCAATATGATCAATTTTGCATCCATAGAGTGGCAGCCCTTCATTTCCTGTTGCAATTAAATTCCCATACTTCTTAATTTATTCACTAAAGTGCCAAAAGTCGATAACCTTAATCGAAAATACTGCGACTCGATTGAAGAATCAATAACTCATTGGCTCGATTTACGAGAGGTCGTTAGCATCTTGGAGACATCTAAGGCCTTTTCCTGAGATTAATCGGGCTCCGATTGTTTTAAAATCCGCAGTTATTCTCTTTCGCGTACTCCGCTGAATCATGGGATAAACTTTCTGTTGCCGATTTTTTAATCTAACTCAATATCTATTCTTAGAGCAAGGAGCGGCATGAAAGAAAAGCAGGATTTAAAAATGGTCGGGCGCGTGCTTTTGACGGGGGCGGGATCGGGGATTGGGCTGGCTACGGCCTATTTGCTCGCGGAGCACGGGTACAGGGTGGTGGGGACGGCGCGGCGGCCGGAGGAAGTGCGGAAGAATTTGCAGCTGGAGACTGGGGCTGAGCTACCATTTGACCTGGTGGAGATGGATTTGTCGGATCCGGTTTCGGTGGATCGGGGATATGCGTTGGCGCTGGACCTTTTGGTGGGTGTCGATGTGCTCATCAACAATGCTGGACAAGGGGAATTGGGAGCGGTGGAAGATACGGATTTGGAGGACAGTCGGCGGCTGTTTGAGGTGAATTATTTTTCCGTGGTGAAACTGGTCAAGCATGTGTTGCCGGGAATGCGGGAGCGGGGCACGGGCATTATTTTGAATCTGGGATCGATTGTGCATGATTTGCAATTTCCTTTTAAGGCCCAGTATTGTGCCAGCAAGTCTGCGCTGACGGGGTTTAGCATGGCGCTGCATTACGAGGTGCATGCTTATAATATTCGTGTGCATGTGTTGGAGCCGGGCTGGGTGCGGAGTGCCTTTCATCGTCGGCTTAAGGCGGTGGTAAAACCTGGTAGCCCTTATACTGCAAGGCTGAAACCTTTTTTGGATTTTTCGCGCGATTCCAATCCGGCCATTCCGGATGGGAAGGCGGTGGCGGAAGTTTTGCTTGAGGTTCTTGAAAATCCCCGAGCGACGGTTAGGGTGGCAGTGGGCCGGGAAGCGAAAAAGTTTCGTTTTGTGAGGCGGTTTTTGAGCAATAGGATGCTGGATCGGTTACTGCTTTGGAAGCTTTCGAAAAAGGGCGACCAGGCGCCGCTCTGAGGCTCGATTGGGCGCAGCCAAGTGGATTAGTGAGTGTGGTGCTTACGGCTGATTCAAAAAGGCGTGTACGTCGGCGATGTTTTCTTCCGTCAGCGGCAGCTTCGGCATCATTTTAGTGGGACGTTTTGGAGAGTAACCGGGCGGGTACTCGGCGCGTAGCACGCGGGCTTGCAGGAGTTCCAGCGAAGAGCCTTTGATGGCCGGCCCAATGCTTCCATCCGCGGCGGGATTGGGATTGTGGCAAGCGATGCAATGGGCAAAATACACCTGACGACCACGTCGGGCTTTTGGATCGACATTGGGATCTTGTTTATTACAGGCCGTTTCAATTTGCAGGACACCGGCAACCAGGGCGCTTATGAAAAAGATCCGCCGTGCGGCGGATCCTAAATACGAAACAATTTGTGCAGACATTGAGATTAGAGAATGAGTTCCGCTGCCACGTAGAAGACTACAGCAAAAAACAACCCCATGTGAATGACGCCTTTTACGGTTTCAATGGGCTTCTTCATAGGTCCTTTATCGCCGGTTAATGCATTGATTTCCAGCAGCGCGACGATGGCGACCACAAAGCCAAACCAAATGGCCACGCGCGTGGGATCAACGGCTATAGGGAGATGGCTAGCGGCGGCCATGAAAAAGAGTAGAGGAATGGACAGCATAGTATTGGTTCGGGATGCCAAAAAGGCGCGCCGGGCCAAGGCGGGCAAGTTGTCGACCTTTTCACCGTTAGCGGAGGCGATGACTTTCTTTTGACGGGGCCAGATGACGAACCAGACATTGAACCACATCACCGAACCCATGATGGCACCGGTCAAAATGGTGGTGCCCCAGCTGCTGTTGAGAAGGGCGGATGCATCTGCTCCAGCGAGACCGAATTTGATGAGGATGATGGACCAGCCGGTGATAAAGGTCCACATGGCTCCGTGTCGGAAGTAGAAAAGTGCGCGCGGGACCAAGCCTTGTGTGATGGCGGTTTTGGTGGGTGCCTCGGCTTTGGCCATGAATGGACCCTGCACGAAGTTGAAATACCACAGCATGCCTATCCAGGCGATGCCGAAAATGAAATGGCCCCAGCGTAAAAGAAAAAGAAGTCCGTCCAAATTGCATAGCGCCCAATTCATGTCATGCTCCTGATTTCGGAAGCGAACAGCCGTTCCGATTTATTAAAGGAAAATATATATAAAATAGGTGAAGGTTGGGAAATTGGCTATAATACGAGCATGAAATCCTTCCTCTCGGGTTGGGGCCGACAACCTATTCTGCCGGTTGAGGAAGAAATTCCCGAAAATGCAGGTGGGCTTGGCGCATTGCTCCAGGAGCCTTATTTGGCCCGTGGTCTGGGACGCAGTTACGGTGATGCGTCCCTTCCGGCCTCTGGTCATCGGTCCATAAACAATAAAAAGATCGACCGGTTCATTTCTTTCAATCCCGCCACCGGTGTATTGGATGCGGAAGCGGGGGTGAGTTTATCCGCAATATTGGCCGTGGTGGTTCCGCGCGGATATTTTTTGCCGGTGACTCCTGGTACGCAGCATGTGAGTTTAGGCGGGGCCCTGGCGAGCAATGTTCATGGAAAAAACCACCATAGAGTGGGGTCGCTGGAGCATTTTGTTTTGGAGATGGAGGTGTGCACGCCCACGGGAACCTGGATCTGTTCTCGGGAAAATCGGCTCGACCTCTTCCAGGCTACGCTCGGTGGATATGGGCTTACCGGCTATATTACTCGTGCCAAGCTTCGGCTTAAATCTATAGCCACATCCGATGTGGACGTTTTGCGGGTAAGGGCCGATAATTTGGATGCTCTCTTTGCGCTTTTCGCACAGCATGACAGCACATTTGAATATTCCGTAGCCTGGCTCGATTGTTTGGCACGCGGACCTTCATTGGGTAGGGGTGTGCTCATGTTAGGCAATCATGCGAATGGGAATGCCGGGTTCACTGGGAATGCCGAGTCTATCGGGAGTGATGGGTCCAAACAGAGTTCGCGTTTCAAATGGAGTACGGATCAGTGGAAGCTGAATGTTCCATATCCCATGCCGCGTTTTCTGCTCAATCGTCCGGGCCTAGTCGCTTTCAATAACCTGTTCTTTAAGCTAGCGCCCAAGCAGGCCCAGGTGAAGCGCGAAGGATACCGAGGATTTTTTTATCCCTTGGATCGCATCGAGAATTGGAATCTCCTAGCTTGCTTCATCAGCGGCCAAGAATGCCAGGCAGCGCGCGATCTCAGACACCTCGCCTAAGCGACCCACTGGTATCAAAGGCAAGATGCGCTTTTCACGAACTTCTTGGGGGACTGCCATGACCATTTCAGTTGCGATGTAACCTGGGCAAATTGCATTCACGGTAATGCCTTTGGCAGCACCTTCTTGGGCAAGAGATTTTACAAATCCGATATCACCTGCCTTGGCGGCTGAATAATTGGCCTGACCCATTTGGCCTTTTTGGCCATTGATCGACGAGATGCAAATGATGCGACCGAAGTTACGGTCACGCATGCCGCCCCAAATCGGTTGTGTCATGTTGAACAACGAATTCAGATTGGTGTTCATCACCTCTTGCCATTGTTGCAGGGTCATTTTGTGGAACATGGCGTCACGCGTGATGCCTGCGTTGTTGACAAGAATATCAACTGGCCCAATATCAGTTTCAATCTGCTTCAACGTTGAAACGCAGACATCATAATTCGAAACATCGCATTTATAGACTGCTATGCCAGTTTCTTGCTTGAACGCAACAGCCGCTGCATCATTGCCCGCATAGATCGCAGCAACTTTGCAGCCGTTGGCTTTGAGTGTTTTAGAAATTTCTGCACCAATGCCTCTGGTGCCTCCGGTGACGACAGCTATTCTCGACATTTATATCTCCCGTTTCGTTTCTTATCTTTCTAAACACATGGCAACACCCATGCCGCCACCAATGCAAAGTGTTGCCAAACCTTTTTTGGCGTCTCTGCGACCCATTTCGAAAAGCAATGTGTTGAGAACTCGAGCACCTGATGCTCCAACGGGATGGCCAATTGCAATGGCGCCACCGTTCACATTAACCTTAGCTGTATCCCAGCCCATGTCTTTGTTTACAGCGCAGGCCTGTGCTGCGAAGGCCTCGTTGGCTTCGATTAAATCAAGGTCTGCAGGTTTCCAACCCGCTTTGGCCAAAGCGGCGCGGGATGCTGGGATTGGACCAGAGCCCATGATTGCAGGATCTACACCCACGCTGGCCCATGACGCGATGCGAGCGAGTGGTGTCAAACCGCGCTTTGATGCTTCGGCTGCGCTCATGAGAATAACAACAGCGGCGCCGTCATTTATGCCAGATGCATTTGCAGCGGTCACTGTGCCATCTTTCATGAAGGCGGATTTCAGTTTTGCGATTGCTTCGAGGGTGACACCCTTTTTGATATACTCATCATCAGAAACGATAATGTCACCTTTGCGCGATGCAATAGTGACAGGAGTTATTTCATCTTTGAATTTACCTGCAGCTTGGGCTGCCTCGGCTTTGTTTTGTGACGCAACGGCAAATGCATCTTGCATGTCACGGGTAATTTGCCATTGCGCTGCTACGTTCTCAGCTGTGTTGCCCATATGATAGCCATTAAATGCATCCC
>JAYTHY010000013.1:0-16181 GCA_043732185.1 Fibrobacteria bacterium
CCTACAAGCGCGGCGCGGCTTTTGCCAATCCGTGCTTCACGCAGATTCATCCGACGTGCATTCCGCAGGCCGGCGATCATCAGTCCAAGTTGACGCTGATGTCGGAATCGTTGCGCAATGATGGTCGCTGCTGGGCGCCGATCAGGAAGGGTGACACGCGCAATCCGCGTGACATTCCGGAGTCGGAGCGCGACTACTTTCTCGAGCGGAAGTACCCGAGCTTCGGCAATCTCGCACCACGCGACATTGCGAGCCGAGCCGCGAAGGAAGTCTGCGATGAAGGCCGTGGCGTCGGGGAGACCGGGCTGGGCGTGTACCTCGATTTCGCGGACTCCATCAAGCGACTCGGTGAGAAGACCGTGGCGGAACGGTACGGCAATCTGTTCGAGATGTACGAGCGCATCACGGACGAGGATCCGTACAAGCAGCCGATGCGCATCTACCCCGCCGTGCACTACACGATGGGCGGCACCTGGGTGGACTACAATCTGATGAGCACCATCCCGGGCTTGCACGTACTCGGCGAAGCCAACTTCTCCGATCATGGCGCCAATCGCCTTGGAGCCAGCGCGCTCATGCAGGGCTTGGCCGATGGGTATTTCATCATCCCGTTTACCCTGGGCGATTACTTGGCTAGGACCAAATTGCCAAAGGTGACCACGGATCATCCGGCATTTGCGGAAGCGGAGGCCAGCACCAAGGCCCGCATCGACAAATTGCTGAATGTCAAAGGCAAGCGTCCGGCCATCGAGTTCCACCGCGAGCTCGGAAAAATCATGTGGGACTATTGTGGCATGGGCCGGAATGAAGCCGGTCTTAAAAAAGCCTTGGTGGAAATTCCACGCCTCCGCGCTGAGTTCTGGATGAATGTCAATGTGTTGGGCGGCGCAGGGGATATCAATCAAAATCTGGAAGAGGCTGGCCGCATCGCCGACTTCCTCGAATTCGGGGAGCTGCTGGTGACCGATGCGCTTATGCGCCAGGAAAGTTGCGGCGGACATTTCCGCGAAGAATCACAAACGCCGGAAAATGAAGCGAAACGCGACGACGAGAAATTCTGTCATACCGCAGCCTGGGAGTTCAAGGGCGTGAATTTTGCATCCGAACTCCACAAGGAAGCGTTGACCTTCGAAAGCATCCACCTCACGCAGAGGAGCTACAAGTAATGAAATACAAGATTAGAGTGTGGCGGCAAAAAGACGCCAACTCCCCCGGCGTCTTTAAAGAATACGAAGCCCATGACATTCTCGAAGACATGTCCTTTCTGGAAATGCTCGATGAAGTCAATATCGACTTAGTCAAAAAAAATGAAGAGCCGATCGCATTCGAAAGTGATTGCCGCGAAGGCATTTGCGGAACCTGCTGTCAGATGGTCAACGGCGAAGCCCACGGCCCCGAGGCTGCTACCACCGTGTGCCAACTGTTCATGCGCAGCTTCAAAGACGGGGACACTATAGTCATCGAACCCTGGCGCGCCAAAGCCTTCCCCATCATTCGCGATCTCATGGTGGATCGCTCCGCCTTCGATAAAATCATCGCGTCCGGTGGTTTCATTTCGGCCAATGTGGGTGGAGCCAAGGATGCCAATAACATCCTCATCCCCAAACCCGACGCCGACACCGCCATGGACGCGGCCCAATGCATAGGCTGCGGTGCCTGTGTGGCCGCCTGCCCCAATGCATCGGCCATGCTTTTCGTGGCAGCCAAGGTGTCACACTTAGCGCATATGCCGCAAGGTCAACCCGAAAAAGCCCGCCGAGCCTTAGCTATGGTTTCCACCATGGACAAACTTGGCTTCGGCAATTGCTCCAATCATTATGAATGCGAGTCGGCTTGCCCGAAGGAAATTTCTGTCACCCACATTGCGAAGATGAATGTGGAATACGGCAGTGCCAGTTTGATCAGTAAGGAAAATCCTCAAAGCTGAACCTGACCAACACATTGATCGAACTTGCGATCAATGCGTTGGTCAGCCGACCCAGTTACATCCTGACGGCAGTGTAGGTCTGTGTAAGATTGGTGGTGTAGGTCATCCCCCCGAAACTATATGTTTTCTGCATATGGCTGATACTGGTCAACCTGCTGTTGGAAATCCCAACTTCGGATTTCAGCGTATCGGTTTTGGCCGCCGTAGGGGTGGACTTATAAATGGTGGTGAGCGTGCTGCCACTTAGGCTCCAGGTTCCCGTTAATACGGCTACCGTGCTGGTGGATTTAGGCAATCCCTGCGAAGGCTCATTAGCAATAAAGGTCATGTCTGCTTTGAATTGGGTGTAATAAGTACTGTCCGAAAAAATCGCGGTGTCATTGAGACTCGTCGTAGTGTCTTTAGGCGGTGTGGTGGTGGTAACTCTCATAGTCCCTTCCTGTTTCATAGATTCAATGCGCCATTTTCCAACCAATGCTTCCATATCCACGGGTCCGAGCCCACCCGTTCCGCTGCTGCTATTGCATCCCGCCATCATGAAGCCCAACACCGTCAATACCGAAATCAGTCCATAAATCTTTTTCATAACGCCCCTTTGCAGATCCTCAAGAGGATCCAGTTAAACGTGTTCACCTAGATTTCATTACAAATATCACGGTTTCTTATCCAAAATCACCAAATCCACACGTCGATTCTTCTGCTTACCTTCCTTAGTAGCATTGTCAGCTACTGGCTTACTGAAACCGAATCCCGCCGACGTGAGCCGCGTTGCAGCCACGCCTCCAGGAGTTATCATATAATCCATCACATTGCTTGCGCGCAGTTCGGACAATTTCTGGTTGTATTCTTCGCCGCCCACATTGTCCGTATGGCCTTCCACCACTACGTTAGCGTCTTTATAAATGGTGAGAATACCAGCGATTTTAGCCAGGTTTACTTTAAGGTCCGTGGTCAACGTCGCCTTGCCTACATCAAAAAGAATGTCTGACATGGAGATGATGGTGCCGCGCGCATCCTTATGTACCTGAATGAGCGCGCTATTCAATTCACCAAAACGCTTCTCTGCATCATCCTTTGCTGCCGCGGCTTTGCGCTTTTGTTCTTCCAGGTCGGACTTGAGACTGGACGCGTAACCGCGTTCCAACTTGCTGATTTCAACTTGAGTGGCATTGAGTTCGGACAGGGTGGCGGACCTCTGTTCCTGAAGCTGGGACCGTTCGGCTTGACTGGACAATCCTTGGATTTGCACCAATGCAGCTTCTGTCATCAGCGAGCACGCTTGCACCCAGGCAGGCGCTTCCTTGGACTTGGGATTCTCCAGGAGGCGACTTTGTATTTCCTTAATGCGCGCTTTGGCGATGGGATAAAGATCCGGTGAGGGACCCTTGCGATCCAATCCATTCAGAGCGGCATCCAGCTTGTTTTCCAAGGATTCAAGTGGTTTCAGGGTGGGTGTAGCGGCGGCAACGGAAATTGAATTGGCGATCAGGATCACAAAAACTCCAGCCACTGCGATTTTAAAAACGGACTGACTGTTCATGGTTTCCTCACGATCTTCATTTCCTCGAGGATTTGCTGATAGGTCTGCAGCTGATCCTTGTCTTTGGCCAGAGCGGCCTTGAGGCTCTGCACTTGGGCTTGGACTTCGTTCAGTTCTCGACGCGCCAGCGCCAAGTGGTACAAGGTGGTTGCCAAATCAGCCTCTTCCAAGGCCGGTTCCTCGTCACCGTCTTTCATATGACGCGCTGAAGCGATGAGCAGGGAGTCCCCCTTTTGCGTCTCCGCGTTCGCGATTTCGGCGCGCTTGCAGAACTCTTGGAGATGTTGACTTTCGGTTTGGCTGCGTTCTACCAAGAGCGAATGGCTCGCACCACAGGCTACGAGTCCAAGTACCACCAAAATGCTAAGTGATTTTTTAATCATGCCGCCTCCTTTAATTTCCAAAGGCATCGATATTCAAATAAAGGTGCCGATGCTTAAATCTAATGCACTAGAGCCGGTTTTGGGGCTTCAATGTGCACGTCTTTACGCTTCCCCGTCCTGGAGTATTGCGAATTTCTCTATGTTTTTCGGGGTGATCACTTTGATTTCAGTACCCGGATAGGCTTCAAGAAATGCCTTCTGCGTTTTTACCTTGGCCTTTGGATTCCATTTGAACTCGTAAGCGTGCAGCTTTCCTTCATACTCCTCGATGTAATCGATTTCATGCTGAGTAGTGGTTCTCCAGAAATAGCGGCTCACCCTTTTTCCGGCATACTCCAGCGTTTTCATGCGCTCCACAATGCAATAGTTCTCCCATAGCGCACCGGTATCATTGCGAAGAGCCGGAGGATTATAGGTGTTGATAATCGCATTCCGGATTCCGATATCGCAGAAGTAAATTTTCCTTCCTCGCTTGATTTCATTACGCATGTTTCGGCTAAGGGCAGGTAATCGAAAAATCACAAATGACTTTTCCAGTAGGTCCAAGTATCTTTCCACCGACTCTTTGTCGAGCTCCACCATTTGGGACAATTCATTGTAGGAGACTTCATTGCCTAATTGTAGAGCCAATGCCTTGACCAGTTTTTCCAATACTGCCGGTTTCCTAATCTGCTGATAGGCCAGAAGATCTTTGTAAAGGTAGCTGCTGAATAATTCGTTGAGATGCGTTTGCTCAAGGCCTGGCTGAGTGACGACGCTGGGATAGAATCCGTACATCAACCTGTGTTCGATCATTCGGATCTCGGTTAATAGGCCGGTTTGCCCAGCCAACTCCTCAAACGACAAAGGGTAGAGATTGAGCTCATATTTTCGTCCAGTCATGGACTCGCTAATACCGGCAGCCAATTCCAAAGCCGAAGACCCAGTTACGATGAATTGGATCTCGGGATTGGCGTCCACCAAAAGCTTAACAACCAGTCCCACACTTTCGATTCGCTGGGCCTCATCGAGCACCACGGTTTTGGCATTCCCGATCAGTAATTTCAGTTTCTCGGCGGAAGGCTCCCTGAATAGATCCTGGGTTCCAGGCTCTTCAGCGTTGTACCAGCGGACATCCGAGGAGCTGCGGTTGAAGAGGCTTTCCACCAATGTAGTTTTGCCCACTTGCCTAGGACCCAGCACCACAATGGCCCTTTTCCGGTGCATGAAGTATTGAATTTGCTTTGCAAGGAGCCTGGGAATCACAGGAAAATAATACCTATTTTATCGGATTAAACCGAGAAATAACTGATAATGTTGCGGTTACAGCCTCAATTAACCGGTTTCTGTGAAAATTATGCCTGAGAGGAGAGTCGAACTCCTACATCCTTGCGGACACAAGAACCTGAATCTTGCGTGTCTACCAATTCCACCACCCAGGCGCGGTATCCACGTCCAAAGGACGGGAGGTGGCTCGGAAAGATGGGAAAATCCAGGTCCAATGTCAACCGCTAGGCCGGCCTATTGAATCAGGGGCATGCAGCATTTCTTGAATTTCTTGCCGCTCCCACAGGGGCAGGCGTCGTTTCTACCCACATCCGTGTATTGCTTCTTAAAGGTTGTCCCTTTGACCGAACCATCCGCCCGCAAACTTTCCAGATATTTTCCCCGCACAGTATCCAAGCACATCAGCCAGGCACCGGCAGGCGGAAAGCGGCCCGTATCTTTTAGAAAGGTGAAAAAGCCTTCGAGAATATCCGGCACCGCTTTTTTCAATTCCACGGAAATCGCCAGCCTGGGCATGCTGTTGAGGATGACATGCTCGACATCCCGGCCCTTCATTCCCTCCAAGGAAGGCGGGGCCAAATCGTGGGCATGGCGGAAAAAGGCAGTTAAAATGGACTCGGCGCCATCCTTTGCGGGGCCATTTAGAAAGAGAAAGTGTTCCGAGGTGGCATACTCGGATACCAGGCTTTCGGCTTGATCGTGAAACATGAACGAAAATTAGAATTTTCGGTTTGCTATTTTAACTTTCTCATGACGTAGAGCGACGCAGCGCATTCAACGACGTCTCGCAGAGGAATTGAATTGGCCCATTCACAGGGTGAAAACCCCGAAACCACCTCCGAATTCCCACCGCCGCGAAAAAGACGCGTGTGGTTATCCGCATCCATGTTTTTCCTGACATTGCTTTTAGCCATGCTGCTGCATCGCTGCCAAAATGAAAAGTTGCCGCCGGCTTCCACTTTGCCCAGCGCCCAACCTGGAAAACCTTTTAATGAAGAACCACTGGATTCGATTAAACCACCCGCCACTGAAACCACGCTGACAAAAAATCCCACACCCATAACTACCAATACGGCATCCCATCCCAAACTCGCCGAACAGATTCCTGCCCAGCTCCGAGTTGCCCCCGGGGATTCCGGTCCCTATATCTACGCCGATCCTTGGGGTGGACGTCATTTCGACTCCGTGCGCGTTGCGCTGCATTGTCGCGAAGAGTGTCTGATTCTCTATTCCTTGGAAGACAGCGTCCACTTCAAATCCTATGAGACACCGTTCACATTTCGAAGGAATACAACGCTCTGGTTATCGGGAATCGACTCTTTGCGTCGACAAGTGGCACCCATCCGAGTTGAGTACGTGATTGAACGAAACCCCGGAGCCTGCTCGGAAAACTCAATGCCTGTCGAGGTCAATGGCAAGTCCGTTTGCATGGATGTTTTTGAATGGCCAAATCGGGAAGGGGCATTTCCATCCACCTTTGTGAATCAACAGGAAGCATCAGATTCTTGTAAACATGCGCACAAACGCCTGTGTACCGAAGAAGAATGGCGAACGACATGTCAAGGTCCAGATAAAGCCACCTATCCCTACGGAAATAAATACAATGAGAATTATTGCCCCGCCAAAGAAGCCGCCGTCACCCGTTCCGGCCGATTTCCGGTGTGCCGATCCTATTACGGAGTGTACGACCAAACCGGCAACCTTTGGGAATGGACCTCAACCCCATCCAAATCCGACTCCGACTTTTTCCTAGTGGCGGGCGGCAACTGGGATTCCGGAAATGAAGGCACGTGCAGTCTAGCCAAATTCAGTTTTTATCCTTCGGTACGTTATCCTTTTGTTGGATTTCGATGTTGCCAGAATGTGACGGGGAAATGACTGGGGTAGGCGGATGGAGGGTATCAGAGGGCCTTGCAACAGCAGGCCTTTGCATATTATACTGGCGGAAAAGCTTAAGCGTAGAAGTCTAATACCTATGGAACAGATACCAGATACTTCTCCGAGTAATGTGCGCCGATTTGATAGGATTTGGGCAGGCTATCTGGGCCTAGTTGCATTGTTTGCGCTGTCCGTTTGGTTGATCAATAAAGCAGACCACTCCAAGCCAATTGATTGGAATGAAAGCCATTTAACCTATCTCCCTTCCGGAAAAATATTAAAACCGATGGCTTTGGACTTTGATGAAGCTGTTGCCGACTTGTTTTGGATCGATGGCATGCTTTATTTTGCAGACGCCTACTTGGGGCAGAAAAGTTACCAGTGGATGGGCAATATCATTGATATCGTCACCAAATTGAATCCTAGGTTTCACTATGCCTATGAATTTGCTGGAGTCGTTTTAGGTAGGGAAAAAATCGAAATTCCTTTGACTTTACAGATTCTCGAGCGCGGTATAACTGAGTTCCATATGGACTGGCGTCTCCGTATCTATGCCAGCTTAGCCCAGTTGAAGCTCGACTCGAATTTCACAAAAGCGGCAGAATATTTAAAACCAATCACATTAGCACCGGATGTGCCCGACTATATTCGTACACTATGTGCTACATACTTAGAAAAAGGAGGTGGCCGACGAGTTTCCTTAGCCTTTTTAGTAGATCGATACATTCACTCTTCAAATAGTATTAATCGAGAAATATTTGTGGAGAAGATACTAAAGCTTTATCCTGAAAATCTTGATAAGAAGGCCGAACGAAAAAATGGAGTTGAAAAAGTGTTAAATGAAATCTCCCAACAGCCTTCCATCCTAATGGTTGGACTAGGTATAATTCATGAATTCCTTTCCAACAACATGTCACCACAAACACAGAAGATAATGGAATTGATTAACAAATAAATTGTGAAATCTGCCCCAATAACCCTCAAATCCAAAATCCATTTTTGCAATTTCTTGTAAAGATTTGCAGAATGCGAAGCACAAGCAGTCTGTTACTCATGCTCGAGCTTAAATTTGTTCAAAATCGGGCGAATTACTGCGTTTCAACTGAAATAAATTTTTGGTACAAACCTTGCGTTACTTATCACTCGAGACCTGTATATAGTGGTTGAAGCATGAGAGATTCAATAAATATGGAGAGGGAATAGATGAAACAGAACCAGAGTGGGTTTACTCTCATAGAATTAATGGTCGTTATCGTAATCATTGGAATTCTTACCGCATTAGCTATTCCAAAAATGTTTGGAACCAGTGCAAAGGCGAAGGCTTCCGAGGCACCGGGTGTGATTTCCAACTGGGAGACCCTGCAAAGTGCTTACGCCTCTGAAAACTCGAAGGCAGGCGATTTTTTAACGATTGGCTTTGTAGACCCTAGTGCTTCAGTAAGCGGTGGATCAAAATGGTTTAATTATATCGATGGTCTACTTGGTGCACCTCCAGGTCCAACCGCATTAATTACCGCCAATCCGGCTTCTGCTTTCGGTGAGTGCGCAATTGGTGATAGCTTCAAATCTGATTTTACAGCTGATGGAGTGGTAGTTTTACATAGTTCCGATGGAACATGCGCATCTTCTTACGCACCGAATTTCCTACCTTAACTGTCCCAGTTCGCTTTTGATTTCTGTTCAGTTCCTATTTCAATAAACAACCAAAGGAGTGTCGTTATGAAGTTACAAAAAGGATTTACATTAATTGAGTTGATGGTGGTAATAGTCATTATAGGCATATTGTCTGCCTTAGCTATCCCAAAAATGTTTGGAGTTAGTGCCAAGGCAAAAGCGGCAGAAGCACCAGGAGTTATTTCCAATTTTGAAACCCTACAGAGCGCATACTCTCAGGAAACCGGTAAAACGGGCTTTACCACTGAAATTGGTTTCGTATTACCCGGAACAGTTGTAGGTGCGGTTGGATCCACAAAGTGGTTCCAATACACAATTACGCCTGCAGCAGTAGGCGCAGGTGCAACTACAGCGACAATCGTTTCTAAAGTAAATAGTGCTTTTGGAAATTGTGCGCTCACAGATTCTTGGACATCTGGTTTTGATGCTGGTAAGGATTGCTATGCACATGGAAGCGCGGCTTATCCTAACGCGTCATGCGCTGGAGCCCCAGCTGGAGCACTTCCAGCAACGGCTGGATGTGCAGCATACTCACCAAATTGGTAAAAATCTAAATTAATTTGGATTAATCTTCGGGTCCGGATTAAACCGGGCCTTTTTTTGACATAGTTATAATTATGAGCGAAACGCGCCGAATACAAAATTCTGCAAAATTGTCCTTGAAGTTTGCTTACTTTATCCTCTCTATTGGTATCACTTTAAAATAATTATTACAATTTCTTAATGCGTCTCCCCTCAAGTCGATTTCTCTACTTTTAGGATTTAGAACCATTTCCATTCCATTTCTCAATCGATTACATCTGAACCGCGCAAGTTTTCCTTTCCTTCTCTTCTGGCTTTCCACCTACTTCAACCTATCCCACAACTCCCAAACTCAAGAAACTGCCCTTGCCTTAATAGTCACCCTACTAGCCTTCCTCCTCGGTTACGTTCGCATATCCGTTTTTCATCCTGGCATAACCACTCCGCTTATTCTCCTTTGCGTCGGCGCAGGAGTATACAATCTCGTAACCTTTTCTCCAGCAGTTCCCTTTTTCGGAGACAAAAACGTCTACAGTGGCATTTTGGTATTGGGCGCCTTTTACCATTTTTTCTTGATGGAAAACGGAGGCACTCATAAGCCTGTCCAGGTCCTTTTATACTCCTCCACATTGGTCGTGCTCGCCTCCCTTTTATTTGTGGATTCCCGCATTGCCCAGGGAGCCTTCATTCTCAGCTTCCTGCCCCTCCTTTTTGTAACCGTACGATTGGATGGAAAAGAGCCCAAGTTGGAAAAACTTGCGTGGACCACTGGCATAACCTTGTGCTTAGGACTTGCATGGATCAATTTGCCTGATGCGCGGTTTCATCAGATCGGCCAAGCTCTCGCCCCTTCCTCACCAAATTTTATTGGGAGTAATTGGGTGTCCGGTTGGGAAGCGTTTAAGACGTCTCCAATATTCGGTTCCGGCACTGGCAGTTTCCGTTTTGCAATTCTGGATCACCAAGCCTCCTGGCCATTTCCTACCGGAGACGGGAATATTCCAAAAGTGGTACACGCCCAAAACCACTATTTGGAAACCCTAATTGAAGGAGGACTCTTTGGTTTAGGACTGGAATTGATCCTGCTATTCGGAGCATGGTTCGGCCTGGCTAGAGTTTATTTCACCGAGTCCCGGCTCACAGTCAAGTATATTTTTTTCGCATTGCTCGCACTTTTTATTATGGCTCAGTTTTCATCCATATTAGAAAGCGCGCCGACGAAAGTCGCCTATTGGGCCTGCGTGGGTTATGGCTGGTCCTTTATTGTTTGGGGGCGACCATGGCCACGATATGCCACTCTTGTATTGGGAAGCGCTATTCTGCTCCTATGCACCATACACCTGTACTTGCGCATCCCGGAGTTGCGTTCGGATCACCAACTGGCATTGGCCGTGCCCTTGGCCGATACCAATCCCAAAGCCTACACCGAACACCTGTCTGAAGCGCTTCGCCTAAAGCCGCACAATGAGTCCGCTTGTTATCGTTACGCGGAAGTGCTGGGAAAATTCCATAGAGAAAAAGAAGCCGTCCATTGGATCGAATTCATTCAAACCTTTGCGCCAGATTCAAATCAGCGCTCGATATACCTTTCCAAGATCTATTATTCGTTGGGCCGGTTCGATTCTGCTGCCAAATATGCTTCCTATAAATTGGAAAAAAGACTGACGGATTTGCCGAATCTGGAAATGCTGATCCGATCCTGGAAGCATCAAGGAAATTGCAAATCCATTGATTCCATACAAGTGGCTTTGGCATCCTTGCCGAAATCCTACCACATACCGGCGTCCCAGGAATATACCGTAGAGGGCCTCAATAATCTATTCCGATCCAACCGTGAAATTTTATTTCTGCAACGTTGGTTTGGAGGTCAAGCGTCACGGCGCGCATTTATAGAAGGCCGCTTGCTCACCTACAATCGCCAATTCGAAAACCACCGCAAGTTAAACAAATTATTGCAAACACCCTGTTCAGATTCTTTGCCGTTACTGCCTGTGCCTGCTGAAAATCCTACCCCGCCGCATTGGAAGTTCAGGGGCTGGGGTAACCTGACTATTCCAAAAAATAATCCAAAAATGTTTTATGCTACTTTGCGCCGTTTCACAGCTAGTTCATGTAGCAATTCCCCAATATAGGTTTGGTATCTTTTTCCGGATTTAATCGCGATATCTTTAATTGCTTTCAAGTCGTTTCCGTTTATTCTAATGGTTATGATTTTATCCTTTGCCAATGTTGCCCTGGCAGCCTCTCGGTATACATCTTTTTCATTTTTAGACAACTTTACCACCTCAAAATGACCTTTTTTGATGGCCTCTTTAATTTCTTTTTCAAATTTTGTCGGTTTCATATTAATCCTTTTCGTAAATCGTGATTAAAAAAATCGCGTCTTTTCCTTCTTTGAATGGGACTACCCAGAGTTTTCCATTCAGTTTCACCATGAAACATTTTTGACCAATGTGGTTTTTGCTTTTCAATTTTAGGTTTTTGCCTAGGTTCCATTTGAAAATCTTCATTGAGATAATATAAATACTTTGTATTTACAATCAAGTTAAAATCCTTCCTCGCCGCATTGGAAGTTCAGGGGCTGGGGTAACGTGACTCTACCAATAAAACGGCAATTTAAAGGCATTTTATTGACTTTTACCTGACTTTAGGGTAATTTGTCCTTATCATTAAGGACAAATTACCTATGTCAATAATTAAAAAAAAGTCCAAAGTACCGAACCGCAAGGAAAGGTCAGGCAGCGTTACTAAATCGAATCTCGGGCCTAAGCGAGACAGCACTCGATCTCAAAAAGGAGCCACAATTGCGCCTATTTTCAACGAAGGACAAGGTTTAAATAAAGACAATAATCCTTTCCAGGTAATAAAAGACCTCTCGGCGGATTTTGGATTTTCCGCAAAAGACATGGCGGGCGTTTTGGATGTGACTCCTAAAACATTTTCGAGATGGAAGCAAAAGGCTAACGGTATGTCTGATCAACAAGCAGATCGCATGCTGATCCTGAAATCGATTTTTGAATTGAGCAGAAAGGTTCTAGGCTCGGATGCAAATGTAAAAAAATGGATGAGTGAACCTGTTTTTTTACTTGATGGGCATGCTCCCTTGAGCCTTTTGATAACTGAATCCGGAAGACGACGGATCGAATCGGTTTTGCACCAAATAGAATATGGGTTTTTCTGAGTGGCCAGTCTTTTTCGTGTATCGAGAAAAGCATACCTACCTCAGGATCCAAACGGTGGTTATCACTCAGAGGGTCGATGGCATCCGATGGGAAATCCTGTACTTTACTTCTGTTCATCGCTACCAATGTGCATTTTTGAACTTCGTGCTAACAAAGTCGAGTTTGATATCATTAGAACCGGATATCATTTCAGCCGATGTGAAGCTGATCTCGCCTCCTCTTTGGAAGTCGTGCCAGACTCGTTCTACACCCAGGAATGGACGACCAATAAGGCAGCATCTCAAAAACTTGGTGAAAAATGGCTCAATTCGAATCGCACACTATTCCTGGCGGTGAAGAGCGCCCCTTTGCCAACGGAAACAAATTACATCATCAACCCATTACATCCTAAATTTTCTCAGCTTACCTTTACAATTCCTAAACCTATACCACTTGACCTTCGAGTCACTTGACACTGGTGCGAAACCAGGTAGGTAGATTTTCAGCTAGGAAAGTTTTTCGACCATGGTCGAATACCGCGACCTTACGGAAAGGTTGGTCCAAATCATTATTGTCGAATATCCAAACATGTGGCAAAACGTCGATGGCTGCCTTCAGGTTCTTCATCGTCCTGGGGTAGCGCGATTTAAGTTTTTCCGTGGGGACATCATGTCCGCCTCTGGAAACTCGCATGGACACACGTTCCTCTGAGACGTCAGCACTGGATATGCCGATGAAGCAAAGTACGACCGTATAACCTTTGGCTGCGGAATCCAAAAGAAATAAAAGCTTGTCACCTACCGGATCGGAAAAAACGGTTTCGAAGGCAAAACTCTCTTTTGATTCCACTAACTGTAGGCGAATATCCCCTGCCATTTTGGCCGCGGTATAAGGATCTAGGTTCATTGATCTGGAGAGGTGATCCACATTGATAAAATGCAGTCCTGCATGGCTGACATGAACTTGAAAAAAGGTGGTCTTCCCTGCGCCGTTAGGTCCCGCTATGGCAACGATAATCGGTCGCTGATCCAGTTGGCTACTCATTTCAGCCGATTTCGAACTTGCGTTATGCTTGGACTTCAGGCCTGAATTCACGATTTACAAATCGGCCCAATGTCCGAGATCCATCTTCGGAAATGCGAACCAACAACCCGTTCTTTCCAGGCTCGGACTTATAATGAGGAAAAGGTTGCGTATCTAGAAAACTCTGAAGTCGCTCGCGCCCTGAAGGAGTATCTACGGTTTCCAAAATCTCTCCAAAGGATTGAATGGAACCGCTTCGACAGAGGGCCAATACTTGAGAGCCTTGTAAGAACGGTTCAACAGCTCTACCGAGGCTGGCCCAAAACTCAACCTGTCCAGCAATGGACCGGTGGACGGACTCGCCCATCAAACGCGCTTGGAGAACAAGAGGATCGGACAGCTTTACGGGTTGGCTCATACCCTTTATGGTAGCATTTTGCTACCATAAAGGCAAGTTATTTGAGTTATTTGGTGCTTTGCCCGGATTTTATTCGTCTTAATTCCACGACATCCGCCAAATCCTTGGGCCGATTTGCCGCTAATTTACTTTTAATCAAATCAGTCTTGCAGATCACCTTTACGCCGATTCCATCCAACTTTAATACGACTTTTCTCCGGTAACACGATTCGCTGACCTTATTCGAATGGAGAAACTTCAAAAATTCTTTGTACTCTGCCGGTAGTTGCCTTTCGGCCATAATGACATTCCCTGAGAAAGGTTATCGTGCGCGATTTCTTCTGGTAGCTCATTTTCTGCAGTTCAATGGTTTCGGATTTTTCCGCCTGCTTAAAGGTCTCAAATCCCCACGCTTTTTTTATCCAGCTTCATATGTTCTCAAGTATAACCATTTATTCCAGCCGGGAACCGGACTGTAACTCCGAATTTCCAGCCTACTGCCGGGTCAGAATTCTATTTTGAAAGTACCAGATATCTAAACCGGTAAGGAAGCCTCGCATGAAAGATCAGGCAAAGACAGGATGGATCCGCAATGGCATGGCCATTTCAATTGGCTTGACCTTGGTTTTCATCCTGTTTAGAAAATGGGCCTTGACCCGTATTGCCTTAGGATTTGTCTTGGCTTTTGTGGAAAGATGGCAAGCCCGAATTAAAACCGACGAACTTATAGGCTTGCTTACTGAAGCTGGGGGGCAGTCCTGAGTTCATCTCCCGCTTTCGACGCAGCCGATCTCGCCCAACTGATCTCCGTGGGCATCACCGAAAAAATGGCTTTGGCACAAAGGGATATTTTTTTACAGGGACCGAAATATCCTTGCTTAAATCGACCCGCAACTCTTGGAGACGGAATTGTAGCGCTTTCTGATTCAGATCGAGTTGGCTTTAATCTCGAATATCGCGAGGCTGCCGAACAAGGTCGCGTACTTGAATTTATTCCCGCGTCCGGTGCCGCCACCCGTATGTTCAAGGCTTTGATTTCCATTTTGGGACGGACAGATAGGCCTGCTTTATCTCGATTGCAGCAAGAAGCGAAAGACCTAGGAAGTGAAGCGCCAGACACTCAGGAATTTTTGGAATGGTTTCATGGATTGGAAAATTTCGCCCTCCGGAAACCGCTGGAAGACGCTTTGCATAAGCAGGGCATGGACTTGCGGGATTTAATAAAGGCCGGTGCCTATCGGCCCATTCTGGAAACTCTTTTGACCAAGCAGGGGCTGGGGTATGCGGGTTTGCCCAAAGCTTTGATCCCTTTTCACGACCACCCAAGTGGACCCCAAACCGCCTTGGCCGAACACCTCGCAGAAGCAGCATTGCTGGTTGGAAATTCTCAGGGCGTATGCCGACTGCATTTCACCGTTTCTCCTGATCATGAAGCCATGGTTCAGACCCTGCTGAAT
The DNA here is from genome assembly GCA_043732185.1 of Fibrobacteria bacterium. Lineage (GTDB taxonomy): Bacteria > Fibrobacterota > Fibrobacteria > UBA11236 > UBA11236 > Chersky-265. The sequence goes on from JAYTHY010000013.1 coordinate 15,229, forward strand.
TCATTGATCCCAAAATACGCTTCGGAAGGCATCCACTTCGAGGTGCACCTCTCGCAACAAAAGCGAAACACCGATTGCTTGTCCATGGAAGAGGGAGGCACTTTCATACGAAACCCAGACGGTACTCTGGTGTTGCGCCCTGGCGGCCATGGAGCGTTGCTGGAAAATCTCCAAGATACCAAGGGAGATGTGGTATTTATCAAGAACATTGACAACCTGGTGCCCGCAAGGCTGAGAGAAGAAGTATTAAACCATCGTCAAGCCTTGGGCGGTTATTTGATTCGCTTGCAGAAACAAGTTTTCACTTATCTACACCACATCCAAAAGGAACCCGGGTCGGCACTCGTGCAGGAGATGGCTGATTTCGCGGAGCAAAACTTGGGGGTCAAGTTGCCGGAGATCAAAACAGTCGGTGAAAGATCCGCTTACTTGCAACAGGTTTTCGCTCGTCCTCTACGCGTCTGTGCCATGGTTGAAAATCAGGGTGAGCCTGGGGGTGGCCCTTTCTGGGTACAGAATCCGGATGGCTCGCAAAGCTTGCAGATAGTGGAGTCTGCCCAAGTGAACAAATCAAATCCGGACCAGAAAAAAATCGTGGCAGCAGCCACCCACTTCAATCCGGTGGACATGGTATGCGGCCTTAAAAATCATCGCGGCGAACTTTTTAATTTGGCGGAATACGTGGACGGGGATGCCTATTTCATCACGACCAAATCCAAGGATGGCAAGGCTGTCAAGGCGTTGGAACTGCCTGGACTTTGGAATGGATCCATGGCGAATTGGAATACAGCATTTGTCGAGGCTCCCGGCGTGACGTTCAACCCCGTGAAGACCGTCACGGATCTTTTACGTCATAGCCACACAGCTTAACCCGGTCCTCAAATGGGAGAGCCAGTGGGCTCGCTGGACTTGACTTTCCATTGGGATCCGTCGCCCAAGGCCGGCAGGGAAAA
>JAYTHY010000014.1:0-16076 GCA_043732185.1 Fibrobacteria bacterium
CACCACCTTTTCACGCAAGCCGCTTTTCGGCTATCGGGCCATCATCTATGCAACTATGGTGGCTGGATTGCTCTCCTTTGTGGTTTGGGCGCATCATCAGTTCATCGCTGGAATCGATCCGCGTATGGCCTCGGTATTCAGCGTCACCACCATTCTGATTTCCATTCCTTTTGCTGTAACCATTTTCTCCTATTTCGCAACATTATGGCGCGGGGATTTTCGCTTCAAACCGCCGATGTTATTTGCTGTAGGCTTTCTGGCAGAATTTTTGATCGGGGGCGTTACAGGAATTTACCTTGGCTCCAGTGCATTCGATATCTATGCCCACGACACTTATTTTGTAGTGGCTCATTTTCATTACACCTTGATTCCTGTGGTTATTTTCTGCGGCTTTGCAGCCATCTATTTCTGGTATCCTAAATTCACGGGCCGCATGATGAATGAAACGCTGGGAAAAATCCATTTCTGGGGCACGGCGATTTTCTTCAATGGCATCTTTATCCCATTGTTCATCAATGGAATGCGTGGCGAGCATCGGAGAATTGCGGATTATTCCGCTTGGCCGGAATTTATGACGTCCAATATGCGGGAAATGCGAATCATCGCAACCACCAGTCTTATCATCGTCATAGCCTTTCAAGTTCCCTTTATCCTGAATCTGATTCTAAGCCTATTCAAAGGCAAGCCGGCAGGAAATAACCCTTGGCAATCCAACTCGCTGGAGTGGACGGTTCCTTCGCCTCCTCCGCATGGAAACTTTCCTTCCGTGCCAACGGTATACCGTGGTGCCTACGAATACAATGTTCCCGGCCGAGACTCGGATTTCTGGCCACAAAGTGAAATAGGTAAGGATCGGTCATGAAAGAAATGAATATTGGCTTAACCTCCAAAGGCCGAGCCGCCATGTGGTGGATGGTCGCCTCCGAGGCTGTCATCTTCGGTGGATTCATTGTGTGCTATCTATTGTATCGGGTCAGGCATCCGGAATGGTCCGCGATTGCGGAACACACCTCCACACCACTCGGCATTCTGAATACGCTGATTCTGCTTACGAGCGGACTTTTCATGGCCCAAGCCGCCAGACAAGCCGCGCAAGGAAAAGGGGGCGGAGCAGCCTTGAATATTGTTCTGACCATTGTGCTCGCGCTGGGATTCCTGACCGTTAAGGGTTATGAATACTCCCTGAAAATTGCGCATGGAAATATTCCCGGTTCGCATTTATTCTGGGACTTCTATTTCGGGATGACGGGGCTACACGGCTTGCATATACTAGCAGGTATTATCGCAATGATCATAATCGCCATTGCGGCTAAACGCGGAGATCATTTAGGTCGCGTGGAAATGGTAGGCCTGTATTGGTACCTGGTCGATGTTGTTTGGGTTTTCATCTTTTCACTATTGTATCTCGACCATTTTTCACGAGTGATCGTTTGGCCCGCGGCTGCGGCCATTGCCGGGTTGGGAATTTTCCAATTCATGGGACTGAAACGGGAGTCCATCGTGTTCCAAGGGGCTGTGGTATTCGCAGTCATATGTCTTGGGTTTTTCTTTTTCGGGGTGTACCCGGACATTATCCCCATCACCTCGGTTATCGCCAAATGAACTACACTCTTTCTTTACCGCGTCGTCTCGATCCCTCATCGGCCCTTATGGGAATGTCACTCTGGCTATTTACAGAGCTCATGTTTTTTGCCGCACTGATCAGCGCCTTCTTTGTTGCGCGTTCCGCGTCCATCGCCTGGCCTCCGATGGGCCAGCCCCGATTGCCGGTGGTGCTTACAGGAATAAACTCCGTAGTCCTGTTGGCGAGCGCTTGGGTTATTTGGCCTGCAGCCTTTGGCACTGGGTCCGGTAAGGATACGTTGCGGGATCGTTCGCGGTATTTGACTGCCTTGCTTTTAGGTGCAGTTTTCATTTTGATTCAAGGATTCGAATGGATCCGACTGATCGGGTTTGGATTGGCGCTCACTTCCGGAACATATGGTGCATTCTTCTATCTCATTATTGGTGCGCATGCCATCCATGCTTTGGCTGGGTTGGTTGCATTGGGGTTTTCCTTACCTGCCGTGGGTCAATCGGGTGGGCAGGCGGGGCGACCGGTTGCCTTGTATTGGCTTTTCGTGGTGGGTCTATGGCCTATTCTGTATGGACTGGTTTACTTGTTGTGATGTCACCTAGGTCACGAAGCAGAATTATGCAGCATCGAAAGCTATGAAGTCATTTTTCAATATACTGACTGTAACAGTTTTAATCGGTGTTCATGCATCAATGGCTTGCTCTGTTTGTGGTGGACCACTCACCCCGCGTACCTTAAACGCCTATATTCTCATGACAATGTTGCTCAGTCTTTTCCCATTTCTATTGCTGGGAACCGGGCTTTGGGTGTACCTAAAAAGTGCAACGCCTGTCCATCAAGGCAAGGACGTGGAAGCCGTCACCAAGGGCATGACGGGATTGTGAGTTCCATTGAAATGCGCCGCGACTACCAAGGTCTTGGCTCCTTTCCATACGCGAGCTTCTACGGAACATTGATCCAAATTGCAAATCTGGTACTCACGATCACCGAAGGTATTGCGATATATATGGGTGTGCAATCCAGTAAAATTAGTGCGTTCCAATGTTAGGGAAAACATGTTGGTATCTGCTGCACTGACACCAGAGGATACAATCTTCAGTGTGGGAATGGTGGACCTTAGGCGCAGGGCGTCGGCAACGGATAAGGATGCTTGAACAGGCGGGCGTATGCGAATCCCTCTGGCATAATGCAAGGCCACAACCAATGAGTCGATGCCCGTCAAGCCCGTAGCGGGACCCACCAGATGAGTAGGGTCCCCATCCAAGTTGTTGAAGCCTGGAATCAATCCCAAACCCTTTTTATTATGTACCAATGGAGTGCCTTCACCGGGAACATCGGAATCCACAGTGGGCAATTTAAAATTTTCCAATGCCAATAGGATATGCACCTGGTTTGCAGAGTCTTGATAGGCATCGGTAATACGCACTTTAGAACCCGCCGGTGATAACGCCTCATCCACAAAGAAGGTATCCGGTTCCTGCACGGGCAACCTGGCATGGGTACCGTTGACATGCAAGTCAGCGGTTAGGAAAGTTCCTTTTTGAAGCTTTTGTGAAGCCACAGATAGCCAAGCCGCATAGGCAATGTCGTACTCAATTGCGTTGTAATTGAGATGCCAATGTGCACCTGGCGGTACATTATGAAATCCAGTCATAAATTTAATGGAATCCGAAGTGCCTGTTGTATCGAGTGATGCAGATGTAAAAAACACAGCTGGCCAGGCGGATCGAACTTCCATATGCATTGGAATATTGGATGGGTCGGACGGAATAAGGACATGGTATACCAACAAAGAATCCTGATATCCTTTCACTTTCACAAGCCAATTTTTCCCTTGCGCCGTTCCCAGTGATGCCACAAATGGTGATGACGGCACAGTACCGGCGTCCCAAAGTGTTTCATATATAATGGTTGTATCTTCAAAATTCACCAATGTGATTTGCAACCGGTCCACCCCTGCGGGCACCTTGGAAAGGGTCAGTTCCACTTGTTCGCTTTTATTGGATTCAATACAGGATGAAAACAGGAAACTCACCCCGAGCAACCAGGCTATCGAAACACTTTTTAACGAATACCTAGTCATGGATGCGGTACACCTTTGGGCTATTCTCACTGGTCATTACGAAATACGTTGCCGTCCCTGCTCCCGCCACCACTGCGGCTCCACCGGCCAGCCACCAAACCAAGTTGGAGCTGTGGCGCTCTTGTTTTAAAGCTGGTTCGGGTTTGGGAGATTCCTTTTTCGTGGAATCCACTTTCGGCGTTGCCGGGATTTCTCCCACGGCCTTCATCGTCACCAACAATTCGGGATGCAATTCCATGAATTCTTCCCGTACCTCGCGAAAAACTGTTCGAATGGTTTCACTGGGATAAAAATCCGTAATGGACGCCATCGGGTCTACGCGCAGGAGCATATTGAAATAATAACGGCCCTTTTCCCGCCTCACTGGGTCGGAGGCGTAAATCACACCCAGGCATTTGAAGGCTAGAATGCTGTCGGCACGGTCTTTGAACACTGGTTTGGAACGGCTCCCTCGAATATAAAGAAGAACCGAATCCAGTTCACCGCCTTTGTAGGCTTGGAGAATTTGTGAACGTGGTAAGGCAGCCGATTCTTGCGCGGGTGTGGTGGTCGCAAAAGTTAAAATGAAGAGGCTGAATATTAAGCCTAATCCCGGTGTTTTAAGCATGGGCAAAAGGTAGTCAATAAGTGTGTGCATGAAACCATTATCGCTTCAACAATTCTGCGGCGACAAAGCTTTCGAACAATGCTCCTCTCATTGGATGCGTGGCGCTCAGTTGGAAGCCATTTCCGATTTTTTATCTGCTGGTCCTATGGGATTTGATTTATTTGGCGGTAAATGGGTCAATAATCGGTATTTCACCTTACCTTGTAATTTAGAATTTCAAATACTATAATACATGGTATGATAACTCGAGCTCTTCCGGATGAACTGCATCGGAAGTTGCGAAACTTTCCGATTTTGGTGATTTTAGGCCCTCGCCAATCCGGAAAAACCACTTTTACCAGGAATGCGCTGGTCGATTGGCGATACCTCGATTTAGAAAAGCCTTCGGATCTGGCACCCTTACATTCTGACCCTGAAAGGCGGTTGGAACAACTGGGCGACCACGTTATCTTCGATGAAGCCCAGCGGCTACCGCAAATTTTCCCGTTGCTACGATCCATCGTTGACGGCAATCGCAAGCGAAATGGACGTTACGTACTTTTAGGATCGGCTTCTCCGGAATTGGTCCGTGGCGTATCGGAAACTTTGGCGGGCAGGGCGGCATTTATTGAGCTTACCCCTTTTCAATGGCAAGAAGTGGCGGGTATCCGTAATGTTACCTTGGATTCATTTTGGCTAAAGGGAGGATTCCCGGATGCTTTCCTGGTCCGCGATCCACACGCTCGGTGGGATTGGTATGAGGGTTATACCCAAACATTTCTGGAGCGAGACCTGCCGGCTTTAGGGCTTTCCGTTTCCCCGGTTCGGATGCGAATGCTTTGGGGTATGCTCGCGCATGCCCATGCTAATCTTTGGAATGCCTCGCAGTTCGGCGCTTCAATGGGCATCAATTATCATACCGTCAATCGATATGCCGATATCCTCGAGCACACTTACCTCATTCGCCGCCTACAGCCTTTCCATGCAAACATCGGAAAGCGGTTGACCAAAAGCCCCAAGATTTATTTACGGGATACCGGCATCCTACATTACTTTCTAGGTATTCGCGATCAGGCAACGCTGGATGTGTATCACGCACGAGGGGCAAGCTGGGAAGGTTTTCTTCTCGAACAATTGATATCCCTTTATCGACAAATGGAGCCGCAAGCGCGTCCTTATTTCTGGAGAACTTCCGGAGGGGCTGAGGTCGATCTATTGATGGATCTTGGTAACCGGAAAATTCCTTTTGAATTTAAACTCAACTCTGCCCCAGCCCCGTCCGACTTAAAAGGCTTACGCAATTGCATGGCCGACCTCGGCATTCGTAAAGGTTACGTAGTCTATCCAGGTAAGGAAGATTTTTCTTTGGGAAATGGTATCGAAGCTCTAGCCGCCAAGGATTTATTGGCAAACCCCAAACGACTTGCCTCACTGTAAACTCCAGATCATGTGGATTTCCATAAAACCCCAGATAATATTGGACAGCCATCCTAAACGCTTCCGCTTCTAGGTTTCCGCTTCTGCCGACATCTATTTGCGAGTAGAAATACCGGCTGAAATCCATCGTCGGATTGGCGGCTTTTGTCCGGAGGCAAAATTATTTCATTATCGGAATGGCCATGGGGCCGAAGTCGACTTTGTCGTGGAGGCCGGAAAAGAAGTTTTGGGAACCCGGAAACAGGTGTGTGACGGGGTGGAGTTCTTGCCTTCGGAGAATTTTCTTCAAACAGTTCCGAGCCAAAATTAAATAATTGGTCGGGATGGCGGGATTCGAAAACGAGATACCCGCTTTACCCTTAGATGGAACTCTCCGGAAATTGTCGGTGGAAGAAGGAAATGAAATCTTGGCAAAAGCTTGGCAACGGTTTTCCGACCCGGTCTTCGTCCGGCATCTTCTCGGGTCCTTGGACTTGAGCCAGGAGGAGCTACAGGAATCCCTTCAGGCCCTTGAGCGTCTACGGCCGTGCCGGGATGGGCGGGCTCGGGCCTGAACCCCGAAAACCGTAAAAACCCCAATCCCGATCTACTGCGCTATTGACATATAAGTGTCATTGACGTATACTAAGGGAGTGACTTCCGAACCGAATATGCCCGAAAACGGATTGACCTTCCTCGCCCTGTATCCCAAAAACGAAAAGGCCGATTTGACGGCTGAGGACAAAAAGGAACTCCGGAAAGAAGTCCGGAAAATCAAAGAGGAGGCTTACCCATGAGCACCAAGAAAACCCCGAGCATTGCGGAGCAGGCGCGCGAAGGTGCCGCCGAGCTGGACGGATGGGTCCGCGGGGATACCCGTTTCCGTGTCACCGTTGCCGGCAAGGATGGGAGTCGAGCGACCTTTCACGCAACCCGCGACGAGCTCGCAGCCATCAAAAAGCAGCGCGCGGAGGCTTTGAAGGAAATACGAGGAACGTTGCACATGAGCCAGGCCGGATTTGCGCGTCTTCTCCATGTTGCTCCAGGGACATTGAAGGGCTGGGAAATTGCCCGCCGCGCAGTCCCGGAACATGTCTACCGCTTGGCAGAATTGGCCCGGGATATCCCCGCCGCTCGTGCGCATTTAGAGGCGACGGCCGAGAGCGCAATATTGTCCGCGGACAGGCGCCCCAAGGGAGGTGCACCCATTGCCGGTGCCGCCTATTCCTCCTCGAGCCAGGCTACCAGGAAGCGCGCGGCACACGCTTAGGCCGTTTCGCCGAAGCCGCACGAGGCTGGTAGAAACCAAGGTCCCCAGGAGAAATCCCGGGGGCTGTTTTATTGCCCATACTTAAACAGTCCACCCCCCGTGCCGGCACCAATCCGGGATCCTAAGGTATGACACTCTGGTGGTTCACGGTAGTGCTCTCCGATCCGTTGGTGTCCTGGATCCCATGACTTATCGAGCTCCCTTTCATATAAGAGAATCCCCGCACAGTTCAGAAATGGGAGCAAGCCAGATCGTCAATCGATCTGGCAGCATGGAACCTTTTGCAACTGGCAGTTCGGGTGACCGAAGTGAGGCGGATCATGGCAGATTCTTGCCGATATGGAGAAACTGCAAAATCCGGCACTGCTCATCTGCCTGACCGTGCACTCCATGGATTGGCTCCGGGGCGGTGTGAGCCTGAACTATAAGAATGTGAAGAACCGCGATCCGGATAAATGTTGGGTGCCGGTGCCTCAACCTCTCATTGGATGGATCTGGGAGGATTGCCTGGGTCGGAAGTTGGAAGAACCCTTTACCTCCATTTCCAAGAACAACGCAATCTAGTTCTTCGCCGTGACCCGAAGCGTCCCCCTTTGCCATTCAGGACGTGATGCGTCATGCCTCTGTGGACACCAGCGGGGTTTATCTGCGAGAACGGCTCAAGCGGATCCGCGGGGCGCAGCAACTATTGATCGGTGAGGTTTTCCCGGGAAACGGGAACTCTCTGGAAGAACTCGGAAATCAATCTTGGCAAAAGATTGGCAACAAAAAAGAAGAGCCCCTGCAACTCATTGAATTACAAGGGATCTCATTGGTCGGGATGGCGGGATTCGAACCCACGACCCCTACGTCCCGAACGTAGTGCTCTACCAGACTGAGCCACATCCCGCCGACTAAAAATCGGTGCGCCGACCAAGGGCAAGTGAATCTAATTCCCGCGGCCAGAAATGACAACTGGAAGGCAATGCAAAAGGGCCAGGATGACCCCGGCCCTTCAATACTAGTGCTATACCTACAACTAGCTGTTTTGTTGCGAGTTAATTCTCGTCGTAGTGGTATCCGGCTTCACCATGGTCGCTGAAGTCCAGGCCTTGTAGTTCATCGTCGTTAGCGGGGCGAAGTCCTACTAAGGCTTTGACGACATAGGCGAGTACAACTGTGCCTACAATGGCAATGGCCATTGTCAATCCAATTGCCTTGACTTGTTCCATCCAGAGGCCGTTTCCTATTAAGCCCTTTAAATTGGTATTCAAATTGGCATTCACATCAGACGTGGCCAAGAATCCGGTGAGGAGTGCGCCCATAGTGCCGCCCACACCGTGTACGCCGAAAGTGTCCAGGGCGTCATCGTATTTGAACCAATTCTTGAGCTGGGTGACAGCCAGGAAAGGCACCAAACCGGCCATGACACCGATGATGACTGCGCCGGTCGCGTTCACAAATCCGGTGGCGGGGGTTATGACGACAAGACCGGCAACGGCCCCGGAACAAAATCCAAGTACCGTGGGTTTGCCGCGAATGATCCATTCAAGCATGGGCCAGACGAAAGCGGCGACTGCGGTGGCAAGCGTTGTGGTCATAAAGGCGTTGGAGGCGACGCCATCAGCGGCAACGGCGCTACCGGCATTGAATCCATACCATCCAACCCAAAGCATTCCCGTTCCAATCATTGTCATGACCAAGCTGTGTGGAGCGAAATTTTTCTGGCCGAAACCGATGCGCTTTCCGAGAATAAGGCAGAGGACCAGAGCGGACCATCCAGATGTCATATGCACCACAGTTCCGCCGGCAAAGTCGATAGATTTGATTTTGGCTGCGGCATTCCAAACGCCGTTCATGAATCCGTCAATGCCCCATACCATGTGCGCCATGGGGAAGTACACGACGAGCATCCACAGGAAAATGAACAACATGATAGCGCTGTATTTCATGCGTTCGGCAATGGCACCCACAATCAGGGCGGGTGTGATGATGGCGAACATCAACTGGTACATGGCAAAAACATTATGCGAAACCCAGTAGGAATAGTTGGTATTGGGCGCACTGGTCACGCCCTTCAAAAAGGCGAAATGCAGACCGCCTAAGAAAGGGGAGCCAGCATCAAAGGCCAAGCTGTACCCAAAGGCCCACCACATGAGTGTGACGAGGCCGGCGCAACCAAAGCACTGGGCCACAACCGAAAGGACGTTTTTGGTACGAACCAAACCACCATAGAATAAGGCGAGTCCCGGCAAGGTCATGAATAATACCAAAGCGGCGCATATCATCATAAACCCGTTATGGCCAGGGCCAGGAACACCAACGAGTTTGGTGGCGCCGGTATTGTTTATGTACGCTTCTAAATCCGCCAGGCGGACGAGCACAGAAGAATCGACAGGCGCAGTGGCTGGGACTGCGGCGGCGGCGGCAGCAGGAGCTGCGACAGCGGCAGTGACAGCTTGGGTCGCTGCAGCTTTAGTGGAGTCGCTAACGGTCTCACCAAAGCTACCCATCGCCATAAATAGGCATAGGGCCAATGCCCATAAACCCGTGTATTTCGCTTTTATGCTGCTGCTCTTTATCATGTATAGACTCCTAGATTTCGGAATTTCAGGTTGTATCTTTTGAGACACCAAAAGCATTGCTTTCTTAGTCTGTCGGATAGCTCAATCAGACCTATAGCATTGACTATGCCAATTTTTAGAATGGTCCGTTTGGACTGGAAAATGGAATGAATGGAGAAGAATTAGGGCGCTTAAAAGTAAACTGTCATCATTTTGCGTAAAAGTGTAAATAAGTGTCTAAAATAGTCCTTTAGATCCGATAATTGTCATCGGTCCTGGGTGGTAAAGCGTGGGTCTTCCCCCTTTTTTTACGAATTGGTGCGCTTCCACTCGTCACCAAGTTAACTGGCATGAGGATTGATATACCTAGCTGTGGATGAATACTTCGGCTTCAAAACCGATTCAACATGCAAACCGATTAGATCAGGAGAACGCTAGGATGAAATCAGGACTTTCAAAAATCAGGATTGGGAACCCTAAAACCAGTTCAAGCCTTGCTGCCGCAGGATTGGCGATAGTAGGCCTCGCAGCACTAACTGTTTCTGCCGGAACCAGCATTACCGGTTCACTAGAAGCCGGTTATAACTACAACCTATCGATTCCTTCCGACAGCAATAAAAATGTCCTGCACTCGTATGATGGGATGTCAAAAACATTCACTTTAAATAATGCGCACTTGGTGTTTTCCGGGTCTGATTCTGCAACGGGGCTGGGATATACTGTAGAAACGGATATTGGTAGCGATGCTAAATTTAATAGAAGCCTGGATGCTTCATTGGGTGCCGCCGATATATTTGATTTGCAAGAAGGCTATATCACGTGGGCCTTTGGACCCGGAAGGACCTGGACCTTGAAGGCCGGTAAGTATGTCACTTATCAAGGCATTGAGGTGGTGGAAGGTGGCTCTAATCCAACTGTGACCCGCGGATTATTATTTGGTTTGGCGGAACCGGTTAGCCATACGGGTTTGGATATTTCCAATACAATGGGCATTTTTGACGTGCACGCAGCAGTGGTTAATGGATGTGATCTTTTCATCGACAACAACACAATGCCATCGCTGGTAGGCAAGGTCGGCATTAATTTGGGCAACCCTTTGGCCTTAACGATTTCGACCATGTGGGGACCTGAAAAGGCTGGAAACATTGACGACAAGCGGTTTACCCTGGATGCCACGGGCGTTACCAAGGTTATTCCCATGGTAGACCTCTGGTTCCAAGGCTTGTATGGTATGGAAGATAAAGCTTCCTTAGTGACTACTGGGGAGGACAATTCTTGGATGGGATTTGGATTACAGCCATTGGTTCACCTTAACAACTGGTTTGGCTTAGGATTGCGCTATGAATTCTTCAGCGATGTTGCTGGTTCGCGTACATCGATCCCCGTCAAGGACCTCACTTTGCAGAATATTTCCTTAGCCCCCACCATCTGGTTGACCAACACTACGATGGTCCGAGGTGAATTCCGGATGGATTTTGCCTCCAAGGATATTTATTTAGACGGCGACGCCAAGGCTGCGGGCAGCCAGATGGAAATTGCGGCTGATTTCGTAACCGGGTTTTGATCGGTCCGGTGGGAATTCCACCGGCAAGAAATACTATTATAGTTGAGCGATTGGTACATGGAGCCAAAGGAGAATTAAAATGAAAATGATCGTTGCATACATCAAACCCTTTAAGTTGGACGAAGTGAAGGCTGCCGTTCAGGAAATCGGCGTCACGGGTATGACGGTGACTGAAGTCAAAGGCTTTGGTCGACAAAAAGGACATACCGAGTTGTACCGGGGGAGTGAATACCATACCGATTTCATTCCTAAGGTGAAGCTGGAAATGGTGCTTCCCGACGACTTGGTCGAAAGAGTCATTGCGGCAATTTCCGAAAAAGGCCGTACTGGTAAAATCGGGGACGGCAAAATTTTCGTGCTCACAGTGGAAAGCGCATTGCGTATTCGTACAGGTGAGACTGGAAACGAAGTCCTCTAGTCTTATTTATTTTCCCCCTGGTCAGTCCGGGGGGAATCTTTTACAAGTAACTGGCGCAATTGAAACGCCAATTTTGACCTGGCGACCAACAGGTATCCTTGGTATTCCTCACTGCGATAGTCGGGGTAGGTCCAGTCAAAAGGCAAGAACCGGCCTGCCTGGAAATACAGGGTGGGTTCGACAAAAATGCCTTCTCGAATATACACGCGTTGACGTTGGTCTTTGGTAGTAGCCAGGAAAAACTGGCCCAAAGTCATATAGCCGGGGTCGATGTTAACGGGTCTTAATCCCTCCACACTAAGGCTCAATTCCAATTCATTGGTAAACCGTTTGATTTCCACTATCCGCTCTCTGGAAATGGCGGAAGCATAGGAAATGAAACTCCGCAAGGGGGCCGCGCCCAACTCATCGGCGTAATAGTTGGTCCACGTAAACGGGATCGCTTCCATAACCGCTTCTTCGTCACCATACTTGTCCATCAACAACATGCGTGCCGTTTTGAGTATTTGTGGATTGGCCCCGAGAAGTCCTATGACCAATTTCACGGGCGCCGGGACTTTATATTGACCCAAAAGGGGCTCCTTCCAGCAGCAGATATTGGGAGGGGTCTGACGCCTGATGACAAAAGAATGTAAATTTGGAAAATCGAGTCAATTTGTTATTTCTGGTATCTGGAGTGCATGAAAATCAGTACCCTGGATCCAAAAATATAAAAGCAAAGTCGGTCTTGGAATCAATAGGTGGCTTAAGGAATGGCAAGAAACGCGTTTTCCTGTAGAAATTATATGAAGCGCGGCCATGCCGTCGTGGAATTAACCGGTGACCTCACCTTTGAAACCGTGGACGTCATGCGCCAGGAATTTGTCAATCTTCGTCTGCAAAAACCTGAAAAGGTGGTTCTGGATTGCATTGGCGTCACTATGCTTTCTAGTGTGGGTTTGGGGGAGTTTTCCAAGCTCATCAAATGGGGTTTGGACAGCCAATGCGAATTTAAAATCGTCTGCGAAACCGGCCATGTTGTTGAAGTGCTGGAAATAGCAGGCATCACGGATATGATTCCTCTCTATCCGACCATTGATATTGCTTTGAATCGGTAAGCCATAAGGGCTACCGCTACCTTGAAGAATTGAGACCAAACGGAAAGGTTTTTGTGAGTCAATCTGCCGAAATTTTAGCAGCCGCTGCAGCCATTGAGGCTGGTAAAAGCCGCATTGCATCCAAGCATATCCTGGTTGGTTTTGATGGCTTTGTGGATGAAATCATCCATGCCGTGGCCATACGTAAAAACAAGTCCGAGTACGAACGTATCAAGACTTTGACGGAATTCGCGGAACGCATTGCAACGGCGGCGGGAAAGTCGGCGAATATTGAACTTGTCCCACAGCTTGAAAAATTGGGGGGCAATGGCCCGCTTATGGCATTGGCCTCTGCCACTATTGGCAGCCAAGTAACCTGTATTGGGATGCTTGGGTACCCGACCCTTCATCCGGTTTTCCAAGGTTTAAAAAGTCTTTGTAAAGTGATTTCCGTGGGCGCTCCTGGGCATACCGATGCGCTTGAGTTTAACGATGGGAAGTTGATGCTGGGCAAGCTGAACACCATCAAGGATATGTGCTGGAGTCGGCTTTTGGAGGTCGTAGGAGAAAGCGAACTCAGCAAACTCTTTTTTGAGTCCGACATGGTAGCCTGCACCAATTGGACCATGCTTACGGAGATGGATGAAATTCTGGAAAATATTATCCGCATGGTTCCGAAAGGCAGTCGGGTAAAATTCTTTTTTGATTTGGCCGATCCGGAAAAGCGGTCTCGCCCCGATTTGCAAAGGGTTTTAAACCAGATTCAAGCTTTGGGGAAAAAGACGGAAGTTGTTTTCGGTCTGAACTTTCGTGAGGCGGAACAGGTTAGCGAGGCATTGGGCAATATGGTCGCTCCCACCGAATCCGTACAGGGTATGGAAGACGCTTCGCTGCGACTGCGCGAACGACTTGGAATTCACGGCGTTGTGGTACATGCCATCAAATACGCGGGTGCTGCGGTTGGCGCACAAAGCGCCGGAATTGAAGGGCCTTTCTGCCCTAATCCAAAACTTTCCACCGGGGCTGGAGACCATTTCAATGGCGGATTTTGCAGCGGACTGCTTGCCGATTTATCGGTACGCGATGCGCTGTACATGGGTGTGGGGACTTCCGGTTCTTATGTGCGAAAGGCCGGTAGCCCAAACCTAGCTGAGATTACGGGCCTCCTGCGCACATGGGGCCAGGGCACTCTAAAGGATTAAGGACCGAAAAAAGGACCGAATAAAGGACCGTATAAAGGACCGAAGTTTAAAGACTTAGGTTCTGCATTCCTTCCTTCAATCGGGCAGCTACTTCCTGGCGCAGCGATTCCGGTTTAAGCGGAATCAGATCCGGAACCAGCGAAAGAATCCAATTCACAAAATCCGGTTTGATCACGATTTTCACTTCAAAGCACACATCTTTGCCTTGCCGGACTATTTTTCCGGGAGGATGAAAATGGCTTTCCGACAGAAACTTTTCCAGCCATCCGGCTCTTAAAACCAGTACAACGGTTACGGGGTTTTCATTTAACTGCCGTGCCCATTGGCCAAAACAGTATTTATAGAACTCGGCCGGATCAAATGCTTCCCGCTTAAAACCCTGTTGTGTTGCGATGCACCGCTTAATGCGTTTGACCGATAAACTTTTGAAAATGCCCGGGTTCTCGGCTTGCTGGCCAATTAGGTAGAGTGTTCCCACTCTGAGGCTGAGCGTGTAGGGGAAAAAAATGTGTTCTCCCGTTCCCGATGAATAGCCAGAATAGGCAATGCGAACGGCGCTGCGCATGGCAATGGCTGTTTCCAGGATCTTAAGAATTCCTTGCGCTGGGTCGGCTTCTGCAAAGGGTCCGTGATCAATAAAATAGGCATCAGTAGCGGGCGGCAGTGTTTCACTTTTATTCGGACTGCCGACAGGGGCATCTTTAGCTTCCAAATAGTGGATGAGCTGGGAAATGATGCCGGAGTATTTGGGATTGCCGCCGGCATTTAGTTCGCCACGGATTTTTTTTAAGGCGGGTAGGTAATGCTCCGGGGTTCCGGGCCCACGCTGAATATGATACAGGGATTTTCGTCCCCCGATGCGCTTGGAAACCAAATCGAATTTGAGCCGTTTAAGGTCCGAGAGGTATCGCTTCACCGTGCGTTCATCCACTCCAAGTAAGGAGGAGAGATGTTGGATGCCCAAACCTTCGGAATGGGTTTGCAGCAGGCTCACCATTTTGTGCATCTTGGCGGTTTTAGTATTGAGAGGAGGCAGTCGATGATCGGGAACCGACAGCCCGCCGGTTTGGCGAATCTGTTTCTCAATATGCGAAAGCACTTTAGTCATGTCGCACTCCACCGGGTATTATAGGTGTACCAACCGGGGTTAGGGCGTGGGTGCTGTTTTAACCTGACCGCTGCGTATGCACTCGGAGGCTTTGCGCATGCGGCGCAGTACCGTATCCCTGCCCAATGCGGACATCAGTTCAAACAGGCCCGGCCCGAAAGGAATACCGGATATGGCAAGGCGGGTGGGATGGATGAGATCACCGCCTTTCACCGACCACTGTTCGGCAGTCGCGCGGTATAGGGCTTCGAGAGTGGGCACTTCAAAATTCGGCGCATCGGAAAGCAGCTGGGCGAGGTCGTCGATAAGTTTTTCGCCGCCAGGAAGGAAATATTTTTTGGCGACCTTCTCATCATAGGTTTCAGGTTCTTGAAAAAAGTAAAGGCCATAGGTAACGAAGTCGGGAAGGCGCTTGGAACGATCCTTAAGCAAGGCGACGGCTTTGAGAATATAGGCTTCGTCCCAGGCGGATAAGTTCACGCCCGCTTTTTCCCATAGGGGCTTAACCAGCGGCACCAAAAATTCTGGTTCACGGCGCAAAAAGAATTGGCCATTGAGCCATTCCAATTTTTTCTCATCGAAGGCTGCGCTCTTGGGATTGATTTTTTCCAAAGTGAACAATTCAATCAGTTTATCGATTTCCATGATTTCCAAATCGCCGCCCGGGCTCCAACCCAGCAAGGACAGGAAGTTTACCATGGTATGGGGCATATACCCCAAATCGCGATAGTCGCCGACCGAAGCCGCACCCTTTCGCTTACTGAGTTTGCCGCCGTCGGCGGAAAGGATAACTGGCAAATGCACGAAGGTCGGCGGTTCCCAGCCGAATGCCTGATAGAGTAGAACATGGCGAGGGGTGCTGGGAATCCATTCATCCCCGCGCAGCACATGCGTGATCTGCATAAAGTGATCATCCACAACATTGGCGAGATGGTAGGTGGGAAAGCCATCGGTTTTCATCAGAACCATGTCATCCAAAATCCGATTTTGGTAATCGATTTTTCCGCGTAGGAAATCATTGAAAACGGTGTTGCCGTGAAAGGGAACCTTAAGCCGAATGGTATGCTTTTCGCCCGCGTCCACACGCTGTTTGGCAACATCGGCGGGAATGCTGCGGCACAGTCGATCATAACTGGTCGGCAAGTTGTTTAGTTTCTGCTGTTCGCGCAGACCATCGAGTCTTTCTGAAGTGCAGAAGCAGGGATAGGCGTGGCCACCGGTTACCAGTAGCTGG
>JAYTHY010000015.1:0-15990 GCA_043732185.1 Fibrobacteria bacterium
GCAATAATCAGACCTCATTTGGTCATCCAGTAATCTAGCCCTTGATCTCAAGGTGGCTTGCCTCCCCCCTCAAAGTGATGTATTCACCGAACGCTTACAGTTCAACTGCATCCGGTGCTCCTATTCCCCTGCCTTGTTGGGCTTATTTAGCCAAATATTATGGTGTCATAGCTATTGCGATAAAAATGGACACTGCCTATGGGAAAAAGAATGCGTCACCTAAAACCGATACTGCCTTGGGTCAGCTCTATTTTACTTCGCTTTTGAAGGTGAATCCTAATGCTGAATTGTTCGAACTAGGTGTGCCATTGGGAATTCAAAGTATTTTCGACCAAGTTAAAGAAGACATGGCAATCAACTATTCACCTGATGAGAAATTTACGAGAAGGTTAATTCCTCCTCCGGATTTCAAACCGGCTCCAACAAATCGGGCATTTTTAATGAGAGAGAAATACCATGATCTGCGTAGTTGCCTCTATTTGGCGGCTGACTCGAATTCTCTTGGCTTAATCTTAAAGTCTTTAGTTGGAGAGAAGGATCCTGGATTTTTGTGCATCAGCTCGGAAATTTATATCAGGGTCGGGGCACCATTGTCGAAAGCAAAAAAAATGGTCGAGGAGGCTGAAGAGCACGAGCACGAAAGTGAAATACTTACTCCGGAAAATATTGCTGATTGGACTTTTAGGCTCAGAACGAGAATTAACAACATGGAGATAAAAACAACGGGTCCTGGCTCAAAGGTTATGCGAACTACTTTTGGAGTCAAGGACGACAAGAAAAAGAAATCTCGCCAATCAAATATCGAAAAATCAGGAAAGTAAATACGCTTTCATTTAGCATCTCATTTCCAACGAGAATGGACTTTAACCTATTCCGTAAACAGCTGTTCCAATTTGTTTAGCCTCTTCCTTTACCCACCGGATACCGATTCGCCGCCCCCGGCCGCTCCTTGTTTTAAGGTTAATTAAAGCAATAAAGGACAGAATGGATCTTGACAATACTACATATATGTAGTATATTCAATTGGCCATGCCATTGAGTGGAAAAGAAATGCTCAAACTCTTCCAAAAAAATGGATGGGAAGCGTTACGACAGGATGGCAGCCACGTCCGCGTAGGCAAGGGGACCGAGCGGGAAACCATTCCCATGCATCGTGAATTGAAAAAAGGCCTGGAGCATGCCCTGCTGAAACGTCTAAAGGAGGTTGGATAAAATGCGCTATCACTTTAAGGTCCACAAGGGAAAAACGGGAGGTTTTTGGGCCGAGAGTTTGGAAGAGGGATTGAACGTACGTTCTCAAGGTGAAACCGAAGAAGAGCTGCGCCAGAATTTAGGAAAGGCTCTGGATCAAGCGCTGGCTGAACCGGAAGAATCAAAATGGATTCCGCCCATGCCAGATTCCAGTCTACGCGGCCGCAATGTCATTGCTATTCCTGTCGAACCTAGAATAGCGATTGCCACACTTGTTCATGTGGCAAGGCTTCAGCTGGGATTGACTCAACTCCAAGTCGCAACGCGGCTTGGATTCAAGAATGTGATTCAATACCAACGGCTGGAAAAGGGCTCCGCAAATCCAGAGTTATCCACTTTGGCTAAACTCAGAGGGATATTTCCTGATTTCTCTGTGGATGCCGCAATTACCTAGACTCCGGACCAATGCGCTCTCACCATTCGCAGGAGGTCGATCAGGCAAATCCCATTTTTTAAATTTTATGGGTGAAGTACTTAGGGAAACGCAAAAAGATTATTTAAGAATATTTAATTAAAGAACCGACCGGACAATAAACCTGGCCTTTTTGGCAGCTTTTATCTGGTGCAGTTTTCCCGAGCCTGGGCGATTTCAATGGCAAGGGGTCCTGATTTCCACTTGATTTTACACCATGATATTCCTACACGAAATATCAGAATATCATGGTAACTGCGCAAAGTCATGGGTTGATTTGCAAGGCAATCCAAAAGCGGGTGCTTCGTGGGAGGGGTTTGCCTTTGAAGAAGTTATCAAAGCAGTAAATCCCGATCAGCATTATTTTTGGCGGACTCACAATGGTGCGGAATTGGACCTTTTGATGATTAAAAGACTTGGCACTTCCAAAAATTTGGGTCGTGCATGCCGGTTCAAAAAGGTTCCCCTTGCATAAAGCAGTTGAAGCTATTCCCCTGGCAGATTTTATCGAAAGAAAATAGGGAGGGAAAACCACTTTGGCCGGAAGCCTTGGCCCCGAGATTCTCTATTTCAATTGCGATTTGCCTGCCGTCGAGGATATGGTTCGGGACCCTCAGCTTTTTTTCCGGTCCTGCGACAAACCCGTGGTGGTATTTGATGAGATCCACCAGTTGCGGGACCCGGCGCGCCTTTTGAAAATCGGCGCCGATGGATTCCCAAAGTTGAAAATATTGGCCACGGGTTCCTCCACCCTGGCCGCCGGCCGGAAGTTCCGGGACACCTTGACCGGACGAAAACGTATCGTGCATTTGACACCGGTTCTCTGGGAAGAAATACCGGCTTTCGGATCGACCTTGCCCCGCCGCCTTTTCCATGGAGGCCTTCCGCCGGCGCTGATGGCCCAGGAAAAAAGGCCGTCCTTCTACCGCGAATGGCTTGATTCTTTTTTCGCGCGGGATATCCAAAGGCTTTTCGGCTTCCGGGACATCAATCGATTCAATGCATTTTTCGAATACATCCTGCGGCAAAGCGGCGGTCAGTTCGAAACCACCAAAGCGGCCAAGGCTTTGGAAATCGCCCGGCCCACGGTGGAGAGCCATCTGCGCGCACTGGAAATCACGCATGCGGCCACCTTGGTCCGGCCATTCCATGCAGGCGGTCGACAGGAACTGGTCAAGCAACCCAAGGTCTATGCCTTCGACACGGGATTCGTGAGCTTCGCACGCGGCTGGGATCCCTTGCGCCCTGGGGATTTCGGCATCCTTTGGGAACACCTGGTATTGGAACATTTGCAGGCCCACTATCCGGATACGCCCGTGCGATATTGGCGTGACAAGGGTGGGCGGGAAGTGGATTTCGTCCTGTCACGGGGCCGCGATGAAGTGGATGCCATCGAATGCAAATGGGACGCGGGCTCATTCGATGCCACATCGCTCAAGGCGTTTCGCGAACTGTATCCCAAAGGGAAAAATTACCTGGTGGTTCCCTCGGAACCGGTCTATCAGAAGCGCTTCGGGACGTTGGAAGTCAAGATATGCCCACCATCGGAGTTGCCAGGAACTATTCCTGCCTAAGGGGGATACCGATTCGCCGCCCCCACCCGCAAGGAACTTAAGGAATCGAATGGACCGTAAGCCCTGCCTTTTTTGCTGCCTTGATCTGATGCAGATCGCTGGAGACGAAGAGATCCGCCTTCCACTCTAAAGCGGCTGAGATGTGGAAAGCATCCATGGCCCGCAAGGTGTTTTCCTCAAGAAGGTGGATAGATTGAAGTACCGTCGTCTCCGTGATATTGCATAGGACCGCATCCCGTAGATCCTGGGCGATACCCTGTTTGGCGGCTACGTATTGAGATCCGTTGATTTGCTTTTCCCGACGGAGTCGGCAAAGGGCGGAAATGATTTCCGGATAGCAGATCACCGATAATCCCAGCTCACTGGCTTCGTCGCACAGCGCCAGGACCGCATCCGTTCCCTTTTCGGGAACATACCTTTTGACCAACGCCGAAGAGTCGAAGAAGACCTTCACCTTGTCGCGTCTTTCCGGTTTTGCAGAATGGCCTTGGACAAGGAGACGCCGCTCAACGGGAGCTGGGGCGGCGCCTTTTTCCAAGAAGGCCTATCCTCAACAAAGACAGGGCTGATGTCAGCCACGGCTTTCCCGTGTCTCAATATTCGGACCACCTCGCCCTTTTCGACCTCATCCAGGAACTTGGCGGCATGTTTCCGGAACTCGGTAAAGTTGGCTGTTTTCATGGTTTCCTCATCTGTACAGTTATCTGTACTCTAGTGTACATAAAGACGCCGGGTTAGTCAAACAACTCTGCGAAGCGGCAGGAGATACCATGGGATTATTTGAATACTCGCGCGAAGGCTGACAAGAAGGCACCGCGAACTTGAAATTCAGGATTTATCCTTGGATAACAAAATATACGCTTTAAATTTACCTGAATGATAACTCGAACCATCCTATACGAGATGAAGCATTCACTTTCCCCGAAAACAACCAAAGGTCTCCGCTCTGCGATGGAGGATTTAGCTGTCTGAATTCTCAAACGGGTCGAAGAAAAAACATAGGAAATTCAACTATTCTCGGAAGGTTAATTTAAACGTAGACCCATTTCCTGGAGCGGATTCAACTGTCAAGACTCCTCCATATTTCTTCACGATTTCCGTGGCGATGGTCAATCCAAGTCCAGTGCCTTTGCCTGGAGGTTTTGTGGTGTAGAAGGGATTAAAAATTTTACTGAGGAGGTCTTCCGAGATACCTGGTCCGTAATCCTTGAATGAGAGCACAATATCTCCAAGCACTCTTTTGCCGGTGATTTCAACCTTACCCTTTTGTTCCATGGCATCAATGGCATTATTGATAATGGCCAAAAAGGCTTGCTCCATCTCATTCTTGTTCACTGTCCAAGTCAAACTATCCGGAATTTCCACGGTAATGTGCGTGTCACCGCGTACCTTTTGAGGAATGAGTTCAATAACCTCCGATATCATGGCGGCAAAACTTTCTTGGGCCAGTTTTTCCTTGGCGGAAGTGCGGGAAAAAACCTTCAAACTGTTTGCGATGCGAGTGCTTTTATCCAAGGCTTTTTGGATTTTTTCAAAAACAAAATCCTTTTCAGCCAGATGTGATTCCAAATCGTATTTCTCATCGACCTGCTTAATCAGCTCCGCAATTTCTCCGGACAAGCCACCCTTGGCTGCTAATTCACGAATCCTTTCCAAGCCTTCCACATCACGACGGACATCCGGTAGAATATTCACCAAAAAATTTAGTGGGTTGTTGATTTCATGGGCCACTCCTGCGGCCATTTGACCTAAGGATGAAAGTTTTTCGCTTTGAATCGCCATTTCTTTGGCGGCCATAAGCTGCAATGAAGTCGCTTCCAATTCCTTGGTCCGCTGATCGATTTTTGCTGCCATTTGTTCAAAAAGGTCCGCCTTAACCAGTGCGTTGGCCACTGAATTGGAGATGGATTGGAATAGGAGTTTGTCCTGATTTTCGAGCTTTTCGCCATTGTGGTATTCAGCAGCAAGAATACCGAGCGCATTCCCCTCATGGATTAGCGGCGTAATTATGAAAGATGAAATTTTTAAGGCCTTTAGAAAATCGCGAGTGCCTGCGGACACTCGTGCATAAAGTTCCTCTGGATCATTAATAATCAGAGTCTTTTTTTGTTCCAAGGTCTGGATTAATAAACCATAAGGGTTATCCCAATTTTCCCCCATTTTAAACCGGGTATTGGCGATAAAGACACGCAAGTCTTCTGGGTAACCTAATGCACTGTGACATGTAAGGTATTCCTTTTTATCGTCCAGAAGCCAAATTTGACTGGATCCAAAATGAAAATCACGCACAAGCATGCGCACAACCTTTTCGCAGAGGTCCGTAACACGCACACTATTGTTAAGGACAATCGTAAGCTCTTGTAGCGAATGAAACTGCTGGTTGGTATTCTCCAACATGCGGTTCTGCTCTGTAAGCCCTTCATTCGATAGCAATGTCCATTCAAGCGACCTGGCTGCTTGTTGGTGTTTGTATACAGCATATGAACCAATCGCAAAGAACTGGCCTAGGACTGAAATCCAAATCAACCATTGGGGATAATTACCATACCAGGCAAATATGCCTAAGGCTGAAAAAAGGATGCATAAAATAAAGGCTGATTTTTTTAGGAAAAGGAATCCATATTCCGGAATAGTGACGATATATTCGCAACGTTCTCCGCCGGTAAATAAACATTGAGGATGCTCCACCTTGGAAAAAGGAAGTCCAAAAAATCGTGAAAAGGCTTCATAGCTTCCAATTCGGTTCTGACACGCGAAAATATTTTCCTGAAAACCATCCTTGAAAGAAACCTTGACTCGGTATTTGTTCTTCCCAATGGCTTCGCTTTTAACAATGGTCTTCAATGCGACCTTGCCCTCGATTTGACCCATGAGCTTCATGCAAAGGGCGGGAGAGGTCAATCCAAGCAACAATCCCCCCACCCTACCTAAGCTGTCCACAATCGCTTTCCCTGACTGGTATGAAATCGCTGGATTTCCGGTTAATCGAACGGCAGTTTCAATCAATTTTTTTCCAAATTCATCCGCCTGAAATCCACCTGAATCGGTAACGGCAAGCCTATCCGCGCCGATGTTCTCAAGCACCTTTTCCGTAAGCGCCTTTCCATAGCGCTTGTCCAAAAATTGAAGAAAGGAGAACCAAATTTTATTCGAATAGATTTTATCCATGGTTATGAAGTTTAGGAAATAAGGGCTTTTGGAGCTATTGATAAAAACCGGTATTTGACTTATTAGGCTTCCATCCTTTAAGATTTGGTTGAATTTTTACTTGAACTTGCGCGGAAAGACGAATACGCCAAATGTCTAATGTCGGCCTTTTTCTTAATCCTGCCGGACTTCCACAGGAATGTTGGCGTCCTGCACCAAAAGAAAACCATCGGATTTGTGATCGAATGAACGAGCGGGAAATCGAGCGGATTCCCGTATGGATACAAATTCCGGGTAGTGCCGATTGGCAACCCATTCGATTGCGCGACTATTCCTTGCTTGGATTTGGAATCTATTTCAACAGCCACCAGGATCGGGCATTTCCAATTTCTATGCATGATTCCGTTTTACTAAAGTTTTCGAATTCGAGAAATCAAGAATGTACCGTGCCCTGCGTTGTTCAGAATCTAGGCGATGTTTTCGAAGGACACCGACTTGGTTTAAAACGCTTGGACATTTCCACTAGCCTTCAGGGTCCATACTATACTTTTCAAAACAAATTTTTCATGAATCAGCCCAAATCATTGCCTAGCCGAATTTTGAATCCATATTTATTTGATGAATGGGCTATGGCAGAGTGTATCGGAATAGGACCTGAAAATACTTTACTATTCAGTACCACCGATCATGCCCTGCTTCTCCTTCCCGGGCAATCGCTTAAGATTTCCATGGAGCTAGCCTCCGCTGCAGATGGTTTATTTGATGGAGTCATTCTTTGGTGTATAAAACAACAAGATGAAAGCATTCATTTTTCCGTAACGCCAAAAAATATGTCATTTGAAATCAACAATGCCCTAGCTGAGCATATCATTCAGAATTGGGGCCGAAAACCGGAAGAACTCAAAACCTGTGGATTTCAAATTCGACATTTTAAAAACCAATTGGATTTTTCATTTGTCTCCACACAAGAGGAATACAGCCAAGTATTGATGCTCAGAAGGAATGCGTATGTCCATGCGGGAAAATGCGAATCAAAAACGGCTCCTGAACATTTAACGTCGCTCCACGATCCTCACTCTAGAATTCTTGCGGCTCTCCACAATAAGGAAATGGTCGCGAGTTTAACCATGAATTTTGGAAAGAATGGGACATCCCCTTTCAGATCTGAGGGTGAATTTCCTGGAAATAAATACCCTGTTGCCTTACCCCCTAAAGAAAAAATGATTGAGGTGTATTCCGCATGCACGCACAAGGACTACCGCGGTGGTGACCTTCTCCACGGCATGATAGAACATACTGTAAGAACGCTTTTACTTTCCGATCGCGACTGGATTATTACCCTGGTCACTGATGAGCTATGGCTTTTATACCAACGGATGGGATGCAAAAAAGTCGGCGCCTCGGTCCAAATCCGTCATTTAAACAATATTGAACACCACCTGATCTTGATACACAGAAATGCCGTCTTATACGGTTCCGGCATGAATATTTTGGACTGGAATTATTTTTACGGCGATTTGATGAAAGATATGTTAAAAAAACGGATGGTGCTCATCCCACCATGGAGAAAAATTGGCATGCTTGGCTTGATGGCGTTGTCAGCCTTTTCCACCAAGTGGCTCGCCAGGAAAAGGGAAAAAGAATTTCAGAAGTACCTGCGGAATCTGAATGAAAAGGAACCCCGAGATGAATGAACGTATCCGTTCGGCTTGGGAACAATCCGTTATAGGTTTGCAATCCGGATTATTTTTTAAACGAATGCTTGAAGGAAGCCTGACCCTCACGCATTATAAAGCACTATTACGGGAAACCTATTACAATACCAAAGAAAATCCAGAATCCTTTGCCTTGATGGCTGGACATCTAAAAGGGAAAAAGCGCAATATTTCAAAGCAGATTTTCCGACACTGCACGGCGGAATACGGGCATCATGAAATGGCCTTGGATGATTTGCGTAATTTAGGTGTTGATACTTCTTCAATACCGAGCCACCGGCCATTGCCAACCACGGAGGCAATGCTGGCCTTTGCCATATACCACATTCAACATCGCAACCCGCTCACCTATTTGGGCTATGTCTATCATCTCGAAACTCTACCGGCAACTAGCGGTCACGGTATCATCGCTAGCCTGACTCGGATGGGTGTACCCAAAAATGCCATGTCCTTTATTACTGAACATGCCCATTCTGATGTTGGCCATACCAAATGGCTGGAGGAGTATTTTGAGGAGGCAATTGAGAACGAAGAGGATCTCGATGCCGTCATCCACGGAGTAAAAGGAACCTGTACGCTCCATGCGGTGATGCTGCAAGGCATCCTTGATTCGGTAGAAGAGTCCGAGAAGGTCATCCCCGAATTATTAGGGTCAGCAAATCATGAGTAAGAGATCGCAAATCAAAACGGGGAATCGCAAAAAACATGCATCCCTGGTTTTGCCTGAAGTTGAGACATGGCAAGATTGGACACCTGTCCCGGCTGCCGAGCGCATCATCCCGGAAACCGGCTTATCACGCTTTCCCGGCCTCTTCGAACACCGCAGCCAAGACCGCATCTCCCAAAGAGAACTGGGCCTCGTCGCCCTTTCCATCCGCCTCCCCGGAAAGCAGGAATGGCAAAACGTAAAACTCTGGGACTTCACCTCCATTTCCTTCGGCATCCTTTTCGAAAATCAACCGGAATTCATAAGCTGGGATCCGGAGCCTTCCCTCTCCCCCGCCAACACCGCCAACCCCGCATCCAATTCCCTCCAAATCCCATTGCAACTCGGCGATGAAATCGAACTGCGCATCAAAGTCACCCACCATCAGGAATTCCAAATCTGGTGTCAGGTCAAAAATATGCTGCCCTGGAAGGACGGCCTTAAAATCGGCCTGCGCCGCCTAGACATCGGCTTTCCACAGGCCGTGGACACCAATCGTCGCGAAGCCTTCCGACTGCCTCTGGCACCGGCTCTCGCCCTCCATGCCCGCATCAAGCACCCCTTTATCTACGGCTATTGGTGCCAGCTCGTTGTCTCGGATGTCAACCGAAACATGGGCCTCTCTTTTCTAAGTACCGATGCCTCGGTTTTGCTATTCGAGGGCATGGAACTGCAGCTGCATTTTGAATTGGCTGGCCATCGGGAAAGCCCCATGGTCGTGCGGGTAGCGTGGGTGCATGCTACGGAAGCCAACCATGTCAAGTTTGGCGTGGATTGCCTGGACATGGACTGGCAACTGCACAACGGCATCTGCGCCTTTCTCCTTTTCTCCGGACATTGGACCCCGTCCCGCCTGCGCGAAGCTGGTTTCAAATCCCAGCAAGTGAAAAGCCGCCTCCGCTTTCGCACCGTCAAAACCATGGAGGACTATGCCGAGGTCCTCTACCTGCGCCGCGATGCCTACGTGGGCGCGGGCAAGAAGCCGGATGGGACAACTCCCGAGTCCATGGCCGGCCCCTTGGATGGCCTCAGTCGCATCCTTATGACCCACCACCACGGCACTTTGGTAGGCACCATGACATTCACCTACCCCGTTTCCGAGGAAACTATTCTGGACAGCCAGATGGGATTTCCGGGGCAAAAGTATCCCGTAGCGATTCCGCCCAAAGCCAATCTCATCGAAGTCTCCCGGCTATGCATCCATCAGGAATACCGCAATACGGATTTGCTGCAAGGCCTTTTCGAACATGGCATGAAGCATTTTCTCATGTCCGATCGCCACTGGCTTCTGACCTCGGCCGTTTCCGATCTGCTCCCCACCTACCAGCGCATCGGTTTCAAAAAGCTGAAGGCCAGTTACAAACATCCCGCCCTGAACAATCAAGAACACCACATGATCCTGGCCCCGCGCAGCGCGTTCCTATGGGGTAAAGGCATGAACCTGTTGGTCTGGAACACCCTTTTCGGCGACGTGATCGAATACCTGCTCAACCGGAATCTGGTGACCGTAACCGGCACGGAACGCCTGCTGATTAGAACCAAACTCCTTTTCCGTCCACTGCTGAAACGCTTTTTGGCTACCCGCGCCAACCAAGCCTTCCGCTTGCATCTGCAGGCCCTGCGACTGGCTGCTCTGCGGGAGCGGCCGAGAAGCGCTGGTACGTTATGACAGTATCCAGTTTCAATGATTGGAAGGCATTATTTTTTGAACGACTCTTTTCCCGGGTAGTCCTAATCCTTTAGGTTTGGCATGCTTTCTCTGTCGTAGTTTCGGTTTTTGTCGTATCGTTGCCTCAACACGGAGTCGGAATCCCATCTCCTGAAAGATCGAAGAAAGGCTCTGCAATTCTGGGTTTCCCTTTTCCGATAGAATCCTGTTTAGATTAACCCTGTGGAGCTTTGTTTTCCGGGCTAAGGTCTGTATTCCGCCCTGAGCAAGAGCGACGTTCCTCAAGGCGAGCAGAAAAACCCGTGGGTCAGAGTCCTCAAGGGCCGCGTCAAGATACGCAGCAGCCTGAACGTCATCCTTCAAATCTTCTAGCAAAGCCTGATAATAACTTTTACTTCTCACTTATGCTTCTCCTCTAAAAATTTGAACCAATATTTTCGAGCCATAAGGATGTCCTTTTTCTGTGAGGATTTGTCGCCACCGATTATCAAAAGAACAATCCTGTACGCATCCCTACCGTAATAGACCCGGTAACCTGGACCGAAATCAATTTTAAGTTCCCAAAGATTCCCCTTAAGGTCTCGTGAATCTCCGAACAATCCCAGTGCAATTCTATCGATTCTAGTTCTAACAATTCCCTTCGATTTTACATCTTTGAGCTTGGATAACCAGGCTTCGAATGGACATTCCCCTGAATCAAGCTGCAAAGTTCTAATTTCGTAACGGATCATAATTGTATCTTAAAAGATACAATTATGCAATCTAAAAATCAAGGTAAAATACCAGGAAACCCAATTAGGAAAGTGCCAAATGAATTGGCCCGAAGTGCATTCTTCACGAATACCGCAGCACGGAACGCCTGCTGATTAGAACCAAACTACTTTTCAGTCCACTGCTGAAGCGCTTTCTGGCTACCCGCGCCAACCAAGCCTTCCGCTTGCATCTGCAGGCCCTGCGACTGGCTGCCTTGCGAGAGCGGCCTAGAAGCGTTGGTACGTAATATAGGTGGTTTTTGCCAAATTTGATGAAAATTAGCCTATTTTTGGGTGTGAAAGCCCACATTCCCATAAACCTACTTGCCCTTTTATCTGGGTAGGAGGTATGTTTAAGTAAAGAAGTCGAAAGGCAATGAAATGGCACTTGTACACCTGGATCCAAAAAAGCGTGTGGCACTGGGTAAACTCCTGCAGGGGCGGGACGTGAGCACCTTTGATGCCGAAGTTCTGCCCTCTGGTGAAATTCTGTTAAGGCCAATGGCCGTAGTTCCAGAGCATTGGATCTACAAGAATCCAAAAGCTTTGGCATCCTTGAAGCGAGGAGTTGAAGGTGCAGCTTCGGGTCGGGGTCGATCGTTGACCGAAATTCGCAAGGATCTGAAAGCCAAAGGTCTGCGGTAGTAGGTAATTCAAATTGAAGTTTGAAATAGTTTTATCGCCAGAGGCCCATGAACAATATGCCGCCTTGCACACACCAGCTGGCAAAACCGTTTTAAAAGCCATAGACAAGACCCTCGCATACATGGAAACAAACCTAAGGCATCCATCCTTGAATACCCATGAATTTTATGGAATGAAAGGCCCGGACGGAGAAAAAATTCTTGAATCCTATGCTCAGAATAAAACGCCGGGAGCATATAGGATTTTTTGGTACTATGGTCCCGGTAAAAATAGATTGACAATTCTTTGTATCACACCGCACCCATAGAGTTAGGAGTATGTTCCAAAGGTCGACTTGCCGCTCTGCCAAAGATGCAGGAGGATGTTGCTAGTTTGGAACGCATGTCGACGGATTTGCATATGCCTGTGCTTGCCATCCTGGTTTCCAAATGTCCAACTGCAAAAAGGATTGGAATAGTTTTGTGTTTGCCCTGACAACGTGCCTTGGAGGAAATCGGAGTGTAATCCGTTCTTTTGCATTTATTTAATCAAGGAACATGGATTCCCATTCCAATTTTGGTTTAATTCGTTGAAAAAATGCATTTTATGCATTGTAAACCTTAAAAATATCGTCTAGAATTAATTTAAATGTCGTTCATAATTATTTCAGAGTCCCTGAAAATTGCCGAAAAAAGACTGCTGGGGAAACCGTCCAAAAACTCTGGCAGGCGTCCACGTTCCGACCGTGGAAAGATGCGCATTTCCCCGAGACTTGCCGCAAAACTGAACGCGATTCTATCCGAACAGGAAAAGCCGTCCATAAAAAAAATATTGAGCGAGCTTACCGAGTATTGCAATAAAAAAAGAGCCAAGCCGCCAGCGCGCGCCACGCTGTATCAATTTATGGCTAAAACTTCAACTGGGAATTATCAGCCGATGTCATTGCCAATGGCGGTGCAGGACGCTTTATACAATTTGGACCTGAATGTTCCTGTCCCAGGCCACCAACTGGCCTTTTATTGTTTCAACTACGGGAACCTTGCTGCGATAAGTTTTGCTTCCGTTCTTCCATGGCTGCCTTTATACCAAGCTGCCAAAATGCGCGGGTATCGTGAAAAAAGCCGTGGCTTGCTTGAGGCCTTACTGCGGGTACGGGGAATATGAACCCCCTTGCGCCCAGCCGTGTCATTCCTGAACTATTGGCCGAGGCCATTGCGAGTCTCCCGAAATACATCCATTTTTGTTTTGGAAATGTTGACACCTTTTTCTGAGGAACATCGCCTCACTGTCACCGGGATTCTCGCCACCAAGTTGCACGCAATTGTAGATCGGGGTTTTCGCCGCGATTTCTTCGATCTATATGTGATGCTTCAGGATCAGAGTCTGGGCATGGCAGATTGTTTAGCAGCCATGCGTGCCGTCCACGCCCAGCCTATCCCCGATCCCTTGCTTTTGCGTGCTCTGACTTATTTTGACGATGCGGATCGGGAAGCCCCACTCCCCAATGAAGGAAAAAAAGATTGGGAAACGGTGAAGGATTATTTCTTGACCCGTATCGGACATTTATTGATTCCTCCTGCCCGGAAACTTGCCATCCAATCCCAGCGTATCGATGTGAAACCTGGATAAACAGGGCTTAAACCCTGACCTTAACTTCCGCCCCCCTTTTTGGTACGTTTACCGCCGTACCCCCCATTCAAGCGCTTATTCTCGCAAGGAAGTCCCGTGGCCGATAATGTTCTCACCGTCCAAAACCTGCATAAAGCCTGGGGTGAAAAAGTCCTTTTTGGAGGCCTGTCCTTTGGCATCGATCGCGGCCAAAAAGTAGCGCTGCTTGGCCTGAACGGCAGCGGCAAATCCACATTACTCCGCATCCTGGCAGGACGGGAAACGGATTTTGAAGGGGCCATCACTCGCCGTTCAAATTTCATCGACCGATACTTAGACCAAGCGGTGAAAGTAGTGCCGGCTGGTGACCCAACTTTGGTGCTGGGCGATTTAATCGCCGGCCGCACGGTGGCGGATGAAGTTTTTGCGCCCCAAGGACCGATTGGAATTTTGTTGGCGCGCTATGTTATGGTGCTGCATGAAATGGGATTGCCGGAGCATGCGACCTTAAGCGAAGCGGCCACCGATCAGGCTCATGCGGAACTGTCGCATTTAAATGACGCCATTGAGCGCGACCACGGTTGGGACCTGTATGGGCAGGTGCAGGCTTTGGCCGGACAGCTTGATTTGGATCTCACCTGGACAATCGAAACAACCCTTTCCGGCGGACAGCTTAAAAAGATCCAATTGATTCGCGCCCTGGCCGGTACGCCGGACTTGCTACTGCTCGATGAGCCTACCAACCATCTCGATGAAAGCGCCATCCGTTGGCTGGAAACGAAGCTGGCTACGTATCCCGGCACCATGATCGTGGTGACCCATGATCGTTATTTTCTGGAGAATGCCGTCGATCATATACTGGAACTTTGGAACGGCGATATCCGATCCTTTCCCGGCAACTACGGCAAATATCTGGAGAAGCGGGCCGAACTGGAAGCCAACCTGACCGTTACGGAAGGCAAGCGCATGGCCTTTCTCAAGGAAGAAATCCATTGGATCCGCCGTGGGCCCAAAGCGCGCGGCACCAAGGCCAAGGCCCGTATCCAGCGCTTTGAAGACGCACGCGATCAAAAAGGGTATGCCGCCGATAAAATCATGGACCTCGATTTGGATTCCTCCGCGCGGCTGGGGAAAACCATTCTGGAAATCACGGGTCTGTGCAAGGCCTACGGCGATCGCACACTTTTCAGGAACCTGGACTTGAGCCTGCTCCCCGGCGACCGCATCGGAATTCTGGGCCCCAACGGTTCCGGCAAAACCACCTTTTTAAAAATCTTGCTGGGAAAACTACAGGCCGATTCCGGTGAGATAAAATTGGGCGTCAATACCTTGACTGCCTATTTCGATCAGAAACGCGAAAGCCTGGATCCGGAAAAAACCGTATGGCATACCTTGGGCGGTGATACCGAGTACGTGGAATTCGGCGGGACAAAAGTGCCCAAGCGCACCTTTCTCGAAAACTTCCTATTCCCCGCCCGCATGCATTTCTCCAAGGCTGGACGCCTTAGCGGCGGAGAGCAAAACCGTCTGCAACTGGCCATGGCATTAGTCGCCAACCCCGCCAACCTGCTGATTCTGGACGAACCCACCAACGACCTGGACATCGCCACGTTGCAAGTTCTAGAGCGCGCCCTGTCCGAATTCCCTGGCTGCGCGATTGTAGTCAGCCACGATCGATTCTTTTTGGATCAGGTCGCCAACTCCATGCTCATCTTCAGCAAGAGCGGCAAGGTGCGCCAGCTGCAAGGCAATTACAGCGACTATCTGGACTCGGAAGCGGAAGACGAAAAAGCCGCGGCGGATGCGGCGGCAGCAGCCAAGGTTATCGTGGAGCAAACTAAAAAACGTCCGGGTTTGTCCCATCAGGAAAAAAAAGAATGGGAAACCATGGAAGCCAAAATTGCGGAAACGGAAAAAGCCGTGGAAGCTGCGGAAGCGGCACTGGCAGTGGCCTCCAGCGCGGGAAAATTTATTGAAGTGCAAGAAGCGAATGTGCGGTATGAGGGATTAAAGAAAACGGTGGAGACTTTATTCGCTCGCTGGGAATGGCTGGATGCAAAACAAAGTGGGAAGAACTAGAGCTGTGAACCTAAAGCAGTGAACTTAGAGCAGTGAACCTAAAGCTGTTCCTTCTGCCCGTGATACACACTCTTACCAGTGATCTTATCGATCTCATTACGTAAGCGGAACTCAAAACCATATTCCCCTTCGCCTATTACTTCCGTAAACGGGGCGGTGATTTGCCCCCCCCGCATGACGCTTCGAAAAAACAAACTGCAATGGCCAAAAAAGGATATTTGTTCCTGCGCTGGAATAGTGGATTTGGTTCGACGCGAACGACGGAGATTTTTTAATCCGGTTTTGGTCTCGTAAAGACTCGCCTCCCTGAAAGTCAGCCAAGCCATGATGGAAAGCCCCAATAAAAAGACTGCCAATAACCAAAGACCCGCCTGACCCTGAGCTGCACTGCTTCCAATATCCGACACATACATGAGATCGCCCCCTTGTCTTTTAATTCTATCACTGGGCAAA
>JAYTHY010000016.1:0-15974 GCA_043732185.1 Fibrobacteria bacterium
GTCACCAAGTGGCCACGACTCATCCAGAACGACTATCAAAAAGGGGAAATCCAATTCGAAATCAGGAGATCATGAGTTTCCGAAAGGCATTGGGGTTAATACCCCATAGGATCCAACGCTTTTCATATCTATATCAACCGTAGCTGAAAAGGAACCCCACAATAGGTTTTCCTTATGCAAAGATCACTCAATCCGAAAGAATCAAATGAAAAATGAACATCCCTTAACGTCTCGCTTCCTGGCGCCCTGCCTTTTCATGGTGGGTGCGGTTTTTGTCCCGTTTTCCAACGGACAAACGGACGTGGATCCTCCAGTAACGGCAAGAATTGAAGCGAATACGGATATCAATGTCACCGCACCGACCAACACCTTTTATGGTACGCGGGGCCTGAGCCAAACTTCTTCCGCAGAGGCTTTAGGCGAAGGACGCCTGATATTTGGTGTCTACGGCTCCTGGTACCAACAGCAGAAAGATTTTACCGGTGGGCCAAATAAAAATGCAAATATTTTTACGGGAATTGGTTCGATATCACTTGGCGTCAATCGTCAGATAGATGTCTTCGCTTCCTTGGCAGGCTTCGGATCTACAGATTATGCCAGTGATACCGCCGCCGGATTAGGTTCAGTGGGGGGCGGCATACAAGGTACCTTGCCTTTCTCTCCCGAAATACCCGTAAGGATGGCCGCCCAAGTGGCGATTTACCAGGGTTTATCGAACAATTCGATTAATACCAATCATGCCGACGGGTACAACTATTTCGAAACTCGCTCAGGTTTGGACTTTATGGCAAAACTGATTCAGACCTTGACGTTGGGCCATGAAAAAATGGGTTTAAAGTTGCATTTGAATGAGGGTATGCGCACATCAGCTGAATCAGGTACGGAAGCACTGCTGCTCCTTGGCGCCGGTGCACAGTTCAATGTCACCGCCGCGTCCATTGGAATGGAAATTCATTCCCGGACCCCCTTCAGAAAAATCGAAGTAGGTACGGATCCACTGTGGATTTCCCCTTCCGT
Source organism: Fibrobacteria bacterium (assembly GCA_043732185.1). Classification (GTDB taxonomy): domain Bacteria; phylum Fibrobacterota; class Fibrobacteria; order UBA11236; family UBA11236; genus Chersky-265. Next base: position 1,018 of record JAYTHY010000016.1, read on the forward strand.
TCAATTCCGCACCCCCTTTGAAATCAACTTGACTTTGGGTGGGGACATTGCTTTGGCTGGCACTAGAGATGACGTTTCAGGCACGCGGGCATTGGAACCCTACCGCATATTTGGTGGAATTGCCTTTACATTTGATACCGAATACGGAAAAAGAGCCGCAGCCAAAGCCAAAGAACAGAAAGAAACCAACGAAAGGCTGGCTCTCCAATCCAGAAATCGTGATTTGACAAATACCATATCCACAAATTCGCGAGAGGATTCACTGGCCCGGATGCACCAAAAATCAGAATCCGATTCCGCGGCCGCTGCTATGGCTGCCAAAGCTCGACAGGATTCATTGGCCATGGCTGGAAGATCTCAAAATGATTCCTTAGCCTTAGCGGAAGCAAAACGCAAACTTGAAGAAGAAAAATCCAAACGCAGCGATGCTGAAAAACAATTGCTTTCAACTGGCCTGCTTTTGCTTGATGCTGTCTATTTCGAGACTGGAAAAACGGACATATCCATTAATTCCCAGCCCTACTTAAACATCATTGCCAAGATGCTCACCAAATATCCCAAACTTCAAATCGAGGTTTCTGGACATACCGACAACGTAGGTGGTGCGACTTATAATATGGGCTTAAGTGAAGGCCGTTCTCAATCCGTAGCCGCCTATATGCTAACAGTTGCTCCAGGGCTCAAAGGATCATTGACAGCCAAGGGTTATGGTCTGAACCAGCCCAAGGATGACAATAAAACTGCCGATGGACGCAAGCACAACCGTCGTACGGAGCTTCAAGTGCTGAATAAGGAAGTACTCTCCGAGTACAACCACTAGTCGATAAATCGAACATCATAAAAAGGAAAAAATCATGCTTTATACCATCGCAGTAGTTTTAATCGTCCTATGGATTCTTGGGTTGGTTTCTGCCTATACCATGGGTGGATTTATCCACATCTTGCTGGTTGTCGCAATTGTCATTGTTCTGCTTCGCGTTATCAGCGGCCGGAAAGTGATATGACAACGTTATTGAAAATCATGGAAATAAATGTGAACAAGGGTTCCTCCAAGGATCAAACGGATGGGTCTGATTTGCAGACGATTGAAAGTTCTAAACCGGTTAAAGTGGCAAAACTTGTTGGCATCACGCTGACCATAGGTGCAGGCGTCACTGGCCTGTATTTGCTTTCGAGAATTGTTAAATCGGTTTTCAGATCCTTATTCCATTCAAATAAAAGCGACCTCGCTTCATAAAAGGATTGAATGCCTTGACGCAAAGCAGGTTTTTCATCAGAACTCTTCACCCCTTTATCTGGGTGAGGGCGATGGGATTCCTGCTTCTTATTTTGCTTTCTGGAAATAGACTTCAGGCTTCCACTCAGCGATCGGAAGCTGAAGTTATTTTTCATCAATACCTTGATTCGGTCTTATCACCATCCAAAGACACTGGTAAAGTCAGGATGCACAAATATCGAAAAGAAATCATCGAATTTTATCATTCTCGGAAATTTCAACTCGCTTGGGTAATTCATGGGAATCCAATTCAAGGAGCTTGGGAACTATTGGATGAAATCCAAAATTGTGACAAAGAGGGTCTGGAACCACGAGAATATCCTGACCAAAAAATTGAACTTTTGTTACGCCAAGGCAAAAGATATTATTTCTGGCGTTTGCCTTTAGAATCCAATAAAGCCGCGGAACTAGATTTTCTACTAACTGAAACATACTTGACCTTTTCCAATCATTTGCTCTTTGGCAGAAGTCAGCCTAGAACAATGGAGGACGCATGGCATGTGAGCGCTGAAGTCGTCAACTTGCCAATCTATTTACAGAAAACCATATCGGACCAAAAAGGCATAAGTGAAAGCCTCCGACAAATAGTACCCCAACAGCCCGAATACGGTAAGATGAAATATTGGTTGGCCGTTTACCGTCAACGGCTAAGCCAGGGTGAATGGCCTATTGTTACCTCGTTACCTGCTGCTAGTAAAAGTAGTAGTGTCAGTGGGCCGATCGCAAAAGTGCTGTGCCTTCGTCTCCAAGCGGAAGGCTTTTTTGCGGCTGGAGATTGTCCGGATAGTCTTTCCTCTGGATTAGTCGAAGCTATCAAACATTTTCAAAGCACCCATGGAGTAGATTCAACCGGACAATTGGATGCCGCCACCTTGCGCGAAATTAATGTACCCCTCCGAGAAAGAATTGAACAATTGAAATTAAACATCGATTGTTGGAGATGGTTGCCGCAAAATTTGGGAGAGCGGCATATTAGGATCAATATTGCAGATTTCCGGCTTAAAGCTTATGAACATGGATTGGAAACGTTTTCAATGCGGGTAGTGGTTGGGCGCAAGTCTGACAGCACACCGGTTTTCAGCGATCGTGCCATTGCCGTAACTTTGAACCCTGCCTGGAATGTTCCCGCTTCCATAGCCCGGGACGAAATGCTGCCGGCATTGAAAAAAGATCCGCGATATCTTGAAAAACACGACATGGAGCTCCTAGCCGACTGGACTAAGGAGGAAACACTTTTACGGGCTGATTCTATCGATTGGGCTAAAATTGATACTGCTCATTTTACCTTTCGAATTAGGCAGAAATACGGTGAATCGAGTGCGTTGGGACGCGTTAAGATCAACTTAACCAACCCCTTTAACATTTATCTACACGATACGCCCTCCAAACAATACTTCGAAAAAGAGAAACGCGCGCTGAGTCATGGATGTGTGCGTGTGGAGGAACCTTTAAAGCTCGCCATATGGCTTTTGGGACCAGGCACTAGTTGGGACCAGCCGCATCTGGAAACCTTAATTCAAAAAGGAGAACCGTATACCATAGCGATAAGCGATCCGGGAATTCCCGTGTATATACTTTATCGCACCGCTTTTATCGACTCAGAAGGCGGCCTCCAATTTCGTCCTGATATTTACGGTTGGGATAAACGATTGGGTGCTGACCTCGTTTCTAAAATAGTCGTTCCATAGGCATGGGTGCGCAGTCACTAAATGAAAAACGGATTCCTTGCTTGGCAGGTTTTGGTTCTGTTCACTGCTTTTCCGGTTTGTGTTTGTCATGCTTCGACCCTTATGTTCGACCCAGGCAAGGCAACATTCACAATCAAGTATAAGGAGGAGGCGTCCTCATTCCGTATCAACGCGGTTTTTTTGCTTCCAGGCGAAACCTTGAATCTGAAAATCAAGGAAGAGGTTGTCGATTCCTTTTCTCTGGTTTTGAAAGAAGGTTTATCCGAAAAAACTAGTCCCCACAGCTGGGTATATACAGCTCCTGACAGCTGTGGACTTTATGCGATAGTGATTTATCGAGCCATGCCGGAAGATTCGATGCTCTTCAATGTCTTTGTAATGGTACCCGCTGCAAAAATTCTGGATGGATACCTGGCCGGATACCATATCGGAACCTACCCGGCAGCACAAATTAAAGGCCTCGAATTTTACCGCACGCCTCGTGGGTTCATTAAAGCGGATCCAAAAACAATGTTGGCAATGGTTTCTCCACATTTTCAGCTTGGACAATTCATTTGCAAGCAGCCTAGCGGACCGACTTCCTATTTGGTTTTAAAAGAAAGGCTCATATTAAAGTTGGAAGTGATTCTTGGCCAAGTCAATGCCAGGGGATACCCCTGTCCAACATTTCATATTATGAGTGGATTCCGCACACCTTTTTACAATCATCAGATTGGCAACGTAACCTTCAGTGCGCATCAGTTTGGTGGTGCAGCTGACATTTTCATAGATGCGAATCCCGAGGACGGGGAAATGGATGACTTAAATAAAGATGGAAAAGTGGACGAAAAAGATTCCGAAATACTTTTTGATTTGGTCAATCGAATGACTTTAAGTGAGCTGTTTCTACCCTATTTGGGTGGACTTGGAAAATACATCCGGAATAAGTCCCATGGACCTTTTGTACATGTTGACGTCCGCGGCATCAGGGCTTTGTGGTGAATGGTATCCAAGTTCTTCTGCATGCCTAATTTTTCCACCCAGGTAAGACGCGTAGCCTACCCATATAAAAGCAACAGCAGCCAGTGCCACTGTCGCCCAAGCTAACCGATCCCTCAGTTTTCTCATTGTTGGAAATTTAATCAAAATCAATTGAATGAGCGCCAAGACCCCTACTGCAACAATCGTTGCAAAGGCTCCTTCAGCCGCTTCGTCATGAGCATCGATTGCAGCTTCGGTCACCGACGTTATTTTTTTGACTGTTTCCACTGAATTGTCTCCGGAAAAGAAAACTATAGGCGTAATCAATGCCACAAGCACTAAAAGCCCCAATGCGGCGTGACGCACCTCGTCTTTGTTTCGGAGTAACGCGTACACTAAAATTAAGCAAGCGATTGCGGTTCCAAATACGGGCGCATGGTTTATAAGCAAATGCAAATGTACTGGAGTCATGTTGGTTATCTCTTTGGTGGTAAATTTTCTCTATGCACGGGTTTCAAGCTCTTAAGATACAAGTAAATCGCTCCAATATCACGGTCAGACATGCGGCTAAACGGTCCCCATGGCATCGGAGACCAGGTATTCAAGTTTCCCATTTTGATCCTTTTTGTGAAAAGGTCCAGGGTCCAGGTGGTAATTCGACCTGTGGCAGAATCAGGTGTGAGATTGGGACTGATGACCGTTGTTCCAGGTGGATTGCTGCTATGAAAAAGCATTCCCCCTGCCAAGTATGGACCCGTGTACTCTCCCGTTTTCATATTGCGGGCGGTATGGCACGATCCACAATTGGAAACAGTATTAACCAAATACTCTCCATATTCAACTGTCATCCCAGGTTTGGGAGAATGGAGAGAATCGGCTTTGGGGGCAAATGGTTCCAGAAAATAGGCCTTAGTTATTTTTCCCAACAGGTTATAATGACTGGCTGGGATGTTGTTTTTAACGGGTGGCAAGGTGCGTAAAAAGGAAAGTATTGCGATAAGATCCGAGTCAGATAAGTCGGCATACATCATGATTGGTAAACCTACTTGACCGAGATGGTTCACACCATAGCGCATGAAGCGTGCTAGTTCGGCGTCACCAATTCCACCAATACCGGTAGCTGTATCCGAGGTGATATTAGGCGGCCGGATTTCTCCCAAATAAGTATTGATGACATACCCACCTGTCATGTCTACTTCAAATCCAGAGTCCACTCTGGCCTTTAAGTGCGGAGGAGCGTGACAATCCGCGCAATGGCCAGGTCCGTAAACCAAATAGCGACCTCTAGAAATGACTGCGGAATCGGAGGTCGAACGAATGGCTGGATAGGGCGCAGGAAATTTGCGATCGAAATGAAAGAGGGCGTAAACGATGGCCGCTCCAGTAGCAAATAAAATGAGGCTAAAGAGAATGCCTAAGATTTTGCCGATGGCACGCATTCTTTCTTGAGCCAGCAAAAATCAATCCGGAATAGAATCTTGATTTAATATTTGAAATAAATGGATTTGAACGAAAGCGTGGATAGAGCTCGCTCCTTTTTGAGGAATAAAATGACGCGTTAGCAAGAAGAAACGTTTGATTAAGACATTTTGACAATGTATGCAGACCTGCAGATCACCTGATTTTACTGACAAGGACGGTCATGTCCACGTATCTTTGGAGTTTGCGCACCATAACAGAGCATTTAAGTTCAAGGAGTCGGCCTGTGAGGTGGATATGGCTACTTGGCATTTTAGTTCTCGGATGTTCAATTACGTCATGCACCGGAAGTGGTTCGGGCTTGGATGAAAATGGAAATACTTCCAAGGAGATCCTGACTGCAAAACCCGATTCTTTAAAAGCAGATTCCATTTTTAAGCTCATCAAATTGGAAATATTTACGCCTCTTTGTGCTAAGTGTCATATTTATCCCAACGCACCGTTTGGACTGGCTCTCGATTCCGTGAGTCAGGAATTTCTGATTGGACGACCGAGCTATGGTGTTCCAGGCATGCAACTCGTCAAGCCCGGGGACCCGGCGCATAGCTACCTGCTCTGGAAGTTGCAAGGAAAACCCGGCATCAGTGGATTCCGAATGCCCTTTCAGGGTCCTTATTTACCTGATTCGTTAATGCACCGGATCTCGAGCTGGATCAATTGCCTCTAGATGGGCGATGTTTTTAGGGTAACCTAGCGCATACCCCTGCCAGGTATCCCGCTCATGAAATTCTGCTAACATGGCCTCTTGCAGTTTCGACTTATCTCGGCACCATAGGGGGGCCAGGAGCATGCTTTCCGGGGCGTCTCCAGTGAACCGTTGAATGCCGACTTGTGGCGGAACGCGTTCCAAAAAGTCGACCAAACCTTGCACGTACGATTTCTTTTCCATGGGAATGTATTGCCCATTCTGAAATTGATGAGCCAATACTGTACCCTTCACCACATGCAGCGGGTGGATTTTTAGGGAATGGTATTTCCAGCGAATGAGTGAGCAGGCAGTGCGACGATAATGAAAAGCAGTTTCACCCGGTAATCCCAGGATGACATGAATACAAATTTCAAAACCACGGCCGTCACATAAATCCATAGCTTGAGAGAAGTCTTCAAAGTTGTGGGCTCGGTTTACACGCTCCAAAGTGGCATCAAAGGAAGACTGCAGGCCCAATTCCAGGGAGAGATACGTTTTTTTCCCCAGCTCCGCCAAAAGATCTGCGATTTCAGGAGTGATACAATCCGGGCGCGTCCCAATTGCCAATCCGATAACATCAGGATGGGCCAGGGCCTGCATATAAAGCGCCCGAAGTTTTTCAACGGGTGCATAGGTTCCCGAATAGGTTTGGAAATAGGCGATGAATTTTTCCGCTTTTAATCTGGCGCGAAGGTACGTGATGCCTTGTTCGAGTTGGTCGGGAATTGCTTTGCCGCGATCTCCTGCAGATGGAGAGAAACTCCGATTGTCACAAAAGGTGCATCCTCCACGCGCTTTAGTGCCATCCAAATTGGGACAGGTAAAGCCACCGTTTAATGTCACTTTGCGAATGCGCGTGCCGGCCCATCCACGTCGGCTTAAAATTTCGGAATAGGGCGTGTACAGTGAATTGGACATAGCGGCTTCGGGTAGAGCATAGAGCAAAATCTAAACCTATTTCAAAAAATGCATCTAAGGCAAATATCGGCATCCTGAGTTCCGTTTGGAGCGATTATCTGCCGCATTGGCATAAGGGCTTGTCCATATGGCGAAACTTTTGCAGTACAATCCGAAAAAATACTGCGTGGGCTCAAGTCAAAATTTGGCCTGGCAATTGCGTGAGCGAAAAGAACAAAAGAGAGTGGATACAAGCATGGAAAATCGAAAGAACAATGCAGTTCGTCCAAGAATTGCAGTACTAGGAGGCGGAATTGCAGGCATCTCAGCGGCATTCTGGCTTACAGAATTTCTACCCCAAGCTGAAATCACTTTATATGAAGCTCAAAATCGTCTGGGAGGATTGATTGGCACAAAACGAGAGAACGGTTGTCTTTTAGAAACAGGCCCTTTAGTCTTTCCGGCAGGCGAAACCACAACCGGGGATATGCTGCGCTTAGCTGGGTTGGGTCCCATGCTCATCCCTGCTTCACAGGGCGCCTCAATGGGCATTTGGGAGGGTGAACGACTGATCCCTTTACCCCGAACTCCATGGAAGTTCGTACGCTCCGGCCTCCTTTCCCCGCTTGGCTTTATGCGACTGCTGATGGAGCCATTTATGCCCAGAAGCAAGCTGCCGGAAGCGGATACCGTGCACGATTTTTTCCGAAGAAGAACCGGAGAGGAGTTTCTGGAATGTTTCCTTGAGCCGTATTCCGCTGCAATTCTTTCTGGTGATCCCGCCACCATGAGCATGTCCGCCAACCTTCCGGAGCTGCAGGCCATGGAAAAGCAGTCGGGAAGTCTGGCCATGGGTTTTGGGAAAAAAATAATTTTACAGGGTTTGAAACGATTCCGGGCACGCAAAAATAAGTCACCCAACTACCCTGAAAGCGTCACTTGCAAGGAAGGTTCACAAGGGATCATCGACGCCTTAACACTTGAACTGCAGCGGCGCGGAGTGCAATTGTGTTTTTCCCACCAAGTACAGGCCTTGACTCGGGAGTCTCTTTATCGCCTCTGTGTGGAGTCCCAGACAGGCAAGGGTGAAAAGTTCTTTGATGGCGTAGTCAGCTGTTTGCCCTCGCATGGATTGGCGTCATTAGTCCCATCATGGCCCAATGAATTTCAAACCTTCCTAAACGGTATTCCGCATGCACCCATTGTGATTGCGCATGCAACATTGGATAAGCCCGCATTGGCGGGAACATTCAAGGGGGAAGGATGTCATTTGCAGTCACATGCTGGCCAAGGAGTGCTGTCGGTAGTCTTTCCTTCACGCATGGCCGCAGCGCGTTGCCCGAAGGGACTGGAACTGATTCGGGTCATGCTCGGAGGAGCGCGACGCACAAATATTGTATTCCATGGCGAGGCGGCCATTCATAAATTTGCAGGGCAAGTGATCCAGAAGATTCTGAATCCAAAAGGCGAACGAAAAGATTTTCCTTGTATTCGGCATACACGCGGATTACCGCAATTATTTGTTGGACATGAAAGGGGCTTGAAGGCATTGGAGCACTGGCTTGAACACAGGATGCCAGGATTTTTTTTATCGGGAACAAGTTTTTCAGGTGCCGGCATTGATAAAGCGGTGCGTTCAGGTAAAAAAGCAGCCAAGGAGGCAGCGGAGTATTATTCGATGAAATGGTCCTGATTCGATTGAGGTGCTGGGATTAAGTAAGTACACTGACACCTAAACCACCTAGCCATAGGCATATGCCGCGCATGCCATAATGACAAGAATGCGCTACAAAATTGACAGTTTGCACATTGGGTGCATAACCTTAAGCGTTTTCACTAGCATATAAGTGGTTTCATAATGAGCCAAGGTCAATAGCCTTTTGGTATAGCCTTTGCTTTCTGATTCGCACGTGAAACTTCCCCGCATTTTCTATTCATGGTAATCACCCGCGCGCGCCTGATCGATTCGCATGGCAGGGTTATGCGAAAACTTAGAGTGTCGTTAACGGATGCATGCAATTATAGTTGCTTTTACTGCATGCCGGAAAAGGCTGTGTTTACGCCTAAGGGTTTATTGTTGGAACCAGAGGAGTATGGTGCACTATGCAAAAAACTAGTAGATGCAGGCATTGAAGAAATACGGGTTACGGGTGGAGAGCCCACGGTCCGTCCGGAATTCTGTGGCATACTTGAGGCCCTGGAAGATCTACCCATTAAGCGAAAAGGCATAACCAGCAACGGGCAGTTGCTGGCAAAGCATCTTGGATTTTTGAAAGAACACAACTGGTTACATTTAAATATAAGTTTGGACACCTTGGATCCTGGACGCTTTGAAACCATTACAGGTGGTGGTGATTTCCGCGTGGTGATGGGATGTATTGAAAAGGCCGCTAGCTTGGGCTTCAAGGTTAAAGTAAACACCGTTGTCATGCGGGGAGTCAATGATGACGAGCTGTCGGATTTCACGGCTTGGAGCGCCCGTTCCGGTCTGGAAGTACGGTTTTTGGAATATATGCGCATTGGTCCGGAGCTGAATCGACATGCACAGCGATTTATGTCTGCGGATGAAATGTTATCCAGACTTATGTTGGACTATGAAGTGCAATCCGTTGCCTCTGAATACGACTCTACCGCCATCTTGTACGTAACCGCATCTGGAGCCAAACTCGGCTTTATCGCTTCCGAATCTAAAGCCTTTTGTGGAACGTGTTCACGACTGCGCTTGTCGGCTACTGGTGTTTTGCGGGCCTGCGTCATGAGCCCTGGAGGGATTTCCCTGCGGCATGCTTCTGCACGTGAACTGCCAAGTATTTTTGAAAAAGTAATGGCCATGAAACCGATCCTGCATCCAGTGCATAACCCGCAACCGATGTACGCCCTCGGTGGATAGCCCGCCGCTAAAAAGGAAAGGTCAACCATGAACGACGTGCAAACCTCCATAGAGATCCAAATCGAATACTACGCCTTATTCCGATCTTGCACGAAAAAATCGGGAGAAAGCTTGAAGCTGGATAGCCAGGATCCGGTAGATTTGTATGACCAATTGCAGCTACGGTATCGCTTTCCCATTACTCGGGATAGCATCCATCTGGTCGTCAATGACGAATACTCACCCTGGGAAAGACCACTACAGCAAGGTGATACCGTAGTTTTTATCCCCCCAGTATCCGGAGGCTGAAAGTGTTCCGACTTACGGTTGAACCCATCGATACTTTTGCCCTGAGAAACAGTCTGGTGGATCCTGTCTGCGGAGCCTTCGTGGCATTCGAAGGTCGCGTGCGCAACCATCATAATGGGTTGGATGTCTTGCGCCTTGAATATGAAGTCTATCCAAAATTGGCCATCAAAGAAGGAAACCGTATCCTCGATGCCATACAGCACCAGTTCGCGCTGACTGATATTATATGTGTCCATCGCTACGGGGCATTGGAGGTGGGCGACGTTGTCGTCTGGGTTGGCGCCATTTCCGCCCATAGGGAAGAGGGCTTCGCGGCCGTCTCCAAAGCCATGACGGAGATCAAACACCATGTTCCAATTTGGAAGCGGGAATATTATGCTGATGGCAGCGAGGCTTGGGTACATTGCAGTCATGGGCATGGAATAGAAAAAGTTCCGGCTTAGAACTCCAGCCACTTTCCTAGCTTTATTCCAATATGCTGATTCCCGTTACAGGATTTTTCCTGATCGCCATGCTTTATTCTGCCGCCGGGTTCGGTGGAGGGTCGTCCTATCTGGCGCTATTGGTTCTGGTCGGATGGAAGGCCAAGTCCTTTGCGATGGTTGCTTTGGCCTGTAACATGGTTGTTACGGGACAAGGCACGTGGTTCCTGGTGCGCAACGGCTATTTGAAATGGAAAAATATCCTACCCTTCGTAGCTGCCTCAATCCCCATGGCTCTTTTGGGCGGATTATACAAGATTCGCACTGAGCTCTGGTTTGTCATTTTGGGCACGAGCCTCATCTTATCCGGTTTCGCACTTTTGGTTCCCAAAAAAAATGAAGGCGTGGAGATGGATAAAATCAGTCCAAAATTCCTATGGGTCCTGGGTATTAGTCTTGGCAGCGGGCTGGGCTTTTTGGCGGGCCTGGTAGGCATAGGCGGGGGAATCTTTCTATCGCCCATTTTGCATTTTTTTAAAATCGGGAAAAGTCGGGAAATCGCCGCCATGGCAACGGCTTTCATTTTATTGAATTCAGCTTCCGGGCTTCTGGGCCAAGTTTTAAAGTCGGGATTACCTGATGGCTATCGCGCTGGATTGGCTTTGATTGCTGCGGTTATTCTCGGTGGAAATATCGGAAGCCGCTGGGCCACGCACATTCTATCCAACAACGCGATAAAGTACTGGACTGCGGTACTGGTTATTACAGCAGGGGTGCGCATTCTCTGGTGATTAAGCTTCCAGCGACTCGTTACGCCGGAAAAACCGCCAATCCTGGGAAACAAAAACGGCTGCGCCAAGAATGAGCGCGCCACCCAGAAGGGTTTTAAGGGAGAGGCGCTCTTGGCCTAACAGCAGGGAAAACAGCAATGCAAAAACGGGCTCAAGCGTATACAGAACCGCTGCCCGCGCCGGAGAAAGCGAGGGTTGCGCCCGATTCATCATCCACATGGCTGCAATGGAGCAAATCAGGATCAAGGATCCCATTGCCCAAAGCCACGCTGGGTGGTGCATCAAAATTTCAAGTGATGCGAGCGTATGCAATGGACCGGCCCCAAAACCAAAGGCGACCACAAGGTTTCCCATACCAACCACGACAAACATCACCGCAGTCAATTGCGTTGCCTCACAGCGCGGACCGAAACGGTCTATCAGCAGCATATGGGCGGTGAAACAAATGGCGGAACCTAATGTGGCTAACTCCCCTGCGAAGGGAAAAGGACCCCTTACCATAAGCGAACCAGAGGTTGGGTTTCCGATCGGGCCAAGGGTTAAAACCAGACACCCGACAACAGCGATTCCAGCCGCTATCCAAGTTTTGCGGCCAACGGCTCGTCGCAATATAAAAGCCTGAGCAATAGGCGCCAATAGCACAGGCATTGCCGTAATCATGCCTGATACCGACGGCACGACCCACGCCAAACCTAAAATTTGCAAAAACATGCCACTGCCGAAAGTCAGTCCTAAAGCTGATCCACCGCGAAATTCGACAGCCGTGATGGGGCGCCGCGACCACAAAACCGGAAGCATCAACAAAATACCGGCTGCCAGGAAGCGCCAGGCATTCACGGTTGCGCCAAGGGCGGATTCGCCAACACCCGTTTCCAGTGATTTCAATCCCAACTTGACCAGAGGCATCAACGGAAAAGAGAGGCCCCATAATAGGCAGCAGACAATCAATAGAACCGAGGCTCGGCCTTCACCTAATTTTTTCATGGGTTCAAATCTCAGATCGAGTGAAAGGAATGTGCCTTATTCCCGACATTCTGGCAAATAGAAGTTTCATGAAACGAGTTTAAAAACACCCTACTTGGCTGGGTCATCGGCCAGTCCAAATCACTGGTAGGTGAATGACTTTGGAGAAACGGTTTTTTCCTTTACTCCTATCCAGACGACGTTTTTACCAGGATAACGACTCGATTGACCCAAATATTGCACGTCCAGCAATTTGAGCGGAACACTTTCTGCAGTGCAGAATAGATTGGAAAAAACCTTCGATTTATCTAAGCTAGACTTCGGTTCTTGATCACAAAATAGTGATCACTTTCTTTTAAATGTTCTAGTCTGATTCTTGTCCAAGTACAATCTGCAGAATATATTTTCGACAACAATATAATCGCACTGGATTTTATGAATATCTTCGACTATGGAAATGCCCGAACCTTTTTGAAGGACAAGTGGCTGGGGATGAAAAACCAGAACAAAAAGTACAGTGCGCGCTTCGTTTCCAAGGAATTAGGGTTCAGTAATTCCGTCTACTTTCTGAGAATCGTCAATGGGGAACGGGCGATTACCGACTCGGTTATCGATCCCATAATCCGGGTATTCAAACTCAATTTCGAAGAATCCGAGTATTTTCGATATTTGTGCTATTACACAGAAGAAAAGGATCCGGTTCGAAAAGAGGACCTGCTCGACAAGCTTATTTCCTTGAACCATACGACCAAGCGTTTGTTGCTGCGAAGCGAATACAAGTTCCATCAAACTTGGCATCACAATACTATATGGGCCATTCTCGACGTGGTGGATTGCGACGGATCTAGTGAAGCTTGTCAGGCCATGGGTTCCAAAATCTTTCCCCGTGTTCCAGGAACTAAGGTGAGGGAATCCCTGGAAGTACTCAAGGAACTGAAATTTATCGAGCTCGATCAGAAAAACCATTGGCGGCCAAAAGGGAAATCAATCTTTGCCAATGCCAATTTGCACGATGAAATTGTAATGCAGTACTGGTTAAAAACCCTAAATCTTGCCAGCCAGACCATTCTGGGCAAGCCCAAAATGCCGCCGCGAATCTATACCAATACCTTTAGTTGCTCTGAAAACGCCTTTGCCAAAATCAACAAGCGGTTGGATGCAGTATGCGCGGAGATTAGGGCAATAGTTACCAAGGACGAATCGTCCAAGCGTGTTATTCACTTTCAATTCCAAATGTTTGATCAACTCCAAAATTGAGGCTATTCATGAACCGCATATTGAAACTGATATTTATCTCGGCACTAGTCTGGGCATGTAATAAGTCTACTGAACCAGGCAACGATACCGCGGGAGTATGCACGGAAACGCAAAACCATTGCGGGCTTACCGCATCCGTAACGGGGAGCATAGTCAGCGCTGATAAAAAACCGATAGCAGATGCGGACGTGGAACTTTTCGTGAAATCGGGAACCATCCTTAAAAAGACTTCGGCCATTGTTGCCAAAGACTCAAGTGTGGGAAAGACCAAAACTGATGCGAACGGTAAATTCAACTTTATCAAACTTCCCGGCGGCGATTTTGTACTGAATGCGATAAAGGATTCTTTGGGGTCTACCCAGGACTTCTCCTTGAAGAAGGATGAGAAAAAGGATCTGGGATCCATCACCATAATCAATAATGGCATCATCATTGGCAAGGTGGAGCACAGCATTGTACAACAGGCGCAAAATGCCTACGCGGTCATCAATGAAATAGGCGTCCAAACCAATATCAGCAAGGCCGGAGACTACACGTTCAACAATGTTCCGGTATACAACAACTACACCATCACCATCTACAATGGTGGTAACGTTGTGCCAAGCACTCTTGATAAAGTGATAGTGGCTGTGCAATCCGGTAAGGCCACTCTTGTGGATACGGCCGGAACCTCAACCATAACCGCCAAGCCGGATAGCGCGCTTTCTCACCCGGAAATTACGGCCATTACTCCCGCGGAGATACAGAAATATTCGAACGCGCAAATCACGGCATTGGGTAAAAACATTAAATACCTCAGCAACGCAGCGTTGGGCGTCCTGACACCTAATAACCCAGCGGGACAGCAAATTTCTGCTATCAGTCCGGAGCAAATTGCCGTGCTGAAACCCGCACAGGTTCGGTTGCTCGGCACCACTGGAGCGGCTGGAACATCCACCACTGCAAAAATATCCTCCTTGAACAACGAGACTTGGGCCATTCTGGTCAGCGACTCCAATCAAGTAGCCGCGTTCATTCCTGATGAGATCAAAACGCTCTCGCCTGGGCAAATCAACGCATTGGGTAAAAGCATTAAATACCTTAGCAACGCGGCACTGGGCGTCCTGACACCTAATAACCCAGCGGGACAGCAAATTTCTGCTATCAGTCCGGAGCAAATCGCCATGCTGAAACCCGCACAGGTTCGGTTGCTTGGCACCACTGGAGCGGCTGGAACATCCGTCACTGCAAAAATATCCTCCTTGAACAACGAGACTTGGACCATTTTGGTCAGCGACTCCAATCAAGTGGCTGCGTTCACTCCTGATGAGATCAAAACGCTCTCACCTGGGCAAATCAACGCATTGGGTAAAAACATT
>JAYTHY010000017.1:0-15974 GCA_043732185.1 Fibrobacteria bacterium
AACTGGTCCTTGCCATCCTCAGCTGCCAATGACAGTGCTTGGCTCCCGGATGTTACCCCTCCAGCCAGCGTAACCGCTTTCTTGGCTACGGCCATTGGTCCCACCACCGCCGCTTTGGCATGGGTCCCTTCCATAAGTACCGATGCAGATACCACCATAATCCGTTATCGTCTGGACGGGGTTTATCCGACCGGCCCCACCGACGGAACTCTTTGGAAAAAACTGGCCGCCACAGCGAATAAGGATACGGTTACCGGTTTAACTACGAATACGGTGTATCACTTCGGAGCTTTTGTGCGCGACACCAGCGGTAATTATACCGTGGCCTCAACCGCAACTCAGGACTCGTCCCTGTACCAAACACCCATTACCGGTACCATCACCATCGCGGATGTGGCGGGCCGCACCAAAAATCCCGTTCCCGGGCTAGCCTTCACCGCTACCGGTGCGGATAGTCTACGCTTCTCTCTGTTGGCTGATACCGCAGTAACTACGGCCTGGAAATCCATGCACGCTACCGATTCTCTCAATATGGCTGTCGGTGCCGATGGGCCACGCATTGCCCTGGTCCAATTCAAGAACACGTTTGGGAGACGCTCGATGTGGATGCGGGATACCACGGTATTGGATCGAGTCGCTCCTGTGATGACTTTGAACCTCAATGCCACGCACAGTTACAAGAACTGGCCCGGTTACATAACCGGTAAAGCCCTCGATGCCACAACTGGAACGGATTCGATTTTTGTAGTCCGTTTGCGTGAAACCGACAACGCGTACTATAACGGATCTGGCTGGACCAGCATACCCGATACCGCTCGTCTGCGTTCCGATAGCGCCTTTAACGTTCCCATGCCCGCATCTGCATTGGATTCAGGCTTCTACCATTTCAGCGCGTATGCCAAAGATAAGGTAGGTAACATTGCGACTCTTCTAGATAAGCGGGTTCTTTATGAAGCGAATCGCAATCCGGTTCTGGCGGCCTCCACCGTACCGGATACAACTCTCCAAAATATGCCGCTAAACATGTATGTGGATATCGGAGACCTGGATTTGGATGATTCAGTGAAGACGATAACCGTAAACATACCCACTTGGTTGACTTCAGTTGAAAAGGCCGACTCGGCCTCGGCCGGCTTTGCCGCGCATCGCGTTTATACTTTGACAGGCACTCCCGCCCAAGCCCAGGTAGGCTCCCAAACTTTAAATATCCAGGTAGAGGATTTGGGTGGAAAGATTTTCAATTACTCGAAAACGTTTCTGGTTAAGGATGTCAATGATGCTCCCGTCTTTGCTGCCGGTCAAAGCACACTGTCTGTTCAAGAAGACAGCGTTACTGCGTGGGCGCCGTTGTATTCCGATCCTGATCCCAAAGACGTTCACACCTTAACTCTTATTTCCGCGCCCAAATGGATTCAACTAAAGGATACCGTTTTGACTTTCCACCCCGGCAACCGCGACGTCGGCAACTATACTTTTCAAATCACCGTCAGCGATGGCAGTCTTTTCGATACCCTAAACCTGGCCTTAATCGTCCTAAATGTTAACGATGGGCCTGTGGCATTCCCTTCTGCCAATTGGCAATCTCCCGTTAATTGGAAGGAAGACATCCTCGACACCTTTACTGTAGTTGTAGTGGACATGGACAAAGGCGACGCGATAACTTTAGTTACGCCGCTACCCGCATTCATCTCATATGTCGCTAGCACGGATTCTGTCGAAAGATACAATCATTTCTTCAAGTTCTCAGTATTGCCGCGACCAATGGATACGGGATCCATTAACATCGATCTCATCTTTTCGGATCAAGCCGGAGCTACGACAAAATTGCCACTACAAGCCAAAGTCCTCTTTGTAAACGACGCGCCTTTGGCCATTATCAAGACAAAGCAAAACATGGCAGGCGCGGCAAAATTTAGTTTTGATGTCAGCGATGAAGACGGCACTTTGTCAGCCACTCGTTTCCACTATCGTTTGGTGGGGCCAGCGGGTGATACCGTGAGAAGCGGTATAACGGCCTCTTCGATTCTTTCTTTAAAACCCTTGGTGGATGGGAACTACCAAATAGCCGTATTGGCAGAAGATCAGGGAGGTTTAAAACAAAAGGGTTACACACTTTCCTCTTTCACCATCAATGGTGCCTCATCACTAAACATAGACACTGCGCATTGGAACATGGTTGCCATTTCGCATGCCAGCCTTCCCGCAACCGTTCTAGGCGTTGGGGCCGAAGTAACGAATTGGGATGAATCAGGAGAGGACGGTCAGGTCCTTGGCAGATATTCAAGTGGTGTAAATTCCGATTCTCTCAAGCGAGGTAAGGGCTATTGGGTGCGAGTGAATAAGCCTATAACGCTTAATGTATCTCAAAAAGATTTGCTGGATTTACCCTTCACATTGAAGCTGAATCATGGAAAACAGGGTTGGAATCAAATCGGGAATCCTTTCCCCTATTTCATTGATCTTTCCAGTACCAATCTTCAATTCTGGGAATGGGATGCTATGCGCCGTGATTTGGTAAATACCAAAGGCATACTGAAACCATGGGGTGCGTACTGGGTTCAAGTCTCCAAAGACACGATTTTAACTTTAAAGAATGAACCGTATTTCCCTGTTCCTGGAAGTACCGCCCTTACTAAAACAACATCCTTTCAACCATCCTACCAGCATAACTCGAATTGGTCGTTGCAACTGGCCTTGCAAGCGGGACCATTCCAAGATCGCCTCAACTTTATTGGTATTCACAGTATAAACAATTCTATTCCAACCCTAGTAGATGTTTCCGATGGGAGCTCACTAAATACCGACGCTCCGAAATACGGTGAATATATAGCGCTGCATTTCCATAAACCCGGCACACTCGGAGACAGTTTGGCGCAAAACCTCGCTGCCGATTTCCGGGAAAAGTTAGATGCCGAAGAGGAGTGGTGGGATTTTACCGTGGAAAATTCCGGAACGGGCTTACAAAACGCTTCACTGCAAATGGCCGGATTGGATCAGGTGTTGCATTCAGGGCTGTATGCCTTTTTAGTACACCGCGGAGAATCTGTACCCGTGACCTCAGAAGTACCTGTCTTAATGGCTATGGAAGGCACTACGACCCAATATTCATTCGTGATTACGCCTCATGCCGACTTTGCGGAAAGGTTGAAGGGTAACTTTAACATTACCCAAAACTTCCCAAATCCCGTGGTAGGACAAACATCCTTCCGATTCTTTTTACCACAGAATTGGGATTCCCAAGGAAGGCGCTTGGCAAATCGGACAAGACTCCGAATCAATGTTTTTGACTATTCCGGGCGACTTTCCGCCCAAGTGACGGACGGGTTTTATAAGCCTGGTGGACATACTTTGCTATGGAATCCGATATCTAAAAATGGCAGTACCTTGGCTAAGGGGGCCTACCTTTATAGGCTCGAAACGCCCGGCTTTACAAAAACCTTAAAGATGGTCATCAAATGATTCCCCTCGCCGTAAAAGGTCGCCAACCTATAGAATAACTGGTAATGACCCGATAAATACAGGGTAGGATTCGTCGTCAATGCGCACAAAAAGTCCGGCAATAAGTCAGATAAGCAGTGGTGGAAAAAAATTCATCCCCATTACCCTTATGCTCCTATGCCTGGCGATGTGGGTGGCCTGCTCAAGTCCTACTTCCTCGAAAAAATCAGCCTGTGCCTGCGAAAAAGATAAACCCACCACCACGGTCAAGGCCGCGGACAACCAGGATTCACTCGTCAAATCTGCCAAGGCCGCAGGTAAGGGCGTCATTACAGGTGCGCTCCAAGGAGAAGGCAAAGACGTTATCAAAGGATTGTTGAAAACTGGGACAAACGCAGCGGGTGAACGTCGCTACTTAGCCACGACTCCTGTACCCTTGGTAGCCGCCACGGTATTGATTTTCGACGCCTTGCATGCGACCACTTCCGCAGAAACAACTTTGACTACAGATAAATTCGGAAACTACACAGCCGTTCTTAAAGACGGCAAATACTACGGGTTTGCCGTGCACTTGGATCTAGCCACTTTTCGGCTCATAACTGCCGCCATTCCTTTCATCAATTGCAAAAAAGACACGCTTGCAAAAATTGATACGGCCATTGCCATTGAAGATCAAACCAACCCGACTGTTACGGGTGTTTATGACGCAACCTCACCGGATGCCGGAGGTCTTTTTCTAGTCGGTCCAATCGCGGCAAAAAACGCTAAGATCAGTATCATGTTCAGCGAGCCCATGCAAAGACAGAGCATTAAGGGTTTATCGGTTGGCCGGGTTGATGTAAACAATGTGAACGGCACCATTGTACTCAGGGACACTCTAGCCGCCACTTCACTCGTACCATCCTGGAGTGGCGACAGCAAGCAATTGACTCTTTCTATGGGCAGCTTGGAATCAGGTTCGCGCTATGGTCTAATAATTCCCATTTCACTTAAGGACCTGGCTAAAAATCCCATCGAAAAGGAATACAAAGCCGTCTTTGAAGCAGTATCAGAAACTAAGGTGGCGGATTTACCCTTTGTGGTGTCAGCTACTTTTCCTACTGACCAAGAATCTCTGAAACCTACTCAAAATCCACAGATCAGTTTTACCCGTCCGCCGCAAGTATTCTCAGCCCTAAATTCCATTTCTATGTCGCCTAAAATAGAGGGGTACTGGGAAGTTACGGGAAACAAACTCTTATTTATTCACAAACTACCCTTCACAGTAGGCACTAGTTATTCCATCATCCTCCCGGATACCCTAATTGATTTGAGCGGCAAGCACCTTGATAAGGAATTCAAATGGACGTTCACGGTAAAGGATTATGATGGGGCGGCAAAAGAAAAAACGGGTCGTTCTTTGGCCGTAGCGTTATTGATGGAAGAGTTTTTCAATGCCTATTTGCAAGGCGATATCGGACGCATGTCCACCTATTTGGATCCTGCATTCCGTCTCGAGGCCGGAACGCAATTCCTTTCCTCCCAGCAATTCCTGGATAGAGTGCGCCGTGAAGTTTCAGAGAAATCCCATTTAAACGCAGGATTTGAGGCGCCTATCTACAAGAGCAGTGCAGAAGCTTGTTCGACCAAAGCCGCATTAAGAAAAGTGGCGTCCATTGATAAGAAGGATACGCTATGGGTGCAAGAGCATTCGTCACCTGGTATCCTTCCTAAAGTCTATCGCAAGGAAACGTCAATTACATCCGGAATTACTTGGTCTAAAACAGAGAATCGTCTGACTTTAGATGGCCAGGATTATCTATTCGATGTGCCCACCATAGCGAACCTGGAAAACAGCGGTGACGCAAGGTTCCTCGGTGAGCAATTGAAACTCAATTCCAGTGTAGTACTTGAGCCCGTAAAGGAATCGATCAAAGATCAGTTTTCCATCGATGGTGGCATTGTTGTGACGGATCTAGAAGCAAAGGTGGCTGTTAAACTCTCGACTATAATTGCCCATGGTCGATACAATTGGGATGCCCAATTGGCATGCGCAGAAGCCGTTCCGATAGATACGAGCTATCGCATTATAAAATTCATTCTCGGATTTACCGGCACCAAATGGGTCATCAATCACGCCGTTGATGGTGGATTAGTAGAACGCAAGCTGTTCACACAAAGCGTCGCAGCCAGTGATTTCCATATCAAGGAAATTAAGCCGATTACTTTACTGGGTCCAACCAATGGAGTCGAAGGCGCGGGAAGTGCTACTGGAAACGTTCTATTCCATTTCCGTGGACTCGATTTGGATAGTGTTGGTGGATACTTGCTGGGACTGGCTGAAGACCCCAAGTTCATTGGAGGTAGAGGCGCCTATGGCGGACTCTTTTTCATTAAAAATCAAGGTGTCGGAAAGGAGCAAAACTTCAGCCTTAACGCACAAGGACAAGTCGTCGCGGGTGCGACTTCGATTCTGCGCGATGTACAAACAATGAAATTACCAGGCTGGGAAAAGGCCACCTTTAAATATCCTGCCGCTGAATTATTCAACGCGGATAAAGGCCTTGCTGGTGTGTACCAATGGAAAGTCATTGCGATTCGTGATACTTCCGCAGCCCAATTTTTAGCCAATGGATTTCAGCCCGATCGTTTTTACGGTGAATCGGATTTTGGGGCCGCCAAAGGAGCCTTTGCATTCAAAGGCTATCCCCAGCTCATTGATTTAAAAAAATTAGACGACCAAACTGCCTCAACGCAAACAGCCCAGACCTCGGCAGAAAGTTTCGCAGATAAGGATCTGGACGGCTTCCCTGACTTTATGGAAATCAACTATAAAACGAAGCCGGATGACAAAGCTAGTTTTCCCAATTTCCTGGTCGATACGGATAGAGACGGAATTGCCGATTTTCTGGAATTGATGGATGGGACCACTAGCGTTGAAATCGAAGCCACCGATGCGGAGAAAAAAGCCTTTTACATTGCCCTAGTTGCGAAGGGTGTAAAGTGGTTGGATACAGACGGTGATGGTATCCCGGACGATGTAGAAAAACTACTGGGATACAATCCCAATGATGCCAACAGCAAGCCTGCAACACATGCGCGCGTCTCACCTCCCTCCGGTCTTTTTTCCGGCCTGATGAGATTGGGTGACAATGCCTACCCTTTAAAATTTAAGGTACGCGAACAAGCAGACACTCTCCTGGTTACCTACTCCGCCTCGCTTAAGGACACTTTAACCGATACTGTTCGCGCAGCGCTCAATGAGGCTATGGGTGAATTCCTTTTCCCAATTCGCCTCCCCGATAATGGTCCCGATTCTGGAAAAAGTTTGCTGCTACGGGGCACGTTTGAAAAGAGTCGCGTTTTCCTTTCCGGATCGATTAATCGTGTCACCTCCATTGCCAAAAATGCTGTAAATTTTGCGGGTGGTCCATTTGTGGGTCAGTACGCGGCAAGCGGTCGCGGAGAAGATGTATCCGCCTTCATAGGCATGGCAGCAACCAATTCAACCGGAGCAGCAGGATCCACCCAACCAATCAGCACGCCCGTATTAACCCCTCCGACCGCTGCTATTCTGGCCTACCGTAAAGCGCCGTCTGGCCTGGGCCATGCCAAATTCAGCCTCAAACCTGGTGTGGGGAAATTTTTTATTTTAACCCTACTGGATGAATTTGGGGATACTTCAGCGGTACTTGACTCAACGCACAGCTATCCGCAAGTCGATGGAACCTATGATATCGATGCACGCTTGACGCGTACCAATCTCCTTAAACAATATACCCGCCGTATCGTACTTACCGCACGCTTGGGCCGTGGCAAGGATTCCACTACGGATATCTGGGTACTCGATGGAAGCATGACGGAAAGCGTTGACTCGTGCCGCCGCTTTGATCCTGCCATACCGAATAAGTGCCTGGACAAACTCTATCGTGACGTCCCAGGTCAATTCTCAACTATGGTCAAAGCCTCGGACCCTTCTGTTAAAATCTTGACCGGCGGCGTGGTAGGAAATTTTGCCGGCTGGCTGCAACAGGATAAATTCGGTACAGGACTTGCCGACGGTACCGTACAAAACACCGTGGTGAACGGCACCGGAACCGTGGGCGCCACTGTAACCGATCCCGTACCGCCTGAATCATTTTCCAAGGCCTATCTCGGCGATGCCACCCGATTCAAAGTCTTTGTTGAACAAGTCGGCATTGCTCTAGGCGAGCCCTTCTATGTTTCCATGCGAGGACGCGTTTTCCGTACGCTCAATGATAGTCTGCATATCCGAAATGGTGCATTCCCCTACTGTGGCAACGTACAACTTATGGTAACGCCTATTCCATTGATGGATGGCGCAACGCCGGACGAAAAACTTGCTTTTACAAAAGATTCTATCCTGGCAACATCCGTAAAGTACACGGTGCTGGCAATTGAAGATGAAGCCTTACCTGGAACACCAGCAAAATTGGCCAAGGCTCGCGATGCCTTGGGATTTGTCCGTACCGATGTCTTTTTGATCGAATCGCGTTTTGTGGATCCGACCACATTTGTGGGAGGCAAATGCTTGGATGGAAGTGTTTTGCCCCCAGTCTTCCCGCTTGATGCCGGCCTACCCGTTCTACCAAGCAGCTCCAGTTACTTTCGTGGTGATTTAGGGCCCCTGCAATCGGCTCTACTCGCATCGGGGAATAAAATTACAGTGGTTAAAGCCGGATCAACGCTTACATCTATCGTCGAATTAAATCCCGCCACGCTTAGAATTGACCCGGAATCGCGTGCGGCGATGGCAGCCAATTTGGATGACCCGTCCCTGGGCTACGTGTTGGTCGGGGAAGCCGGTAAACCAGGTTCGCCCAAGCTTACCGGCGGCCTGCCAACGGGATTGGCCCAACAATAAAGATTTTTTCAAACCTCGTCTTTGCCTTATTCGGTTATGCCCTCGAAACATTTCTTTTATCGAGCCTATGGTTAAGCTAAATTCAAGTTTTAACATCGGTCGAAAGGTTTAGGCATGCACCCCTCTCCAACTCCCGGCACGCTCAAAGTTGTTTCCTTACTGGAAGGCATTCGTAAGCAAGTGTTAGGCCATATTCAAGGTTTAACCGAAGCACAGGCTTTACTGGTTCCCGACGGATTTCGAAATTCCGTCCATTGGCATATCGGTCATATGCTGCATGTTCAATTGGCCCATTGGTACGTTCGGCGTGGTGAGGCTCTTCCCGTTGACCTAGGATTCCGAAAATATTTCCGAGATGGATCTTCGCCAGAAAATTACGATGCAGATACGCCGACTTTTACCCAAGTGATGGACGTTTATCGTAATTATAGTTTTGATATTGTCGCTAAATATGGATCAATTCTGGAGGCGCCGCTCACCCAAGAGTTTGATTATATGAATTCACATTTTTCTACTGTGGCTGATGACCTTTATCTCCTCATCTACCATGAAGGCGAGCATTATCCCATGGTGCAGCGGTTATTAAATGTTTCATCTCAGTCAACATAATAGCATTTACAGCCGGGACGCTTTTACTCAGATCGATTATAGGGGCCCTTTGTGATGCGTTTGATGCGAAGGGTTCCACTACTTTCAACACCCTGTGAGTAAGATTTCTCCTAGAAAAAATAACGCATGCCTAAACCAACATCCGCCCCAAATTGTGTTCCAGGAAGCACGGATATCCCTGGGCATATTTCAAAAAAAGCATCCAACGGCGCACTAGGAAATAGGTATTCAATGCCTACTACTCCTCGCACTCCAATACCACCGTGGTTGGCCAAGGCGGCCCACACACCCATTCCATAAAAAACCGGCAATTTACCTTGTGGAACAGGGATCAATCCGAATTCATGCCAAAGGTAGTCGGCATTTAGTGCCAACCAATTGTCCAGTACGTTTAGACCCAAAGTAAGGTCGAGCGCATTGGTTTCTCCTAGCCAAATTTTTCCTGATACCCCAGACGGATTCCCGGCAATAAAACCCACACCCATATTACCGCCAGTTCTGGCCTGACTTGGCAAAGCCAATCCACTCACTAACAGAAAGAAAAGCCCCAAAGGCCCCGTTAATCGCATTTTACAGAAACTGGAAAGAAATGTTGGGTTTTGCATTGTGTTACTCCCGCATAGTGAAATCGTTCTAGCGCCCTTCAGGGTATATGGAATATATCAATAAGCTTTGAAAAACCTGCGTCTGATGCCAATAAAGAAGGGCTTTCCTACTTTAACCACCATGCCAAATCTGGAAAAAATTGTGCTTGTCCTTTGCCTTTTGGGTGGCTTTTTATGGATACGTAATCGGTCTCGCTCCATTGACCTCGAAAACCAGATGGTGCGATCTATTCTTGGCGTTTTTGTTTTCTTACCAGCTGCCCTATTCGGCGAAAAATATCTGTTTGAAATGCTCCACTTTGGTCTGTACACGGATATTTTGATCAAGGTCGTGGCCATTTTGGTGACCTTTCTTATCGTTGGTTTCGGATTCTTACGATCGGAAACCGCTCCTCCTTCTGGATCCAACTAATTTCTGGATCCAGTAAGTTTCTGGTAGTAGACTCGCCACAGCACCCTTAACGCTTACCCATACTTTCGGCAGCCGCTAGCACCAAACGCTCTGTAGCAGTCCAACCCACGCATTCATCCGTCACGGAAACACCGTACCGCAATAAAGACCTATCTCCGGGAATTTTTTGACTGCCTTCGTGCAAATGGCTTTCCACCATCACACCCATCAATGCTCGGTTTCCCGCCACACGTTGTTCCACAATGCTGCTCCAGGCCGCTTCCTGCAGCTCGTAGCGCTTATTGGCATTCCCATGACTACAGTCCACCACCAGCCTAGCTGCTAACCCCGCTTTACCCAACTGCCTAACAGCATCGGCTGTACTTGTGGGATCGAAATTGGTTCCAGTGCGTCCACCTCTAAGTACCACATGTCCAAATGGATTTCCTTTGGTCTTGACGATACACGTACGGCCTTCCCCATCCATCCCCAAAAAATTATGGGCATTGCGCGCCGATGTTAGAGCATCTATGGCCACTTGGATATTTCCATCGGTTCCATTTTTGAAACCTACCGGCATGGATAAACCACTCGCCATTTGGCGGTGGGTCTGAGACTCGGTGGTGCGCGCTCCAATGGCGGCCCACGTTATCAAATCGGCGATATACTGGGGTACGATGGGATCGAGAAATTCAGTGGCGGCGGGCAGGCCCATGGCATTGATTTGCAGCAGCAATCGCCGGGCTTCCCGCAGTCCCGTGGAAATGTCGCAGGAATCATCCAGAAACGGATCGTTGATAAATCCTTTCCATCCCACCGTTGTCCGCGGCTTCTCGAAATAAACGCGCATGACAAGGACCAGGCTGTTCTTAACCCGGTCGGACAAATCCTTGAGCTTTTGGGCATACTCCAAAGCCGCATCCGTGTCGTGAATGGAACACGGACCCAGTATGGCGATAAGCCTATCATCTGTTCCTGATAAAATGCTTTGTATGGCATGACGGCCTTCCACTACCGTTGTCGTAGCGGCCTCGTCCATGGGAAGCAAACGATGCAATTCAGCTGGTGCTATTAATGGGACCGTTTCCCTAATGTTTAGATTTTCTGTCTTTTGCATGCTTAGCTATGCTCCCGTGTAAATTTTAACATTGCCCATTATCCACCCCAACCAAGCCCGTAAAGTAGAAGCCCTACGCTCGGGTGTCGAGCCTGACAATCCACTGCGTTTGCGAATCAGCGCGGCGAGGGCATCTTTGGATATTTTTTCCAGCTGGAACCCTTTTTCAACGAGGAGCTGAATGGCCTCTCGCATGGTTGGAATGCCAATCAAAATAGCCACCAGACGGCTTGTACGGGCCGCTCGGGACCGAAGGTGTCCAAACTCCAGACCTGCTTCTGTTCCTAAAAAGCCCCCATCCACACGGCGTGCCAATCCCAAGAAACAGGCTGCGTTTCCATAGTAGTCCCCTTGCCGATCATCAAATTCAAATAATTCGGCGATGTCGGATTTCGTTATCGGGGCGTCCTGCATGGCCTGCACCATGTCCACCAATTTATCCACATCATTGGCCTGGGGAAAGGAATCCGGAGGCTCATGTCCCGCTGGAATATCCTGAAGCAGTCGTTGGAAATCCAATTCCGCAAGTGGCGATTCGTCCAAACAATAGGCACGATTTCGAACAACCTGCAAATCACCAAATTGTTCGCCAAACGAAAATTCGCTGAGAAAATATTGCCCATTGCTATAGGTAAAGAAAATCGGAGTCACGCGTTTGTGGGTGCGGCTGGACCAATGCAACCAAGGATACCAAAGCTGACGGATATGGAAATTATCCCGTCGACCTCGCTTCGCCTCGATTAGGTAAATTCCATGCGTGCCCTCATAACCGGCGTCCACTTCAATTTGAACCCGGTCAACGGCCACTTCGCATCCACGCATGGGCGTATGGAACTGAAATCCACCGGAAAAAAAACGGCCACGCAAAGTGAGTCGAATGTCCGGTTCTCCACAAAAATTGGGCAAAAGGGTTGAGAGATAGGCGAAATCCAGTGCCTGGGATTCGCTGGCTTCCTGATTCCGTGGAAAGGTATCGTATAGATTCAAATCCACTTTGGATCGAAAGGGTCGGAGCGGCGCTTCCGCCTCCCCGGAAAATCTGAAAAAGGATTTTTGGTCCGGGTCAGGAAATAGGGCATAGCGTCCATTTCTCACTGGAAAAATGGCTAGTTCATGCTCCGCCAATATTGCCGGTCGCTGCGCCAAAGCATCCACCTTGGCCATTAGCCTCGGCTCACGGCCTCCATGAGCTTTCAATTCATCTGCCGTAACGTAGAAGATACCATCGCGTTGTAGGGTTTCTAGCACGGGCAGCCGTTCGAAAACCCGCTTCCACGCCTCGTCGCGTTCCATCAGACCTTATAGCTGGTTATCACTATTTCATTGATGCGACCCCGACTCGCGGCATTGGCATTGATGGATCGGCTCGCGGGGATTCGGAACATGCGGTCCAAATATTTTGAATACTGTTCTTCAAAAAAATTATCCTGTGGATCAGTATTCTTCGGGTCGGAATTGCTCAACATTTGGTACACCCCTCGTCGATCCAAAGCTTGGAACATTTGAGCGAGTTGTTTCTGGTCCGAATCTCCAAAGCCTCCCTGGCTGTAGGAAGTAAAGCTTGCCGTGGCGCTGAGCGGCCGGTACGGCGGGTCATAGTAAATGAAAGACTTCGTTTTAATCGTGGTTTTTTTAGTTAACAATTCCCGGAAGTCGCCTTGGCGGATATCCGCCTTTGCCAACAGGAACGAAGCTTTACGCAGGTTGTCTGCATTCAGAATTGTTGGTTTGATATAACTGCCGAAAGGCACATTAAAAACGCCTTTGCTATTCACACGAAATAGGCCGTTGAAGCAGGTTTTGTTTAGAAAAAGAATTTGCGCCGTCCGTTCGACCCAAGTGGTGGTGTACTTTTTAAAATCCATGCTCGGCAGCGCCTGATTGAAATCGGATCGCACCTTTAGAAATCTCACCTTGCGCGCGCTTTCACCAAGCCTTAAATACGCTTTTTCCATTTGGCCCATTTGTATGATAAGCTTTTCCACATCTTGACGCACAACTTGGTATGCCAAGACCAATTCCGGATTTACATCCATTAAATAGGCTGACTTCACCGGAAAATTCTGCATAACATGGAAGAAAACGGCTCCGCCGCCCAGGAATGGTTCGATGTAGTTATCTATGGAGCCGTCGGCCAGTGCCTTCGGAAAATATTGAGCGAAGCGGTCCAGTAATTGGCCTTTACCACCCGCCCACTTGAGAAACGGACGCGCCGGTTTCAGCCTAGGCGTCACCATGAAGCTTTACACCCGCATCTTAACGCGAACGGGCATAATGATAAAGGGGATTCCTAAATGATACAGCCTACGTTGCACGGCAAAGACCACATTGTTGTGAAAGAGCCTGGAAAAAAAGCTTTCTTCTGGGAATACCAATTGGCCCATGAAAAATACGGAATGCGGAAAGCGCGATAGGATTTGGGGAGCTATTTGCGCACTGCCTTCCACCACATCATGACTGAGCAAGGATACCCCTTCCCCATAATAGCCATGCCTGCTAATAAACTCCACATAGCTGTCCAATTCAACCTTCACATGAGACTGTAAATTCTCGACTTCGTCTGCGCCTTTAAACGTGCCGGCATCGATCAACCCAATTTCAACAAATACAAAATTCTTATAAATGCCGCCGAATAGTCGAATGATGCTGAATAAAGTATGCAAGCCAACGCCGTTGAAACCACTTACCAGCATGACTGCAGTGCGCGCTTTTGGATCGAACTTCGGTATCACAGGTTCCTGAATTGATTTATCCGATGTCACTCTACCAGCCGCGCCCATGATATTTGGAATAGCACCCGACTGGGAAGTCTTGGCTGCATTGACCAGGTTGTCCATGCGCTTGAGTATTTTCTCGACATTGTTATAGTGACGCTTCACAAAGGTCGCCAGAACAACCAAAAGGCCGGTTAGAATGAGGGTAATCCAACCCCCTTCATTGAATTTTAGGATGGTTACCGTAATCAGAATGAAAAGACAGAGGCCAAAAGCCACAGCACTGGTCAGGATGCGACGCTTCCAACCTTTCATCTTGTCGCGAACACTCCACCAATATTTCAGCATGCCCATTTGAGAAAGCACAAAGGTTATGAAAACGGTAATGGAATAAAGCACGACCAGAAGTTGAACGGATCCCTTGGTTGCAATCAGAATGATGGCAGCCGAGCCGCCCATTAGAAAAACGCCGTTTTGCGCAACCAGCCTGTCGCTTAATAAAGTGAATTTCGTTGGGAACCAATGATCCAATGCCATGTTAGCCAATACCCGGGGGCCGCCAAGAAATCCAGCTTGTGCGGCGACAAAAAGAATAACAGCTTCAGAAACCAAGCTGGCCCAAATGAAACTTTTGCTCACCGTCGGATTCCAGTTTCTGGTCATGGTATCGAACAGAGTCGCGTTCAGCGTTTTTCCTGGAAGCGGTGTCAAATGGTACAGAACATAAAGCAGCATTAAACCCAGCACCATAAAGGCCAAGGATGCCGCCATGTAAATCATGGTGCGCTTGCCGGTTTGCAGCCTGGGTTCCCGAAGCAAGGGCATGCCATTGCTGACTGCCTCAATTCCAGTATACGTTCCTGCTCCCATGCTATAGGAGCGAAGCAGCAGAAAAATCATTCCCATCAGCCCCAATTCGCTGTGGGTGACTCCGACGTCCACCATAGTGGAACGTGCCACTTCCGGAAAATCCCAGAGGTGAAGCACCAAGCCATAGAGAATGGCAAAGGTATGGGTTAAGACGAATACCAGAAAAATAGGCACCAATGGGAGTATGGATTCCTTAACTCCCCGCAGATTCATAATTACCAAGAGCATGAGCACAAACAGCGTGGCTTCGAACTTATAGTGGTACCAATGGCTCGGTAAAAAACTGAAAATGGCATCCGCGCCACTGGCTACTGAAATGGTAATGGTCAAGACATAGTCAATGAGCAGTGCGCAACCAGATAACATGCCAGCTTGTGGCGAAAGCAATTTGCTTGCAACCAAGTATCCGCCGCCACCGGCTGGGAAGATTTCTATCAACTGTGAGTAGCTGGCGCTGATGATAAGCACAGTCAATGCGGATCCAAGAGCCACCAGAATCCCTAGATGGGGATGTGCACCCAAGGCCCTGAAGGCTTCTTCCGGGCCATAGCTGGAGGAAGAAAGGCCATCTGCCCCAAGACCTACCCAAGCAAAAAAAGCGATTAGGCTGATGCTGTGGAAGGAATTCTTGTCGGAAGGGTCGATGGACTTACCCAGCAAGAGCGTTTTCAGCTTGAGAATGGGATTAAATCGGGGCGCTTCTGGCATGGAACTCAGGAATTCTGTTCAGAAAATGCGTGTGCGGGCCGGGCCATATTTGAGAGGCAAAAGATAATAAAGGGCGCTGGGAAATGGTGAAAACCAGGAATTTGTTTTTTAGATTGCATCCCGCTAATTGGGAGGCGTGACCGAGCGGTTTAAGGTGTCAGTCTCGAAAACTGAAGTATGGGAAACTGTACCGTAGGTTCAAATCCTACCGCCTCCGATTTGGCAAATCCTACTTAGGTAAAATGCGGAAAAACCCATTGGAATAATCCCAGTACGTTTGCTCACCATTATACTGGGCGACAAAGATTTTTACCGAATCAGCAACAGCGGAAATATTTTTTCCTAATCCTGTATTAATCGAATCTGGAATAATAAAATTCCTCTCGCAATTGTTTAGAAGATTGAGGCTCTTAAGTGGCGATTCTGGCAAAATGGGGCTTTGCCTTGACCCATTTTTCCATATGACCAGCCTAATAATCGCTGTGGTATCGTCTTTCGACGTAACTAGCACACGCATTTTTTCGCCCACATGAAAAGTTTCTCCTCCGTTAGGAGTTAGCACCAATGCCTTTCGGAAACCCCCACTCAGTTACCCAATGGCGTCATTTTTCAAGAGCCCCATGTTGATAGTAGTCATTTCCTCGATGATTTCCAGCAG
>JAYTHY010000018.1:0-15843 GCA_043732185.1 Fibrobacteria bacterium
TAAAAGCTCGGCCCTTAGTCGGAAATTTTACAATGGCGAGTGAGATGGTAGAATTTATTCAACGGCTGGCAGTCTCCCCGCTGAACCGAGAAAAAATCGAAGTCAGTATGCAACAGATTCGCAAACTGGGTTTGGAAAAATTGCGCCAGGAGGACCGCCTATTTACCGAGGTGAAACTCGGACCGGGCGGGATTCGCACAATCGAATTCTATGCACAATACCAGCAAATCCTGCATGGACAGGACCATCCAGAACTCATCTCTGGAAATACATTATCCGTTTTGGGTCGACTGTTTCGCTATCGGTTGATCAGCCATACCTATTATGACTTGCTGAGCAAGAGCTACACGTTCCTTCGGCGCATCGAGCATGTTT
Source organism: Fibrobacteria bacterium (assembly GCA_043732185.1). Classification (GTDB taxonomy): domain Bacteria; phylum Fibrobacterota; class Fibrobacteria; order UBA11236; family UBA11236; genus Chersky-265. The sequence goes on from JAYTHY010000018.1 coordinate 376, forward strand.
TGCAATTACAGGGCCTGCAGCAGCGTCATGAGCTACCGACCTCTCCGGATGAATTGGAAAAATTGTCCAAACGGATGGGCTTTGAAGAGCGTGCAGGGCAAACTGCATCGTCTCAATTCAGGTCCCGTTATCGTCAACACATGCTGCCTTTGCTGGAAGTTTCCAGCGCTTTATTCGCATACGAAACTAATATTCCCGGTGAATCTGAGGAGAAAAAATGAATAAACGTCAGGGTCCGCCGGGCCAAAACGATAGACGACCGGTTCGCCCTTTTCAAAAACAAAAGCGCTTAGCGGCCCCACCTTCCAAACTTGAATTGGGAAGATTGATGACCCTCTATGGCGTCCCGTTACCCGCCCCAACTTTAGACAAGCTCTGGGCCTATCATCAACTTCTGCGTGCAAACAATGGGGACCAAGATTTGACCCGCCTTATCGGGTTCGATACGATCGCCCAGCGCCATTATGCAGATTGTATGATCCTGCAAGGGATTATGCGAGGCAAGTGGCCTTCGTCGCTGGTTGATGTGGGTAGTGGCGCTGGCTTCCCTGGCATTATGATCAAATTGATGTCACCGGGAACGACAATTGTGCTCGCTGAACCCAGGCCGCGCCGAGTACAATTCCTGGAAATGGTAATCAAAGAATTGGGCCTACGCGGTATCAGTGTGTTTGGGCATAAAGTCACTTCGAGGAGTCTGACTCGACCTTTCGGCGGAGTGATTACGCGCGCTTTTGAAACCATAGAGAGCACATTGCCACGCTTGGGCGGCTGCCTGGGAGTCGGTGGCAAAGCGATATTTATGAAAGGGCCCAAGGCAGCGGAAGAAGTAGCCGCTTTCAATAATGACGAATACCGGATTCTGCGAAATCACGCCTATCGGATTCCCAATACCACACAGGACCGTGTGTTGGTGGTTCTGGAACGCACTAAAGTTCCGGCAGCGGGGACTGGCAGCGTCTACACCCCAGAGCAAGAAGCTGATTTTGCGGGTTCGGACTCCGAAGGTGGGTAACCGCAAAGAGACGCTGGCCGCCATGTTGGCCGAGCAGGGATTTGGTTCGCGAAAAGAATGCGGGCGTTTGGTATGGGCGGGATTGGTCGAAATAGGTTATCAGGATGGAGCAGACCTGGTTTGGCGGAAAGCGGAATTGCCGAATGAAGCCCTTAATCCCGAAGGCTTGTTTCTACGGGTGGATGGATTGACCCTGCCCTATTTCAAAAAAATGTATATCGCCATGCATAAACCAGTAGATACGGAATGCAGCCATGCTCCATCCCATTATCCCAGTATTTTTTCACTCTTACCAGAACCCTTTCTAAATCGGGGTATCGAAGCGGTAGGGCGTTTGGATGCCGATACCACGGGACTTATACTGCTTACGGACTCGGGGCCCTTCAATCATTTTTTTACTTCACCTAAGCGGCATGTGCCCAAAACATATCGCGTCGGTGCCAAACACCCCATCACTCCTGAGCAAAAGACCAAATTGGAAGCGGGCGTCACGCTTCGCAGTGAAACGGTGCCAACGCTTCCTGCCAAAATCAAACTCATTGGTGACAAGGAATGCGAAATGACTTTAGAGGAGGGCAAGTACCATCAAGTCAAACGGATGTTTGGAGCCGTAGGCAATCGCGTGGAATCGATTCACCGCGTTGCAATAGGAAACTTTCGACTTGAGACCACGCTGGAATCCGGCGGATGGCGATTTTTGGAAGCGGACGATCTTACCGCATTGGGATTTAAGGGGATATGATCCATGTCTGGTGAAAAAGAATCGACTCCGGAAGCCAAGGATGGATTGACTGGAAATCCAGATACCGATCCGGCAGCCAAATTGTTAATGGATGCGCCACTCGAAGGACGCGAACGTCTGCTCTTAATCGAAGGTGGCTGTGGACGCCTGGCTGCGCATTTCGCGCCACGATTTAAGCAAGTCATCAATCAAAATATGCTGTACCGCAACCACCGTATTGCGCAGGAGATGTTAACCGAAAAAATGATCTCCAATGTCGTTTGCCAATTGAGCGACATCCCCAACTCCAGCCCGGTTGGCGACGTGCCACCTGTACCCTTTGATGAAATCATTTTTAGACTAGGACGAGGAACGGCTCTAATCAATGCCGCCCTTATTGAAGCGTTCAACCTTTTGCGCGTGGGTGGCAGTCTTTGGGTATCCGGACACAAGCAAGAAGGCATTAAAAGTTTTGCGAAAAGGGCCGAAGCCCATTTTGGCAATGCGCATCTGCTCCGAATTAAATCCTCCTGCCGGTTATTAAAATTCCAAAAGATAGCGGACCAACCAGCAACACCTCTGGAGGGTGCAGGCTATTTTACCTACGGGGACTTGGAGATCGAAATTCCAAAATTGGGCACGCTGGTTTATTCCAGTAAACCAGGTGTTTTTTCCTACCGGGCCACGGATATCGGCACGGCATTATTGGCTAAATATTTACCGGATTGCACTGGTTTGACTGTTCTGGATTTAGGCTGCGGGAGTGGCGTCCTGTCTTTAGCCGCCTGTAAATTAGGCGCCAATTCCGTATTAGCGGCAGACGTCAACGTTGTTGCCACAACTTGCGCCACGTATAATTTCGATCGTTACCAGGTACCCGCTGCTTCACTCTGCACAAATCTTACCGAGGGCATCGAGGGAGAATTTGATATGGTCTTTTCCAATCCGCCCTTTCATCATGGAAGTGAAACGGACTTTTCCTTCCCAGGAAAGATTCTGGATGCCATTCTGCCGAAGCTGAAAACAGGTGGAACCGTCTTTCTTGTGGCCAATCGATTTTTAAACTACATGACCCAAGCAGCCTCCCGCTTCCAATCAACGGAAGTTTTAAGCCGAGAACATGGGTATTGTGTGTACCGGTTCGTGAAATAGTATAAAATCGGTATTGCCCCGGGTTTTCATGGGGTGATAAAATAACCACCATGAGATGGTACCGCGCAGGTTTCCCGTGCCTGCTGTTTATGGCCCTTTTAGGCGGCGGATGCAATCTATTTACCGACACTGCCGGCATTGGAGCAAAATCCGCCGACGAACATATTCTGGAAGGCCAGATCCTACTTCAAAAAGCCAAGTATACCGAGGCAGAATCCCATTTCCTGACAGCTATCAATCTCGATTCCTCCAAATCGGAGGGGTATTATGGGGCTGCCAAATGCGAACTCCTGAACCAGCATATCAATATGTTCAAATTGGTGCAGTCCTTTCAGGAAAATGATGGCAAGAGCATCCCCTTTTTGGGCGAACCCGATTCCGTCAAAGACAAGATTTATGTAGCCAATAACGGCATCAATCGGTATTTAAACATTTTGGTGGACAGGGAGAAAGCCGGAAAAAGCGATGGTAAGGTTCCCGTCCGCAGCTTTTCCGCCGACTTTGCGCTATCTTCGGCCATTGAAGCCATTCTCTCCTTAGCCGATTTCAATAGCGACGGTCGTATCGATTTTCGGGACAATATCCTCAATGGAATCATCGATTTCACCGACCCAAGCAAACTCAATCCCGACAGCATCATGGCCAACATCGCGGATTTGAAAAACGACACTATAAAAATAGCGGCCCTCAACAACCTATTAGGAAAATCCCAGGAGCTGTTGGCGAAGAGTGACAAGGCCATCGACCTTTTTCTGAATTCCGTTCTGGATAAATCAGACACCTTGGGCAACTGCCCACCCTCGGATACAGTTTGTCAAAAATTACACCAGCAAACGGCCGGACTCGACAAGGATAAAGTCGGTGATTCAGCCATTGTGCAAGTCAAGAAATTCATCCAGGACGCGGGTTCAACCATGCTTATTTACAAAGTCTTTGATCGGGAAGACAATGACGGCGACGGCTGCATTGACGAGGAATTTCTGGACGGCATCGACAATGATGGTGACGGGAAAATCGATGAAGACTCCCGTGGTGCGCCTGATTCCTTAGGTAACGCGCATTTCTATGCAGATAAGGACGGCGCCGATAACAATCTGAATGGCAAAAATGATGAAACTGCAGAGGCGGAATTTCATCTTCGCTATCTTAAATCCTTTGAGGTGGTTCCACTGCTATTGCATCCCGATCGCAAAGGCCAAATTTTCTGGTCCGCGGGTGGAACCGGAGGTTTGGATACCCGAAAAGTGGTTTTGGTAATGCTCGATTCCACTGCAACTCCCAAGCTTGTCGATTCCGTAACCACTTTCGATTTGTGTACAGGTCCCGTAACGGGTTTTAAGAAGGCCAAATAAATGCGCCCGTCAGCAGCCATTGGATTTTGTTTGTTCACAGTCTGTACTGTGTCTGCTGTGCGTGGACCTCAATATTTGAGCGGCCGGGCCTTGGGAATGGGCAATGCCTTTGTCGGCCTTTCGGATGACTATAGCGGCATCTATTACAATCCGGCCGGCCTGGCGCATCTGAATACCGCCATGGACGCAGGTATGGCCCTCAAATTCGACCTAGGTGATTTTTTTGGCATCGCCGGTGACGGATTGAATATCGCCGGTGCGCACACTAACAGCCTTACTAGCTTAGACAGCATGGCCGGCGACAACACCATTGTCGACGACATCATGATTTTCGACCGCAGGCAAATCGGCTTCGGAACCATGCCTGAAATGCATTTTGCAGCACGTAGCAGCGACCCGGATTTTCCAATAGGAGTCGGTGCGGCGTGGTTCTTGGGATCCCAAGGTCGTTTCATGCTAGACAAGGGCATCTATATTCCATCCGCGCACGCGCTGGTACGCACCGATCTGGTATTTAAACTGGCCGGTGCTGTGGAACCGCTGCCGGGCTTATGCGTAGGACTGTCACCGACTCTGGCAACCTACAGCACTTTTTCGCAATCGCTTTCCCTTCAGGAATATTCCACGGCGGCAGACACATTATCAGCCCGTATTGATAGAGAAAAGGCAAAAATTTACCGTCCTGGTTTTGGATTAGGCTTTACCGGTGGAGTCCTCTACGATATCATCCCAACAGAACTTAAGGTGGGCGCAGTTGCGTACAATCTTTTTCTCACTATGGATAAGGATCAGGTTCCGGTTACGTACAGCCTAGGCCTGGCCTACCTACCAGCGATTCTGAGAAAACAAGGCATGCTGCGCTATGTGAATTTCGATCTTGATATCGAAGATGTTTTTGGACCTGGGTATTTTTTGGGAAAACTGAACATGGGTGCAGAAATGAATCTGAGTTTGGCGCAATTGCGCGGTGGATTCAAGGGAGGCTACCCGTGTTATGGACTGGTGCTCAACCTACTCATGGTGCAGATGGAATTTACTTCATGGGCTGAAGAAGCGGGCCTATACGTGGGCCAACTCGAAGATCGGCACTACTTAATGGGTCTTCGGCTGGGAATTTAATCGGTGATTTTTTACCTGGGCGGCTGGGCTTGGCTCAGTTAGCGGCTTAGATTGAAGCCTACCCGTACGTTGTTATTCTGCTCAAAATTATAAACCCATTCATACGACATATCCACCGCCAGGCGCATTCCCAAATAGCGATAGTTGATACCACTTCCCAATGAGAAGCGATGTGAGGCTTCGTTGGTGAAGAGATTTCTGGCATACCCTATCCTCATGGCCAGAAGATCGTGCACGTATGCTTTTGCCCAGGAATCCGGGAGCAAATCAAAAGGAACTATTTCAACACCGGATGCAAGTCGAGATCGGCCGTCATGATACAGGGTCGGTTCGAAGTCGACAACCAAATCGATAAAGGGATCTGGGTCGAAAAGAATTCCATACTTGAGGGATACCGGAACATATTCGGCATATTTGCCTAAAGTGGAATTCACCTCATTCCGGGTGTCCCAGGAAATCCGGGAAAGAATATCCTTCATGGCTATACCCAATACATATTTTGGACCAAAGGGCTGCACGGTCGCGCCGATATCAAAACCAAGCAATCCAAGTGCGGTACCGGAAACTTGATGTCCCATCGTGGTTTCATTGTCACGGAATTCCGTGCCGCCCTCGCCAGTACCGGCGAAGCGTAGTTTGTAATTGCCGCCCAAGTGTACCCAACCTTTATTGATGGCCACTCCCAATAGCACTTCATTTTCGGAATAGACTGCATCGCCGTTTTGCAGCCAAGCTGCACCGAGCACAAAAGGATGATTGGGCAGTCGATAGGTGCCGGAAGTGAAATGATACGGCACCAAACTATACATATTGGAATAATAGTAGCCGCCGGTCCACTTCTCCGTTACAGCCATGGCAGCCGGATTGTAAATGATTGCTTCCGCACCAGTGGGCGCTGCGGTTTGAGCGCCAGCCAATCCCGTTCCGCGGCCACCTATGGCTATGGGCGCGAATGCTCCGGGGTTTCCGGAAACATCCACACCCCAAACCGGTGCAATCGCCAGCAAGAAAACCGGTATCAGCCATCCAATTTTTAAGAAAGGGATCATTTCAGCATCACCACTTTCTTCAAGTATTCCTTGCTGCCTTGTCCATCCTTTACAATTAGCTTAATCAGATAGCGTCCATTTCGACATGCCAGTCCCTTGCTATCATGCCCATCCCATACATAGGGTCCTAAGGCATTTCGCCGATCGGAAGAATTCAGTGCAGCTTTTTTTAGACCCGGTTTGACCACATCCCCTTTGCTTAATTGCGATTCATGGCTTTCGTAAACCTTGTCTCCCATCATATTGTAAACCTCGACACGTACACCAACTTGACTGGAGACATCGGATGAAACTTTATAGCTGAGCTGCAAGCCCCAAGGATCCTCGGAAGAAAAGGGATTCGGTGCAAAGGTGAAATCATAGGCACCTAGAGGCAGACTTCCCATGATTACGGCATACTTGGAAAAGCTGTACACTTTGCCATTCACAGCAGCAACTGATTTTGCACTATCCACTTTTTCCCAAGCTAGCCGCCTGGAGTTCCAATGGCCAAGATACACCCATGCCCGACGCGCAATCCCTTCACTAACAGGCATTTTTAGGACTGCGCCACTATCCGCTTTAAAAGGTTGGCTTTCCGACAAATCAATATCCAGAATGTCACCCACCACTTCTTGCTGCGGTGACGAACGAAGAAGTCCACTGACCTTTGGCTTTTTTACACTGACGGTAAAGGCCTTGCTGAGACCAGCCAAATTGAAATCCAGACTTGTCCCTTCCCCATTGGATACCACAACACGGCCAATGGACGCGGGAACAACTTGCGCAAAAGTGGTCAGATTGGTTTGGAATCGGAACGCACCAAGAATGGTCGCGCCAACATTTGTGAGTCCAATGGGCAAGGTATCATAGATGCGAAGCGCAGCGCCGCGAGCCACAGAAGAGTCAGGTAAAAACAGGCCTTGTTGGCTCAGTGTCCCAACGGCCGAGTCGGCACCCATGGACCAGCGTGGTGCAATATTGAAAACGCGGCCATCCAAAGTTCTCGCAAAAGCGGAAAACAAGTAACCGGCTTCAGTATGATTGGAAAGAATTAGGGATGCGCCATCTTCTTCTAACTCGCGATTTTCCTTGACGTATTTAATGCCAACGGAAACCGGAAGCAAATCTTCAATGCGAAGGTACAGACTTTTATTCAAACTCACCTTGCCCATATGCACGGAACAAATGACTTTAAATAGGGAATCGTAAGGAACGGTTCCCCCATGAAAGCGGCAAACTCGCGGAGTTTCGGATGTCGGATCTAGCGTCAGTCCAAAGGCTTTAGCCAGCGCAGGATCGGAAAATTTCCAGCTTATGCTAAAATCCGGATCTCCTTGCCCAGCTTTTAAATCGAAATAGGCGTTGAGATTTCGACCCTTTTCTCCCTTAACTTGCACCTGAAAGACATCTTTGGCCCCCAAAGTATACAGCGATGTATCCGCTTCAAGGCGCTGAGGCTGCAAAGCAATTGAAGACAACAAGAATGGATCGCGCAATGAAAAATTTCCCGGCGACTGGATATCGGAATACCCGATAGCAGCCTTGCTATACTGGGTCTCTGTGGGCGTAACCACCTTGACCCGCACACCTATCGGTGAAAACAATGCATGGTAGTATTGGTACACCCCAGCACGCAGTTGACCGGGGAATTTGCCTAGGAATCCACCTGCCACGGAATCCATTTTCAGGCTTTGCCAAGTCGGATCTCCAGTAAAGCGGTAATAGAGACTGCATCGGACAGTGGGAATGGGTTTTAAGGAATCCAATCGGAGGACTTTTACGGAAAAATCTGCGGCAATGGTAGAATCTGCAATGGGCACCGAAAAAAAGGTTTCGGAAAGGGTATCCGTCCGGATACTATCTTCACCTAGTGAAATAAAATAGGGCGAAAAAGGAATGAGATGACTTTCTGCATCCTTTACCGTTACTTCATAAGCACCGGGTTTCAATTTTGCGGCACTGGCATATAGACCAACAGTGTCGGCATTTTCCGGAATTTTTTGGCCGTTCAAACTGAGGTCTACCCCTTTGCCGCGGCTGCCATTGTCTGTAATGACAACACGAATCTGACTTGTGGGATAATCTAGAGAAGTGTGGAGGATGGAATTCAAGGCCGTCAACTCCACCACCTTGATCCTATCCGTAAAACCTTCGCGTTTAACGCGCAAGGTATAAGCTGTGGGCCAACGCAGATTTCGAAAGGAGTTGGGCGCCTTTCCAGTAAGTGAAAATTGCAAGCTGTCGTCGGGGTGGAAAGGTTGGAGTGTTAGAAAAAGTCCGGTTAAGGTATCCTTGCCTTCCTTGACAACCACGTCGATTTCTCCCGTGAACTTATAGTCTGCAGTCAATGCCACATCCTGAACTGCGGAGCCGTCAGGGTCTAGATACACGGGTAGACTCGACCTTGGTAGATAGCCTTCTTTGGCAATATCCAAGTATGCCGGTGAAGACATTCCGAACAGCAGCGCCAACTCGAAACGACCTAAAGTGTCTGCAGTGTCGGCTGCAGGTAAAGGGTTTGGCACGGCTTGGCCCAACAATGATTTGGCGGCCAAGGACACGATAGCGCCCTTTACGGGAAGATTGGTGACAGCATCACGTACCACTCCAAGAATTCTATTGTGTCTCCGCACCAATACCAAATTTTGGGACTTCAGTCCTTTCCCTGAATAATTGAAAGCCGGAGCGGGCACTGCGGTGAATCCAATTTTGGCAGCGGACAATTTAATGGTACCGGCGGGTTGACCCTCGAAATTAAATTGACCACCGCCATTGGTTTCCTGTATTATCGAATCTGTAGCAGTTACCAATTTCACAGTTGCGGTCACAGCCTGACCTCCTTCATCAACTACCCTACCGGCAATGCCAGCTGATATCCCATCCAAGAGGAATGGATTAGCTACCACAGTTGCGCCCTTAATCACAGCAATTGAAACCGGTTTAGGAGGTCCATAACCCATGCTTTCCACGCTTAAATCGTATTTTCCTGAATTCAGACCCATTATCATATATCGGCCTGCAGAATCACTGACCGTAAATGTCGCCAGACCGGTAACGGTGCTACGCGCGGAAACCAAAGCTCCAGCAATTGGTATGGTCGTGCTTCCCACACCCGATTGAACCAAACCCGAAATAGATCCGAAAAGATCCAGAACGGGATCGATTCGTCTGGTAAGTGCACCATTGGCCTGAAAGGAAAAAGAGATGGAGCTTTGCGTTCCGCTTAATGCCTGCAGCGAATAATCATTCCGATTGTGCAATCCACTTATGGCATAATAGCCACCAAATATTGTGGTGGCTTGATTAAATTGACCGGTAGCGGAGTGAATCAAATTCAACCGTACACCTGCCGTTCCACCTTCTATGCGTCCCAATATTCCACCAGGAAGGGGTTGCAAAACAATGTTTCGACTTTGTGACTGCAGATCCCCTTGGATGGAATCGATAAAGGGAGCGTACCCGGGTAAGGTCAGACTGATCTGGTATTTTCGGCCATTGGCTGCACCAGCTAGAAAATATTGCCCCAAAGAATTTACGGTATCGCGAAGCGTGTCTGTTGACGAAGTTAAGATGACCACGGCTCCCGGCAATGTGCGGCTTGCGAGTCCACCGGCATTTTTATCGAGACCGGAATCCCGCACCGTGCCGTAGACGCCACCTTCCACTTTGCTTATCACCAGATTTACTGTAATTGAAGTGTCTCCAGAAAGCGAAACGGTCACTTCTGGCCCCCCTTTATAGCTCGCTTTGCCGGCTGCTAGGGTAAACGTGCCGCGCGCCAAATTTAGGATTTGGATTTTACCGGAGAGAGTCAAACCCAAAAGCTTGCCATTCAATATCACTTCGGCGCCATTCACAGGCAATCCGTCTTGGTCCTTAACTATTGCTATAAGGGCGGTAGTATGGACTTTGACGACGAGGCTCAACGCAGTATCTTTTTCCTTAAGAAAAACAGCCAATTCCTGATTATCATACTCGGCTGCATTCAGTAAGGTGGCCAGCGTAATCGCTTGATTAGCCGGAACACTGAGAAGATTAACCTTCCCATTCGACGAAGTCGTCAACGTGTCTAGTTTTTTTGCTACAGATGCAACGATTTTACATCCTGCCAGGACCTTGCCTTCTGAACTTGTTACAGTCAAGGCTACATTGAGCTTCAAAGTTTTAAGCTTAAAAACCAGCCCTGTCTTGGTCTCACCCACATTTACTGACATGTTAGTATCCATGGAAGTGGCACCAGCTTTGGAAGCACGGACGGATAATTCCGAACTTGCCCCGGCCACACCCAAAACCTTGAACGTGCCATTGGGTTGCGATACAGCCGTCAAGGCATTGTTGCTACCACTGATTCGAATCAATGCGCCTTCCACTGGGGCATCATCTAGTGTCACGGTACCTGCTACACTGGCTTGTCTGGAAAGTGTTTTCAAATTAACGGTAATAGGTGATTCCGTATTTAATCCAAGGGCAAAAGTCGTGTCCCTGGCATCGTACTCTCCGGTAGGCGGTTTGCAGGCGAGCCTGTACTCTTCGCCGGCGGGAACATCCGCGAAATTAAAGCTTCCGTCACTGGACGAATTAGTTTTCATGAGATCGCGTGCCGTGCTGAGTTCCAAAGGCAGGCCAGAAATGGACTGACCGGCTTGGTTCAAAATTTTTCCGGTCAGACGAAAGACTGCGGGTAGCAAAGTCGGATTGAATTCCTGACTGGAAACAATGGAGAGCACCGGAGTTTGTGTCGAGCCGGATAATTTATACCCAGGGGCCGTGATGGATAAGGTATAGTCATCGGCAGGCAAGGAGGGAATGGAATATTTTCCCGTTCCATCGCAAATTCCATATGCCCGGCTTCCCAATTTACCCAGAAGTGAAATTCGGATCCCAGTAGCCGCAGCCACACCCGTCACCGTACCTGCAAGGCTACCCGTATTCTTGATCATCGAAAAATCTAAAGAATTTAAATTCCCAGAATTGGTGAGAGCTTGTTGCTCCCAAATCTTGTTGGCACTATAGCCGGCCTGTACGGCGGAAACGGAATAGACGCCAGCCGGCAATTTATTGATCGTATACTTTCCGTCCACACCTGTGGTTCCGGAACGGGAAATTCCAAAGGCATTGGCCGAAATCGAAACTCCGGACTGCGGTATTCCTGATGCGCTTACAAGGCCGGACAGCACGCCATGATTGGAAGCAATAACAATTTCAACATTGGATAATTGGCCAGAAACCATGGTCAAGGAAGCCAGCTTGCCGTCGGAATACCCCTCGGCCGAGGCGGACAAACTGTATGTTCCAGCGGGTATCTCTTCACCGGAAAACCGACCCTCAGCATCCGTGGTAAACGAGCCTCCCCCCGCTCCCGGCGACACTCCAATCAAAGCCACCACAGCTCCCAAAACACCGACTCCATCTGACGTAATCCTGCCTGCCAATTTTCCAACCGATGGAATCAATGTATCGGCGGTTGAAGCGGAATTGTCTCCCAGTACCAATTGTACCGAGCGTGTTACCGTGCGATAACCGGTTTTGGAAAAGCTCAGGGAATAGGTTCCTGTTCCAAGGGAAAGTGAATAGAGACCGGAAAAATCACTATTGGAAACCTGAACTTCTCCAGCCTTCTCGGCCGTGATTTTAACTGAAGCTAATAGGACTCCTCGATTGTCCAGGACGCGGCCCCGATACGTTGCACCTGCTTTAGCAAGATTGAAATTCAGCACGCGAGTTGTGCCACGAAAGAGGGTATCCGTGGTAAGAGTGGCACCTTGGTATCCGGGACAGTTGGCAGTCAGTAAATACCTATTACCGGCTTGTAAGGAAAGAGAGTATTGTCCAAGCGGATCCGTAACTGTCTGGCCCGTCATCGCGCTATTGGATTCATTGTGATAGACTACGTTGCAGCCACTTACACTCGCATTACCGGAAACCAAATTCCCTGAAATGCCGCCCTGATCGGGAAGCAGTCGAAGGTTAGCGTCGAGAATGGTGCCACCTGCAGGTAGCGACACTGTCAGGCTCTGGTCTAGGGCGAAGCCTTCCTTGAACGCCGTGATTTGGTATTCTCCGCTTGGAAGAGAAAGAATATAAGCGCCTGTGGCATCGGTCAGCTGCGAAAACGATTCCCGAGTGTTTTGGTTTACGGCCTTTATTTGGGCTTGAACCACACCAGCGCCACCTGCTAAGGCACCGCCCTTTACGACACCGGCATTGCCGGTTGCCTGGAAATCGATATTGAAAACGGTATCGCCGGGATTTACTGGAACGGTATACACGCGCGTAACCAAATACCCTTCCTTTGATGCTTGCACGGTATGGGTGCCGGCATTGACGGACAACAAATAGTATCCAGAATTATCGCTCAAAGTCACGGCGTTCCCGGCGACAATTTTCATTCCAGCCAGTCCGGAACCATTAACCATAGTCCGGCCCGCAACAAAGGAATGGTTCGCATTCAAAATGAATGCAACCCCTTGGACGGTTTTGGAAATGTCCAACAAAAACTTCTGCGCTGTCTCCGATGAATACCCCTTGGCCGATGCAGTCAGAATCCAATCGCCGGCTGGTAAACTAATTTCAAAATTACCTTGATTGTCGCTGACAACGCTGCGGATGGGTCCCGCCTTGGGTGTGGCTTGAATAAGCACTCCAGGTAAACCGGTTCCGGACGGATCTTTGGTACGCCCAGACAGAATAGAGGCATTCGGATCCAAGGCCACGTTTATGGATTTATCTCCATCGATCATAATCGAACTTTGTTCCGGTGCCGCAAATCCTGCTGCCGTTACCCGCAAACTCATAGACCCAGCCGGAACTGAAAAAGAAAATCCACCATTGCCGTCGGTATTGACCAGCCGCGTTCCATTGGAATTGGTCAAGTAGACAGTTGCTCCGAATAGTCCTTGGTGTGTGAAAGAATTTGAAACCGTTCCGGAAAGCGTAAACTTATTGGCCTCCAAGGAAACATCTACAGTTTTGGACGGAGTAGTGGAGTTGAGAGAGACGCTCACTTCTGGGGTGGAAGCGTATCCATCGGCTTGGGCACTAAGCTGCCAGTTTCCATAGGGAATACCAAGTGAGTAAATACCTTGCGAATTAGAAACAGTATTCCATTGTGATCCGTCAGAACCGGTAACGGTAATCTTGGCATTGAGGATGCCGATTCCAACTCCAGATTGGGAAATTTTTCCCAGGATTTTTCCTAGCACAGGATTTACTGTAATTGCTTTGGTCGTTACGGGTTTAACGTTGTGGAGTATGGTATCCATTTTTGACGCATAGCCATCCAGATTATCAATGATGGCTTCATACGTTCCCAACGGGGCATTGTTTACGATTAGCAATCCGTCATTGTCCGTCGAGCCTCCCTGAAATACTGCAGACGACGAGCCTCCAAGGCGATTGAGCTTGATGGGCGCATAAGCGAGTTTCTGCCCCGCCTGATTTTTAAGTGTAATATTAATGTCACCCACTTCAGCCGCGTAGAAGAAGCTCCATTTTTCTGAGAGGGATGCGGACCCATTGTTGCCAATAGCATACACACGCCATTTATAGTTGTATCTACGCAAGAGTCCGGTAGCATTATTCAAACTAATTTGGCCACCAGTAGAACTGGCCTTCCACAAGGAAATATCGACTTGGCTCCCGTCAACGAGGTTTTCCTCTAATAATTCCACCTTATAGCTAACCGCACCCGCAACGGTCGTCCACCGGAAAAGAATTTGATCCAAACCAGGAATGGTATCCTTATCATTTGGTTCCAATAAAATTGGCGCAGATAATGGAGCTGATGGTGCATAGATAAACGAAAAAGGAACCGGGGCAACTTTGGAAGTGGACGCGGAATTATTTCCATAATTATTGAGGACGAGCCAGTTATAGGTTTTTCCTGAAATCAGAGGCGGTGCGGGCACGGTATTGTATCCAGAAGGATCTGGATCTCCATACCGAACCGTCGAATAAGGCGTAATGATTTGCCAAACGGCACTCACGCCGGTTACCGAACCGGAATCGGAAATTTTGAATGGCTCATCGGAAACCAGCACGGCATAAAAAGGCGCATCACCACTCCAGGTAAAATTGGGCGTGAGATTGGTAAGCGATGCCGCATTGGCTGGTGAATTAAGCACTGGCGCATTATTGGATTCTATGAGAATAATGAATTCGGAGGATGCCGTAATTCCATCGGTCGCAATACAATAATTGACGCCTAAGCGAAGGTCCGTATTTCGATAAACGCTTGGAATATCTGGATTGATTCGGAAAGTGAAAACGGCCGCATCCATTTGGCTGGGTAGATGGAGAGAATCATAATGGCTGATGGCAGCGCCGTTCCCACCGGGTATTGTCGAGGCCCTTAAATGAACTCGACCAGCCCCTCCCGTCCAACCCACGGTAATGTCTGAATTTTGTTTCCGCATTCCGGTCGGAACTTGAGTCAGAATTAGGGCTGCATGTCCACATTCCCATGTCAAAGAAACGATCAAAAGAAAGAGTTGAAGTGGATTTTTCCGTTGTGAATGCAGGTGAAATCGCATATCAGTACCGGTACTCGACGCTGGTTTTAAATAACGAAACTGGGAAGGCTACCAAGGAAACCGTGGTCGTGAAATTAGGGCCAAGCGGAAAGTAATAGCCCATGTTCATAGTGGGTAGAAAAGGCAAGAAGGCTGGTCTGTAAGCGGCCGATTCGGATAATAGATCGCCGTTTTCAACTGTATAAAGAATCCCTCCCACTTGGAAAAAAACCTGGTATATCTGTACGCCCAGGGCAAACTGTTGTTCCAATCCCAGCCGAAAGCGATTGTTGCTACGCGTAACCGTAACGGAATCTTGCCCTGAGGCCGTCCTATAAATGTCCTTGGAAGCGCTATCGAAAGCATCAACACTGTCTATCGATTTGTAAAGCACCGACATGCCGCGCAGAAAATAGGAGTAGTCCAGGTTCATTCGGAAATGCTCCCACTTCGTCCCAACAGAAAGTGCTCCTTCCCATGGCAGGTTTATCCGCATTTCTTGGATTACGGTCTTACTCCGCGTCGTGAGGGTCAGTTTTGTAGGATTCATATTGGCCGGATTCATTAT
>JAYTHY010000019.1:0-41324 GCA_043732185.1 Fibrobacteria bacterium
AACAAGTTCCATCAGTACGCTGTGTTTTCAAACCGTTAAGGGTAACCTACAAGTGACTAAATTGGCTAAAATCACCCACTCGATCGCCCGAAGAGCCAATTTTAAAGGAATCGATACCTATGTCCATCAATTTTGGAATGTCATCAAGGCCGCATAAATCCTTGGGGGAAACCAAATAACGCAGAGAGCCTAAGTCCTTTCGTTCACCATCAACGATAAGGTCATATTCCATTCGGCAAGATTGCGCGCATTGCCCACGATTGGCGGAACGTCCGCCGATTCCTTCGCTGGTCAGGCATTGTCCCGAGTAAGAGACGCAGAGCGCTCCATGAACAAAGACTTCTAGTTCTTTTTCAGTGTGTTTACGGATGATCCGCATTTCATCCAAGGAAACTTCCCTACCCAAAACATAGCGCTGCATCCCCAAATCTTGGGTAAGAGCGATATGTTCATGGTTGGTCACGGTCATTTGCGTTGAGCCATGAAGCACTTGATTCGGGTTGAAGAAATGAATCAACCTGGCAAGTCCCGGATCTTGTACAATAATGGCATCCGGATCCATGGCTAGGGCTTTAGGCAGCTCCTCCAACAATTGACGGAGTTCTTTTTCGAAGATGAGGATGTTGAGCGCCAGAAACACCTTGACATTATGACGGTGACAGAAAAGAATCATCGCATCTAGGTCTTCCCAAGAGTGATCGAGAGTACGGCCACGGGCGTTGAATCCCGGAAAACCGACATAGATGGCATCCGCTCCGTTATGGACGGCAGCCTGGCACATTTCCATATTGCCTACAGGGGCTAGGAGTTCGGAAGGCTTGGGGGGGATTGTCATACGTTCTGAAAAGATAGCAGGGAAATGCGTATGTTACGGCATTTGAGGCGTAAAAGAGATAAAATTGACCCAGTATTTTCAAGTAGCCAAAGGAAGGACACATGGGCGTAACCATACATTTTCGTGGCAGAATGAATCCGAAGATTAAAACCAAGGAATTCTACATACTGTCCAGTTTAATCTGCAGGGAATTCAAATGGTGGATTTCCGACTATACGGAGACGGAGCAAGGGGGCCATTTATTCGAAATCCGCCCACATGACAATTGTGAACCCTTAATTTTCCGACTCAATCCTGAGGGAGATTTCGGGGATCATTGTAAAACCCAATTTGCACCTATCGAAATTCATAAGGGAATTGCTTCGCTTTTCGACCAAGTGAAAATCAAATTGAGCGAATTGGTCATTCGCGATGAAGGGCAATATTGGGAAACACGGAAAGATGAAGTTTTACTCGAGAATATCCAAAATTGCTTCTTGGCAATTGAAAAGTCCAAGGAAGAGGATTCGGATTTTTACGGTCCGGTAAAAAGTGAGGATGGGCGGATTGCAGATCTTGTAAAATGAAAACTAGCATACATTGCAAACTCGATCCCAAAATAAAAATTGCGTTAGTTTTCCTTGAGTTCCGCTAAAATCTTTTCGGCATCCGGATCTTTTTGATCTGCAGCCTTGAGAAACCATTTAAAAGCCGTTTTCTGATTCTGAATCACGCCCTTACCGTTCTGGTACATTCTACCTAGCTTGACTTGGGCTTTGGGAAGCCCTTGATCCGCGGCGGCTTGGAACCAACGCACCGCCAGGTAGCTGCTGCGATGAGTGCCCTTTCCTTGTTTGTACATTCCTGCGATTTTGAATTGCGCTTCCGCCAAACCACGTTCGGCGGCCTTCTTGTACCATCGAAAGGCTAGCGAATCACTTTGCTCCAAGCCTTGACCAACTTCGTACATTTGAGCAACATGCAATTGTTCGGCCGGTGAACCCTCCATGGCATGCCGGATTAAAATTTTCAAGGTGTCCGTATCATCCATGAGCACTACCGTCGCATTGACTGCAGCATTGGTCGTCACAGTAGGATTACTAACTGGAGCATCCGGCGTCGTTGAATCGGCGGATGAAATGGGAGATTGAACTGTCGATTCCACTATTGGAGCGTTACTGTGCAGGTTAGAATTGGAAACCTGGCTGACGCTTCCTTTTGGCAAGGCTAGTGAAAAGGAAGTTTTGATGAACGGAAGATCGTGAAATTTTATGAGTAGAAGGCCAGCTACTGCAAAGAGAAAAAGCAGGAATGCAAAGGTTTTGCTTCTCAGTAAAAAAGCGGACTTGCGCTGGCGGTAAGGTGTAGACAATGCTTTTTGTAAAATAGGAATAGTGCGCGTTTGACTTTCCTGGATTTGTTCGACTGCCATTGAGCCAGTGAGCAACGGTGACTTTCTAGTAATTGAGCCTTCTGATTTGTAACGGCTTTTTATTACTCCAGAACTATTTTCCAACCCATTGTCTTGGATCAATTGTGAAAGATCTGTCACGATAAGATTTACAAGTGAAGATGTATCGGTAAAATACTTAGGTGCGATTTGATTTTGCAATTTTTCTTTAAACGCCTTAAGTTGACCGGCGCGTATAGGATCTCTTTCAAAGCGACCGGGGTTGCGTTCCTCTTTTTCATCGCGGAAATAGACGAGTATTTTTTTTCCTTGGTCCAAGGCCTCCTGGTATTCCGCCTCGCCATAGGTGATACTCTGGCCCGGGACCATCACGCCTTGCAAGTGCCCGACAATTATGATGAGCAAGTCAGAATGCCGAATTTCTTCTTTACAGGCTTCCAAGGGTTGGATGGATCGGGGACAAAAAAATGTAAAGGTGGGAAATTTTAGGCTTAGGTCACCCATGCCCTCTAAAACGGCGTTGCGTTCACTGAGTAGATCGCGATATGTGCTACCCAAGTAAATATGGAAGGATTTTTGCATGAGAGGCCTCAAAAACTACTATCAGCCATTGGGCTGGTCAAACCAAGTTACACGACTAGGATGAAATATGGTTTTTGGAGATTTTTAAATATCCGGAACGAATGGCCCCATGCGATTCATTTCAAAATTTCGCTGATTCTGGTCAAATTTATGGAGGCGGGGTTGTTCACTGAATCGCCTTTAACCGCTTCCGACAGTTTTATTTTCGCCTCCTTGAGCGAGCCAAGTAAAAGTAGCGCTGCACCTTGATTGCTCAAGGCTTCCGGGAATCCGGGAATTGCCTCTTCCGTCAATTGGTATTCCATTAAAGCGTATTGCATGTCACCGCGGGAACGATGGGTATTTCCCAAATTGAACACCAATGCGGCCAAACCCTGCTTGGGTTCTGCATCCATCAAAGTATACCAAGGACGTTGGTTTAAGAAAAATTCTTGGCGGTAGAATGCATCGCTACGCGCCAAGCCGTGCCGCAAAGTTTCAATATTGCATGTGTAAGATGCTGAATGAAAGCGCACAAAGATATGCCCAGGTAAAAAAACCGGATAGAGAGGCAGTCCCAGCGTTTGGCCAAAGGCCAGGTACAGCAAAGTAAGACCGAGGCAGGAGCCTTTATGATCCGTCAAAACACGCGACGGAAGGGAACGCGATAAGCTGGTGGAATCGGAACTTGGGGCCATGGACAGGGTATCAAAAATCCACGCGTTCAATATACCGACCTTTTCTGAATCGGATCCCGCACTTTTTAATAAAGGTTTTAGCTGAGCGGATTGTCGGTAAAGTTCATTCACCCAAGGAACCGGAGGCAGTCCGACTTCAGCTGAAGCCAACGCATCCAAGGCTGTCAAGGCAGCTAGAAAATCAGCTGGGTGTTTATGCAGTATGGCTGCGGCAGCGGAAGCGGGATCCGGTCTCTCGAGTTTACATCCAGACAGAGTAATGACGGCAAAAAATAAAATAGAAAATGGCGACAATCTGCTTTGCCAATAAAGGGTCATTTGATGGACCACTCTCCCGGGTAGACGAACACATCCCGTGCCGACATGATCCAAATGACCAGACGTTTACTTTTCAAATACGCCTCGCCACGCTTGCGCAATTTATCAGGCGCTTCTGGTCCACCGCCCCATCCCATGATAAGGTCGACGGGTGCGCCTAATCCACGGGCAAGATGTGCAGTAACTCCGGCGTGACGACAGCCAACGGATTGAAAAACTCCAGTATAACTATCACCTAATACTAAAACGGAAGAGGAGTCTGAATCCTGGTAAGGCGTCCCATTGGGCTCCAATACCTGGTGGCCCAGCACTTGTTCCGGAGGCACACCAGCCTTCTTCGCGTCGGTTAGGCGGGCTTGAATATCACCTAAATTACCAAAGACAGAATCGCGCAGACGATAGTCGCGTTTGTTTGGAAATTCACTTTCATACCACGAATAGAGGCGGATACGTTCTGCCAATAATTGGGCGGTTGTTTCCAGGCCCACTGTAGTCCAATGCGTGTCTTGGCGTTGATACAGGGCACGCTTACCCACTTCACTTGCGTACTTGAGTTTGAGAAATGGTTCAAGCAGGTCGATCGTTTCCACGCGTGCCTCTGCCAGGTCTAATAGCAGTTTGCGAAAATAAGGCTGGGCAATATGCCCCGGCAACGAATCGGCGTTTGCAGCGATGAGTTCGGGATAGACATCTAACTTCGTAGGAACAGGGACAAAGAGAAAATCAATTCCTCTTGCGGCCAGATAATCCTTGAATTCTGCAATACTGGCAACGGGATGCTGGTTGGAGGTCGAGTGTTCCAAATCCCCGGCGAGTAAATATTCTAATTCCCGGCGGAATACCAGGTCATTAGTTTTTAAAGCCAGACCCTGCACATCATTGGCTTCGGTTTGTGAAAACTGCCTCACTTCATTTTGGAATGGCGCCAACCTTTTTATCCATTCCGGCCATTTCCCTTTTCCGTTGAGTTTAAGCTCCGCCTGCACGCGAGATGTGATGGCCTCTAATCGTGGACTCAAACCTTTATCAATTCCGCGGTGCACCACTGCTCCTTCCTTCCGCTGTTGATCGGCAGTTTTCAATTGGCCCATGCCTTCAATCTCAAATACGTTGAAAAGACTGTCTTCAAAGGGCCGGCCCTTGAGGATAAAAAAGGGATTCGCAACCCAAAGGCCCGACATCTCAGATTTAACATTCAAAGGCGAATTCTCATACGGCCATGCATTTCCCGGTTCCAATTCCATTAAGTCGGTATTATAAGAGGGGTACCAACGCGAGGCAAGGTTATTGGCCCAATCCAATACTTCCGCTTCCCTCAATCGTTTATTGGAATACTCGCCGTTGATTTCATCCACCATGTCGGGCGAAAAGAGGCTGGGTTCAAGACGCGCAAAAACCTCCGGATACCCATCCTTGTCCTGATCGGGAATGCCATCCATGAAAGAGTTCAGCCATGGTTTGAATTCAAGTTCAACCCATATTTCTTTAACGTTTCCGCGAGTATGGATATAGACGGCCCCAAATTCCTGAAAGGGTTGGGAAATATCAGTGGTGTCACCCCATTTTTCGGACGTGATTCCCGCGTAAGCATTGACTAGGGAGGACGCTTTCACAAAATTCCATTTCAGTAAGTGTTCCAAAACGGGCGTCCAGGCTAAGGGACGGTTTTTTTCCGAAGCGGTCAAGGAAGTGAAATCCAATAACGGTTTGATCTCCACTAATTTGCCTGCAAAGTCCAAAGAGCCAAGTCCGATTTTTTTGGTAGGATGGACGGCATGCCATTGGGGATCCACCAGCATCACATTTTTGGCGTAGGCGGCATAATCCAAAAATCCTTCCGAGGGGATTTTGACGTGGCGAACCAATACATGGGAATGGAGGCGGTTGTAATTTGCATTCAGCGTGGTTACGGCAGGTTCCGTAGTCACCTTTTCTTCCACTTGACATCCCAGAATCTGGAAGAGGACTATAAACGCACCAACACCCAGTCGTATTGACCCGCCCTGCCATAAAGAGGAAAATTGAATCAACATTGAGACCCCTTGATTAGTATTTGGCCACAGTACGGCAATCGATTTACACGGATTGCAAATAATTCGCAACAATGGGAAATATAGGAAGATGTAGATTTGCAGTGGGAGCGACATGCAAACGGATCGACAGGATAAATTTTTACTCTGCACTGGGATGGCCATCCTGGCTCTTTGGATTTTGGCGTGTGTCTGGTATCCACTGACGGATACGGATATTTGGTGGCATCTGGCCTCGGCCAAATGGATGTGGGCACGGTTGGACTTTTTACATGCGGATCCATTTTGTCAGGTTTCATTGGGAGTGCCTTGGACCGATCTGCACTGGGGTTTTCAGTTAATGGCCTATGGCTTATGGAAATGGGGCGGCGCCACGGCTCTTATTGCGGGAAAATGCCTCGCAATATTATCAGCTGTGGCTTTGATAGGGTGGCCAAATTGGAATCGACGTTCCGGCTATTTGCTCTTGCCTTTCCTGGCATTGGGTATTTACCTAGCCCGTTTTTACTTGGACGTGCGACCCCTGGTGGTAACTTTGTTTGTGATTGCAGCGCAGTATGCAATTCTTCAAATGCATTTTCAAGATCGATTTCAACGGCCATGGCTCGTGGTCGTTCCTTTGCAAATTGTTTTGGTGAATGTGCAAGGCCTATATCCACTTGGCGCCTTCTTGGTGACCTGTGTCATTTTCGAAAGGGGATTCAACGGGCCTCGATTGAATGGTAAGGCTTGGCATGTCTCACAAGGCTTGATGCTTACGCTTGCACTGGTTTGGCTAGCAAGTGTGGCCAATCCATATGGATGGCGTGGAATTGCTTTACCGTTCAACCTTTTTGGGCGCATTATTCCGCTTGCCGCCAATATTTTTTCGGTTGGAATCGCCGAGAATGCTCCGTTCTGGAACGTGCTTCAAAGCCATCCCTCCCAAGCATGGCCTTGGATAGTCTATGTGGCGATGGTTCTGGCAACGTTTACTATTTCTCCACTGAAAATAAAGTTCGGTCACCTGATTATTTTTCTGGTGTTTACAGCTTTGGGTTTGATGGCGGTACGGAACCTTCCGCTGGTTTTTTTGGCAGGTTTTATGGCGGTTTCTGGAAATCTGAAAGAAGCCCGATTTTCCTTTCCTCAAAGTGCTGGATTGGTCCCATTTATTCTTCTATTAGGTTTTCTTGGACCCAATCTGAAAGAAGCGTGGACCTATGAGTTGCCTGGAAAATTGGAAACACCTTTTCGCTACCCATCTTTGGCTGTCGATTATTTAACTGACCATCCCATCGCAGGAAATATTTTTAATGATCTTCGCTATGGTGGCTATTTGGACTTTCGAATGTTCCCGAACAAACTTGCCTTTGTTGATGGACGTATGATTTTGCGATCGGAAGCATTTTATCGCAACTTTCTGGAGGTCGTTGACCATCCTGCCGGATTTTCGAGGTATTGTCTGGGGTACGGTATCACGCATGCTTTGCTTCCCATTTCAGAGGATCGTCGTTTTCTCCCCTTGGCGAGTTATTTGTTAAGCACGGAAGGCTGGAAACTTTTGCATTGCGACGGTGCCAGTGCATTATTGGCAAAGCCCGGCTCCGCCGATGAATTTGCATTACCTCTTGACTCACTACCGCCGCGACATCCCATCCGAATTGAATTGCGACGGCGCTTTGGCGAAAACTTCCGTCTAGAGGCTCTGGCATGGCGCAATGCTGCGGATTTCTTAGCTGCAGCAGGATGTGAAGGGGCTGCGAGAGATGCAAGGAATGCTTCACTTCCTTGACACTAGCCCAGATCATTAGATATACTTCGACCTATGAAGTTGTTCTCCGTCCTGAATATTTCCTCACACGCGCCAGCAAGGGTAGCATGCGATGTCGCTGCCGTTTCTGTTACTGCGGTTACTGCTGACACCGTGGCGGCTATGCATTGGCTAGACATTAAAGCCATTCTAAAAGGAAATACCGCGGGCGGACGCGACTGATTCGATAACTCAACCGAATCCAGAAAAAGCCCGCTCTTCCAAGAGTGGGCTTTTTTGTTTTGGTACAAATTGAAGGTGGAAAGTAGGCGAATTTATGTCGAATAACAATAGTGGAAGTACAAAGTACGGATATGTGGCCGTGGCGGTTTCTGCCTTACTCTTTTCGGCAAAATCGATTTTTATCAAAATGTGCTATTCCCATGGAGTGACACCCATCGTCTTAATGACTTTGCGTACCGGTTTCGCCTTGCCTTTCTTTTTGGGTATGGCCATGGTGCCATGGTTTTCCCGAGCACCCAAACCTATGGCCGTGAGCCGTATGGATGGTATTGCCATACTGGGCTTGGGACTGCTGGGATATTATGTCGCCAGTGTGCTCGATATAGTTGGCTTGCTGTACGTTTCCGCCGGAACCGAAAGATTGATTCTGTATGTCTATCCAAGTTTGGTGGTTATGCTTTCCGCCTGGTTTTTTGGAAAACCGATTCCTCGTTACTTGCTGATGCCTTTGCTGCTTTCCTTTGTCGGCATTGCGCTGTCCTTCGGTGGAGAATTGGCGAAAGCTTCTGGAGGTAGACCGTTGCTGGGCGGCGGACTTATTTTCCTCAGTGCCTTGAGCTATGCCCTGTTTTTGGTGGGCCATGGCCGAATGGTGCATCGAATAGGACCGCAAAGGCTGGGTGCATATGCGATGTTGTCAGCCAGTGCGGCGGTAATGATCCATTTTGTTATGACGCAGCCTATTTCAGCTCTGTCCCAGTCCACCAATGTCTATGTGTTGGCAGGATTAACGGCGGTTTTTTGCACCGTTATTCCGGTCTATCTTTTTGGATATGGCGTGCAGCTCATAGGTTCCGGACGCGCCGCGATCGTGAGTAGCTTGGGACCAGTTTCAACGTTTATTCTGGCTGCGGTTCTATTGGGTGAAGGGACCGGTATTCTGCAAGTTACGGGACTCGGTTTGGTTTTGCTGGGCAGTTTATCCCTGGTTGGCGGTGGGGAAAGATCTTGGATGCGACGGTTGTATTCAATGGGGCTTGAAATAGCGGCGCCACGAAAATCCGGTCCAGGCGCCTAAGCCACCGATAAGTCCTCCGAGTAATGCCGTGCTGGCCACCACGGCGGTTACCGAAGGCAAATGGAAAAGTAGGGCGATCCGAGTTGCCAGGATGTGATGGTTTTGCCAATCCCGGTAGACGGCAAAGACCAACCAGGCCAATGCAGCACCGAGAAATCCAGTAACAAAGGCGCTACCGGGTCGTTTAGCCATCAGAAATCCAAGTGTTAAGCCAGCCACTGCAGGCCACCACCATGGGAACAACCATCCGCCAAGTAGGGAAAAGGTGAACATGAGCAACAGCTGCATTATTTTCCCCTCAACTGCAGGTTGTACATTGCGCCTGGATCGCCGGGACCAGATTGTAAGGTTAAGGGATAATTGCGACCGCCAGCCCAATCGTTTATGAACTCGTCGTAATGCACGGATCCTGGGTTTCCACTTTGGCCCCCAGGGTAAATGCCAATGGCTTGCGGCTCCTTACCAAGTGTGACCACCATACGCCAGGAAGGTCCATGGGAAACTTTTTGGGCATTGACGCATGTACCGCAACCACCGGTGGATATGTGCAAAGCACTGAAGGCGTCAATATGTGCCAAATGCCGGATTTCCACGGGCCGGAAGGCACTCCACGAGGTTGCCTGGTGGCCTAACAGCTGTCCCGCCTCATGTAAGGATCGGGCTAACAGAAAATCCAAAGTTTCTTTGGCAGGTGTGGTGATGTCATCAAAAAATTCGGATTGGCTTTCTTCCAGTACCAACTGGCGTGTCCGGTCCTGGGAGGGCCACTGATACCGGACACTGTCCTCGCCGAACTCATCATGCCAAATGGAATGATAAAACTGCTTCCACCATAAATCAAACAGAGCGGGTTCCGAAGCCCCCGGCGTATGGCGATAATCCCAATGGGCCAGTGCTTGTAGAGCCGCTGAGTCTGCACGTGTTACTGCGATGCTCTTTAACTTTAAAAGCATGAAGGGTAAAACCTCTGCGGCGTGGAGATCATAATTGTCCAATAATATTCCAAAAGCCTGATCCGCCGTGATGGCCTGTGCCGAATCCAGTATTTGTCCCAGGCGCTTGGCCCGCTCCCCATTTTTGAAATTGCTGCCAAGATAATAGGGATAAGTGCTGTCTGTCGGGTCCTGGTTAGCGGAAAAAAGTCGATTATTGGCCGGGTTGTGAACCTGGGGTGCCTGACTTTGGGGAATCCAACCGGACCAGTCATTTCCTGGCTCCGTACCGTCAAGGATGAAGCGCCCTTGTCCGCGCCACTTTTGGGGAAAGCGTCCATTGTGGAACATGGCGATATCTCCGCGCACAGATGCAAAAGCAAAGTTTTGGGAAGGACATTGAAAATCCTGTAAAGCTGTGGAAAATTCCTCGAAGTCCGTAGCCATATCAATTTTGAGAATGGAATGCAATTCATCGGAAGGTTCAAATGCCAGCCAATGCAAGGCATGCAAAGGTGGGACATCGCGATTCATCGTTTGTTCCTGGCTCTTTTGTACAATCGGGCCCTGATGTGTATAGAGTACCGTATCAAATATCGTAGACTCTCCACGAACCTTTATGGCCTGAATATCCTTGCGCACTGGTTTCCATTTTCCGTCGTACAAATATTCCGAAAGGGTGCTATCCCGATAGGCAACTCGATACCAGTCAAATACATCGTCGTATCCATTTGTCATACCCCAGGCTATTTTACGATTGAAACCGATCAAGACGCCCGGCGCTCCAGGTAGAGAAACCCCGTACACACTCATTGAGGGTGCGGACAATTGCACCTCATACCAAAGTGAAGGCAAACCCAAATCCAGATGCGGATCATTGGCTAGCAAGGGGTAACCGCTATGTGACTTGGATCCGGAAAGGACGAAATTATTGCTGCCGTTTCCAGGATCAGGGTTTTTTTCAAGTGTCGGGGTCGGGAACTTGCTTGGCACCATGGGAAGTATCGGCAGATTGGGCATGCCCGGGAATAGGGGAGGAATACCCAGAGAATCCTGAAAGGGTAGTGCAGGAACGGAGGCTAAGGAATCCCATCGGGTACCAGTTGGAATGACTGGTTCAACTCCAGGTTCGTGTAGAGGATAAAACTTCCGTACAAATTCAGGTCCGAATTTTTTCAAAGTGTTCGTCAGGGGCAAATCATCACCCCCACCAGATAAAGTCCACTGCATATGTTTGATGAGCAATGCCGTGTTCAGGGCCGTCCAGTGCCTGGGAGCGTAATCCATCAGTTTATATTCCAAAGGGTAGTCTGACTTTTTGAGCGAACTGATGTAGGCGTTCACGCCTTCGGAATACGCGGAGGCTGCCTCCCAAGAATCCGGATGCCTAAACATAAGGTCGAGATCCCGTTCAGCTCCTTGCGGGATTCCCAATCGACGTTGGAATCGATCGTGCGCCACCATGGAGGGGCCGAGAATTTCAGCCAGACGACCAGCCGCCGACATCACCTGAATCTCCATCTGCCACAGCCGGTCTCGCGCAGTAACATAACCCTGGGCCAGAAAAAGGTCGTGGTTATTCTGGGCAAAAATGTGTGGAACGCCCCGCTTGTCAAACACCACGGTTACGGTTTCATGCAATCCGGGAATATGCAAATTCTGATCTTTGAAAATACCGGACTCCGCGTTTTTCCAAAAGCCGGAGAAGGGGTTACAGAATTTACCCAAGGGGGGAAGTGGCCCTAAGCGGGAGTTTCCCGAAAGGAGAATCAGCAGAAGAAAAGCTGTCAGTAGGGTAGGCTTGATCCAGCCAAATATGGAGGGTGAGTTGATCGTGGTGTCCGGGTTATTTCTTTTTTTGGACGGACAGATCGGACTCACGCTTTGCAGCATAACGGCAACGTTTGTCTTCCGGGTCCGAAGCGCAATCTGAGAAGCGAACAAATCGATCCCAGGCAGTTAGCACACCAGTTAAAAATTCCGGTTTTTGATCGATGTAACTATACTGCGCGTCCAGCGAATTGGCGTAGGCATACAAGGCATCTCTCTGGAAATCATTAGAGTTGAAGTAGGGAGAGTTCCGTAAGATTGTAACCTTTGGGGAGTTTAAAAAGGCTTCTAGCCGATCCTTGGCTTCCAAATAAAGCGCCTGAGAGTAATACAGCTGGCCCAGATACGCATCGATGGCGGGGTCGTCATATTGCCTACGCAATTGTTCCAATACGGATCGGGCTTTGGTCAATTGATCCTTATGTCGAAAATAAATTGCCGCCGTCCGCAATTGGGCTTCCAAATAGGCGAGACGATCGCCTCCTTTATCGGGTGATGGCACAAGTTCATAGGTGGCCAAGGCCAGTGAATAATCCTTGGACATTTCCGCATCTATGCCCTTGCCCAAAAGAGTGGAAAAATAGGCTTGTAACTGTGGGGCGGAATTGAGTACGTGATACGCGCGTATAAATGTTGCGCCAGACAATGCTAGGGCGATGAGGGAGGAAATCAGCGCAATAGTTGGGTAACTCTTTCGAATGGAAAATGGAATTCGAAAGTTCTGTCCGATGCTCCAGGCACGGAATGCATGCAAACTGGTTTGTACCGACTCTTGGATTTCCGCCGTACTGGAAGGGCGATGTTGCTTCTCTTTAGCCAATAGCTTTTCGATCAACTCTTCCGTCAAGAAGGATATTGATGGCCGTAATTTTCGGACACGAACATAGGTGCAGGCATCAATTTTCCAAATCAGGGCAACTAGGTTTTCCGCCTCAAAGGGACGATGCCCGGTACACATTTCATACAGAATGACACCTAAGGAGAAGAAGTCACTGCGGACATCCAGTGGTTCCCCGTTGATTTGTTCCGGCGACATATAGTAGGGGGTTCCCACTACCGTTCCCTGTGCTGTGTGAGTGTTCAAGGTCATGCCCTTGGCGGCACCAAAATCCATCAACTTAACCAAACCGGCGCTCGTGATCATTATGTTTTCAGGCTTGATGTCTCGATGGAGAATTCCCTGAATGCTATCGCCCTCGGCAGTTTTGATCTGGACATTATGAGCGTAATCCAGAGCGCCAACAATTTGAGAGGTTATCCCGAGAATATCCACTTCACGAATATGGTTATGGGCCGACATATACGTGCGCAAAGACTGGCCCTGCACAAATTCCATTTCGATGTAAAACTGCTTACCGATTTCCCCGGTATCGAAAACCCGTAAAATATTGGGATGGTCCAGGCGTGCGGTGAATTGGGCTTCCTGTTTGAAGCGTTCAAAATTTTCGCCGTCATCGACCAAGGTTGGCCGAAGTATTTTGATAACCCGGTCGAGATTGAAGGTTAAGTTGTGTGCCCGATAAATCAGGGCACTTCCACCTTCATTTATTTTTTCCAGTATCTGACAGTTGCCAACCATTTGGCCAACAAATGGATCTCCAGAAAAGGGGTCGGCGGGCATTCCACCCGCGAAAAGGGACGGATCCGCTTGGACTTCAACAAATGGGGCAGATACTGCATTCATCTGGATTTTTTGAGTGCCATCCGGTGGAAAGGACCCAACACCCTTGCCTAACGACAAAGTTTTCATGGTGGTAATGTTTTCATCCGATGACATCTACCCTCCTGGAGAGCAACATGGTATTTAGCCGGTCGCTCGGAAAGTTAACAATCCCGAATAGAGTAGTTTAGGCTGAATCGGCCAGTCTTCCGCGTTTTATGTGTGAAATAGTTCGGTTTTTTCATCAGGTCGGTCTTGACTTCCTACTTTTTAAATCAATCCGAATGGAAACAACATGATGATTTTGGTTACCGGAGGCGCCGGTACTTTGGGTATGCGGTTGTCCTTGGAGTTGGCCCAAAAGGGCTACCGGGTTCGCGTATTATGTCTACCGGGTGATACTGCTGTGGAAACGCTCAAAGCCCAAGGTCTGGAAATTGTACTCGGCGACATTCGAGTTAAAGACAGTCTATTGGCCGCTGTAGCAGGCGTGCACACGATTTACCACCTTGCCGCTGTGGTGTTAGCGCCTGGTCGCGAGGATATATTTCATTCGGTCAATGCCGTGGGATCACGGAATCTGGCATTGGCCGCGAAGGCGGAAGGCGTTCAACATTTCATCTATGTTTCCTCCATCTCTGTTCTTTATAAACGGACCAATGCGTATTCCCTTTCTAAACTCCAGGGAGAAAATTGGGTGAGGACAGCAGGACTCAAAAACTTCACCCTTGTTCGGCCAGCTTTGGTTTATACGGATGGAGGCGCGGAAGAATTCAATCGATTTGTCGCGCATCTGCGGAAGTGGCCCATTGTCGCATTGCCTGGAGGTGGGAAGGCTAGGAAAAGCCCCATTCACCTGGATGATGTGGTAGCGGCGCTGTTGTCGATGCCAAACAATTCGAAAACTTTTGGGAAAACATATTTGCTGGTTGGGGGAGAAATAGTCACGTTACGGCAGATGGCAAAAATGGTGACTGAAAAAATGAGAATGCGGAAGGCTGTGGTGGGTGTTCCTGTTTGGATGTGCCGGATTGGGGTTTCGGTGGTTGCTTTTTATTGCCGGATTACTGGTGCTGAAAATCCATTTACGTGGCAGACCTTTACTGGCTTGGTTGAGGATGCGATTGCATCGGGTAATTCGGCTGTAGATTATTCTGCGGAGGAGGACTTGCAGTTTCAACCACGGAAGTTCCGGGATGGGCTGGCGGGCTTGGTATCGTTGGACAATTCGTCAACTTAATTAGTGAATATTCAGTAATAAAAATGGCCAACTTTTCTCTAAGCATCTTCATTCCAGCTTTCAACGCAGAAGCAACTATCGCTGCTGTTTTGGTCCGTATTCCTAGTGAACTCTGGACCAATATTCTCGCCGTTATCGTTGTGGACGATGGAAGTCAGGACAAAACCGCCTCCATCGTTCTCTCAATGGTTGAAGAATTCCCTCAGCTTAAACTTTATCGTTTTAAACAGAACCAAGGCTACGGAAACGCAGTACGCCAGGGGTTAGCCTTATGCCGAGAAACCGGCAGCGATTTTTCAGCTTGCATCCATGCCGACGGCCAGTACCCACCCGAATTTCTTCCCCAGTTTCTAGCCCATATGCAAAAGCACCAAATCGATCTTCTGCAAGGATCCAGACATAAATTGGGAACAGCCCGCGATGGCGGCATGCCTCTTTACAAAATCGTAGCGGGCCAAGCATTAACCTGGTTGGAAAACCGCTGCTTTGGCCTGGCTCTCACAGACTTCCATTCAGGCTATCTAGTCTACAGTCGACGGGCACTCCTTACCATTCCATTTATGGAGTTGAGTGGTTATTTCGATTTCGATTTGGAGGCCATAGCCTCGGCCGTGGCCTTGGGGTTAAAAGTGGACGAAATGGGTATTCCGACACGGTATGCGGGGGAAAAGTCCCACTTACAACCCATCCATTATGGATTTCGGGTATTAATGGTATTGTATCGTTATCAACGAGGCCGGTATGCCGCAAAGCCAGAAGCAAGGAAGGCAATTTGAATACAGATAAAATCCGCGCGGCGCTTTGTTCAAATGACACTAAGCATATCGACCGGGTTTTCGCGCAAGGCCGTCGGGAGCGGCTGGGAATGTTAACGCAATTGCTTCCTCAAACAGTAACCTATTCCAATTTTGAGAGTGTGGCAGAACAGTTGCAAAACGTCGAAGTTTTTTTCTCCACGTGGGGAATGGATGCAGGCCTTGCGGAAAAAATTTGCCGATTGCCAAACCTAAAAGCCTTCTTTTACGCCGCAGGAACCGTACAACATTTTGCCCGACCCTTGCTGGACCGTGGTGTGACAGTTGTCAGCGCCTGGTCCGCCAACGCTGTGCCTGTAGCCCAGTTCACGCTTGCGCAGGTTCTGCTTTCACTGAAGGGTTATTTCCACAATGTCAGGGAAACACGATTGCAAGTCAACCACGGCAGGGCGGTTGAAGTTCACGTTCCTGGAATTTTTGATGCCACTGTTGCATTACTCGGATGTGGAATGGTCGGTCGTAAAGTTGCCGAATTGCTCCGTCCCTTTGGACTGAAGGTTATTGTTTACGATCCTTTCCTCACTGAAGTAGAAGCTGCCACTCTAGGCGTGCACATCGTCTCCCTGGAAAATGCTTTTAGCACCGCACAGATAGTATCCAATCACTTACCGGACCTTCCAACCACGCAGGGTCTACTCAATGGCCGACTTTTTTCCAGCCTCCAAACGGGCGCAACCTTTATCAATACGGGCCGCGGAGCTACCCTGGTTGAAGCCGATCTTGCGGAAATTCTTGCGCAGCGCCCAGACCTCACTGCTCTCCTCGATGTGACCTATCCCGAACCGCCCGCACCAGGGTCGCCCTGGTATAAGTTGGAAAATGTCCATTTAAGCTCTCATATCGCCGGTTCCCAAGGCCAGGAGGTTTTGCGTTTGGCCGATTATTGCTTGGAAGAATTTGAACGGTGGCGGAAAGGCGAACCCTTAAGATATCAAGTGACCTTGCCCATGCTTGAGAAGCTGGCTTAATCCTTGGTACAATTCAGCATGTTCGAATTTAGTTCCAACGGCTGAACGAAAATGCTGATGAATCGCATCCACCCCTGTAAGCTTTGGCTAGCTTGGAAACTCTTAGCCCTATCGGTTTTACTCATCGGCTGTTTGTTCTCCAGTGGTGGTGAACTGGACAAAAGTCGCCCGGCGTCGTTAAGTGAAACAAGGTTGGTGGGTGCCTATTCTCTTGTCGATTACCTTTTCGAATATGGGGATGGCCAGAAATTTACACCCGCCATTATCAAGATAACTGGCACCTTATCGATGACTCCCGATAGCCTCTATCTTGAGCGAATCTGGGTCGGGACAACACCGACGCCTACGGACACCAAGGGCAAAATCACCAAAGTGGAACTGATTGGAAGTGGAAACGCGAAGGGTTTGATCACGATGACTTTGGATCAGGTAGATTCGACCCAAACCAGTTCAGGGGCTTTTTCATTTCGGGCGGACACCTTGGTGCTAATCATCGCGGTCCCCAAAGAAAGGGATGCCCTTAAAAAAGGATACAAAGAAACCATTTATTGGCTGCCCGACTCAATACCTAAGCTTTAATTCATTGCCAAGGCTTTACCACACGCCCACATAGTCGGGATGCACCAGATTCCATTCCTTGGAATAGGTGTGAATCCGGTTCGTGGCCACCATTGCCCCTTCTGAATTGCGAGTGAACAATTCGCCCCCCGCAAAACTCCACGCCAATATGCCCCCTTCCAGATTCTCGGATTTGATGCCTTGCCTGGCCAAGGTCTCGGCGTATTTTCCGCTGCGAAAGCCTATAGTGCAGTAAACGACGATCCGTTTGGCGGATGGAATTCCTTTTCGAAATTGTTGCGCAAATTGGAAGGTGGACAGGGCATGCGGTAACATGGAGATTACCTGTTCTTTTGGCTGCCGGATATCGATGAGAACCAAATCGGTATCGTCGATAATTTTCTTAAGCTCCGCTGCTTTTAGTACCGGTACGTGGATTTCCAGGGTGGCCTTGGCGTACTCCACGCGCAGGCGGGCTTCGATTTTTTCTTCGCGGGACAACCCTTGGGCTTGGCAATGAGTGCTGCCCATAAGTCCCATCAAGAGGAATGGCCAAGAAAACAGGGCAACTCGGAAAGTACCCATGATTTTAATTGCCATTCCAGCCACAGGCAGTCTTACGACTTGGCCGTGTCCGCCGGGGCTGCTACGGTGGGCGCCGGCTTGAGTGCTTCCTTGAAACCGATTTTTCCATCTTTGATTTGCATGATGGTTGCAGGCTTGATGGCATTGCGGTTTTCATCGAGGGAGATGGATCCGGTTACACCGTTGAAGATTTTGGTATCGGCCAAGGCCTGACGGATATTATCCGGGGTAGGGGCAGCCGCGCGCTTGATGGCATCGAATAGGAACATGGCGCCGTCATAGCCCAGTGCAGCCATAGCGTCGGGTGTTTCCCCAGGGTAAGTGGTTTTGAAGTTTGTGACGAATTGTTGCAGCAAGGGATTCGGGTCTTCTACAGCAAAATGTGTAGCGAAATAGCAATCGTTGAGGGAGACGCCGCCGATTTCCAGAAGCTTGGAGGAATCCCAGCCGTCTCCGCCAAACAGGGGAACGGTGATTCCGAGTTTGCGGGCCTGCAGGGCTATCAAGCCTACTTCGGTATAATATCCTGGAATAAATATCGCCGAGGGATTTTTGCTTTTTAACGACGTCAATTGAGCTGTGAAATCCTTGTCGCCTTGGCTATAGCTTTCTTCTGCCACCACCTTACCGCCCAACTTCAAAAATCTTTTTTCGAAATACCCCTTAAGCCCAACAGAATAATCTGTTTTCACGTCGAAGAAAATCGCAACATCCTTGATCGCAAGACTGCTGGCGGCGAAATCGGCAAGTACTTCACCTTGGAACACATCGGTAAAGCACACTCGGAAAATGCAATCGCCGACTTGGGTGACTTTAAAATTCACTGATGAGGAAGAAAGCATGGGGATGCGACTGGCTTGGCATACTGGCGCGGCGGCCAAACTGTTGGAGGATGCGGATCCTCCCATGACGACTACCACCCTGTCCTTGTTGATCAATTTGGTGACCACGGTTTGAGCTTCTTCCGGCTTGCCTTGATCGTCTTCAAGTACAATGCGGATAGGCCGTCCGGCAATTCCGCCTGCTTTGTTTATTTCGGTCAGGGCCATTTTAATACCCTTGGTTTCGCTTTGCCCAAAGGTGGCGATAGAACCGGTTAAGGATGCGAACTGACCAATCACGATTTCTTCCGCCGCTGGAGCCGCGGCCTCTTTTTTCTGATTGCATCCGGTGAGAAATAGAGCCAACGCGGGTAGGATCCAAAATAAAATTGCCACTGAAGCCTTTCTGGGTCGGTTGGTTTTGTGACCGATCCCGTTGCATAAACCGTCGCTGCCTAGGTGCTCCCCAGCCAGCGTAGTCCACGGCTTTTTATTTAATCCGCGGACAACAGCAGTAAAATAGTTTGCCGCAGACCGAACCCGGAGGGATTTTTTTGAAATTGCGCCATCGAGGACTAGGATTATTTGCCGAAGGGTGGGCTGCGTCCGGACAAATCGAATTCAGCACCATTTGGATTCCACCATCGCCACATCACTGTAGGATACAAGAGTCCGTAATCAGAATTAGGTCCGGGGCTGCCGGACTTGGCGCGATATGGAAGTGTAGTCATGGCATCACTCCATCTGGACACGCGCACCCAATCAAAGGACGTCTCGGCAGGAAGAAAGGTATTGTCCGTGATTGGCCAGTTTCCATCCCAACCACCCATTTGCGTGTACAAAATCAAGTATTGCGCCGTCAATTGGCCGATGCTGGCGGCATCCGCGTACTTGGCGCGCTGCACGCCGTCTATTTCCCACATGATGGAATCGGGTGTCCATACCACCGCGTAGTTATGGTAGGCGAGCGAGTAATCGAAGGTGCCGTCCCAATGGGTGGAACTTTGTTGATGGGTGGCGGAGCTATTGCCCCAGTGGTAGGTCATGTAGAGGCGCTGAGGAAACAAACCCAAGGTTTCAAAAATGTCGACTTCCGGCGGCCACCCGCCTGCATCCGACAAAGTCCAGAAGGCGGGCCAAATACCTTTGCCTTTCGGCATTTTTGCACTAGCCTCGATGCGGATTTTTCCGCCGTAATTATTAGGATGGAACGCATGCTTATGCTGTGACTCGATGCCGCCGCTGGTATATGCATAGGTACCACTGGTTTGCACCTTTGTGGTAATGACGAACTTTCCGGACCGGATGGAGACATTGGCCGGCAGAAATTGTGCATAGTCGCGGCCGTTATCGGATATGTTCCAATCCTTGGTACTGAGTGAATCGAAGTTGTCCTCGAATACAGTTTGCCACGCGGCGTGCGCTACGCCGATAGCCATGCAACACAGGTACAGGCAGAAATAAATCGGATAAAAAGCACCTCGCATAGCTTAACCGCTTTCCATTTAATCCGTCTAGAACAGCAGTAAAATAGTTTGCCACCGACCTAACCCTGAGGTATTTTTAGTAAAATTGGAAACAATAGGAATTGGGTAGAAAAGGATCCTTATGAAAATCAAGCGCATTTCAATATTCAAGGTCGAACTTCCCCTAGTGGAAGGGCAGTACAACTGGTCAGAAGGTAAAAGCGTCAGCGCCTTTGATTCTACTGTCGTCAAAATGGAAACGGACGAGGGCATTACCGGGTACGGAGAAATCTGTCCCTTAGGTCCCGTATACCTGCCCTCCTTTGCCGCCGGAGCTAGAGTGGGAATCGGGGAAGTGGCCCCGCATTTAATTGGCGAAGATCCCCTTCAAGTCGGCGCGATCAATCTCACCATGGACCGCGCCCTAAAAGGCCATGCCTATGTGAAATCGGCTTTGGACGTAGCTTGCTGGGACATTTTGGGCCAAAAAGCCGGAGTGCCAGTTGCAGTATTGCTCGGTGGAAAATTCGGTGAATCCGTACCCTTGTATCGCGCCATTTCCCAGGACACACCCGCCAACATGGCCGGCAAGGTCAAGGGGTACAAAGCGGAAGGCTACAAGAAATTCCAACTCAAAGTAGGTGGAAATCCGGACACGGATATAGAGCGCATTAAAATGGTCGCCCAGCAATTGGATGATACGGATACACTCGTAGCCGATGCCAATACCGGATGGTTGATGCATGAAGCCCTGCGAGTGGTCGCCGGCGTGCAAAACATTAAAGTGTATATCGAGCAGCCCTGCTTATCCTATGCGGAATGCCTTTCCGTCCGTCAGCATACGTCCTTACCTTTCGTTCTCGACGAATGCATGGATGATATCCACGGGATTATGAAAGGTGCTCAAGACAAGGCCATGGATGTGGTCAATATCAAGATCAGCAAGCTGGGCGGACTGACCAAGGCCAAGCAGGCCCGTGATCTATGCGTGTCCTTGGGGATAGGCATGACCATTGAGGATACCTGGGGCGGCGATATCGTAACAGCCGCCATTGCCCATCTCGCGCATAGCACGCCCTCACGGTTCATGTTTTCCAGTACCGACTTCAACAGCTATGTGACCAAGAGTATCGCTACCGGTGCTCCCAAGAGAATCGCAGGTCGAATGAGTGCCGGGGACAAACCTGGACTTGGCATTCAGCCCATTGTGGCTGCGCTTGGGGATGCTGTCGGCGTGTTCAGCTGAGACGCGGATATTGCGGCGGGGGGCGAAGCACCAATCCCCGCTAACTATTCTCATGTGTATTTAATATCGCCCGGAACCCATATGGAGGGCGTGTGTGTTAGGGAGGTTCAACGGATTTTTCAAATTGCACCGCCAAAATCTTTTGGTAGAACTTGTTCGTGGCAATCCAAATAAGCAGAATGAGTATGAATAGAGTGGCCGAATAATCGACTACCCGGTATTGGAATTCTTCAAAAAAACTTTTCCAAGGAAACGCTGCGTTTTCAAAATAGGCATGCAGCATTGTAGGTGGAGAAGGGAAAATTGGGTTTTGCCCAAAACTTCCAGCTGTGTAGTAAAAGCCTACGAAAATCAGAAAATAGGCGGCAACCAACACTAAGCGGAGTTCAAATTTCCTGCCTTGGTTATCGGTTTCCACCCGCGTTCGATATGGTTTTCTTTTGATCGTATGGATAATTCCGAAGAGTGAAATTCCGGAAACTAGGACAAGGAAAGAAATATTTCCGAGGGCCCTTTTCTGTGACAGCGCTTCCGAAAAATATCCAAATCCGTTAAGCGACAATGCAGTTAGTAAGATTGCGAATAGCGGTAATAGGGACCAGAGGGAAAGAAAACGAAAAGTGGAACGAGGCACCAAAGGGGCCCGTTGAATGGAATCTTTGGGAATCCGTATCCGAACCTTTTCTTCAATTTTTCCAAAATAGAGAGCAAGGACAATTAACAGCAATACAAAAACAGGAATGTGAACTGCGAATAGGAGCCAGTTAGACCCGATGCTTAACGCTAATACCAATACCAGTAAGGAAATTAAACAGGCCAGGCGAAGTGGTGCAAGGGGAGCTTTACGATGGGTGGCTATGAATTCAGGGTTGGAAAATACCCAGGCTGGATTTCGGGAAAGCGTTCGTTGCCTTTCAGCCTGAACCAACTTTGGACCTGCCACCATAAATGTGAGAATCATCTGCAAGCTATACAGGACCGCTTCTATATAGAGATTCATTCGACTTCCTTTTGTTTATGAATTTTAAAAGTGCGGCGAAATAT
This sequence comes from Fibrobacteria bacterium, assembly GCA_043732185.1. Classification (GTDB taxonomy): domain Bacteria; phylum Fibrobacterota; class Fibrobacteria; order UBA11236; family UBA11236; genus Chersky-265. The sequence goes on from JAYTHY010000019.1 coordinate 22,051, forward strand.
TTCTTGGAGATTGTCGGCAGAAAGTCCGCGGTTTTTCCAATAGGATAAGAGTTCTTGAATTTGTTCAGCCGCAGCCTTATCCATCGTTTCTTTTAGGTTTGGTTGGGCATTTGCATGGACGAAGGTTCCACGCCTGCCCGCAGTGTGGATGATTCCGTCTTTGTCCAGTATTTGATAAGCCTTTGCCACGGTGGCGGGGTTCACTTCCAAATCCGAGGCCAATTGACGAATGGGCGGAAGCGGATCTCCAATGGTTAACTCCCCACCAGAGATGGCCTTGCGTATTTGCAGAATAATTTGCTCGTAAACCGGAAGTAAGGAGCGGGCGTCGATTTCTATCATATTGTACTAGTTCAATATAGTACAATACTTTTAAAAAGTCAACTGTTTCTGCTGGCTGGCAGAAATAAGTCCTTAAAGCGAAGTTTTTACCACTGCCACTCTCCGTTGACCATGCGCCAAATCGCGAGCGGATTCTGCATTTGCAATTCCACCGGTAAAAGTGCATCCGGCAAATCCTGATAACACATGGGTCGCGTAAACCTATAAATGGCGTTAATCCCGACTGAGGTAAAATGTTCAAATGTGGACGCAGGAAAGGGTCCCCCGTGATGCATTGAGGGGCAAACCTCCACTCCGGTGGGAAACCCATTTACGATAAGCCGTCCCACCTTTTGTCGCAAAGTCGGGAAAAGTCCGGAAAAGCGAAGTAAATCCCCCTCCGTTCCATGAATAGCGCCAGCAAGGTGTCCTTTTAAGGACTCGGCTACTTGTTCCATTTCCCTTGCGTTTTCGCAAAGCACCAGCAAGCAGGCGGGCCCAAATACCTCTTCACCCAATTCCGGTTTTTGGATTATATCTAATGCCCGCATCTGCAATAGTGCGGGCTGCGCATCCGTATCTTGATGTGCTCCAGTACTCTTGCTCTTGAAAAGAAGTTCGACCTCTGGGTGCTTTAGTTTGGACTGTAAGGTGGCTTCGTAACCCGATTTAATGGATGCATTCACCATGGTTCCAACCGGGCTTTCCCGTAACTTTTCAAGGATAAGTGCAAAAAAGCTTTCTGTTTCCGGGTTTCTTAAAGCGATGACTAGTCCCGGGCAAGTGCAAAATTGGCCCGCGTACATGGTCAGAGATTGCACCAGGCCGGTCGCCAAATCTCCTCGGTTGGCGGCTACGGTTTCTGGTAAAAAAAAGATGGGGTTGGACGAACCCATTTCCGCATAGACAGGGATCGGGTCCGGCCTCTGAGCGGCGACGTCGAAAAGGGCGCGGCCACCTCGGTAGGATCCGGTAAATCCCACGGCGCGGATATTGGAATTGCGAACCAGCGCTGTGCCAACGGAGTGCGAGACCCCGTGAAGCAAGGAAAAAACACCCTCTGGCATACCTGTTTTTTGCGCAGCTTCAAGTATGGCTTCGGCATAAATATCCGAGGTCCCGGGATGGCCAGGATGGGCCTTGACAACTACTGGACAACCGGAGGCCAGGGCAGAAGCCGTATCGCCACCGGCAGTGGAATACGCTTGGGGAAAGTTTGAAGCGCCGAAAACCGCCACGGGCCCGATAGGAATTTGATATTGTCGGATATCCGGTTTGGGAATGGGCTTGCGTTCAGGTTGGGCTGTATCAATGCTGGCCCGTACCCAGGAACCCTCTCGTAGCATTGCCGCGAACTGACGCAATAGGTTTACGGTTCTGTCCCGCTCACTCAAGATCCTGGCGGGCAGGTAGGCGGTTTCTTGCGACAAACGCATCAGCAAGACTGCCTCGCGTGATAGAACCGATTCGGAGATGGCCTCCAAGAATTCGGCGCGACGGTGGCCGGGGAGTAGTCTGTACGTTTTGAAAGCTTCTGCAGCCTTTAGACAGGCCGATGCTATCTCACCGGCCGCTGCTTCTTTAAATTGACCGGGAAGCGCATCACCCGTTGTCGGATCAAGCGCTTGGAACCTAGCGTTTTCTGAATATTTTTCCGAAATAGGAACGCTTTCTGCTACCTATCGCTGCCATTCTCCGTTAATCATCCGCCATATCGCCAAAGGATTTTGCATTTTCAATTCCTGAGGCAACAGTGATTCCGGCAGGTTTTGGTAACAAGCTGGCCGCGTGAACCGGTAAATTGCCGTTGTGCCCACCGAAGTGAAATTGGGGAAAGTAGTGGAAGGGAAAGGTCCGCCATGATGCATGGAGGGACAAACCTCAACACCGGTTGGAAAACCATTTATGATTAGTCTACCGACCTTTTGTTCCAAGATGGAGAATAAGGCGCGATGCTCCGAGAGATCCCCGTCCGTGCCGTGCAGTGTGCCTGTGAGCTGGCCCGTCAGTGATTCCGCCAAGGCCGACATTTCGGCTTCGTTTTCGCAAACCACCAGGACAGCGGCGGGTCCAAAAATTTCCTCGCCAATTTCAGGATGCTTTAGAAAGTCCTTTCCCGTGGTGCAAAGCCATGCTGGCGGCGCTTCCGAATCCGGATGCGCACCCTTGACCTGGCTTAGGTATAAGGTCTGTACGTATGGATGACTGGTTCGTTCTTTGAGCGCTCCGGCATAGCCTTGTTTGATGGAAGGATGCACCATGGTACCGGTGGCAACTTTTTTCAATTGTGCCGTCACCGCTTGGGCAAAGGCATCGGTAGCCGGGCCTTTAAGGGCCACCACCATGCCGGGGCAGGTGCAGTTTTGACCCACTCCCATGGTAAGCGAAGCTGCGAAATTTTCCGCGATGGTCTCTCCTCTGCTTTGCAAGGCTTCGGGCAATAGAAACACCGGATTGGTGGAACTCATTTCTGCATAGACGGGGATGGGTTCGGGTCTGGCATTGGCCATATCGAACAACAACCGGCCGCCTTTATAAGAACCGGTGAAACCCACCGCTTTGACATGCGGATTTTTTACCAAGGCTTCACCGATGGCATGGGAATTCGCATGGATGAGGGAAAATACACCGTCCGGCATGCCGGTTTTTTTAGCGGCCTCCAGGATGGCTTCTGCGTAAATTTCGGCGGTACCGGGATGGGCTTTGTGGGCTTTTACAATTACCGGACAACCTGCAGCCAAGGCCGACGCAGTATCGCCGCCCGCCGTAGAAAAGGCCTGGGGGAAATTCGAAGCCCCGAATACCACCACGGGGCCGATTGGAATTTGATATTGGCGCAGATCGGGTTTGGGAATGGGCTTGCGGTCCGGAAGGGCCGTATCAATGCTGGCCCGTACCCAGGAACCTTCTCGCAGTAAAGCTGCGAACTGACGCAATTGGCTAACGGTACGGTCCCGCTCACCTAATATCCTTGCGGGTGGGTAGGCGGTTTCTTGACCCAAACGCGTCAACAAAGCAGTCTCACGGGCTACAACGGCATCGGCGATGGCCTCTAGGAATTCGGCGCGACGTTTGCCGGGCAGCATTCGGTAAGCACGAAAAGCTTCCGCGGCCTTTTGACAAGTCGTTTCGATTTGCTCCGTAGTCGCAGCCTGAAATTGACCTGGAAGCAGCGCACCAGTAGTCGGATCCACAGCTTGAAACATTGTTGTGTTGTTCATTTCGATGCGGCCTTCGCCATGGTGAGAGAGGGCCGGGTGGCAATGGCTTGTCGCACGATACTCAAAATTCTTTCGCGTTCTTCGCCTTCCAATTTAAGGCGGGGAAGCCGAACATTTTCCGAACCGTAGCCGCATTCTTTGGCAGCCAGTTTGATGTATTGCACCAGCTTGATGGAAGTATCGAGATGCAGGCAAGGCGTGTACCAGCGGTAAACGTCCAAAGCTTCTTTATATCGTCCAGCCGTGGCCAAATCCCACAGTAATTTATTCTCGGCAGGAAAGGCGGATACCAAACCGGACACCCAACCCGTGGCGCCCAGAACCAGGGATTCCAAAGCTAAGTCATCTACCCCGCAAAAGATTTGCATGCGATTTCCCAGGGCATTGAAAATATCCGTGATGCGGCGGGGATTGTCGGACGCTTCTTTGACGCACACGATGTTCGGCTCACTGGCCAAAACTTTGAGGCAGTCTACGGTAACGTCGACATTATAACTGGGGGGATTGTTATAGGCCATGATTGGGAGTGAAGTGGACCGGGCGATGGTTTGAAAGTGGTGGATGATTTCACGCGTATCCGCCTTGTAAGCCATAGAGGGCAGCACCATAAGGCCGTCAACACCAGCAGCTTGTGCATCTTTGACAAACTGTACGCCACGGACCGTGGTCATTTCCGAAACGCCCGTCAACACTGGGACGCGTCCTTTGATATGCTTGACTGCCCCAGTCAGGATAGCCTGCTTTTCCGAGGCTTCAAGGGAATTGTTTTCACCGCATGTGCCCAGCAAAATCATGCCGTGCACGCCGGCATCAAGCATAATGTCGATGTGTTCCAAAGTTTTACCCATGTTGATGGAAAGGTCATCATTGAAGTGGGTTAAGGCTGCTGGGTAAACGCCCCGCCATTGAGTAGATGACATACAATTCTCCTTCTGCCGGATAACCGGGATGTTTGGGAAAGAAAATCTACTCAACTTCAGGAAGACTGTCCGCTCTAGTCGGTAAGTTTTGAAGTCCATGCGCAGTAAATTGTGCTAGTTTTCCTAGGAATCCAGGGGGTAGCATGTCGGCAAGCAAGGTGGATGGATTTTTTCCTGAGAAACTCGAAGTGATCGATTCGCATACTGGTGCCGAACCCACGCGGATGGTGGTCTCAGGATGGCCCCAACCTATTGGACCGGATATGGAAAGCCGACGCACCTACATGCGTGAAAACCAGGACGCCTTGCGTCGGGCCAGTATTTGCGAACCCCGTGGACATGATGCCATCGTCGGGGCCATGCTCACTCCGGCCGTTCACCCCGGCTCAGTGGCCGGTGTGATTTTCTTCAACGATGTCGGGTACCTGGGGATGTGCGGACATGGTTTGATCGGAACCGTAGCCACTCTCAAATTTATGGGGAAGATTTCTGAAGGCTCTTTGCGGGTGGACACGCCCGTCGGTACCGTGGCCGCGACCCTGGATGCCGAAGGCTTTGTTTCGATTGAAAATATTGCCAGCTATCTGTACCGGGAAAAAGTGACGGTGGATGTGCCCCAAGTGGGTCAGGCGGTGGGGGATATCGCCTATTCCGGCAACTGGTTTTTCATGGTGGAAGCCACTCCCATAGAACCTCGCATGGAAAACCTGGATGCACTTATGTCATACAGTAAAAAAATTCGCCAAGCGTTGGAATCGGCTGGAATCACTGGACCATTGGGTGAAAAAATCGATCACATTGAAATCTACGGCCAAGCCCAGCATGCCCAAGCCCAAAGCAAAAACTTTGTGCTCTGTCCTGGCAATGCCTATGACCGTTCCCCTTGCGGCACCGGTACCAGCGCTAAAATGGCATCGTTACATAAAAAGGGAAAATTGGCTTTAGGCGAAAAATGGATTCAGGAAAGCATCACCGGTTCCATTTTTGAAGGACATCTCTTGAAAAGAGGCCAAGACCTGATTCCCGTGATTCGATCCACTGCGCATGTGGTGGCTACGTCTACCCTTTACTTTTCGCCTTCTGATCCTTTCCGAAAGGGCATACCGAATGCGGTATGAAAGCGATATCCTCATCATCGGTGGGGGAATCGTAGGGGCTGCGTGTGCGTGGACCTTACAGCAAGCGGGCCAAAAGGTCATCGTGCTGGAAGCGAAGCATCCCGGGACCGGCGCAACCGGGGCTTGCATGGGCCATATCGTAACCATGGATGATAGCGAAGCGCAAATGCAGCTGACTGCCTATTCCCGCAGTGAATGGGAAAAACTGGCGCCTTCACTTCCGCCGGATTGTGAAGATGAACTGGCCGGAACATTGTGGGTAGCCGCGGACGATGAAGAAATGGATGCAGTGTTACGCAAGGCCAAATATTACGGCGAGCACGGTGTGGAAACGGAAGTTCTCGATGCCAGGGCCTTGGGCCGAATGGAACCCAATCTCAGGCCGGGACTTACTGGAGGCTTGCGAGTGCCCGGCGATCGGGTGGTATACGCCACCAATTGTACGAATTGGATGTTGCGGCAAGTGGATGTGCGTCCCAACTGTAAGGTGATTGCTCTGGAATCAGGTGGTGCCCGCGACAGCGACGGAAACATTTTCAAAGCGCGAGCCGTGGTGCTGGCTTGTGGGGCGGAATCGGTGAATCTGTTGTCGGAGCTTCCGATTGAACCACGCAAGGGGCATCTGTGCATCACTTCCCGATATCCCGGTTTTTGCCGCCACCAAATCGTAGAGCTCGGATACTTGAAATCAGCCCATCAAATGTCCCAAGAATCCGTGGCCTTTAATTTACAACCGCGACCCAATGGACAAATGCTGTTGGGCTCCTCACGGGAATTCGCCGGATGGGATAATTCCATCAATCCAAAAGTTTTGTCAAAGATGATTGCGCGCGCATGCGAATACATGCCGAGCATGGCCGCATTACAAGTGCTGCGCACATGGGTGGGTTTCCGGCCTGCCACTCGCGACAAATTGCCTCTGGTGGGTGCGTGGCCCGATCGGGAAGGTCTTTACATTGCCGCCGGCCATGAAGGTCTGGGAATCACCACCAGCATGGGTACGGCCCGGTTATTGGCCGCAGAAATTCTTGGCTTGACACCTCCCTTTGATCCCAAACCCTACCGGGCAGGACGGACGTTTGCACAGGAAGTCCATGCCTGATATAAGCCTAAAGATCAATGGACTCGCTATCACAGTTCCGGAAAAGACTTCCGTGGCTGTAGCTATTTACAAAAGTGGTGCGAAAGTTTTTCGTTCCTCCATCACCGGACAAGCCCGCGGGCCGGTATGCGGCATGGGAATTTGTTACGAATGTTGTGTTACCGTAGATGGGTCGCCCTATATTCGCTCTTGTATGACTTTATGCCGAGAAGGAATGGAAGTGACGACAACATGAGAATCGTGGTGGTAGGGGCGGGGCCTGCCGGTTTGGCTGCGGCTGTTACGGCGGCGGAAAATGGCGCAGACGTTTGCCTGCTGGATGAAAATCCGCAACCGGGTGGACAAATTTGGAGACAAGGAATCAAGTCTGCTATACCTAAAGCGGCACAGCAATGGTTCCGTCGATTACAAGCACAGAAAATTGAATCCCATTTTGGGATGACTGTTGTCGGCGCAGAACCGGGAGTTGTGACGGCACTGACTGCCGGGGATGGAACGCGGAAATTTTCCTATGACTCGCTCATTTTGGCTACCGGAGCACGCGAGCTTTTTTTACCGTTTCCGGGTTGGACACTTCCCAATGTGATGGGCTGCGGAGGTGCACAGGCCTTTCTGAAAGCCGGTTGGCCGGTGAAAGGGCTGCGTCTTGTTGTGGCCGGTTCAGGACCACTTTTATTGGCGGTGGCTTCGGCTTTTAAGGACAAGGGAGCGATCGTTGTCGGCATAGTTGAACAGGCCAATACCGGTTCTCTAATCCGTTTTGGAGCAAGCTTACTCCAGCATCCGGAAAAATTAGGGGATGGCATGCGGTATGGCTGGAAATGTTTTCCAACCATGATGAAATCCGGAACGTGGATAAGTCGCGCGCGCGGAGGAGAACATTTGCAATCGGTTATGGCCACCAACGGGCATCGCGAATGGGAATGGGAATGCGATGTGCTGGCCTGCGGTTTTGGGCTCATCCCCAATACCGAACTGGCTGAATCGTTGGGATGTATTTTGGAAGCTGGCCGAGTCAAAGTGGATGCCGAGCAGCGAACCAGCCAGTCAAATATCTATTCGGTTGGCGAGAGCACGGGTATTGGCGGCGAGAGCGTGGCACTTCTGGAAGGGGAGATCGCCTCCCTGTCCATTTTAAAATCTGCCAACTTGCCAAGTAAAATTCACGCACGCGGGCGCTGGAATGGATTCCAACGAGACTTGGAAAATTGCTTCCGGTTGCGTCCGGAAGTTCTCGGATTAGCGGAATCGGATACCGTAGTTTGCCGCTGTGAAGATGTCACTTTCGGCAGTCTAAAGTCTTTGCCGAATCAACGCACTGCTAAGCTGTACACGCGTTGCGGCATGGGTCCCTGCCAGGGCCGCGTCTGCGGGCCTGCGTGCCGGGCCATATTCGGTTGGGAACTAAACAAACCCCGTTGGCCATTGGTGCCTGTGGAAATGGGCGCCTTGCTTAGCTAGTTTTCGGGGATTATAAAAAAAATGTCTTTTTTTGTTTTGGCAAAATGGCAATCCTATTTATTCATCAATTATAAGCCAAAATGACTGCGAGTAACCACGCAAAATGGTCCTTGTATAGGGCAGGATTTGAAAGTAGATTCCCAATTGTGAAATCTGCTCAAGCCAACTTTTTCCATGAAAGCAGATTATTTGTGGTAATCCTGAAAAAAATGAGGTAGGTTATGAATATGCGAATGATAAAAATGTGTGGGGGGGGGTACTTCTCCTTGCTAGTGCTCTAAATCTTCAGGCCGCCACGACTAATAGTTCCGTACCGGAAATAATTTCAACCAGTCGAAGCCGGTACCCACTGACTCATGGAAATGAGGTCGTAGAGGTCCAAAAAGTGTGGAACCCGGTAACCAAATCCATTCAAATTGTATCCAACTCTGCTCAAGTTCAAAGTGCTCAAGATCTGGTGCGCTTGGAAGATGAAGAAAAAACTGCTGCAAGAAAGAAAAATGGGGCGCTTTCTCCAGACTTGTTGGACAGGTTTAATGCAATGGCAGATTCAGATTCTGTGGAGGTCTGGATTCACCCAAATGTTCCATCCATACCCATGATGGATAAAACTCTTCATACTGTGTCGGAACTTAAAGAACATGCCCGCATGAACTCGATACAATTGCCGTATTTTTCCATGGAAACCATTTTGCGGCGTCATGGAATTGAGCCGCTTTTAAATTCACAATCACAAACTTTAGGACGAAGCAGGGACAGACATTTTCTGAAAATCTCAAAGCGCAATTTGGCACTGCTTAGGTATGATCCAGATGTTGTGACGATTGAATCAAAAACCGACTTTGCTCCCCTTACGCAACCCTTTTCATCCCTTGCAGCATCAGCTTACAATCCCGCCAATGGCATACCTCTTGCCTGGAGGGGTCAAGGAGTCAATGCCGCGACCTTTGAGATTGGGCTGGCCTGGCATTTACAGTGGTCGAATGGACCGCAAATGGGTGAGTTTTTGTCTGGAGGGGATTTGGTTACCTGTGCCAATTTGAATACGGCAAATCTTTTGAACACTCACACTCTGATTGATAATAATGGCGGGTGGGTAAATGGAGTTTGGAAACAAGGTGCTACTCTATCTACATGGAATAACTGGGAACATTCTCAACAAACTTTTCAATGCTTGAGATATGCCGCTCCAAGTGCAAATTTATTTCACCTTTCTGATGGAGATGGAGTTCCATACTATAGAGTGGATTATATTAAGACCTTACAAATTCAAACTATCAGCCTAAGCTATGCTCGAAATGCCCCCGCTCCAGGATGTCCCCCCACTTCACAATGGCTAGCGTTACCGCCTAGCACCAAAGAATTCATGGAAATTGACCAACAAGCGTTGGAGTACCCCTTTACACTGTTTTGTTCCCCTGCAGGCAACCAAGGGCACATATTTGAAGTCAATTGGCAGAATTACAACGGACTCAGTGTAGGAAATGTAAGGCATACGAACCTCAACCATTATGAGTTTTCACCTGGCAATGGCAATGTAGATGTTTGCAAAGGAACCGGGGAGGGGACCATGTCCAGAAATCCGCGTGCCATCTACGCTGGGCCTGATATTATTCCCGGTGGATACCCCTATTCCTACAACCCCGGTGACCGCGAAATGCCGAGTATTGTTGCGCCGGGTACTATGCCGGATGGACAATCTATGAGTGATCCTTGCGTTCCACAGCCAATAACAATGGGAACCAGTTATAGCGCGCCCACTTTAAGTGGTATTGCAGCGTGTGTGCTTAGTGTAAAAAATGCATACGCCCAAGATTATGTAATGAAGAATTGGCCTGAAAAGGTAAGAGCAGCCCTCTTGGTTACGGCGCAAAATGTTTCTGGGGCGGATTGGGACTCTCGGGTAGATGGCTGGGATGGAGCCGGTGTGGTCTAAGGTTCAGAAGCTGTCAATTTTGCGCTTAATTTCCAAACCGTTTTTCCGGGAGATGTCGGGGTTCCCATTGGGCTTTCATATAGAACGGTATATGGGGACGCAGCTTCTTTTAATGGAACGGACGTTTATAATATCAAGTTATCAAGTACCAAAAAATTGGGATACCACCTAAGAGTAGTACTGGTTTGGGACAGCAATCCGCTCACGACCTACAGCTCGGCTGGTGTGAGGATGGATGACAATCGACTGAGCGATCTAGACTTGACTGTTGCAAGCGGCACAGGAACTCCATCCATTGGCACCCATGTTTCCGCGAGCTGGGACAATAGCATTGAAATTGTTGATATCCCTTACTCACAATTGACTGCGTCGGGAAACTATACCGCTAGTGTGAGAAAGCTTTTAAACCGGGTTCCTACCGGTGCAGTTTTTTACTATTGCATTGCCTGGACCTGGGTAAAAGACCATGCGAATTAAATTCAGGGGGGAAAATATTATGGAAAATAGGATAGGAAATAGTGCGATCGTCGTATTAGTTCTTGTAATCACATCTGTATCTGCGCAAAGGTACTCGAGAGTCTTGGACTGCTTGGGTACACAAGTTTCAAAAGATGCTGACAGCACTGTATACTCCGGCATGCGGCCTTGGATAGACACCGTCCAGGATACTGCTCACTTCCTAGGATTTGTGGAAGGCTGTGACCCCCCTACATGCAATCCAATTTTTTCAAATTGCAATCCAAATCCTGGATGCAAAATTTATTGGATTGAAGCTGCTATCGATGCTGATTTAGTGAACGACAGAATTAGTACGCTTGAAAGACATAAAATATACGATACTTGGGCCGCGGACTTGAATGCAAGTTTCAAATTAAAAGTGCTATTTCCTTCATTCATTGAAGATAGCGTACCAGTTACGGTTGATTCCTCTACGCATTATGCCATTTGGCCATTTCCCTGGCTTACGAAAGGGGATATTTTAGCTTTGAGCAAAAAGTGCTATATCAATAAAATTGAATTTCCCTACCAACCCGTAGTTAACCGCGGTAGTCACTCCATCCCCATTTATCCAAAGGGAGGGAAAGCCTTCAATGGTAAGGGCCAGAAAATGGGCGATGCAAAATCGGGCGTTTATTATTTAAGACCTAAGCCATGAAATTTGTCTCGATATCATTTAGTGTGATTCTTATTTCTTATTGCAGCCTAACCGAAATTATCAAGTCCGTTGGGTAGTAGACGTTGCATTAAGAAGTTCAATAGGAAAATAATGAAAAATGGAAATGGCATTAGGGTCAGCCTGACACTTCTGCTCGCGACAAACTTGGCAATCTCCCAACAGCACTTACGAGTAGTTGACTGTCTAGGCACTCAAGTTTTAAAAGATGCTGACAGCACTGTTTATTCAGACATAAAATATTGGATGGATACTGCCCAAGATACCGCGCACTTTCTTGGACTGTGGGGTGGATGTAATCCCCCGTTGACTTGCAACCCGATTTTTCTTAAAAATCCGATTTATATAAATTGCCACCCTGATTCGGAGTGTACATTTAGTTGGATTTTCGCTAGAATAGGCGCTTATTTAGTAAACGATAAAATTAGCACATCCGAAAGAAATAAAATATACGACACATTGGCCGCGGACTTGAATGCAAGTTTCAATTTAAAAGAGCTGCATCCCACCTTCATAGAAGATAGTGTGCCTGTTACAGTTGACTCTTCAAACCACTATTTCCTTGGGCAATATCCCTGGCTTACGAAAGGGGATATTTTGGCTTTGAGCAAAAAGTGCTATATCAATAAAATTGGATTTCCTATGCAACCCGTAGTTAACCGCGGTAGTCACCCCATAATAATTAATCCAAAGGGAGGGAAAGCCTTTAATGGCAAGGGCCAGAAAATGGGCGAGGCAAAATCTGGCGTTTATTATTTAAAACCTAAACCTTAAAATGTCTCCAAATATTAATCTCGTCGATTTTCGTACCGTAAGTCGACATCAAGGCATTATTCAAGTCTAAATTGAATTATCGGCAATACCTTCCCTCTTTTGCAATGTTCGGTTGGGAACTAAACAAACCCCGCTGGCCATTGGTGCCTGTGGAAATGGGCGCCTTGCTTAGCTAGTTTTCCGGCATGCAAAAACCGGATTCCGTCCAAAACCCAGCGGTTGCAAAAGATTCCCCACTCGCCGCCCGCATGCGACCCCGGACCCTGGATGAATTCATCGGTCAGGAACATATACTCGGAGCGGGGCGATTGCTTCGGCGCGCTATCCAAGCGGACCAACTCAGTTCCATTCTATTGTACGGCCCACCCGGCACAGGCAAGACCACCTTGGCCCAAATCATTGCCAATACCACCCGGGCCCGCTTCTTGGCAATCAATGCCGTCCTAGCAGGCGTTAAGGATATTCGCGAAGCCATTGAGACTGCACGCGAAGCCCGCCAGGAAAGCCAGCAGAAAACCATCTTGTTTGTCGATGAAGTTCATCGCTTCAACAAAGCGCAGCAAGATGCGTTACTGCCGCATGTCGAGAACGGGACCTTGACTTTAATCGGAGCCACCACCGAGAACCCCTACTTTGAAGTGAACAAGGCCCTGGTCTCGCGCTCACGCATATTTCAAATGCATGCTCTGGGGGCCGATAATATTCGCGCGGTAATACTAGCGGCTTTGGCGGATAAGGATCGCGGCTACGGGCGGCAAGCGGTGGAGATGGAACCGCAAGCCTTGGAGCATATCGTACGGGTGGCTTCAGGAGATGCGCGCAGCGCGCTCAATGCGTTGGAACTGGCGGTGGAGACCACTCCTGCTGGTGCGGACGGAATCGCCCGAATAAGTCTGGAAGTGGCTGAAGAGAGCATACAGCGCCGGGCTGTGCTTTATGACAAGGACGGCGATGCCCATTACGATACCATCTCCGCCTTCATTAAATCCATGCGGGGTTCTGATCCGGATGCCTCCTTATACTGGCTTTCCAAAATGGTTTATGCAGGCGAGGATCCCCGTTTTATTTTCCGGCGCATGCTTATACTTGCATCAGAAGACGTGGGTATGGCCGACCCCCATGCATTGGGAGTGGTTGCGGCCGCGGCGCAGGCTTTTGATTATGTCGGACTTCCCGAAGGTCAGTTCCATTTGACCCAGGCATGTCTCTACCTGGCCACGGCTCCCAAAAGCAATACCGCATTGGCCTATTTTGAGGCGCTGGAATCCGTGCGGAGTGAGCAACAGGATCAGGTACCCGATCCTCTTAAGGACAAGAGTCGTGATGGGGATGGATTTGGGCATGGTAAGGGATATCTGTATCCACACGCCTACCGGGACCATTGGGTCGCGCAGCAGTACTTGCCCGGAGCCTTGCAAGGTAAGATTTTCTACCAGCCCAAGGATTCAGGCTATGAATCCACGATTCGGGACCGGGTCTCTCGCAATCGCGAGGCGCAAATGGCGGCGATGGATCAGGTTCAAACTACTTTGGAATGGACGGACGTTTCCAAATCTCGAGTCGGAAAAAATAAACGCAATACCTCTTCCACATGGCTGGACAGAGCTGCCAATCAAAGCAGCGAAGTATTGAAGCAAGTGCGCGATGGCATTTTTCAGCAAGCCGGACTGCGCCAGGATAGTCTGGTGCTCGACTTAGGCGGAGGAACCGGATTTTTGACTTGGGAAGCCTGTCGGCTCTGTCCTTCGGGTGGCGTATGGTCGCGCTGTGACGATATGGAAAACCTCCAGCGGATGGAGGAATGGGCCAGTCATGTTGAATCCCTGTCGCGCCCCAGTTTACTGGCCGCGTCTTTGGAAGACTTGCCTGCTACACTGCGGAAGGAAAGCGAACAACCGCGATTCGATGCTTTTGTGGGCATGGATCTCATGCGCAAAACCCAAGACGCGCAGGCATGGATAGTGGGACTACGTGATTTTGCGGCCCCGGGTGCAACCCTAGTGTTGGCGGAAGCGAATGCTTCCCGTTCCCAACGGTTCACCGCATTGCTTTCGAAAAAAAGCATCGACCCAGCCTTGCTTGCTAAAGTGAATGATTTGGAAATTGCCTGGCAAAGCAGCAAGCCGAAATCGCAACTGGAAAAATTGCAAAAGCAATTGATGGAGCACACTGATTTCCGCCCCAGCTTGGTTCTCGGTGACTTTACCGTTCTAAAACATTTTAGTCCCGCACAAATACGAACATGGTTCTCACCCGCCGAAGCGAAATCCAAGGATTCCCTTTTGTCCATTGTGTCCGCAGAACTTTCGCGTGGCGAACAGGCTGCAATCGAGGCAACACTATTGGATCTTTTTTCCGGTCCAGGTGTGGACTGGCGCCAGAGTTATGACTTTTTGACTTTAGCGTTTAGCGCGCGGTAGTCGCACGACTTTCCACCGTCGGGTGGATTACACCCTTGACTTTCCAACGCAGGGCATCGGCTACATGCCATTGGTAATAGCGCCTGCGCGTGGGATTCATGGGGGACTCGTTAATTATGGTTTTACATGAATCTGAATACGCCTTGAGGGTTTTAATCGCAGAGGTGGGGGGCAACTCTCCTTCGCCCAACGTATCTTCGGTTTGATGCTTAAAACGTAGACCCTCGATCAAAACCGGATAGTAGGCGTAATCCCTTAAATCAAAACTGGAATCTGGGGCCAAGCGCTTTTCTGCTTTGGGATTGATCAAGGAGTATTGATAACGGACCAAGTGGCTATAGCGCCTACTGGAAAAGTCAGCCGTCCGAAAAGCCATGATACGGTTGGCCAGTCTTTTTCCATTGGATTTGGTGTAAAAACTATCTGGATAAAACGACAATTCCTCATCGGTTTTGAGAAAGGTGTAATAGGCATTTTTTGGGAAAGTGGTTTCCAGGCTATGAAAGATTTGGCGCTTTTCACGAACCAATTCGTCGCCATAGGGTGAAAGAAATTGGATGAGGAAAAGTTGGCTGGCAATGGTGGTATATTGGCCATTGTAGGCACTCATGCGTAAAGCCGTTAACCCCGGCTTCATGGAAACGCTTCGACCGAATATTTTCAATGTGGCGCGCACAACCAGCGGAGCATTGGCGGCGGTACAATTAAAAATACCTGTGCCCAAATAGCTGTCGCGAATGCGGGAATCTTTTTTTCGTGCTCGCTCGAGAAGTTTTAAGGCTTGGAAACCATCACTTAAGGCCTGGCTTGGATTAGAGTGGATTTTCAAGGTGGCCAAAAAGCCTTGGATTCCACCTTCGATAAGTAGGTAAGTTGACTGCGTGCTCTCTTTATCCAAAAAGGATCGGCAAAGACTTAGGCCTTGTTCCGCATCTTCTTCTATGGCTTGGCGCAGGTTCTTTTCCGCGTCCTCATCTTCAAAATCACCGTTCTGGAACAGCATCACATCGATGGCTATGGACAGTAGATAACTGAGAGGCGGCAAGTGTTTGGAAAATTCCATATGCTGCAAGGTTGTGAGTGTTTTATGGGCCTTTTGAGGATTTCCGGAATAGGCTTCGTGCAAGGCTTGATGCGCCAACTCGTTTTGCTTGTCAGTCAGATCTGGATAGAGGCGGAGGGAAGACTCCGAGTCCAAAGTCGAGTCCATCCCTTCGATTTCAGGCTCCGACGATTCCCCATGGCTCAAAAGGATAGCTGCAAAGACAAGCAACATTACCAGGGGATTAAACCGCACGGTAAGCGGGATTTTGATTATTTTCAAAGAGAGAATCCGGAAAAAATTCACCTAAAACCAGGCCTGAAGGATTGGATATTGTTTGCGCCTAAAACATAACAATAACTATCCTATGGAGTCGCTACAGGGCCGATTGCGCTTGGTTCTAAAAAGGGCCATTGCCCTGGGTCTGCGAATTCTAGCCTCTTTGCACCGAATCGGCATGGACCAGGATATCCGTTGGACTCGGAAATTCGCGGCGCGCCTTGTGCGCGTACTTGTCCTGGCCGGTATGAGTGTTCCGGTCAACCAAATTCCTGTTCGGGCTGGGGCCTTGACGTACACCTCCATGCTTACTTTTGTGCCCTTTGCGGTAATTTTGTCCGCCGTCGCCGGCCACTTTGGCTACCTGGATCTTTTACCACAACTGGTGCATTCCTTGGCAGAAACCATGCATCTCGATATTGATTTGGAGCCAATTCTTTCCGTGATTCGCGTCGCTCAAAAGGTGAATTTTCAGGGGCTGGGGGTAGTGGGGAGTCTAGGCCTTCTATTCACTTTTTTTCTGTCCATGAGCAATATTGAAATGGCTTTGTCGCAGATCTGGGATATTCATAAAGATCGAAAGTGGTGGCGGCGCATCCAAGCGTTTACACCTTTTCTTATTTTGTTGATCCTGTTAGTGGTCGCTGCTGGCAGTCTCCTGCAAAAATACCGCAACTTTTTGGAAAGCAAATTTTCCGGTGTGGCCTCACCTGGGTTTTTACATGAAACCATCACCATCATCGGCACAATCGGAGTCATCGGTTTTGTCTGGGTTGCCTTACTGATGGTTTTCTATATCATTCCCAACACCAAGGTACGATGGGCTCCCGCCATTTTGGCTGCTAGCCTATCTACCACTGGACTTTACCTGCTTAGTCGAGTCTTGGCGCATTTCCCGCAATTATTCTTTTCCAAAAGCAATTTCATTTATGGCTCTTTGGCGATTGTACCTGCACTGCTGCTTATGGTATATCTGCTGTGGCTAATCGTCCTTTATGGGTCGGCGGTCAGCTTTATTTATCAACGACTCTACCATTCCCGGGAAAAAACCTCGGACCCAGGCTCTTCGGAAGCCGCACCGTTTCATCGCATGGAGCGGGAAGTTTTTGAAGTGCTTCAGGCCATTCATACCCTTTCCGGTTCCAAGGCCATGGGCGGAAAATTGTTTGTTCCCTTGGAAAAATTAACCAATGCGCTTTGGGATGACGCAAATACCATTGAGGCGCTCGCAGCGCCTTTGGTCGATTTAGGATTGTTGGCTAAGCGACGAATCCAGTCTGGACCCGTGTATGCGCCGCGAAAAAAATTGGCCGAAGTGGATCTGACTGCGCTTCACAACTTGCTGCTCCGTCTGGATCCCGATAATCAAGGGAAGCTTCGCACCTTAACGGCATTGGATGAATTGAAACACACCTTGGGCATTCTCTATTCTTCCGGAAAACGGAATCCCCCTTTGTATTTATCTACTGTGCTCGTTGACGACACTTCGAATTCGAGGTAAGTGTGCTGCTTTCCCATTTGCAATCCACTACTGGGTATGCGGCTTTATTCGCAACTGGAATTGTTGTCTCCTTCATTAATTCAATATCAGGAGGCGGGTCGGTTCTCAGTCTTCCAATTCTAATTCTTCTTGGCTTGCCCGCAGCCGTGGCCAATGGAACCAATCGAATTGGTGTACTGTGTGGCTCATTGGGCTCCCTCATCGGATTCCGCTCGCATGGAAAAATTCTGCCTAAACTGACCTGGCAAGTAGGTTGGCCGGCGGCCATTGGGGCGCTAGTCGGTTCCCTCCTGGCGGTGCGCCTTCCTGATAAATTTTTCAATCCCATTTTAGCCGTTGTCGTGCTCTTTGTCGTTTTTATGACGATAAAGCGACACCAAGTATCGGCACCTTCCACTGAAGTACCGATTTTAAATCATGGATGGGTAGCACTCCTGGCGTATACGGGTATCGGTTTTTACGGCGGATTTATTCAAGCCGGTTCGGGACTCATCATGATTTATGTATTTGGAAGGCTTAGCAATCTGGATATTTTTCATATCAATGCCTTAAAGGTTTCCAATACCATTCTATTCATTTCTGTTTCTCTCTTGACCTTTGCTGCGGCAGGTAAGATTGCTTGGCCAATGGCATTGGCACTCGGTCTGGGAAATGCGGTGGGCGGTTGGCTCGGCAGTCATTGGCAAATCAAGCAAGGGGAGGCTTGGGTCAAGCGCTTCCTAATGCTGTCTGGCATTGCCTTGGCTCTAAAACTGTTGTGGGATACGTGGTGGGCTTGGACGAAGTGAAGTGTCTGGAAAGGGCTAACTAACCAGTTTGTTCGACTAATAATGTAGACTTGTTTCTATTCCCGCTATCGGCGATTGAAGGCTAAGGCCCGGTCGACTTTTCCAATTGTCAACGGCTCCATAACCAAGGAGCAACCTAATTTTTGCAAAGCGTCGCCATCGATACGCGGCACTGGCGATCATTTCATGGCGGGATTCCACTGTGCCGCCCAAAAAAGTTTTACGGGTTCCTTCTGTGGCGGAAAAGTGGTAATCGAATATGGAACTGCCTCTAGATGTGACATCCCTCTGCATAAAAGCGTATTCCAGTCGGAGATCCAAATTCGAAATCGTTTGCTCTTCCCATGCCGCATGCAAGGCATGGGAATTGGGCGGCAGAGCACTACCGATTAGGCTGCCAAAATGTTGAAACTGATTGTCCTGCCGCAGATGTGAAAAAACCCAGGGTTCTACACGGGCATATTCCAGTTGCAGTAGAGAATTGTGAAATGGAAAGCCGACTGCTTCACCTCCTAAAGAAAAAGCAAATTTATTACCCCAGAATTCCATATCGTAACCGCTGAAATCGTCCAGTAAGAGTTCTCCAAATACCCGGTAGTGTCTGCCCATCAGCGCTTCCATGTCCATGCCTATGGCGATGTTGTCCCGATCGCCAAGTTGATGCTCCGCATATTTTAGTGGAACAAAAGGAATAGCATAGGTCCAATCGAGTGCCCGACCCGCCGTAACCACCAGTTCTTCCACACCTAATCCAAGGAAAGCCCAGGGCCGGTATTCCAACCGATGCGCGACAATATGGGCTAAAGAATCCACCCATAGGCCAGTTCTTTCTGCAATGATTTTGGTATAGGTAATTTGCCCCATCCGTACCGCCATTCGTAGCTGGGTCATAGGCGCTGCTTCACCCGGTCTCCGGTACCCTAGACGATACCCCCTTTGTGCCGAGGCTCCCGTAAACCCAACAGAATCGCTGGCGGGTAGAGAGTCTTGTACCCAGAACCAGGGTGTTTGAGAAATAGCGGCATGCTGCCAAATACCCGGACCCCATTGATTCCAATCTGAACCGAATTCCAATCGGATGGCCTTTTCCTCAAAGCCGACAACCGTGCGGAAAAAATCCAGTGAACTGGCTTTGCGCGGGATTCCGGATTTTCCGGTTCGATCCGTATTGTATGGCATGCCGCGTTGTGGATTGTAATTTTCAGTAAAGCGAGGAT
>JAYTHY010000020.1:0-2277 GCA_043732185.1 Fibrobacteria bacterium
CGATAATGCTTTTCAAGAATTTCAAAGGTCTGGGCCAATTCCTTGTAGGCTTTGGGCATCACTTCTTCCAGTGCCACTTCGTCCTTGGACTTCTTTGCGATCTTGGTAACGGGTTGTGGAGTACGGATACCGGCCACCACATCTTCGCCCTGAGCGTTGATGAGGTATTCGCCGTAGTACTTGCGTTCGCCTGTGGAAGGATTGCGGGTAAAGGCCACTCCAGTGGCGCAATCATTACCGGCATTTCCGAAAACCATGGCCTGAACATTTACGGCTGTTCCCCATTCATCGGATACTTTGGTCAGGCGTCGATACACGATGGCACGCTCGCTCATCCAAGACTGGAACACGGCTCCGATGGCACCCCAGAGTTGTTGCTGTGCATCTTCTGGGAAGGGTTTGCCCAAGGTTTTGAGAACGATTCCCTTATAGGTGGACACCAAGGTTTTCAATTGGTCTGCGGTAAGGTCCGTGTCTTCTTTAACATTGGCGGCATGCTTGGCATCATGCAGCGCCGCTTCGAAGTAATCCGTATGCACGCCTAGAACGACATCGGAATACATCTGCACAAAACGGCGGTAGGAGTCGTATGCGAACCTGGCATCACCGGAAACGGCGATTAGGCCTTGAACAGTTTTGTCATTGAGGCCAAGATTGAGTACCGTGTCCATCATACCGGGCATGGAAACCCGGGCGCCGGAACGTACGGATACCAAAAGCGGATTTTTTGGATCGTTGAACTTCTTGCCCATGTCCTTTTCGACTTGTGCCAAGTGGGCTTGGACTTGCTCTTTAAGGCCGGCAGGATATTTCTGCTTATTCTTGTAAAAGTCGGTGCAGACTTCCGTGGTCAGCGTAAATCCAGGAGGCACCGGCAGGCCGATATAGGCCATATCCGCGAGGTTGGCTCCTTTGCCGCCCAAAAGATTTTTCATGGAGGCATCGCCCTCCGATTTGCCTTTTCCGAAGTAATAAACGTATTTCGGCGCTTTCGCCATAAGTGCTCCTGTTTCTTGAAACCCGCAATAATCGTGAAATTTAGGTGATCCAATGTAATCGCTGAGGAGCGATTCCTCAAGCCAGGATTGGGCTTTAGGCTAGCCGAGGTTGAGACGCATAATGCCGGAATCCATGGGGCCGCGGCTGGACACGGCCAGGGCCGGATCCCCGTCTATGGTCCTATTGTAGAGGCTGCGCTCCAACTCACAAGCAATGGGAAGCAGGGAATTTCCAGTCAGGTTCGCATGCTCGGCGAGCTTAATCCTCAAAGATTCCATTAATTCGGTCAATTGTCCGACTACGGCCGATTCCTGAAATTGGGAAGCCAAAGATTTTAACCGCAGTGCTAGGCTATCCGCATCCTTGAAGAATTGGCGATCCACTTTAGCCTGATGGGTAGAGGGATACATTTGCAGGGAACCACGATGAAATTCAGGGTGCACGTTTCGATCCACTTGGCACGCTTCATACCTCAGAATCTTGGGAAATAGAGTGGTCTCCTCGGCTTCAATATGCGATTCAAAATCAATTTGAAAAGCATTAAAAGTGGACTGTAGTTCCTTCAGGGAACCGGTCTCACGCGCCTCAGACAAGCAATGGATATTAAAAAGGTGGTTCATCTCAGTGAACTCCTCCGTTAACAGGGTGCGATGTTCCTGGGTCAAATAATCCACTAGAACATACAAGGGCATGGCCGACCACTCGGTGTCCGGATCCGCTTGGTGCGTATTGAAAACTTCCTCAAGAAAATCCTCCAGTCCTTGGGGGCGAAGGACCTCCCACACGGGCTTGTCCAATGCATCCCAGAAACGGACCTTGCGTTTATTCAAAAGGCCGATGGCCGCAGGACGCCGCTTTAAAAGGACACGCATGGACGTTTGATCGGAGATTGTATTCTTCATGGCCGTCCCTTCCACCCACTCATTCGCCGGATCTATGAATCCAAGAATTCTTATCCCATAGTAATGGATTCAGCCCGAAATCTCTACTCCAAAAATTACCGGCGTTCACTTGCCAGAACTCGAAGTATTAAAGGATTTTGAAGCCCAACTTGGCCAACTGGGAGTAGAGTTCCCGCTTTTCTGGCGGAAGGTCGTGAACAGTGTATTGGCTGAATTCATGACGGATCGGATACTCGCGTCTCAACACATCGAAGGCCTTGCCTGGATCGGGCTGGAATAAGGATTGTCGCAGTCGTTTTTCATCAGAGAGCATGTCATATGCTTTAGATATACATCGTTGGCGAAAGGCTGTATCGGTCATTCTATCCGAACCCAC
>JAYTHY010000021.1:0-6100 GCA_043732185.1 Fibrobacteria bacterium
GCAAGAATGGTTTCCGTATTCCGTGGAAGCAACGCATCGAGGTTCGCGTCAATTTTCAAATGGGACGAATAAATACCACTAAAAAGGGTCAAGGCCAGAGATAAAAATACAATGGCATACCGATATCGTTTTGAAAAACGAATATAGGATTCCACCACTCTTCGCCGATAACCGAATTCGGATGTTTGCGCCATATCCATCATGCAATTAGACTAAATATTTTCCCGTTGTCGGCCCTAAAAAATTTTGAATCAGTATAGATAATTTGCGGTCTTTTAACCTGTTTTTGAGGGATGCGGACCCAAACTTAATGTTCTCTTTGGCCAAACATTGCCATCGCACCTAAAAAAATAGATCTCTATGGCACGATGAAACGTCATTTCCAATGGGTGGGTACACTCCTCAGTCTTTCTCTCTTTTCCGTGGCGTTGTGGTCCCTGCATCATGAACTGAAAGCCTTTCATTATCACCAGATTTCGGCACAGCTTCGCGGGTACCCGTCCCACCAAATTCTTCTCGCATTAGGACTCACCTTTCTCAGCTATTTCATCTTGACCGGGTACGACGCATTGGGTTTACGCTATGCTGGAAAGCCTCTGCCGTTTAAGGTTTCGGCTCCCGCATCCTTCATCAGTTATGTTTTCAGCAACAATCTTGGATTCAGCGCTATTACCGGTGGACTGGTGCGCTACCGCATCTATTCTTCCTTTGGTATTTACGCTTTTAGCATTGGCAAAGTAGTCGTATTCTGCGCACTCACCTTTTGGGTGGGCCTTTTTTCCTTGGGAGGCACAGTTTTTCTACTGGACCCGTTGCCCATACCCGAAGTCTTTCATGCTCCTTTCCAAACGACGTTTCCTATTGGGCTGCTTTTCTTAACCATTTCTGGAGCCTATTTAACAGCTTGTGTTTTCGTCAGAAAACCGATTCTCTGGCGGGAGTGGAGCCTCGAATTGCCAACCTATCGACTTGCCCTTGGGCAGCTTCTGTTGGGAACACTGGATTGGACGGCCGCTTCAGCAGTTTTATTCGTGCTTTTACCTGCGGGCACACTGAGCTTGCCTCATTTGATGGGGATCTTTATTCTTGCGCAAGTTCTAGGAATGGTCAGTCAAGTTCCAGGAGGTTTGGGGGTATTTGAAACGGCTTCGATGCTGATGCTCAAACCATATATTCCTGCTACGGAGGCACTTGGCGCACTCATGGTATTCCGCGGTCTGTATTACTTGCTACCGCTTGGGCTGGCCTCCTTGATGTTTGCGGGACAAGAAGTATACCGTCGTGGCGAGTATGTTAAGAAAGGTGTGAAGATAGTGGGCCGCTGGACTGGGCCAGCAGCGCCTTGGGCTTTCTCCTTATCGGTCTTTCTGGCTGGCGCCATCTTGTTGTTTTCCGGCGCCACACCTGGGGTTCCGGTGCGACTGAGATGGTTGCATGAAATATTCCCGCTTCCCATGGTGGAGCTTTCCCACTTTTTCGGCAGCTTGGTGGGAGTGGCCCTTTTGCTCCTGGCCCGTGGCTTGCAACAGCGCCTCGATGCGGCCTGGATGTTGACTTCAGTTATGCTATTTGTTGGTGTGATTCTCTCCCTTGTTAAAGGGGGCGATTATGAGGAAGCCAGCGTGCTTGGAGGCATGCTACTGGCCCTGCTTGCATGTCGACCTTATTTCTACCGCAAGACGCCATTATCTTCTCAAACATTTTCCTGGTCTTGGATCCTGGCCATCTTGACCATTTTGGGTAGTACGTTATGGCTTGGCATCTTCTCCTACAAGCACGTTGAATATTCACAAGACTTATGGTGGCATTTCAGCTTGCATGGCAACGCCTCACGATTCCTACGCGCCTATGTTGGAGCATTGGGACTGGTGCTTTTCATTTCCATCAGAATGGTATTGAGTCCGGCTAAAAACCCACCTAGACTACCAACTGCAGAAGAAATCGAAGAAGCGCTCGCTATCATCAAAAATCAAACCAAGACGTATGCATTTTTAGCATTACTTCGTGACAAGCATCTCTTGTTCAGCTCAAATCGTAAGGCGTTCATTATGTATGGCGTGGAAGGCCGTTCTTGGATTGCCATGGGTGACCCGATCGGAGATAAGGATTCTTGGGTTGAATTGGCTTGGGAATTTAAAGAAGCCTGTGACCGAAGTGCAGCATGGCCGGTATTTTATCAAATCGGCCCTGAAAATATTCCATTATATCTTGACCTGGGCCTTTCCCTGCTCAAACTGGGCGAAGATGCCAGTGTTCCACTCACGGATTTCACGCTGGAGGGTAAAAGTCGTAAAGGCTTGCGCTATGCCTATAATCACGGTGTAAAGGACGGTTGCAGCCTGGAAATTCTTCCGCCCCACCAAGTACCGGCTATGTTACCTATACTTAAAGCCATTTCCGATGAATGGCTGGCTTTAAAGAATACGCGCGAAAAAGGCTTTTCATTAGGCCGGTTTGATGCAGAATATTTATCCCGCACACCAGTAGCCTTGATTCGTCGGGGCCAGGAAATAGTTGCCTTCGCGAATGTATGGGAAGGATCGGGAAAGGAGGAACTGTCCATCGACCTGATGCGTCATAGAAGCTCTGCACCGGATTTGATCATGGAATTTCTCATAGTCAGCTTGATGATTAAAGGGTCCGCGGACGGCTACCGATTTTTTAATCTGGGCATGGCACCCTTAGCCGGATTCGACAAACGCAGCCTCAATCCCACGTGGTATAAGTTGGCTGGCCTCATTTTCCGCAATGGGGAACACTTTTACAATTTCAAGGGTTTGCGCTTTTTCAAGGATAAATTTCATCCCGAGTGGCAACCCCGTTACCTGGCTGCACCGGGCGGTTTTGCGCTACCCAGGATATTGACCAATCTGGCTGCCTTGATTTCCGGAGGTATAAAGGGTATTGTCTCTAAATGAGACGGCGATTCCCACTCTCTAAATTACACGCTGGCATTTTTCTGATTTGCATACACACAGCATTGGCTGACCGGGACTCGCTTAAGCAGGATCATAAAATAGATTCGCTCGGCAACCAAACCACATTGGATAGCCTACCCTTGATTGAAATTCCCGCACTGGGGCAAGGTGATGCACGTATGGCCATTCTCTATTCCGGTGATGGCGGGTGGGCGGGCATTGACCAGGATATTGCTTTGGAATTATCCCGACTGGGCATTCCAACTGTTGGCATCAGCAGCCTCCGCTATTTCTGGAAACGGCGAACCCAAACGGAAGCCGCGGGGGATTTGACGAAAATAATCAGAAAATACTTTGCGAAATGGGGCAAAAGCCAGATCTTGTTAATGGGCTATTCTCTAGGCGCGGATGTACTCCCTGCAATAACCTCTCACCTGCCCCGTGAACTGATTGATCAAGTAGTGCTCATTGGACTTATGGGACCGGCTAAAACCTATGATTTAGAATTTCATCTATTAGAATGGATTCGAATCAATCAAGACTTTCCTTATCCCATTCTTCCTGATCTCGAAAAACTGCGCGGAAAAAAGATATTGTGCTTTTACGGGGTTGAAGAAGCCGTAAGCCTGAGCGACGGATTAGACACAACTCTGGCCAGAAGTATTGCCCTTCCTGGCGGACACCATTTTCGAGGCAGCGTTCCTCTTATCGTGCATACCCTCATGGATTCCACAAAACCGCAATAACATTAACCGGTTTTATTAGTAATTTCCCCTGCAATGCAGCAGCCCGGATCCGAAGGGGACGAGTCCCATCACAAGCTTATCAATCGGGCTTTGAGTTTTACGTTCCTGGAAAACTTGTTCAAACCAGTTTCCCCATTGCTGGAACTGGTGTGCGCGGGACTGTTCGTAGGAGGCGCCTGGGGCCGTTACAAGTTCTACGAATCCTTCGTCTACCTGGTATTTCGTATCAGTCTGATGGGCATGGACAAAGGGGTCATCTGGTATTATTCCCAGGTCGATGAAAAGGTCTACCTCAAAACGCTTTTCCGCAGCCTAAGCTGGTGCTTTACCGCCTTCGGACTCCTGGGCCTGCTTACTTTTGGCAGTTATCATGGTTGGATTCCATTTTCCGATTGGGTGCTCGGTAAAAACTCCGGGGTCTTCCACATTTCCGGACAAGGCCTGCTTGCCTACTTGCTGGTGGTGCCACTGATGCTGATCTCGGAATTGTGCATACAGGCCAATGTGAACAAACGAAATTTGAAATACCGTATTCTAGTTTCCGGTATTGCTGTCCCGCTAACCACCTTTGGGCTTGCCATCGGAGGTAGGTACTGGGTTGCCGGCGGCATTGGCCTACCCTTCTGCCTGCTGGCGGGAAATGGAATTGGAGCATTCGTGGCCATCTGGGGATTCCTGCGAACCCACCGACCGGCTTGGAGCGATGTCTCTTTTTTACCCGTGCCACCGTTGAAACTAATGCGTTACTCGTTCCCTCTTGCCAGCGCAAATATTTTCTCCGCCTTGGCCGTGCGCGTAGACATATTCATGTTGGCGAGTTTGTCCGGCGTAAATAGTGTGGAACTTTATACCGTTGTCTGCATGATTGGAAAATCTTTAACTTCCATTCGGCAGTCCTTTGAAAATATTTTGCTCTCCACGTTCTCGTCCTGGGGCAAAACGGGGCTCACCTTGAAATTGAAACACTATTACAGTTATTCCATTTGGCTGGTAATGAATGTTCAGAGCATTTTCCTCGCATTTGCAATTTTCTTCGGAGCAGAATCTTTAGGCCTGGTCTCGGCACAGTATGCAGCAGGATATTGGGTTTTGGTAGCCACGGCCGGCCTCATCTATCTGAATACGGTAAGTGATTTTTCCACGATCCTGGCGCTTGGATTGGGCCGCACCGCCATGGTTCCAACCTTGCAAGTCGTTTTTCTAATCTCAAACGTTGGATTGAACCGGCTCTTGATACCGCGATGGGACGCCTTGGGAGCAGCCTTGGCCTTGGGCTTAGCAAATATGCTTGCTGGCATACTCTATCTGGGATACCTCACCTTCTATTTTAAACGCTCACCTCTATTGCGCGAATATTGCCTTTCGATTGGCATTGGAGCCCTGACTTTTCTTTTGCCCGCCACGATAGCCCTCCATTTCCAGTTCGGCCTCGCCAGTAAAGCAGGACTCTATATTGCGTGCATGGGCATTGGATTCCTGGTTCAAAAAACTTGGTACCGGCGGTTCAATCGCATTCTCCACGCTCTTCCAGAAGGCGCGTGATGTTGACCAAGCCTATCCAGGTTGCAATGGATGCGTCCTAGGCACAGTGCCTTTCGGAACCCCTCCCCCAAAATAAATTAAGGCCAGTAAAAGGCGCGAACTCTGTCTGCGACTGCAAGTTTCATCGCATCCGCAAAAATATTGGTGGTTTCACATTGCCACTCTGTGGGAAATGGGATGCTTTAAGCCACGGAATCCAAAAAGCAGAATATGAAAAGCGCAAGTACCGTTCTGTGAGACATGGCTCCGGTATAGAATCCGCATACTCGACAAATTACTGAATCATAAGTGGCCGAAAAAAATCCGCGGAGTTTTAATTGCGACTATTCTCTAGAGAATCCACCTAGAAATACCAGGATTTGAATCATTAAATACTGGCATTATTTCATTTGATAAATGTTCATATTTTAAGAGACAACATCCTACAAGAAGAATATTAGAATCAAAGAGTTACCTATGGTTTTAGGGCGGCACTTTTCAGGGACATCGAGTTAGGTTTGGAAAGATTTCCGAACGACATTGCGGTTAGGAAGGAATGTAGGTTTGCGCCCTCCACCATTCGATAGCCTCTGACAAACCTTGGTCTAGGGAAATTGGCGGCTGCCAACCGACCTCGTGAGTCAGCCGATCTAGTAATGGCAATAATTTCGCTGGACCCGAATCCTGAAAAGCACCAAATCGAACATCGGCCTTACGGCCAATTTCATTGGCAATTTTTTCTGAGAGACCTTTTAATGTGACCGCTTCACCAGATCCGATGTTTACCGCGCCCTGAACGCTGCTCCCACAAAGGTGTGCGAAGGCATCGGCGACAGCGGAAACCGGCATAAAATCCCGCAGCTGCGTTCCCTGGCTGCAATCGAGACGATCTTCCCATAGGTGAGCTTGGATCAA
>JAYTHY010000022.1:0-15618 GCA_043732185.1 Fibrobacteria bacterium
TGATGATGCGCCCAAACCACAAAGGAGAGCAATCCAGCCACCATAGTTGCATAGATGATGGCCCGATAGCCGAAAAGCGGCTTGCGTGAAAAGGTGGTGAGAATTTCTGCGGCAAAACCCAATGCTGGCAAAAACAGCACATACACTTCCGGATGTCCGAAAAACCAAAACAGGTGTTGGAACAAAACGGGGTCGCCACCCGCCGCCGGATTAAAAAAGCCAGTACCTGCGGTGCGATCCAGGAGCAGCATAATGGCTCCAGCTATCAACGGACCTACAGAGAACATGAATACCAAAGTGGCGATGACAAACATCCAGACGGTTAGTGGCAAATCGAACCACCCAAGGCCTTTGACTCTAAGATGCGATGTCGTGACTAAGAAATTAATGCCACCCATGAGAAAAGCCGCGAACTCCAACGCTACGGCCAGTATCCATAGGTTACCGCCAATCCCATCCCAGAATGTTAGTCCGCGATACGCGCCTGCGGATAGAGGTGGGTATGCAGTCCAACCTCCGGCAAATGCGCCGCCAGGCACAAAGAAGGAAGAAATCAATACGCATGTGCTGAGGAAAAACACCCAGTAAGACATCATATTGAGTGCGGGAAAAGCCATATCGTCCGCGCCGACCATGAGTGGAATCAGAAGGTTTCCAAAGGCCGCCAATAAAATAGGCATGGCCACCCAAAATACCATGATGGTTCCATGCATCGTGATGAATTCATTGTATCGAGCTGCGGCAAGTTTTCCGAACAACGGAATTTCCGATCCCGGATACGCCAATTGCATTCGAAAAACATACGATAGGAACACGCCTAGCCCCAACATCAACAATCCAGTAACCAGGTATTGCAACCCAATGACTTTGTGGTCGACGGAAAATACATAACGGCGGAAGAATCCTTGGGGGGAATGCTGTCCGTGTGACGAAGAATGACTCATGCTTTCCTTTAAATCAACGAAGGGTTTTGAGATAGTCCACCACAGCTTTTCTTTCCTCCGCGGTGAGCCCCAGCTTGGGCATTAATCCCTGCGGGAATCCTTCAACCACATCTGCGGAAGGATCTTCGATGGACCGATTGATGTACTCTTCATCCGCGATTATTTCACGCCCGTCAGCAAGCTTGGTTTTTCTGCCAAAGATACCGAGATAACTTGGGCCTACTAATTTTGTTCCGTTCAAGGTGTGGCAGGCCACGCAGCCTTTGGATTTCAATAGCGCCAAACCGGGTCCACCATTCTCCGGGAGCACGGTCAAACCGGCCACCAATTCCTCTTGAAACTTTTCCGGGGGCACAACATGCAAGGTCGCATGCATCAGCGAATGTCCGGTTCCGCACAATTCCGCACAGGCAATTGGATAAGACCCTTCCTTTATAGCACGGAACCAACGGGTAATGATTCGCCCAGGTACTGCATCTTGCTTGAACCTTAATGATGGCACCCAAAAGCTGTGCAGCACATCAACGGCAGCCAATTCAAAAATCACATTGGTGTCCCTGGGGACCACAAAATCATTATTGCGCACAATATCATCCGCAGTGCCAAGAATCCCATCCGGACCCGGATATGAAAAGGACCATTGGTATTGGCGACCCGTAACCCGAACCTTGAGACCATCAGAGGGCAAGGACTGCATGACGGCTGACCAGGCTTCATGGTTCTTGATGTCGATTAAAAAGTCTAGCACAACTACTGCCACCACGGGAAGGAGAACCCATCGCAATTGGCGCCAACCTACTCCGCGGATATAGGGCACTTTCCCATTCTTCCGTTTTCGGAAGAACAGCAGCATTCCTATCAAGATGACTTCGGCCAAAATAAAGACCACAATCGCGATCACGGATATAAATCCAATCAACGAATCGATTTCCCCACCAAATGAGGAAATGTTTTCCGGCATCAATCCCATGCTCTTCCCTTAGCGCTCCAAAGAGCGGTTTCCTTTAAATAACGTCTGTATAGCAACTCACATGCCAGTGTGTTTTGTGGCTTAATTCATTAAATTTCGCAGTTTTTTAACGAGGAAAGCCGGGCCTGCGGAAAGGTTTTGACTTTTTTGCAAAGAGTGACAAAGAGCTTCGCCAAAATGGCAAGCCTCTACCCGTCCGGTTTAAAAAGTCTGATTAGTAATGGCGCCAAACGCCCAATGCATCCGTTAAACGGAGCTTTCAAGTTGCTGGGCCTTGCGGACCAGTCGCGTTTCGCACAGTTTTACAAACTCCAATTGTGTCTGGCTGGAATTTGCATGCGCCCGATGGCGAAAATCTCGTGTTGCAATAATCACCTCTTCCTGAATGGCATCCCGGTTGAGGACACGACCAAAGTACCGAGTCAGCCCATTCAGGTTTGAAAAAACAAAAACCGGTGTTCTACGATCTGATGCGTCCATCGCTTATACCCCTCATGCCGGGATTTCGTCCCTTGCGGTTATCATACCTTTTTGGGATTATCGGTAGCAAAGGACTATTTCCTGAGACATTTGAGGGTTATTCGCAAAAAACAATAAAACCGTCCCATTTTTGACCACGATTGCCACGTGACGGGAAGTTTTTGACACTACCCTATGGGTTCGGCCCAATTTCTAACCCAATCCAGGGAAATTCCGCCGCACATAGAAGGTAAGCCCATGTCCCCGTCCGACCGCAGGAATAGCAAATATGGTTTTGAATCCCTGAATTCCATGACGGAATTCTTTTCTCGATGGATTTCGGATACGGAAATTCAAGACCTCATTCAGCAAGCTGAAACCGCTTTTCGTCCCCGACTGGAAACATCACCGGCAGAAAATCATTTACAGAAAATCCAAAAGGCCGAGTTTGCCATCGTTCGCAAATTGGTACAACGCAATTCAACTATCCCCTGAGTATCTCTCCTAGCCGGATAATCCCATTGCCCCCGGATTCACAGCGTCTGGCTGATTTCCTACCTTTATTCAGCCGAAATTGAATTTCGCACCTGGGCCTGCATGCCTGGATAAAGGATGACCATGATACTCGAACAAATCAACGCCGACCTTATTTCCTTTATGAAGGATCGGGAACCGGCCCGCAAAGAAGAAAACCAGCTTAAAATCATGACACTCCGGACCTTGTTGGCTGAAGTGAAAAGTTTTCTGGTGAACAATCGCAAGGAGCCTACCGATCAAGAGGTCTCCATCATTTTGGCGAAAGCGATCAAGCAGTTCCGGGAAACTTTTGAAAATGCCGCTGGGAAAAATGCAGCTGGAGTGATTCGTGAAGATATCGCCGCTCAGGAGAAAGCAAAAATCGCAACTTTGGAAAAATACCTTCCCACCCAAATAGGCCATGCCGAAATTGAAGCGTTGGTGGTTTCCGCCATTGCACAAGCCGGTGCGACTACATCCAAGGATATGGGTGCGGTTATGGCAATCATCAGGCCATTGACACAGGGAAAGGCCGATGGCAAAGTAGTCAGCGAAGTCGTCAAGGCCAAATTGGCAGGCGGCTGAAACCAAGTCACCATGTCGGATCTCGTCTGTTACTGTTTGAGGGTTGAGAAGCCACAAATCATCGATGCCATTGGTGAGGGTTGCCACTCTGTTGAAGCCTTAAGCGCCAAGCTGCGCGTATGCACGGGTTGCGGCGGTTGCCGCTTGGATTTGGAGGACCTGATCCGTTTTTATCGCAACGAAAACCCATCCTAACGCCTTTCTGCCTAGAAAAGCCAAAGCCCCCCAGGCCCATCCAGGCGGACTTAGATCCCGAAATTTGTACATTATCCCAGTCCTACACTATTCCGATTTGAGGCCGATTCTGATGCCTCTCCGCATTTGCGGTCCAACCAAGGAGCGAATCCTTTGCTGAAAAATTCACTCTACTTTGTCATGCTATTGCTTGGCCTGTGCACAAATCCCCTCAAAGCCCAAGAAACGCTTTCCGCCGTTCAAAGGGATTTGGACCGCGTGGACAAGGAAATTGAACGCGAGAAGGATTTGCATAAAACCGAAAGGAAACGCGCGGCAGAGTATGAAACTGAAAAAGCCGCAAAACTAAAAGCATTGCAGGATCAACTGCGCTTGACGCAGCTCAAAATCGACAGTCTTAAACATCAGGTTGAACGCGCACGGCAGCAAAAAGTAGCATTCCGATCCCAAAGCGCCGCATTCCAGTCTAGAGCGCGGGAATTCGTCAAAGCGTTGTCCAAACAAGTTCGAGATCTCGCCACATCGCTTACCAAAGATTTTCCGTATGATAGGGAAAAACGAGTTTCCGATTTTACCGAACTCGCGGCCGCCATCGATAATGGTGTCGTAGGTGTAGAAGATGGGTTGAATCGCTTCTTTACCTTGATGCAAGGCTCCCTGGACTTCGCCTACGACACAGAAGTGTATCGTGGAAGTTACCAGGCTACGGATGGGTCCATGCATGAAGGCAGCTATGTGCGGCTAGGCGCTGCCTTGCTCGCCTTTGCGGACGAAGAAGCCAAGACGGCGGCGTTTTTATCCAAAGAGGACAGTGGGTATACGTGGAAGGACAAAGATTTGTCACCGGAAACACGACAGGATATTTTCACCGCAGTGAAAGTGGCCCAAGGCAAAGTCGCCCCACAATTGGTAAACATCCCGTTCAAAGCACCAAGACCCCTGGAGACCGGCAAGTGAATCGCAATCTGGTTTTATCCGCCACGCTCTTGGCACTTCTGTTCACGGGCCTAAGCCGTGCGCCTAGGGCACAGGTTTCCGTCAATGAAAACGCCGATAAACTAGAAGCCTTGAAAGAAGAATTGGAAAAAGCCCGGCAACTGCGCGATAAGGTTATTGCCAAACGCTGGGAAGACAAGCGTACCGACATGGAAGGGCGCGAAAAATTCAATCAAGCTTATGACGACCTCAAAAACCAGCTCGAGGCCAGGAACTTGGAGGCCGATCGCCAACACGAAGAAATCCAATCCCTGGCCAAAGATGCGGAAGAGGCCGAAGCCCAGGCGGAAATCGCTAAGGTGCAATTCTTGTCATTGGCTCCCTTGCTGCGCGACCGTATCACGGAAATGTCCGCCCAGATAGAAAAAGGCTTTCCTGCCAAAGTGCCGGAACGCATGCAGCGCTACAATTCGATCTTGAAAGGTGCGGATACCAAGCGCGACGCACCCGCAGACATTCTCGCCGACCTCATGGGCTTTTATCATTCCGAACTGGATTTAACTCGGGAAATTACCCTAGAGAAACGCGGCTTTGTACGCGCGGACAAATCACCGGGGGAAGGCGCGCTCCTACGCATTGGCATGGCGGCCTCCGCCTATCGCGATGATAAAACCGGAGCTGTAGGCCTGCTCATCAAGGATGCCGGAAACGGCGCCGTAAATCCGTACGACTGGCGCGAAAACCTGCCTGCGGACGTCAGCGCCAACCTTGGTCGCAATTTGGAAAAAATGGAGAAAGGCGAAACTGGATCCGTATCGGTACCGCTGGACATACTGCCCAATCAAACGCAGGGCAAAGCCTATATCCAAAAAGAAGAAAAAAGCTTTTGGAAATCCTTGATGCATACGGTCAAGACGGGCGGAATTTTCATGTGGCCGCTGCTCATTATTCCCGTGATTGCCATTGCTCTCTTCCTGCAAAAACTATTGTCCGTATTCGTCAGCCGCGCTGGAGGCACAGGCCTTTACACGCAGGCCGTCGAGAAATTGGCTTCACCCAATCCCGAGGACGCCCTTAAGATTTGCAAACAAAGACCCAAGAGTCCGGTCCTGCAAATTATTGGAGCAGTGGCAGCCAATCGTAACACAGATCGGGAAATGGCTGAAAAGGATGTTAAGGAAGTTATCCTTCGCTTGGTGCCGCGTTTGGAAAGGCATCTCACCACATTGTCTGTGCTGGCCGCAGCGGCGCCTCTCCTGGGCTTGCTCGGAACGGTTTCCGGCCTTATCGCCATGTTTCAAGTCATCACCCAGCATGGCGTCAACGATCCCAAACTACTGGCGGGCGGCATCGGCGAAGCGCTTATCGCCACGGAAACCGGACTGCTCATTGCCATCCCTACCTTGCTCGGGCACAACTGGCTGGCCAACCGCGTGGATCATTTAGTGTCCGATATGGAATTTTACGCCCTCAAAGCGCTGAACACAGTTTGGCCCAAGGGATAATGGGAAGATGCCCACTTTGTTTTCCCAAACACTTTTCGATCTCTGGCGTATCATTTCGCAAGGCGGCTGGGTGATGGGCGCCATTTTCATCGCGGGTCAAGTGGGTTGGTTTTTCATTTTAGAGCGCTGGTGGCACTTTCGAAAAATGGATCACAAACAGACCAATGGTCTATACGGCACATTGAATCAAACGCTCACTGCAGCCCGCGACCAGGGCCAGGAAGTCCTGATATCCCTGGCCCGCGAATCCTTGCATCGAGACATCCCTGCCCTGTCCCGGCACTTAGGTACATTAGCAGTTCTGGCAGGAGTGGCACCGCTGCTTGGCCTAACGGGGACGGTACTTGGAATCATGCAAACATTTCAGGTTATCACCTTGTATGGCGCTGGAAATCCTTCTATGATGGCGGGTGGAATCGCTCAGGCCTTGATGGTTACGGAAGCAGGATTGGTAGTGGCCTTCCCTCTGCTTATCTGTCACGATCATTTGCAAAAGCGGGCGGACAAAATCGAAGATGAATGCATCGAGAGTGCGACCAGCCTCATCCGTAAATTCGCTGGAAAAGGAGCGGCAGTATGAGCTCCCTCGGTGGCGATGATTTTGGATTGCGCAAGCGGCCGCGTCGCGTAGCCGAAATCAATCTGATCAACATGATCGACATGCTTTTCTTTCTGCTCGTCTTTTTTGTCTTGACTAGCAGCTTCACCCGCGAAACCGGCATCGACATCAACAAACCCAAAGCCAGCAGCTCCAAATCACTGCCGCGCCAGCCTCTGCTAATCGGTGTGACCAAAGACGGCAGTATCCATGTGAACGAAAGTCCGGTAAGTCTTAAGGCGCTGGGAACCGTGCTCAAATCCTATATGAGCCAGGATCCGGATAGGGCTGTGGTCATTGTCGCCGACCGTGATGCCGCTATCGCCAAGGCAGTGGATGTACTGGATGAATGCAATCTGGCCAATGTGAAAAAGGTTTCCATCTCTTCCCTTAAAGAATAATGCGTGCATCTTCGGTACTGGAAAAATCCGTACTTTTTTTAGCCGCCTTGGCTGTGAATCTAGGTCTCTATCTTTTAGTTCCTTATATTCAAGTGTTGATATTGAAACATTCCGGCGCGGGTCCCAAGCCACCGAAGCAAGTTACGACGGTGCTCGCCATGGCGCCCCCGCAAACTGAAAAAATCATCAAGCGCGAAATCAAAGAAATCAAAACGCAATCATTTACTCCGCCCCAACCCAATCCCTCCAGGCCTTCCACTCCGGGCGGCGGACTTAAAATTGATCTCAGTCCGGCTGGTGGTGATGGGCTGTCACTGGTTTCCGGCGGGGATCGCACGGGGCAAATTGGATCCGGCACGGGTGGTGGCGTAGGTGCAGGAATGGCGGCCATGACCTATGAACAAGGCCAAACGGATTTTGATGCAAAACCCCTGAACAGCCCTCCACTCAAATTTCCGCCCCGGGCAAAACGGGAAGAAATTTCCGGACAGGTCGAACTTACTTTTGTGGTCAACGAATCCGGAAATGTGGAACAGGTGTCCGTACTGAAGGAGGAACCGGTAGGTTACGGGTTTGCATCATCGGCTATTCAATCCGCGGGGCAATTGCGATTTAAACCGGCAACTTTGCAGAAGATGGCGGTGCGGCAACGCTTTAAACAAACGTTTCGGTTTTCGGTCGAGGGGAAGTAGGCTGTGAGCGTGGGGCTAAACATGGGGTTTGTGAGCCGGGTGGGCAAGCCTCCGGAACTCGCGCTTAGAATATCCCCGGCGGACGTCCCTGCGAACGCGCTCAGACAAGCCTGCGGCTTGCCCACCCGGCTCCCAAAGCCCCTCTCTCGTGCCCACGAACACGTCGGTACTACGGTAGCGGGGCGGAGTGGTCTCGGGGAGGGGAGGGGAAGCAGCGGGCTGCTGGTGGGGTTGCGGTTGTGGGTTGTGATGATGGTGTTGGTTGGGGTGGCTGGATGGACGCTGGGATTAGCGGAAGAGGGCGCCGCGGGGAAGGCGCCGGAAATTGAGCAGGAGAAGAGTGAAGGGAAGAGTGAGGGGGCGGTTGCTGGTGGAAAGCCGGCGGATGGGAAGTTGCAAGATCCGCTTGCTAGTGGAAATCGGCTTTATGAGAAGGGGGATTTTGTTGGGGCGGCGGAGCAGTATAGGGTAGCGGCGCAGAAGTCGAAGATTTTGGTGAATCGGGCTTTTGCTTGGTTCAATTTGGGGAATTGTCATGTGCAGACCAAAAGTTATAACAAAGCGGTGGTTGCGTATCGGCGGAGCTTGGAGGAATCGCCTTTGTTTACGCGGGCTTGGATGGTTTTGGGCGAGGTCTATTATACTATGGGCGCGGTGGGAGATGCGTTTCCTTGCTTTAGGCGTGTGATTGAAATCGATGGGCCGAATCTTAGGGCATATCAAATGCTTGGGGAGTTGGCTTTGCAGGGGGGTGATATTCCAGAGGCGCTGCAGAATTTTGAGGCAGCGCTGAAGCTCGATCCGGATCAGGCGGACATCCACCTGGCTATGGCGGAGGCGTATACTCGGATTCGCGATTATGCGAGTGCGCAAAAGGTGATGGAGGAAGCACTGCTCATTCTTCCCAATCCACCTGCGGAGGCCTACTTTTATTTGGGTCAATTGCATGAGCTGGGCGGGAATGATAGGAAGGCTGTGCGGGCCTATGAGGAGGGCTTGCTGATTGATCCCAAGCGGACGGAGTATTTTATGCGAATAGCCGGAATCCATGAGAAAAATGGGGATGATTTTTTGGCATTATTGACTTTGGAGCAGGCGATTCGGTTGGGGATTAAGAAGCCGGAGATCAGGGTGAAGCGGGGGATGATATTTTTTGGGCAGGGGCGGTACGATAGGGCGTTGGAGGAGTATTCGGCTGCGTATGCGCTGGGGAGTCAGCAGGGGCGGAGGGGGATTGAGAATGTGGCTGCGGTGTATTTTAATGGTGGGGATAGGAAGCGGGCCCAAAAAGTCAATTCCATATTGAATCTCGTCACTAAATGAATGTTGGTTTTGCAGGACAATTCGGAATTCACTAACATTACTAAGGCCTTTAAAAGGTTTGTACTTTCTTTCCACCTTCTTAACTTCCCAATCGGAAAAGGATTCTGAACGAATGCGAAACGGAATTTTCATTACTCATACATTAATTTTTTGCCTCAGCACATGCTTTTTCGCCTCAGGTATGGCGATGGAATTTCCACAAGATTTAAAAAGAAAAATCCTTGGTAATACTGAAGAATTGCAAAATAGCCCAACTGATCTAAACAGAGATTCGCCGGATAACTCAATTGATTCCATTCGCTACCTTGTTGGAGGGGGAGATGGATTTAGGATTTCTATAGTTGGACTACCAAGCCAGGAGTACTTTCCGATAATTGATCAGAAGGGAAATATATTCGATGGCGATATTGGAATTATTCCGTTGGGGAAAGTCCCACTTTGCGTAGCGGAATCTATCATAGCAGAAAAGGTGAAAAAAAAGTTACGAAAAAACAATGAAATCTATATTTCACTTCGAAAAATTAAAAAGGCGAATGTTACTGTAACGGGTCTAATTGCAAATCCAGGAACCTATACAATATCTGGAAGTATGCATGTTTTTGATGCGGTTAAAATCGCTAATGGCGGAACTATTCCGTCTCAAGCACTAGTAAACTTCCGATCCATAGAAGTAAGAAATGGTGACTCGGTTAAAAGCCTTGACTTACTTAGGTTTTTGATTAAACAAGATGTTTCTCAAAATCCATACGTCTATCCGGGCGATCATATCCATCTCCGATCACTGGATACTCGAATTTACTTGACGGGTGAGTTTATGGAACCAAGCGGCGGAGAAATTCCATTGTTGCCAGGTGAGACTGTTGCTGACATTCTCAAAATTATCCGTTTGCGGAAAAATGCCGATACTACTGTAATTACCGTGCACATTGCCGAAACTAATGGTGCTCAACCAAATAGCCAAAGAACCCTAAAAGAAACCATGGACTGCGTACTTGGAAATAATGACGTAGTATCTATTGGATCTCAAATGATGAGTCGGAGAGCCGACACCATTACCGTTACTGGAGAAGTCAATAGGCCGGGAACCTACTTTATCAATTTCCACGAAACCACGTTAAACTCGGTTCTAGAATTAGCCGGAGGGCCAACTGAACAAGGGGATGTCAATCGAGCCTTTATAATTCATAAACGCAAAATGAACGAAATAATAAATGAAGGGGTTCACCCTGGGCTTATTGGCCAAGCAGGACTTTCGCAGCCCTTCCCTACCCCGGTTTCCATACGAACCGTTCGTCCAGAAATTTCTTCTTCCATTTCAGACTTGCTGCAAACGGGAGATTTCAGCGTGATTGAAGAACATGAACTATCTCAAAAAGGCCTCCTAGTGGATGGTGATGAGGTAAACATCCCACATAGAGAAACTTTCGTCTATGTAAGCGGAAATGTCCGGAAGCCCGGAGCCTTTCCATATAAAGCTGGAGCTACCTACGCAGAGTATATAAAGGAAGCTCATGGCTATACAAGAAAAGCAGACAGCCGAAACAGCTTCATCCTTACCAAATACAAAGGCGTAACACAAATACGATCTGATACTGAACCAAAACCTGGGGACATCCTAGTAGTTCCATCCAGCATGGAATATAAAAGATTTAATGGGCTTTATGTTCCCTTGTTTCAAATCGTTCCCGCAATTGTAAGCCTGGTCCTTACATTCGTAATAGTGTTAAAAACGAAATAACTACCTAACTCCAAGCTTTCCCATTAAGGCATCCCTAATTCCCAACAAATATTGAGAAAGTATACGGGGATTTCGAATTTTATAACCTAGCAGCAAAATAATAAAAGGCCAGTAAATACATTTCTGCAGCAAGGTTGCTCTATGCATGATAATATGTGTTTGGTTACGCATTCGGTAATATTCTTTTGGCGTTCCCATACGATCTGTTGACGAACTAACTTTATGGCGAATCACTATTTTTGGGTTGTGTATGATACTTACCCTATTTTTTTTTAACCGGATACAGAAATCAAAATCTTCTTGATACATAAAATAACGATCGTCAAATTTGCCATGCCTCTGGAATACCTCAGAAGGCACAAACATCATACATCCCGAAAGAAAATCAATGTTTGCTTGAAAGCCAGGTGCAAAAATAGGCTTAACTAGTCCAGTCCACTTTGATAATCTACCGATATTATGCGAAATCTGACCTGTTTCAGAGTCCAACACAGTTCCAGCGATTACAGCGCCAGGATTGGCGTTTATTGTGGCTAAGCATTCTGGCGCAAACATTAAATCCACTACAGTGTCGTTATTCAAAATTAAGATCGATTTAAATCCTTCGGCTAATGCAGCTGCAATTCCCAGATTCATTCCACCGGTGTAGCCTAGGTTCTTGCCTGGTGCGAAATAGGCGTAATTAGATCCAGAGCTTTCCAGGAATTCGAGAAGTACCTTTTCAGACCCATCGTCCGTATCATTGTTAATTAGGAAAAACTTAAAAGCATCCTTATCCGACGCGATTATAGAAGAGATACAAGCAATAGTATCCTCAGGAAACCGATAATTGATAAGTAGACAAGCAATGGAAGCCAAACTCATTGGACTCCCTCAGGAATTGAAATCCCAGAGGATTGAAAAATGCTTTCAAACCAATCAGTCAAACGCTTTTTAGCAGATTCTGGAGAAAAGTATTGTGCTCGTTCACGAGCTCGATTCGAATATTTAGTATAAGATTCTGGCTCTTGGATCAGATCATCAAGCGCCCTACCCCATGCTGCAAAATCGTTATTCGCCTCTAGTATTCCTGCATCTCCAACAATTTCTGGTATGGCCGAATTTCTAAATCCGAAGACTACTAAGCCATTGCCCATAGCTTCCACCAAGGGAAGACCGAAACCTTCCTTCAGGCTGGGGAAAAGTAGAATGTGGCAAGCCGCATATAGCTGACTCAGTTCTGCATCCGTTACTAGCCCATGCCAACGGATCTTGGACCGGACACCCGCAGACTGGGCGATGGAATCGAGTTCTTTCCGAATATCTGGAGCGATTCTTCCGGCCAGATGCAATACGACATCGTGGCTACCTACCACTTCCTGGAGATGTGAAAGTAGCGCTGCAATATTCTTTCTGGGCTGATAGGAACCGACATAGAGGAAATTGATGGGGGAAAAGTTAGCGGTCTTTTCAATACTCGCAATTGTAAGAGCCTCGCGAACACCCAAATGCACCACCTTTAGTTTGGCAGTATCCATGGAAGGGAAGAAAGCCAATGCTTTCTCGCGGGTATGGTCACTATTTGTCATCTTATATTCCACTCGAGAAGCAATTTTAGCCTTATACCTATAGTACAACCTTCGACTCCATTTTCGACTCTCGGTAGAATCCGGTTCTAATTCAATGAAGTCATGGTAACACAGTGCTTGTGGGACAGAACACCTAACAACCGTGCGAAGCTCAGGGTGTATAATTAATTTTGGGTTGCGTTTAAGCAATTTTCGATATCGAATGGTACTAAAGAGGCCATGAAACCGTTCATACCTACCAATACCTGGCACTGGCGACATTTCCACAACTTGATCCCGACTGACACCTATTGGCTCAAGATATTTTTTAAATGTTCCAGGTGCAGCAACGAAGCTCGTACCCTTAAACCGGGGGGTCTTCGCCAGAATTTCAACCATGCGAAAAATAACCTGGTGAATACCTCTTAGATCGCCAGCAAAACCAAGAATAGTTACATCAAGAAAGACTCCATTTCCAGTATTCTTTTGCTTCAATTTAACCCTCACGACTTCAAATGACCTAACAGTTCGTTACCTATCTTTTCCATGGAAAAATTTTCTTCCACCGCCTTTCGGTTGATTTCGGCCATAACTCGATATTTTTCAGAATCCAAAAGATCCTCAATGGTGCGCATTAACTCGTTAGCGTCATTCCATATCGGGATGGTTAATTCCTCTAGCCCCTCAGCTCCGAGTGGAGTAGAGACAATGGGCCTTCCAAACGCTGCCGCCTCCACCAACTTAGTCCGCAGTCCACGACCTTCGCGAACGGAGTTCACGAATATTCCGATTGACATGTAAAAATCTACCAAGTTTGGAACATCATCCCAAATCGCTATAGTTGGGTTTCCTTCACAGGCTACCTTGAGAGAATTTGGAATTCCTCGGCCAGCAATCAAAAGTTTAAGCGTGGGGATTTTTACAAGTAGCGTAGGATAAAGCTTGGTGGCCAACCAATGAGCAGCATCGATATTGGGTAAATGCTTGAAGTTTCCAATAAATCCAAGCGTGCGTGGACTCGTAGGCACGGGGAGCTGAGGATATTCCTCCAGAGGAATTCCATATTTTAAAATTGCAGTCGGCAAATCCGAAAACTGGCGGCGAATAACGGTCCGCTCTTCTGGAGAAATAGTGATAAATAAATTTATTGCCTTCATTCTTCTTTTGTAGTACGCCAGTGTCTGCTTATGCCGCAATTTATTCTTCAGCGATAGAACCCAACGGAAAAAGCCATCTTGACCAATCGGCGGCTTTCGAAAAGATTCGATAAGTAAATCGTCTTCTAAGTAGACTGCTTTCCCAAACCTTAGCCCCCAATCTTTTCCAAGAAACGAGAGAGATAAAGGGTAAGCCATTAAGGTTGCATCAAATTGCAATCCGTTCAAAAATGGCCCTACGGTTGACCTATGCCATATGATTTCCTCATTAATATCTACGGGCGTTGAACTAGCCTTACGCCACCAAGATTTTGGATTTCCCAG
Source organism: Fibrobacteria bacterium (assembly GCA_043732185.1). Taxonomy (GTDB): domain Bacteria; phylum Fibrobacterota; class Fibrobacteria; order UBA11236; family UBA11236; genus Chersky-265. The sequence continues at coordinate 13,891 of JAYTHY010000022.1, forward strand.
CGATAAATACAATGCCTTAGGAAACTCTGCAGGCTGTTCATCCCCTTCGCGCCATTCTCGACATCCGTCTAGGCAAATGAGGTATAAATCACAGTTTTTGGCGAGCTCGGAAGCAAAATAATATAAGCGCTTAACCCCACCAAAACGCGACTCTCGAAAGAGCGCAAAAGAAGAGATGAAAAGAACCTTCATTTGGGTCCGAAAATTGGTTTAGCAAGGCTAATCACATGGGTAAAATAGCTAATTCTAGACTACGACGCCTTGACAAGGTAGAGCCATAAGTCGACGAATCATTGATATTGGAGGATAGGTCCAATTACTCAGTGTCAAACAGATCCCTGTTCCAACCGTTCAGTTACCACAGGAAACTGTTAAGGGGTAGATTCCATCATTTCAACTCTTGACCAGTCCCCTTGGGCCGAAGTACTTTTATTAAATGTAACCGCCCTATTTATTCTAAAACTAAAGGCTTTTGTTGGCACGCAAATTGCAATTACCTCATCAAGTACAAAAGTTACGCCAATATTAAGGGACATAATCAGATGCTATTAAAACCCCGCATTTTCTTACTCCTGATGACCATGGCGATAATCGGGTGCCAGCCCACCACCACTGCACCAGTCGAAACCAACCAGAAACCTTTGCCCGAATTTTTCAATTTGGAAATCGGAAGCTCATGGGAGTACCTTCTCTCCTACTCAAAAACTGAACCCCTTTGGCCTGTAGTCCATGCCATAGGCGCCAAGAAGACAATTAAGCTGAAGGGCGTAGCAAAGAATTTTGATACCACTATATTTGCATTCTCCATAAGTGACACTGTGCTAAATGATTACTCCACCACTCCAGCTGATACAATTAACCAATTAAGCGATTCGAGCGGTCAACAACTAGAACGCTTATCCGGTTTCGGCTGCAAACCGGGCCACTATTCGGTTTCCTTTTTCGTCACACCAAAATCACCTTATCCTCAGGCCATCATGGGTTGGGTTGGATTCGATCTTTTTCTTAAAGGCCCTGTGAAGTTGGATAGCATGAACTATACCTATGACATGACTCAAACCAAGGTGTCATCCAAAGTTATGAACATAATGCAATGGCATGGCAATCCTCATTACATCGCAAACTTTCCGAATCCCGAAAGTCACCCTCCCATCTTTGTAGACGGTTACAGCTATTTTGAAAAAATAGGCTTACTTGGTTCTCGTTATTATTCAGGGAGTCACGGCTGGGGCCTTCGTAAGTCGTTAGAGCTTTTAAAATTTAATGGCCAAGATGTGGTTTTTTCTGCCCAATGAAAATTATTTTGGTCGTCGCTTCAGGCCTCTCAGGGAAGGAAATTTTGTGAGGAAAATCTTATGGTTTTGTTTTTCCCTTACCTTACTTTGTTGCACGGAAGATGAAGTTTCGAACCCTGTAATAGCAAAACCTCCGGCAATAACGGATTCAAAACAGCCCGTGGATAAAATTGACTCTGCCTACTTCCCGATAGAGCCATTCCTGACTTGGAAATATCGCAAAGCAATTACTGGTGATTTTGCTGGCATTCGTATGGAACCAAAAAATTTTGGTTTTACAATTCGATCTCCCCAAATACTGGACTCACTCACCTTGGTCAGGGTAGTGAATATTAATTCGGCTCTTCGGGCGATCGAGTGGGTGAAATAGCGACCGAAATGTCCTGTAGGCCAATGTAGGCAAGGGATTTGTTGATTTTATGGGTCATCAAAA
>JAYTHY010000023.1:0-104879 GCA_043732185.1 Fibrobacteria bacterium
GCTGCTGGAAATCATCGAGGAAATGACTACTATCAACATGGGGCTCTTGAAAAATGACGCCATTGGGTAACTGAGTGGGGGTTTCCGAAAGGCATTGCGATTAATCCATCACCATTGTCGTCATTCATATTTGCAACCATGGGTTTGACAAATACGGAACTATAAACCTCAGCTGTATCCCTCCAGCTCCACTTCAAGTGTGGAGTGTAGTCCATAGTCAACGGCAGCTTCTTACATTTTGCCATGCTCTGGGTCACGTTGTTATCCTCGTGAATCTCCTGGATTCGATTGCCCCAATCCAAAACAGCGCTGATTCGGTTTCCGTTGAAGTTTAATGCTCCTGAAACCGGAATCTCTATAAGAGTTGAGTCTTTTGGATTAATTGAAAGATGGTGCATGGACTGGCCAAGAATCAGATCCACATTTGGCGTATACTTCTGATCCAGGTTTCGATCTTCGAAAATTATAATATCAAATGAGTCATTCACAACTGCTCTACCCCTATTGGCAGTAACAATTTTAACTGAACCTCTGACAGCCAAGGTAAGTGGATCAACAACCAGAGAATCTGCATTTAAAGTTTGGGGTACCAAATCCACACCGTTCAACCCATTCGAAATTTGATACTTAACTGGAAAACCTAAGCGTATTATTTCTCCTGCGGCTGGTTTTTGTTTGAATACTATCCCCGTTTGCAACGAGTCGTTGTCAACCCAAGTACTATCGCCACCAAGTCGGAATATGGTAAGTAGTGATTCTGCTTGAGTATGGAACAGGCCCATCAAATTGGGCGCTTCAGTTCCAGAATAAAGGAAGACCCGCAAACTATCTTTATTTCCTGCTGAATCCATAGCGCGGAGTGTAATCATGTTTGCTTCTGACGTGTCCATAGCATGCAGGATGGAAGCCTGTTCCACGCTATCCGCCATCCACCGGATTAACGCCATATTGCCCAAGATGGTCCCAGATTGAGCTGGCGAAATTAAGGTTATCTGTGGAGGTTTGGTGTCAAGAGTGACCCAGACTGTGTCTGCCCCCTCGGAACCCGTGGAATCCATAAATGATCGAATGATTCGATTGGGACCTTCGTAAAGGTTTTCAATGGCTCCCGTGGTTTGCAGGACGCCATCAACCGACCATGTCACCGTGGATTGGTACGTTGACGTATAGCTGTTGTTTAGGGGGGATATAATTTTTACCACTGGAGGGCTGCGATCCAGGCGAACATTTACGGTATCACATTTAGTTAGTCCATTGTTTGCGGTAAAACAACGTGAAATACTATTCGCACCTTCATTCAAATATTCTAGGGTATCTATGTTCATACTACGGCCTTCTGCCTGCCATACAACTCTAATTGTATCCCTATAAACACTACTGCCGTTGATGGGCGATTCAATTTTTACAATTGGTGGATCTATACAGCTGAGGTAAACGCTACCCGGTTCAAACCCCGTCACTTTTAGTGAATCCCTTAGCCCTTGATTTAAGTTGCAATTGTCCAATGCAATTCGACCTCCGCCTCCCGCAATACCCCCAAGGTCACCGATGGCAGAAACGCTTCCCGAGCCTACAATAATGGGTGACTTCAGCCAAACACTTCCACCTGCACCGCTACCGTAATAACCTAGTTCGCCATCAGCTTTTATTTTTCCTTCCAAAGCAATTGTTTGCACCTCTATCTTTACAACTCCACCGCCAGCCCCTGCGTAAGGCGAGATACCAGTACTCATCCCGCCCCCACTTCCCGAACTTACAGGCTGGAGGTAGTTTCCATAAGTGCTAAAAGATGTGCCATAGCCCCTTCCAGCATGACTACCACCAACATTATAAGTCGAACTCATTTGGCCTCCCGGACCCGTCCCAGCAGGAAAACCTTTTCCAGAAACGTCAATTTTTGCGCCTGCTGCAATATGCAGGTATTCCCCGATTAGAAAAAATTTGTAAGTACTATCTATTTTGCTAGCTCGATGAGTTAAAGCAGCGGTCCCTTCTAAAAATACCGAGTCAATTTGGCATGTATCGCGAACTTCAACCTGCCCTCCTGTTAGGTACAACTTCGAGAAATTTATTTTTCCTGGAAACCAAGCGTCCGTCACCGCTAAAGCCACAAACGATTTTGCACGCGTATCGGAAGTAAACTGCGTGCGCGATCCATTATTAAGATGAACTTCCAAATTTGGATCGTTTAAGGGTGAGAGAATCTTGGATATTCCACCCACTCCAGTATCGACCCACAAAGCGTGCACTCCAAGAGTGTCTTTGAAATACAACGTGCCACCGGCATATCCAGCTGCCTTGGAGTTTTCCATTATAAATGCTGGTATGCTATCTGCATAGGCAGCAATTCTTCCACCGCTGCCTCCGTACCCACTAGTATTTCCATTGGCGGAAAAATTTCCCGCACCTTGAAGATTCGATGCGCTCAACCATATGCTGCCACCGGCACCGCTGCCATAGTAAGCCGTTTCTCCATCCGCTCGGATTGCACCATCCAGAATTACTGTATGCGCCTCGATTTTAACCAGTCCACCACCAGCTCCATAGTAGGGCGCACCTCCCCCAATTACTCCACCCCCACCCCCAGGCGTTTCCGGTTGCGAGTAGCTTCCATAAGGACTAAATGAACTGCCGTATCCAGCGCCCGAATGACTGCCGCCTACAAAATTCGTTGTGCTCTGTTGGCCGAATGACCCCGTTCCTACTGGAAAGCCCTTTCCAGAAGCGTCAATTTTGGCACCTGCTGCGATATGTAAATATTCGGAAATAAGTAGAACTTTTCGAATGCTATCCGCTTTACTAGCAGCGTGAGTTAAAGTAGCGGTCCCTTCCAACAATACCGAATCAATTTGACATGTATCCCGAACTTCTAATTGTCCACCGGTTTGATTCAAAGTGGCGGTCTGAATTTTTCCAGGAAACCAAGCATCCGTTATACCCAACGCTTGAACCTGTTTCACATGCGTATCGCCGGTAAACTGAGTACGGGACCCTTTTTTGAGCCATAGATTCAAAGTGTGATCCAGTAGAGGCGTAACAACTTTTGATATGCCACCCACTCCAGTATCGACCCACAAAGCGTGCACTCCAAGAGTATCTTTGAAATACAACGTGCCACCGGAATATCCAGCCGCCTTGGAATTTTCCATTATAAATGCTGGTATGCTATCTGCATAGGCAGCAATTCTTCCACCGCTGCCTCCGTACCCACTAGTATTTCCGTTGGCGGATAAATTTCCACCACCTTTGAGATTCGATGCACTCAACCATATGCTTCCACCTGCACCGCTGCCATAGTAAGCCGTTTCTCCATCCGCTCGGATTGCACCATCCAGAATTACTGTTTGCGCCTGGATTTTAATCACACCTCCGCCTGCTCCCACGTACGGTGCACTTCCTCCAATCAGTCCACCCCCACTACCAGGTGTTTCCGGCTGTAAGTAACTTCCATAAGGGATAAATGAACTGCCATATCCAGCACCCGAATGACTTCCACCTACAAAATACGTCGAGCTCTGTTGGCCATCCGGTCCAAATCCTGCTGGAAAGCCCTTAGCAGAAACGTCTACTAATGCGCCCGTCTCAATGTTCACCTTTGACGCGATTACATTTAGATGCTTACTCCCTTCACCCTCACTCAGTGCTGTGTGCGATAGTATTCCACCGCCCTGAATAAGCACTGTATCCGCCCGTAAAGTATCATCTGAATACATTCGCCCACCGGATTCAACAGTCAACGTGTGCGTTGATAAATTTCGATGCGCATAGAGGCTGCCCCCCGCTTGCACATCAATACAGTTGTAACTGCGCGTTTCATGAAAATGCACGGAATCACCGGAAACGATGAAACACCTGGCATGGGTAACATGCACAGTATCGCTTCCCACGTTACCGGCCGCATCCGTGGCCGACCGTACAATCAGGTTGTCACCTTCCACCAGATTAGCCGTGGTGTCCATAACTTGAAGTGTGCCATCCACAGTCCATGTGACTTTGACCACGGAATTTTCAACCGAAGAACCTCCTATCGGCGCAAGAATTTTAACCAAAGGGGCTATCGTGTCCAGGGTAATCTGGATGGATGCCTGCCCTTGATTTCCGGCCGAGTCTACCGCAACTCTAGTGATGGTATTGAGACCTTGAACCAGTACTTCCGTTCTTCCCGTCGTTTGCGCTGCACCATCTGCAGTCCAATCGACCGGAATAGGATTCAAATTTGTCGTAAATCCATCAAGTGGTGACTGAAACTGAACCAAGGGAGGAATGCCGTCTTTGCGACCCAAAACTGTATCCGCTACCACTTGCCCAATATCATCCAAGGTATCGATAACCAGCGCATTTGCACCTTCAACCAAACTAGCGCTACGCGAATGAACCATACCATTAACGGTATAGAGAACAACCACCGAGGTGCTATTGGTTAGGAAGCCATCCACTGGTGAAGTAATGATCAATGTAAGCGGGACATGGAGCACGTTGAATACAACCCAGGCAGCGGCCGAGGTGTCTTTGCCATCCGTTATCCTATAAGCGAGAGAATCCAAACCCACAAACCCGGCGCTAGGAACATAGGTTAACGATCCATTGGCATTTAAAGTGGAGATTCCGTGACTTGACGTCCTTGATAACAGGGCTCGGAGCGTATCAACCTCTGTGTCGCTGTCATTAAGTAGCAGGCCCGGCGCCGACACTGTGAGGGATACCCCCGCGTTAACGGAATATGCATCCTGCCTCGCCACTGGAATTTGATTCGGAACAACTTCGATTTGAAAATTACGGACTTGGACGTTTCCCGCGCTGTCAGTAGCGGAACAAGCGAAAGTTTGTGAGCCCGAGGGCATAACTTGCTGGTACGTACGCGGAATGGCATTCAGCGGGACGGCACTTCCGTTACATATAAGGGACTGCAGGCCCGATAATGAATCAGAGGCATTCAGCGTCAAAGTAACTCGGGCGCTACCTTTTAACGGCACTTGCGCCGAAGAGGCGAGCGATAGACTTGGAAGCATCGCATCCCGGTTGATACTCACCAAAGACGAAGCTGTATTACCCGCGCTATCTCTAGCTAAACCGGTAACTGGTATATTCCGTCCATTAGAAGTTACAGAACCGGGGCTTGAACAAAATACCAGGCGAGTTTCATCCGTGCATGCAAAACTAACGGTGGCAAAACCCCGGTACCAGCCATTATTACCGTCCACGGCGCTGGGAATTCCAATGATATGCGGAGCAATGGAATCCAGGGAAACATTTACAGTGTCGCCACTGGTGCCGGTTTCATCGGTGTAGGAACGGACAACTCGATTAGAACCTTGCACCAAACTCGCGCTCAATTGGGTGGTCTGAGCCAGTCCGTTTACATTCCAAACTACGGGAACTGGGCTGTGATTGAATAATTGGTTCTCCAACGGGGTAGTAATCGCCACCACATTTTGAGGACCGTAGGTGCTTGTATAGGAAGTGGTGTCCCCATAATCCGGATCGATATAGCGGGCGGAAATCGTACCCGGTGCCGTGACCTGGAGGATGGTGTCATTCAATTGCACGGGTGCGTTGCTGATGGTGAAATTGCGAGTGAATTTTCCAGGAAAGGTTGCAGATTCGGTTGCCACGGGACGCAAGGTATCGCCATTGGAACTGGCAATCTCAAGGATACGTGTTTCGATTTGCGGGCCATTGCTCTGATCCACCAGGGTGACCTGGGCACCGGTGGTACCGGCTGGATAGTTCTTCTTATCAAGTGTGATTTGGCTCTGGGCATTGCTAAGACCTAAAGATGTGGTAATCAGGATATTGCTCTGCGAGGTATGCCGTTCGGCGGAAAAGAAATCCAACGGGTATTGCTGGCCATCTACCAGAAAGTTTGCAGGCAGGTTATCGAGTTTGATGGAATCGGTCATGGCAGGATGGATACCGCCTAAATCGAGAAGAAGGGAATCGTTAATGAACACCCAAACATCATCGTCTCCAGTAAATTTGAACACCTGATTGGTGCCACGCTTATATTGGAATTGGGCATGGAACTCCATCGTGAATCCAAAATTATGCTGGGGAATTGAGGATTGCAGATGTCCAAAAGTATTGGGAGACTTGCCTACTGGAACAAAAACGGAATCCTTATCGATGGGAAAGAAATTTGTATTGGTGTATTTAACCGTTCCGTTGCCGCCATCGACAAATGTCAAGTTGATCTGGAAAGGGCGATTGATAAGCGTGTCTTGGCTGGTTGTATACCATTCCGAAAAACGCGTGCGAAAACAATTAGTATTCCCCGGCAATTGAACCGGATTTCGATCGTCCGGATCCGCACCCGATATTTTAATATGCGTTTGTAAATCACCAATGCCGCTACACGTCCCATTGGGCTGAAAATCCGGATGGTTGTTGGTGGGATCAATGGTGTTGATTTCCTTGAAGTCGCGCACCAAGGCGTTAACGGTCAACGTATTCTTGCGCTGCAAAGCAATAATAGCTGTATCGCGCAGACCATCCGGATCCTGGACGATAAGCCGCACAGAATCCAATCCATACCAACCGGCATTACCCAGAGTGAAATTCATTTTAGTTCCAACCATTGCGGCGGATACGTTACTTCCATTGGACAGCAGGAATTGCATTTGGTCCAACGGATAGGCACAATGGGTTACATACCCCATTAAATCCAATGGTCGAAATTGCTGACCCAGTTGTGCGACTTGAGTGGGTATGACAAGGATATCTGGTCGGCAGCCTGGAATATACCGAACCAGAACAGTATCCCTGCCGACATTTCCAGCGCTGTCCGTAGACTGGGCAACAACCTTATTGCTGCCAGAAACCAATTTTACCCAGCGCGATTGAACCTGTCCGTCCACGGTATAGCGCAGCAGCACTGAGTCAATGCGCACTGAAGTGTCCTGAGCCGGATTCATAATTACCACAGTTGGAGCCTGCGTATCCAAACGGTAGGTCACCGTATCATGGTCCATATTGCCGACGGAATCGGCCGCGTCCAGGACCACGGTGTTCAAGCCTTCCGCAAGAATGAAATCCCGGTTATAAGTAACCGCATCTGCCGTATAGGTTACATGCAGAAAGGAATTTGTGACCCAAGACCCGGGAATCGGGCTGATGTTGCTGATGACGGGAGGAACGTCGTCAAGAAAAACGTGAACGGTATCCCGGGCAGAATTGCCACATTCATTGCTGGCCTGCAAGATAACGGTGTTCAAACCGCTTTTCAACGTTTCATAATGGGTGCGAATGTCTCCATCTATATCCACAACCATCGGCAAGGGATTCACGCCTACGGTGGAATCCAACAAGGGTGAGAGAATGCGAAGTGTGGGAGTGGCAGTATCCGCATCTGAGGGTCGGCGCGTGGGTGACCATTTGAGTCGATAATTTTTGCTCACGGTCTGACCGTGCAAGGGTGCACCCGTTTTAATGCTGCGCAAGGTATAATGGGCCGAAATTCCGGCATCCTGACGTAGCGGGGCTACATCCTGCTTCTCCCATTGGGTTGCAAGAGCCAGGAGAGGCAACAGCAACATCACTATCGCTGTCACATACTGCCTGGCAACGCCCAGTTTAAACATCGGATTAAAACGATTCATTCTGTGTGCCACTCAGTTCGAAACCTGAGTCCAGCGCACTGGTAACCGCAACCAGACACTGCCATTATCTGTATTCTCGTAGTAGGTGCCAGCCGAGGCCTGCTGACTGGGGTTGCCGCTGCCCCGCAGGATTTGCGGCGCTCCTTGATAGGCCGGTGCCGTTACCGGCGTTCGAGGCGACAAGGTCTCTTGGCTGGCACCCTGACCGATTAAAACTTCAGCGAAGAGACTGGGATTGGCTGTCAGGATTTGGTTTAAATTGCCGTTCGCAACGCCACTGCCAAGGTACAAGGTGAAAAAGCCATCCTTTACCTTGATAGGTTGACCATTTGCCGAGGTAAAATCTTCTTGATAAACGGATGCACCACCAGTTAAGTTGGTGAATAGTTTAACCACCATGTCCTTTTCGACCGGAGTCCCTTTGCCCAAAAGGTTGCCGAGATCATCGCGCAACTCCGCAGATACTCCAATCCATTGACTGACCGGGAACTGAGAATAAGGACGCACGGAAACTTTCGCGGTTTGAGAGGGATTGCTTCCGGCCGGGTTAGTGACGATGCAGCCATAAGCGGCGCCAGAATCCGCCGACACGAGAATGGGCGTGGTATAAGTTGAGTCGGTAGCACCCGGAATATTGACTGCATTGCGTTGCCATTGAAAGGAAAAGGGTAGGCTACCGGTTACCGAAACAGTGAAGGTGGCTTTCTGACCTTCATAAACCGTTCGTGCTTGTGGCTGTTTTAAAATGACAAGGGAATTTGGATTAACAGCCAGAACGGTTGTATTCGAAGTGACCGCACCACCCCTTCCGGTTACGATGCAGCGAAAGCCCACACCATTGTCGCTCAGCCGCACGGGCGCGAATTGATAGGCTGCGGAGGTCGCTCCAGAGATGTTGACGGTGTTGCGCTGCCACTGATAGGTAAAGGGAGGCGTACCGGTGTGCGTGATGGAAAATTTTGCCGAGTCCCCATCATTTAACGGACTATTGCTTGTCACGGGATTGAGAACCGGTGCCAACGGTTTCACCGTTAATATGGCCACGTTGCTGGTTGGCGCTCCGCCGGCATTGGTAACGGTGCAGGAAAATTGGGAATTACTGTCCGCCATGGTAGTGGCTGGAGTGGTATAGCCGATAAGCGTGGCTCCAGGAATGGCGACGCCGCCTTTTTTCCATTGATAGGCAAAGGGTGAAGTGCCACTGACGGTTATTGAAAAAGAGGCTGTCTGATTCTCGTTGACGGTAACAGCAACTGGCTGCAAGGTGAAAACGGGCGGACGCGCATTTACCGTCAACGAAGCATTGTTCGATGTCGCCGTTCCCACGGCATTGGTAACCACAACCGAATAATTCGCCGCATTATCGGCCATGGTGGTGGCTGGAGATGTGTAAGACGCCGATGTCGCACCGGGTATAGAGGTACCGTCCTTACGCCATTGATAGGTAAGTGGGGTTGCGCCTAAGGCGCTTGTGGTAAAAGTAGCCGGAGATGCCTCCGACACTGTCTGCGCAGTGGGCTGAAGCGTAAAATAGGGTGCGGATCCTGTGATGGCCCAATTTACGGCGGCACGAAAAAGGTTCTTACCATTGGCATTCCATTTTACGGCAGCGTCGCCATCGAGAAAGAATCCAACTCTTCGGCCTCTAGCGTTTTGACCCACCATGGTTGCGCCAACTTCGTATCCGAAAATAACCACCTTATTGCTGTCCGAAAGAGTTGCGGAATTTATTTGAGCAATGCGGAAGGCCGTAATCGCAGGCTTACCCCACAAAACGGTATCTGTTGCCGTCAACACGGTGGGAGCTCCCGTGAGACCGGCAGCCATGGCATGGGTTGGCAGCATTATTTTAATCGCGGTTTGAGTGAGGGTAGATCCAAAATCGGTTCCCGAAACCGTACCAGTCATCTTCATGGTTGGATACAGGCCGTTTTCCCAAGTAACCACCGGAGTGGCGACATTCAGAAATTTTGTACCAACGTCTGCAGGGACAATGGTGGAGGAAATGACGATCAGGGCCTTGCCCGCTGTATCCGCAGCAACCGAAGCGAGACCGGTCTTAACCGTAACGACATGGCCCATGTTTTTCAAAGTATCCTGAACGGCTTTGTCACCCGTACTCAAGGTGGCATTGCCTACTAAGAGGAGAACATTGGCCGCATGAGTTTCCGTCCAGCTAACCACACACAAAATCAAGACTGGCAACCATGCCTTGAAGTTCAAATTAAAGTGATTCCACGAAAAAGTGGACCATCCCATTGTTTTATTCATACCAAACTCCCGGAGCAATCGATCAAAAATTTATGCATTCAAAATTGAGGCAAACAAGTAAGTTAAATCACAATAAAATATCAGTCAAACCGTCCCTATAGACGTTTTGTCAAGAGAAAATGTTCCATCACTTTTTAAAACTCTATGAAACCTGCCAAAATAGGCGCATTCACAGATTGGGGAATCGCAAGCAAACGACTGGAAAGAATTCCGACAGCGTCCAAAGGTGCCGGATGTAACATTCGAACGAACTTTTATCTCGCGAAGGGACTGCTAGCCCCCGAAGAAGCTATCAGCTCGCGAGTTCTGTCTGCGAACGATTTTTCGCATACAGCATCGACGCATGCCCCTGCAAAAACTCATCCACATGCCGCGCACATTCCCGGCCTTCTGAAATGGCCCACACAACCAAGGACTGACCGCGACGCATATCACCGGCTACATAAACGCCTTCAACGGAAGTCTCATATCGGCCATCCGCCTTAACATTGCCGCGCTCATCCTTTTCAACTCCAAGCTGCTCCAGCAATCCTAGAGGCTCAGGATAGAGAAACCCCATCGCAAGGAAAACCATTTCCGCTTGCATAAAGAATTCGGAGCCCGGAATTTCCACAGGCCTGCCTCCCGTCCATTCTAGGCGCACACAATTGATGCCTTTGAGGTTTCCATTTTCATCTTTGACGAATTCCTTGGATTGCACGGACCAGTCTCTTTCACAACCCTCTGCTTGCGACGAAGACGTGCTGAGCATTCGGGGACCCGGATGATTGGGCCATGCCGTCTCTACCGTGCGAGCAGGCGGAGGTTTTGGCAACAGTTCAATTTGCGTAACCGAGGCGGCGCCTTGCCGTATCGACGTGCCGACGCAATCAGAGCCCGTATCACCGCCTCCGATTACAACTACGTGTTTGCCGGTTGCCATGATGGTTTCGGCAGCTGGAATGGTATCGCCAGCCACGCGCTTATTGCTTTGCGTCAAAAAGGGAATTGCAAAATGCACGCCTTTGGCATCACGGCCTAGGATGGGAAGATCGCGGGCTGCGGTAGAACCGCCGGCCAAAACAATAGCATCGAATTTTTGTTTGAGATCGGAGACGGGAATGCTCACGCCGATATTGGCATTGGTCACAAACTTGACGCCTTCCTTCTCCATGATTTCGACGCGGCGCGCAACATGCTTTTTGTCCAATTTGAAATCTGGAATGCCATACCGCAGCAGTCCGCCGATGCGGTCCGCGCGTTCATAAACGGTAACATGATGGCCGGCTTTGTTCAATTGGTCCGCAGCTGCGAGACCGGCTGGCCCGGAACCCACTACGGCTACACTTTTTTCAGTGCGAAATGCTGGCGGCTGCGGATCCATCCAGCCTTGAGCGTAGGCGAAATCGATGATGGACACTTCGATATTCTTGATCGTCACCGGCGGCTTATTGATGCCGAGCACGCAGGCGGATTCGCAAGGCGCGGGGCAAATGCGTCCCGTAAATTCCGGAAAGTTATTGGTGCTGAGCAAGGTTTTCAGCGCTGCCTGCCACTTGCCGTTGTAGACCTGATCATTGAAGTCAGGAATGATATTGCCAAGCGGACAGCCGGTGTGGCAGAAGGGCACGCCACAATCCATACAACGCGCCCCTTGGGACTCCAATTCTTCTTTGGCAAGCGGTACGGCAAATTCCTGATAATTTTTGACGCGGGATTCCACCGGCAAATAGTTTGGTGTCTTGCGATCGATTTCTTTGAACCCGGTAACCTTACCCATTTTAATTCTTCCCTTTCGCGGCATTTTCCAGCGCCAAGTCCGCCAAGGCCCGCTTATAATCGCGGGGCATGACTTTGATAAACTTGGACACGTTTCCCTTCCAATCCGCCAAGATATCCTTAGCGGATTTGCTGCCGGTATATTCCAGATGTTTTTCAATCATGCCCTGAAGTTCCATGGACTCTTCAGCCAGTGTGATTTCTTCGAGCTCGACCATTTCCTTATTGATGCGCCCTGCGCTCTTACCATAGGGATCCCATAAGTAAGCGATGCCACCGCTCATGCCGGCTGCAAAGTTTTTTCCGATTTCACCCAGGACGATGCAACGCCCGCCAGTCATATATTCCGCACCGTGATCGCCGCAGCTTTCCACTACCACTCGGGCACCGGAATTTCTCACACAGAAGCGCTCCCCGGCCATACCGAGCACGTACGCAACACCGGCGGTGGCGCCGTAGAAGGACACATTACCGATAATGACATTATCGCGAGGCACAAATGTGGACTTGCGTGGCGGGTACAGGATCAATTTTCCGCCCGAGAGTCCCTTGCCAAAATAATCGTTGGCCTCGCCTTCCAGCTCCAAAGTCAAACCACGGGCTGCGAACGCTCCAAAACTTTGACCAGCCGATCCCGTAAACTTGAACTTAATCGTGTCTTCTAAAAGCCCATCTTCACCATATTTTCTGGAAATGTTCGAGGAAAGTATGGTGCCCACCGTGCGATTGACATTTCGAATCGCGAATTCCGCCTGCACCGGTTTGGCCTCTTCCAGCGCGGGCTTGGCAGCTTCCATGAGTTTCCAATCCAAGGCTTTTTCAAGACCATGGTCCTGGCGCTCACAGCAAAATGTTCCGATGCCCTTATGGGTCTCGGCCATGTTGTACAGCAATTTATTGAGATCGAGCTGCTTGGCTTTCCAATGCTTGACTTCACGGCGTGGGGCCAATTTATCCACGCGGCCCACCATCTCGTTGATGGTTCGGAATCCCAACATGGCCATGTGTTCCCGTAAATCCTGGGCTAGGAATCGGAAGTAATTGACCACATGATCGGCTTCCCCGCTAAATAACTTTCGCAGATCCGGATCCTGAGTCGCAACGCCTACCGGGCAAGTATTCAGATGACACTTGCGCATCATGATGCAGCCCAGCACCACCAAACCGGCAGTAGCCACGCCCCATTCTTCAGCACCGAGCAAAGTTGCAATGGCAATGTCTCGGCCCGTACGCAGTTGGCCATCCGTTTGCAGGACCACGCGCGCGCGCAAACCGTTTTTGATGAGCACTTGATGGGCTTCGGACAAACCCAGTTCCCAAGGCAAACCCGCGTGCTTGATGGACGTGAGTGGCGACGCGCCTGTTCCACCGTCATGGCCGGAAATGAGGATGACATCCGAATGCGCCTTCGCCACACCGGCGGCTACAGTACCCACGCCTACCTCGGCCACCAGCTTAACGGCGATCCGGGCCCGGTCATTGCTGTTCTTCAGATCATAAATCAGCTGGGCCAAATCCTCGATGGAATAAATATCGTGATGCGGAGGAGGCGAAATAAGCCCCACTCCTGCAGTGGAATGACGCGTCTTGGCGATAGACTTGTCCACCTTCCAACCGGGCAGCTGTCCGCCTTCACCGGGCTTGGCACCCTGGGCCATCTTGATTTGCAATTCATCCGCGTTCACCAAATAGTTGGAGGTTACCCCAAATCGGCCCGAGGCAACTTGCTTGATGGACGAGCGCATGCTATCACCATTTGCCATAGGCGCAAAACGCGAAGCGTCTTCCCCACCTTCACCGGTATTGCTTTTTCCACCGATGCGGTTCATGGCAATGGCCATAGTGGTATGCGCTTCCCAGCTAATTGAACCATAGGACATGGCTCCGCTGGCAAATCGCTTGAGAATGCTTTCCACTGACTCCACGGTGTCGATGGGAATGGGTGTTACCCCTTGGAATTCCAATAGCCCGCGGATGGTATACAAGTTTTTAGACTGATCATCGACCAGCTTGCTGAATTCCTTATACGTATTGTAATTGTTGGTCCTGGCAGAATGTTGCAGCTTATGTATGGTATCGGGATTGAACAGATGCCGCTCGCCCCTTTGTCGCCATTGATATTGCCCGCCCACTTCCAATTCAGTTCCATTGTCTTCACCCGATTCCGGATAAGCAAATCGGTGGCGGAGCAACGTTTCCTCTTCCAAGGTATTCAGGTCGATGCCGCCCAGACGGGAAATGGTTCCCGTAAAATACTCTTCGATAACATCCGTACTCAGGCCCACGGCTTCAAAAATCTGCGCGCCGATATAGGACTGGATGGTCGAGATGCCCATTTTGGAAATGACTTTAAGCAAGCCCTTGTTGATGGACTTGAGCATCAGCAACTGCGCCTTTTCGGATGTCAAGTCTTCCTTAAGTAATCTGCGCCGTCGCATATCCTCAATGGTCTCAAAGGCCAAATAGGGATTGATGGCACTGGCACCATAGCCTAACAACAACGCAAAGTGGTGCACTTCCCGAGCTTCTCCGGTTTCAATGATGATGCCGCATTGCGACCGAGTTCCCTCGCGGATGAGATGATGGTGCACGGCCGATACTGCCAGCAAAGAAGGAATAGCCGCATGATCGGAATCGATGGGCTTATCGGACAAAACGATAACGTTGTAGCCTTCCTGTACGGCTTCCGAAGCATGGCGACGGATCCGCTCCAATGCATTTTGCAGACGATTTTCACCACCCGAAGCCTTGAAAACGATGGGAATGGTTTTGGCCTGAAAGTGATTCTTGTCTACCCAGCGCAAGCGTTCCAAATCATCGTTGGTGAGCACGGGCTGCGGCAGCTCGATAACGCGGCAATGCTTTTCTGTTTCATCCAGCAGGTTGTCTTCCTTACCTACAAAGGAGGTCAGTGACATGACCATCTCTTCCCTATCTTTGTCGATTGGCGGATTGGTGACTTGGGCGAACAATTGATGGAAATAATCGAAAAGGTTTCGCGACTTGTCGGACAGTACGGCGAGCGGCGCATCGTTACCCATGGAGCCGAGCGCTTCTTCGCCCGAGTTGACCATAGGCGCCATAAGGATACGTAGGTCTTCCAGTGAATAACCAAAAGTTTTCTGCCGTTTCAGCACCGTTTCCGGATCCGGCTGCCGAATTTCCCGTGGCGGTTTTAGGCTGGAAATTTCGATTTTATTCTTGGCCAACCACTTCGCATAGGGTTTGCGAGATGCGATGCGATGCTTGATTTCGTCATCGGGTATGATTCGGCCTTCTTCCAAACTCACCACGAACATGCGCCCAGGCTGCAATCGCCCCTTTAGCTTGATGGTCTCGGCAGGGAATTCCAACACACCGGCTTCCGATGCCATGATCAAGATGTCGTCATTGTTCAGTTGGTAACGGGAGGGACGCAGTCCATTCCGATCCAAGGTGGCACCGATAACCTGGCCATCCGTAAAGGCCACGGATGCGGGACCGTCCCACGGTTCCATCAAGGTTCCATGGTACTCGTAAAAAGCTTTTTTTTCCGGACTCATCTCCGGATCCTTTTCCCACGCTTCCGGAATAACCATCATCATCACATGCGGCAAGGAACGACCGGACATGACCAAAAGCTCAACCACATTGTCCAGCTTGGCCGAGTCTGAACCGCGGGCATCGATAATGGGCAGTAGTTTCTTGATTTCGTCCGGAGTAAATAGTTTGGATTTGAGCAAGGATTCCCGTGACTTCATCCAGTTTTCATTGCCGCGCAGCGTATTGATTTCACCGTTGTGAGCGATGTACCGGAAGGGATGAGCCAAGGGCCAAGTGGGAAACGTATTCGTGGAAAAACGGCTGTGCACCAATGCCAGCGCAGATTCGTAGCTGTCATCGTTCAAATCCGGAAAGTAATGCATCACCTGTGGGGACAAGAACAAGCCCTTGTAGACGATGGTACGCCAGGAAAGCGATCCCACATAAAAAGTGTCGCTGCCGGGCAAACCGCTTTCCCGGATCATGCGTTCAGAATATTTACGGATCACGTATAGCTTGCGCTCAAACGCCTCACCATCCTTGGCATTCTTACCGCGCTTAATGAAAACCTGATAATGCGCAGGCTCGGTGCGTTTGACCGAGGTTCCCAATTCCGAATTGTTAGTCGGTATCGCTCGCCAACCAATAATTGTTTGACCGCTCTCCTCTACGCAACGGGCAAATACCTTTTGGATTTCCTTGCGGTCTCCGTCGGATTTGGGTAGGAACATTTGCCCCACGCCATAATCACCGGGATGGGGTAAAGAAAAGCCCAGCTCCACGGACTTCTTAAGAAAGAAAGCATGCGGGATTTGGGTGATAATGCCTGCGCCGTCACCGGAATTCCATTCCGCTCCGGCGGCACCGCGGTGCTCCATGTTGACCAAGAGCTGAATGCCTTTGGCCACGATATCATGGGATTTCTTTCCTTTAATATGAACGACAAAGCCAACGCCACAGGCATCGTGTTCGTTCTGGCAATCGTATAAGCCTTCCTGTTCCGGAAATCCTAGAGCCTTCATGATTATCTTCCTACCTTAACCGATGGGTATAAGCTCTTTATAAATCAGCAACTTATACGAAACATTTATTTTAAAAAAACCGCATTAAAGTCCGATTGAATATTCTGGCCATCAGCTTGGCCGAATCGCCTCGGGTTGCAGCTGGCAAAAATAGGAAGTATTCCGGATTTTTCACCCTATTTTATAGGGAAGCCAAAAAAGTCCGTAGGGGAGCAGGACCACCTTGCCAAATCGATTCGGGGGCCAATAAGAGCCTTTTAACATCAATGGTCCAGATTTCCCAGGCCTTCAGCTCCACTTCTTGGGCCAATTGACCGGATCCCCAACCGGAATACCCTAAAAACATGCGCAATGCCTGCGTGTCGGCATCGAGCACCCCTTCTTGCTCACTCCAATCGCCCCCCAAATAGACACTTGGTGAAACACAAATTGAGCCGGGAACCGGCTCCTCTGTAACCTGTAAAATTTGCAATTCTTCCGGCTGCACAGGTCCGCCAATATAAACCTTCTGCTTGCGCCCAATATCCCCAGCCCAGACCATAGGTTTGTCGAATATTTCGGATAGCGGCATATGCGACGGCCTATTCAGGACCAGACCGTAAGACCCTTCATTCCCGTGCTGGCAGATTAAAACGGCCGCTGCTTGGAAATTTGGATCCGACATATCTCGAGCTAAAAGCAGGGCACCCGATTTGAGTTTTCCCACATTGTCAGACGGCTGCGATTCGCCGGGGGTGCGATGGGATTTGGACATATTGGGAATATAGAAATTGAGGGTGTTGGAGTAATCCGGCCGACCAGCCAACTCAAGAGACCATGCATAAGCAAATAACCCCTTGGGTTCTTTTGTAAAACACGCTCTTTTTAGGCCAATAACTTGGAAGAATTCCCTCAAGCCATCCACTGGATTACCGATACCTAAAAGAGGGAGCAAAAAATGGAAAACCAATCGCATGCCACAGATGACCGAATCCTCGGTAGAGGGTTGTCCAACACTTCACGGGTTCGCAAAGAAATCCGGTCTTGCAATCACCCCGCCTGCAAAAAGCGTTTCGAGGGTTCGCCGACCTCCCTTTATTGCACCGATCACCGCACCCGCAAAAGCCGTGCAGAACGATTCGTCCCCAAAGCCGTTCCCAAGCCAGAAGCGTTTAACCTTGTCATTGAACCGAGCAGCATTCAGCCTGTGCAAAAGACCATGGCATGCTCACTGCCCCAATGTGGACGCAATTACACTTTCACCATTTATCAGGACCACAATATCTATCCCAGGTACTGCGATTTGCACCGTACCGAATACAAACGCGTGCATTTCCAAAGGATGCTGAACTCAGGACGCAAGCCAGATTTTACAGCGTCACAGTTTGAAAAATGGTCCGATTACGAAATGCAATTCGAGGAATACGCATTACTGCAACCCCATGTCGTACCCTTTCCACCAAAAAAGCCACGGGGGCAGATTCACTAGGATTTTTTCTGGCCTATAAAGGCTCAGATTCGAGTAGCCGGCATAGCGCCCGGCGCACTGGTGCGGCATAGCGACCGCACCAGCAATTGAGCGGAGCGAGTCCATCTCGCTCCGCTTTTTTTCTGCCATTTTTTCGAGATGAAACTACGGAGTTTCGATTTTAGTCATTTTTGATAGGGACGTCCCAGGATAAAATCCAAATTAGCCCCAAATTGGACACGAAAACATAAAACTTGCCCATGTTGAGCCTTTCAATATTCAAAAAATTGTCACTTTAAGCTACATTACACCGGACACGTTTTCCGAAGTCGAAACTCAGGACCATTTCCTCGTGTTTTGCCTGTTGGAACCACTTAAAAATTTGGGAATACGATAAGATGCCTTCACTGATCATCTATTTTATGTTTGGCCTTTATGCTCTAGCCTCGATTGGGCTGTTTACCTACGGCATCAATTGTTACTGGCTTCTGGCTTTATTTCTGAAGAATAAGCGTAAAGAGGTCGTGCATGACCGCAGAAAAATACGCCGTTTCTATTCCGAAGATGGCCTGGCCAAGCTTCCTATAGTAACGACTCAGCTCCCTGTTTATAATGAGAGGAATGTGATAGAGCGCCTGATCCGGTCAGTATGCGCGATGGAATACCCCGCCGACCGACATGAAATTCAAGTACTGGACGATTCTACAGATGGTTCCGAAAAAATCTCGGCGAGATTAGTGGCCGAAATGCGCGCCAAGGGCCATGACATCGTGCTCATTCACCGCACCAATCGCCATGATTATAAGGCTGGAGCCCTGAATGATGGTATGCAGGTATGTAAGGGCGAATTCATCGCCATCTTCGACGCGGATTTTGTTCCGCCAACCGACTACCTAATGCGCTGCGTTCCATTCCTCTGTATTGACAAGGAAATTGGCCTGGTACAAGCCCGCTGGGGACATCTCAATTCCCAAGAATCATCTTTGACACTGGCCCAAAGCATCGGCATCGACGGCCATTTTGTAATTGAGCAAAGCGCACGTTCTTGGGGCCGCTTGTTCATGAACTTTAACGGCACGGCCGGTATCTGGAGAAAGACTGCCATTGAAACCTCAGGCGGCTGGCAAGGCGATACCCTAACGGAAGATATGGATTTATCATACCGGGCGCAATTGCACGGCTGGCGCATGAAGTTTCTGTATGACGTGGTTGTTCCTGCAGAACTCCCATCCGACATCAATGCCTTCAAATCCCAACAGTTCCGCTGGGCCAAAGGCTCGATTCAAACCGCCATGAAACTGTTGCCACAGGTCATGAAATCCGATGTGCCTTTAAAAGTCAAGCTGCAAAGCGTGCTACACACCACCCATTACGCCATTCATCCTTTGATGCTGCTCACTGCATTGCTGGCGCTACCTTTACTGTACTGGTTTCCATTCAAGGTCAGCACCTCCGCCTTTACTGGGCTATGCGTACTCATCCTAATTTCCTCTCTCGCGCCTTCCATCCTTTATTTAGTAGCGCAAAGAGTGTCTCGAAAAAATTGGAAGAGCCGAATCCTGTCCTTGCCTACCTTGATGGCGCTGGGCGTTGGTGTGGCGTTGAACAATACCCGTGCCGTTCTATCTGCCTTGTCCGGTCAGAAGGGCGCATTTATCCGCACCCCTAAAGCCGGTGACAAGACAGTACAGGTCTACAAATCCAAATTTCCCTATGCTTCGATGTTTGAGCTGGCCATTGGCATTTACTGTTTCATCGGATTTATGCAGTACACGAGTGCCGAGAAATACCTTGTGGGACCCTTCTTGGGTTTGTATGCGGTAGGATTTACGGTGGTAGGCTGTATGTCGTTATCTCATTATTTGAAGAAACTCTATTTGATCAAGTTTACCGCTGTTACTGTTCTCAAAGAGGCTTAGTCTTCTGGGCCAGGGCTGGGCATTGCCCTTCTTGGCCTTCCTTCTGTTTTCGACTCCCTTCGCCATACTTTCAGCATTAGGCCCGGTAGAAGCACATGTGCCCACGCTACTGTGCTGTCTGGGTGTAGCCTTCTGCGCCTATTGGTGGTTCTGCGTCGAAGGCAAATTAAGCTTAAGCACACTGCAAGTGATTCTACTGGGAGTGTTTCTTAGACTTTGCTTACTCCCCATGCCTGCCTGCGATGACATGTACCGGTATATTTGGGAAGGAAAAATTCTCGGCCTAGGCTTCAATCCATTTCAACTGTCCCCGGATTCGCCAGCTCTGGCACATTTTCGCGATTCGAATTGGGCGCTCATCAATCATCCGAATCTCCCCACCCTTTATCCACCCGTTGCAGAAGCCATCTTTGCGGTCCTTGCCAGAATCCATCCAACGGAATGGTTTTTTAAATCGGCATTCATCGCCTTCGATGTGGCGTCTTGCTTGATGCTTCGACGGATTCTTTTAAACCACGAAACCGCCAATGCAGCGACTCGATCCCGCATCTTGGCTATTTATTTCCTGAATCCATTATTGGTACTGGAAATTGCGGGCCGAGGTCATTTCGACAGTCTGCCTATTTTCTTCAATCTCGTTTTTTTCTGGTCGTTACAAATTGAAAGAGCAGGATCGCCGATTGCCCTGGCTTTGGGTGCCTTGTCTAAAATCAATTCTCTGGCACTACTGCCCCTGCTATTCTTTCGACTCCCCATTAAACGGGCCTTGGCATGGAGCCTGGCATTGGGTGCATTAATCTTTGCCTCCTTTCTAGCCACTGGAATGTTCCACATCCTCGGTCGATTCACCACCTATTTTCATTACAATAGCATGGTCCCTTTTGTAATTGAAAAAACCCTGCCATTTTTTTCACCCGGCGTCCAAAGGGAAATAGGTTGGTTCCTAATGGCGGTTTGCGCCGCATTTCTGTTCCTTCGCCTTCTAAATGTCAGCTTAGCGAGGCAAGCACTAGGGTTCATGGGACTATTGCTGGTATTTTCTCCAACGTTGCACTCCTGGTATTTGCTTTGGATCCTGCCTTTTGCCGCCCTCACTGTTTCGCGGTTCTGGCTGCTGCTCTCAGGCACTATCCTGATCACTTATCTCGTCTACGGTCGCGCCTATGTTACGGGTCAATGGTTGGAAATCCCGTGGTTAAGGCTCCCTGAATTCCTTCCTCCCATTGCACTATGGCTATTTCTGAAAACCAAAACACCAAGCGTCCAAGCCTAGTCCGCGTCATCATCCCCGCGCTCAATGAAGAGTTGGCGATTGTGGCTGTGCTCGGTGCTATCCCGCGGGACATTCACGAAGTTATAGTGGTAGACAACGGCAGTACGGACGGAACGGCAGCTGCGGCGCGCAGCCAAAGGGCTACAGTAGTGCACGAACCACAGCGCGGATACGGCGCTGCGTGCTTATGTGGGATGCGTGCCCTTCACAAGGACACGGATGTCGTGGTATTTTTGGACGGAGACAATAGCGATTACCCGGAAGAAATGTATAGCCTACTAAAACCCATTCAAACCAATCAAGCAGACATGGTTATCGGTTCACGGGTGCTGGGCAAACGCGAAAAAGGGGCGTTATTACCGGTGGCTATTTTCGGAAATTGGCTTTCCACTCGATTGGTCAAATGGGGTTGGGGATTTTCCTATTCGGACCTTGGCCCCTTCCGGGCAATTCGTTATCAATCCCTGTTGGAGCTGGGCATGGCAGACCGTGATTTTGGATGGACCATCGAAATGCAATTAAAAGCGTTGAACATGGGCTTACGAGTTTGCGAAGTACCCGTATCATACCGGAAACGCATTGGGGTATCAAAGATATCGGGAACCGTACTCGGAAGTTATCGGGCTGGGAAGAAAATCCTTTACCTGATTGGCCGGGAGTGGCTGAAAAAGTCGCGACAAAGTTAGATTGTAACGATGGCCAGAATACTCTATCCCCTTTCCGTAGACCTCAGCGGCAAGCCCGTTCTGGTTGTAGGCGCAGGCGCGGTCGCGGCACGCAAACTGGGTGAATTGATTCGCTGCGGAGCAGACCTCACGGTAGTTGCTCCAGAATCCAGTTCCGGTGTGGAACGTTATCTGGCAGGATTAAAATTCTTACAGCGACCCTTCCATGCTGGAGACGAATTGGGCTATTACCTGGTTTTCGCCTGCACCAATCATCCCGAAGTGAACACACTGGTTGCGAGCTTGTGCCGTAAGGCAAATATTCTTTGTAACCGGGCCGATGACAGCGAGGCAGCCAGTTTCCACGTACCCGGTGTGCTACGTCAAGGGTCGGTTACCGTAACCGTCAGCACCGGAGGTGCCGCTCCGGGCCTAACCCGCCTGTTGAAGCGCAGCCTTTCCCAGTCCATTGGCGTGGAAGTGGCACTGTTAGCAGACCTAATCGGTGAATTTAGGCAAGCGCTCCGATCAGGATCCAAAGCCTCCGAGTCCGCCGTCATTCTGGAACGGCTTCCCTACCGAAATCTTTTGGAGAATATCAAAAATATTGGGGCACCGGCCGTCAAAGCCTATCTCCACAAATTGCTTCTCGCTGATCCGCAAGACATGCACAGTTTGACGACTGCAACAGTCTCCCCTGGCTTGTCCCCCACCTCAGCCGACCCAACTATTCCGATCCATCCCGTGTTTTTAGTCGGAGCGGGGCCAGGACATCCGGGATTGCTAACGCAGCTGGCTGCAGAAACTCTGCGCAAAGCCGAGGTTATCCTACATGACCGGCTCATTCCAGAAGAAATATTGCACCTGGCGCCACCGGATTGCCAATTGATCCCGGCTGGTAAACGCGGTCATTTCGAATCTGCTCGACAAGAGGAAATTGAGACACAAATGGTGCGTGCAGCCCTCGATGGAAAACGAGTGGTGCGACTGAAAGGTGGCGACCCTTTTTTATTCGGCCGGGGTTGGGAAGAAGTTTTGGCATTGGAAGCCCATGGCATTCCCTGGTCGGTTATTCCCGGCGTCAGCTCTACAACGGCCGCCCCGGCTTGGGCCGGTATTCCACTCACTCACCGTGGGGTGGCCAGGTCTTATGCCGTCATGTCCGGCATGGCCTATTCTAAAACCAATACGGAAATTCCGCATGCAGATACCATTGTGCTGGTGATGGGTTTGCAACGCCTCGCGGAAATCGTTCCTACTTTTATAAGCCAGGGCTGGGAGGCCAATACGCCTGTGGCAGCCATTCAAAACGCCACCATGCCGGATCAACGGGTATGCCGTTCTACGCTGTCCCGCATTGGTGAAGAAACCGCCCGCCTGGGATTTGACTCTCCCACTTTGCTCGTAATCGGCAAGGTAGTGGGCCTCTCCCAGCGGTAAGACTTAAAGTCTCTTACTACCTTTACCCGCATCATGGATAAGCCCAAAACCTTCTATATCACTACGCCCATCTACTATGTCAACGACACGCCCCATATTGGGCACGCCTACACTACTATCCTAGCGGACGTTCTCACGCGTTTTCACAAACTGGCTGGTGACGAAACCTTCTTTCTCACGGGAACGGACGAGCACGGGCAAAAGGTACAGCAAGCTGCCGATAAGCGCGGTATGCCCCCGCAGGAGCATTGCGATCTGTACTCGCGCCGGTTCCTGGAGGCTTGGGAGAAGTTGAATATCGGCTTCGACCAATTCATCCGCACCACCGACCCCAAACATGTCCATTTTGTGCAAGATGTGCTTAAAACCTTGTGGGACAAGGGGCAGATTTATGAACAGGAATATGAAGGTTGGTATTCGGTAGGTGAAGAGCGGTTTTTTACTGAAAAGGAACTGGTGGACGGCAAGGATCCTATCAGTGGAAGACCCGTGGAAAAAATCCGCGAGAAAAATTATTTCTTTAAAATGTCGGCCTATCAAACTTGGCTGATTGAGTACATCAATACGCATCCGGATTTTATCCTGCCCGAATTCCGGCGCAATGAAGTGCTGGGCTTCTTACGACAACCTTTGAATGACCTGTGCATCAGCCGTCCCAAAGCCAGGCTTTCCTGGGGCATCACCTTGCCCTTTGATCCCGATTATGTAGCCTATGTTTGGGTGGACGCGCTTTTCAATTATCAAAGCGGCGTATCCGAGCGATCTTTTCCAAGCGGACAACCCATCTGGCCCGCAGACTTTCATCTCATCGGAAAAGATATTCTGACTACACATGCCGTTTACTGGACCACGATGCTCAAAGCCCTCGACTGCCCCATGCCTAAGCACATCCTGGCGCATGGCTGGTGGCTTTTCGACAATGCCCGCATGAGCAAGACAACAGGAAATGTGGTCAATCCCTTGGACATGAAAGATGTGTACGGCGTGGATGCCTTTCGGTATTTCTTGATTCGCGAAATGGTGGTTGGCCAAGACGCCTCCTTCAACGAAGTGGCCCTTGTCAATCGCATCAACTCGGATTTGGCGAATGATGTGGGTAATGGCCTGAGCCGTATTTTAAAACTCGCGGCCACGGGACTGGAAAGTCGGCTCCACCCGGTAGCTTCACCGGACGGCCAGGAAGCGCAGTTGAAACAATGCGCGGAAGAGACCATCCTGTCCACTTTGGAAAAGGTACGCAGTTTAAAGCTTTCCTTTGCCGTCGAGGACACGCTAAAATTAATCCGGGCCGTGAACCGCTACCTGGAGGTCAAGGCACCTTGGAAATTGGCGAAGGAAGGGCCCGCCGGTCGCGAACGTTTGAATAGCGTCCTCTACCATGCTGCGGAAGCCCTGCGTATCGGGTTCCATCTTCTCCACCCCATCATGCCCGCGAAAATGGAAACGGCCTTGACTGCCCTTGGCATTCCCTTCCCGGAAACGGACGTTGGACACGCCACTCCCCTAGCATGGGGTGCGTGGCAGGCAGAACAGCCCTTGGCCTCCAGTCTCAACTTATTCCCAAGAATCGAAAAACCAGAAAAACCAATTCCGGATCCAGCAGCCACCGGCAAGGACAAGACGTCCTCTCCGGGTACAGATGCGGATCCCTTCTCCCTGGTTCATTTAAAAGTCGCCACTATTGAATCGGTTGAGGACCACCCGAACGCGGATGCGCTGTATGTTCTTCGCCTACGCATCGGGGAGGAAGTGCGTACCGTGTGTGCCGGACTCAAAAAATATTTGACTCCGCAAGAACTGTTGGGCCGCAACGTGGTCCTTGTGTATAATCTTAAGCCCGCCAATTTACGTGGGGTGGAAAGCCATGGCATGATTCTGGCCGCAGAAGCGGATAATGGCACACTCATTACCGTCGTTCCGGATCAGGGTCAATCGGGACAGGATATCCAGGCAGAAGGCCTAGCGTTTACTCCCAAAGCGGTTCTGACCATGAAGGAATTCAGCCGCGCCCCACTGGAGGTCAAAGCAGGTAAGGTTTGCTATGGAGAGCGCCCCTTGCATTCCGCTCAAGGTGCCCTATTGGCTAGGGTCCCTGATGGCACTGCGGTGCGTTAAATCAAGCCCACAGCCACACGATCAGGCGTTCCCAGGGATTTCAGCCCTATGGATTCTCTTCATTTACATTCCCTTCATTTGGCATTCCCTTCACAATATCTATTTTGAGATCCAATTCCATTGGATATTCTCAATTCCTATGGCTGTGCCACTTAACAGAAACGGTTTCCTCGGATGAACAACGACTCTAAACCGGACTCTAATCCGGACTCGGTTCCGGACACTTCGTCCCCAATGCCGGATACGTCCTCGCCTTATCATCAGACTTCCGTTCGCATCATTGAACCCCAGCCTCCCCTGCCCGACCTTAATTTGAACGATTTGGCGCCTACTTTGCAGGATGTCATTCGTAAGAACGGCTGGAGCGATCTCATGCTCGTGCAAAAAAAAGCCAGCCCTTATATTATTAATGCGCAGGACATCATCGTCCAATCCAAAACCGGATCGGGTAAAACGGGTGCATTCCTCTTGCCTCTTTTGCAAGTGATTGAAAAATCCCATAATAATCCGCAAGTGTTGATCATGACGCCCACGCGTGAATTGGCATTACAAGTTTTCGAAGAAACCGTAAAATTCGGCGCGCCCCTAGGCATCAGTTCAGTGGCTGTGTATGGCGGTGTGGGCTACGGCCCGCAGCTCGACGCATTCAAACGCGGCGTGCATATCGTGGTTGGAACGCCAGGACGCTTGCTGGATCATATCATGCAAGGCAACCTCAACCTAAAATCCATTCGGGATTTGGTTCTGGATGAAGCCGATGAAATGCTTTCCATGGGTTTCTACCCGGATATGAAACGCATCCACGGCTTGCTCCCAAAGGATAGGTGCACGTATCTTTTTTCCGCGACCATGCCCGTCAATGTCAAGCGCCTTGCGCAAGAGTTCATGCGCGGACCCAAATTCCTAAGCCTCTGTCCCACTGACATTTCCGTATCCAATATGGAGCATGTCTATTATGTGGTAGAACCACAGGACAAGGATAAAACGTTGTTGCGACTTATCGAACAGGAAAATCCCGAGTCTGCCATCATCTTCTGCAATACTCGGCGGGACACCAGCTATATCCATGAGTATCTGCGAGCCCGCGGACTCAAGGTGGGGCTTATCTCCGGCGAAGTCAATCAAAAGCAGCGACAAAAGGTGATGAAGGAGCTCAAGGCAAATTCCATCCGCTTTTTGGTGGCTACGGATGTCGCCGCTCGCGGGATCGATATCCAGGGGCTATCCCATGTCTTCATGTACGATCATCCGGATGATCCGGAAGTGTATGTCCATCGCTCCGGCCGCACGGCGCGCGCGGGTGCTTCGGGCCAGGCCATATCCGTGGTAGGATTGGTAGAGGAAATGGCGCTGCGCAATACGGCCACCAAATTTGATATTCCTTTCATCAAAAAAACGTTGAAGCCGGAGAAGGCTTTGGAAGACATTGTTCGCGAACGCACCACCGTGTATTTGGAACAGGAATTTCGGCAACTGCGCCAATCGGATCAAAATGGCGCGCGCCGAATGGTGCCTTTGATAGACGCGCTAATCAGCTCCGAAGAGGAAAAGATGGCCCTGGGAATGATCCTGCACAAATTCTATTGGACCCATTTCACGGGTCTTTCCGAACCTTTGGCCCGGGATGATGAAGAGGAGTCGCCGCTACCGTAGTCAAAATCCCAGGAGCTACCCCACCTCGCCCTTGTAAGTCCGAGTGGCACGGTTGTACAGGGTTTGGCTACTCCATAGGGTTTGGCTATTGCGGAGGATTCCCTTTTCGCAAGGCTTCCGCTAATTTCTCTTTCACAACGCCGCAATTGGCATCTATTTTAAGCGCCCGCTCATAATGACGAATGGCATTGGGAATATTGCCTTGTAACAGTTCGAAATCGCCCATACGCGCGGATTCTGAACAATCCTGCCGACATGCGGAAATCAGCAGCCATCCGAGTCCCAAACCAAGCAAAGTGAACTTTTTCATTCGGTACTCTCCTGTTTAATAATATAATCCAACGATTTACCTGGGTAAGCGGGTAAATGGAATGCCAGGAGAATATTTTGTTAAATTTGCAAACACATCCCGGCCACGCATGAAGTGAGTATGAGCATTAAAATAAAATCGGAAAAGGAAATTGGATTGATGCGGGATTCCTGTCGTTTGGCGGCTGAAATTCTCGCTAGGGCTGAAGAAATGGTTAAACCTGGTATTAGTACGGACGATATCAATCGGTTTGTCCATGACTATACCGTGAAAAACGGCGCTTATCCTTCCCCACTCAATTATCATGGTTTTCCAAAATCGGTTTGCACCTCCGTAAACAATGTGGTGTGCCATGGCATCCCGGGACGGCAGATTCTTATGGAAGGCGATATCATCAATGTGGATGTGACCTGCACCCTGGCCGGGTATTATGGGGACACCTCCAAGACAATTTTCGTCGGCAAAAGTTCTGAAAAGGCCAAGCACTTGGTTGATGTCACTTACCGTTGCCTTGAAGAAGGCATTGCCGTGGCATTTGCAGGTAATTATTTCGGAGACATTGGATCCGCGATTCAAGACCTTGCGGACGAACACGGGTTTGGAGTGGTACGCGAGTTTTGTGGCCATGGCATTGGCCGTGCTTTCCATGAAGACCCCATGGTACTGCATTATCGCTCAGGGGGCCGAGGTCAGCGCATTACGGAGGGAATGGTTTTTACCATTGAACCTATGCTGAATGAAGGTAATGCCGATGTATACGTTGCCGATGATGGCTGGACGGTTTTTACTAAGGACGGAAAACTCTCTGCACAGTTTGAGCATACCCTAGCCATGACTCGCAACGGACCGGAAGTCCTGACAAAATACTTCTGAGCAACCGACGCGGGTTAGTCGTCTTCTTCATCCGCCTCATCTATGATTGGGAACGAAGCCATACTGAGGTCTTCACCCTTTTCCCCTAACTTCCGTTTGAACCGGTACAAATCATCTAAGCGCACATGGAAGCCCTTGGCATCATCGTCGGTAATGCCATTCAGAATGAGGAATTCACAAACCTCAATCGCTTTGTCGATATTTTTTTGGTTTTGAAAAAACGTGATCAAGGCCTTGGCTTGCGTGGCAATGAACTTGGGATTGTAGCCAAACTGACGAATCGTTTGGCGCAGAAAGCCAAGTGAAAATTCCGCCAGCATTTCCTTGTTCATGGTGGACTTGCTTTCCTTGATCTTAAATGTCAGAAGATCGAGAAACTCATGGGCCACCGAAACTTTTTCAAAGAACTGCGCATCCGATTTCTGGTATTCGGAAAACTTGGTTAAAGCTCCAGGATTGTCGCCATTCAGCTCAGATAAAAGTGCTTCCAAAACACCGTCTTTTTCGGAACCAGCCGCCTCTTTAGCCATTTATAAAATCCCCTTAATTTCCCGCAAAGTTAGGCAATAGAAGCCGTTTCGAGTATCCTTCACTTGTTTAAGCATAAGATTTTCCGGTTTCATAACCGGCTAGAGGCCCTATGAAAGCCGTTGTTTACTGCCTGCATCAACTTAAATTTCCTCAATACCAGAAATTGCGCCTGGCTCTGGCACCTGGGCACTGAGTTTTGGAGCTAGCAGCTCGGGCGAAATAGAACGCAGTACGGCCAGCATTTCCGTGGCCCCATTGAAGCGATTGTCCCGCTTGCCCTGAAGCGCTTTAACGATAAAATCGTTCCAGGCTTTGGGCACCGTTGGGCTATGATCGATGGGCATGCCGGTAAACATGTCCGGTTTTTCCCGCGCCCGGGTTTGAAATATTTTTTCCGGGCGTTCGACCTTTACGGGCAGAAAACCTAAGGTTAATTCCAACAGAACACAACCCAAAGAGAAAAGATCGGCCCTACCGTCTACGACTTCGCCTCGGGCTTGCTCCGGTGACACATAAAGCGGCGAACCCAAAATAAAAGCTTTCTCTTCTTCATATTCAGTATGGTATACGGCTGCCAATCCAAAATCCGCCAACATGCATTTACGACTTTTTTCCACCCAAAGAATGTTTTCCGGTTTGATGTCCCGATGGATAATCCCCTCGGAATGGGCAAACTCCAACGCCTCCAAAACTTGGCCGGCCACCAAAATGAGCTCTTCCATGCTGGGCAGTCGTTTACGCGGTAAAGGGTGCTTCTTTTTTTGCTTAAGCCATTGACTGAGTGCCACTCCGTCCACTAGTTGCATGACGAAATACATATAATCCGGATGCTCGCCGTAATCAAAAATTGGAATGATATGCGGATGAAGGAGATTGGCCACCAAAACGGCCTCTTGTTGAAATCGGTCCTCCGTAAAAAGTTTGTTCAGGCGGTTTCTAAACACCACTTTTACGGCAACGGGTCGGCTTAAGGTATTTTGAAATCCGCGGTAAACGACTCCCATACTACCTTGGCCAATTTTCTGAAGCAGGGTAACTGTACCCAAGTTTTGGCCGGTTAAATCGGGTAGGTCGCGAGTCTTGGACATGGATAAGTTGAATTATAGCATTAAACCTTGATATCAGGCGTGATATGAGGTTTTCCAGACTGTCATGAGGGTAGACCTGTGGCCAAGAATAGGCTAAAATAAAGGGATATCATGAATCCGGACTCAAAAGCCTTCAGTCGTTCTGATGCCGAAAATCTCGTGCGTCATTGGAATCTTTTTTACAATCGAACCGTAGCCTATGCCTTTGATCATCCTGCTGCGCAGGAAAGCATTCCCAAGGTTTTTGAAGCGATGCAAAAATGTTTGGATGACGAGGGCAGCCTATCCGTGCTGTTCCAGGAATTTGGTTACTATATCGGGCACATCGACTTAGTGTACCAACCCAACAACCGGAAAATCGCCGATCATTTGCGGCGATTCGGAATTGAATCCTTAACGGTTAGTAGCACTCCAACTCTTC
The DNA here is from genome assembly GCA_043732185.1 of Fibrobacteria bacterium. GTDB lineage: Bacteria > Fibrobacterota > Fibrobacteria > UBA11236 > UBA11236 > Chersky-265. The sequence goes on from JAYTHY010000023.1 coordinate 29,904, forward strand.
ACGACACCGCACGTTTTCTCGATGCGTGCTCCCTAACTCACGCAGACGGCGCACGCTTCCTAGCCTATTTGACCAACCAAGGCGTTACCTGCTTTAGCGTAAACAATGTAACGCTGCAAACGGTTAAAGAAGGTGACTCCGTGGTCACCAAGGCTACACCGGGCAGCATTTCCTCCCTAGGAAATCCAGGTGGTGTGAAAAGCAATGAAACCTTCCAAAACCTGAGTTCCTTTGACGCGGCCGCCATGCAAGTGGTACTCGGCCGCTTGACCTCACAAGAAATGACTGCCAACTTAAGCCTGATCCGGCTGTTGGAAAATCCTTCCGCCCTCCCGGAAGCCATGCTAAAAGTATCCGCAGCCGATCCCGGTCGCGAAGCGCAAACCTTGCAACAAAGCCTTATGAACGTGGTGGGAGCATTCAAAACGGAGGCGAGCCAAGGTACGGTGCCCATCGAGGAACTGCTCGCAGGCATGTACAATATGCGCGGGGAATTATTAAAAGCGGTGAAAGCCCAGCAGGGCCTGAACCAGCATTTGAACACTCCGTCAGATGGAACAGGGACCGGCGATGCCGGAAAGCGTGGCATGGCCGATACGGCTGAGGATGTGTTTATTCAAACCGCAGCTCAGTTGGTTTTTACGGAATATCAGAAATGCAAGGGCAATCCCAAGCGCATGGCGCAAATTATTCAAAGGATTGTCCAGGAAAAGCACCACTTGCAAAAGGTATTGAACCTTTTCCGCATGGAACTGGTCAAAAATAAAATCCCTCTAATTGATTATTTCAACTTGTTGTCGGACCTCAATTCCATCCTTGGAGCGGACCAAAGTTACCGGGAATTTATTCAGGCCGGTAATGAAATGGGCATCAGCCAGGACGAGCTCCTGAGTGAACTTCGGGAAAACCCCAAGCAGGCGGCCCAACTTATCATGCTGGCCAGCGAAGCACGCAAATCCAATCGCGATGGTTCAGCCGAGGATATGATCTCAAGCTTAGCGGACTATGTGGAAAAGGTGGGAGAAGCCATCGGAAATCGCATGGAGACTGAACCCAAGGAAGCTCTCAAGTTGGGCGGCATGTTGAACCAAATGGAGGCGCAAGTCAATGAGCAACTGGCGCAGAAAGGTTTGCCCGAAGAAGTTCGACTCATGGGTCAGCAGAAGCTTCGCCATCGCATGCAGCGCTCCCTCGTTGAATTAAAGGGTAAGGCAGCGATGGCTCAGTTGCGTGATGCCAATATTTCCGAATCGGAAAAAGTTCATTTCCTGCTTGAAATGTTTGGCGATGAAAAAGAGATGGAAGACATCATGGGCCAGATGCACGAAACCATGGCGCAGGATTCCCTGGCCAGGGACGTGGGCAATCAAATGATGCAAAAGGCGCGCCAGGAAATGGCCACACGCCGCGAGCGACTCAACTCCAAGGAATTGCCCACTGGTGTTTATGTAAAAGCCGTTCTGGACTTCTTTTTCAAATCCGAAATCAGCCGAGCGATTCGCTATGAAGTCCCTTTCAGCGCATTGCTCGTGTCCTTTCATGGTTTGCCGGAAGATAAACTTTCCCTCGAACAGCATGCCGAAGCCCTGCGTGGTTTGCAGAATGTGCTTATCGGCGACCTGCGTAAATCCATGCGCGACTGTGACTTTATTGGATACCTCTCCTTCAATAGATTCCTCGTTGTCCTGCCTATGACCAAGGTGGAATCCGTTCCACTTATCCTTAAAAAGCTTCAGGAAAACCTCACACGGCAGGTGGCGCTGCCCAACGGCACCAAACTTTCCATCCATGCACGGTGTGGCGTGGCCGGATTCGAAAAAGAAAAGTTCAATTCCTTTCAGAAAATTTACGCTGAACTCGTTAAAAGCTGGCAGGGATCCCCGATTGCCTAGTGTATCTTAGCGGTTACCCATTCCATGGAAAACCCATCGATACTCATTGTTGACGACGAAAAAATCACGGCCTTCTACCTGAAGGACATTCTAACCGCAGCCAATTACCAGGTCCATATCGCGCAAAATGGCGAGGAAGCCCTGGAATTACTAAGCCGAAAAAAAATCAATCTAATTATCACCGACTTGGTGATGCCCGGAATCGATGGCTTTGCTTTGGTTCGCAAAGTGAAACAAATTCAACCTGACCTACCTGTATTCATCCTAACTGCCCATGGATCCTATGATGTTGCCCGTAAGGCCCAAACTATCGGCGCGGACGATTATTTACTCAAACCAATAAATCCTGATCAATTGCATGCGGCCTTGTCCAAGACTTTGGAAAAAAGTTTTCTCAAGCATTCAGGCCCTCTGGCTAAACTCGGTGAATCGGGATATGCAGCCAATCATATCACGGGTTCGTCAAAACCCTTGCAGGACGTATTCAGGCTGATTGAAACCGCGCGCACCTCTCGCGGACACGTACTTATTCGTGGGGAAAGTGGTACTGGAAAGGAATTGGTGGCCCGCGCCATTTACACCAATGAATCGGCCAATGCCAATAATTTTGTCATCGTCAACTGCTGTACGATTTCGGAAGGGCTGATTGAAAGTGAATTGTTCGGTCATGCACGTGGTGCTTTTTCCGGCGCCGTATCTGACCGCGAGGGACTTTTTGAATTAGCCGAAGGCGGCACCATTTTTCTGGATGAAATTGGCGATATCCCCTTGCGCAGTCAAACCAAACTGTTGCGCATCCTACAAGAAGGCGAATTCCGTCGTGTCGGCGAAAATAAAATTCGGCATGTGAATGTCCGTGTCATAGCCGCGACCAACCGCAATCTGGAAGAAGCCATCAAACAGGGTCATTTCCGGGAAGACCTCTATTATCGATTGAACGTGATACCCATTCACCTTCCGCCGCTCCGCTCCCGGATGGAAGACGTTCCGCTTTTAGTTCGGCATTTTCTGGCCAAACATCAAAAGCGCAACCCTGCCAAGGTCGGTATCAACGACCAAGCCATGGAAGTTTTAATGGCCTATAGCTTTCCAGGCAATATCCGTGAACTGGAAAACGTCATTCAAAGGGCCATATCTTTTGCCCAGGGCGCATTCATTACTAAACCCGAAATTGAATCCTATTTAAAAGGGGCGGCCACTGGACAGCCCTTGGTGGTGGCACTGGACTACTTAACCTATCCAACCCTTAAAAGTCACTTACAAAAAATCGAACATGACTTTATACTCAGCAAATTAAAAGCATGCGATGGAAGCGTTTCCGATGCGGCCCGAATGATGCAAATTACCCGTACTGCTCTGCACAATAAGCTGAAAAAGCTGGGAATTAAAAGTAAAGAAATGAAACAGTTGCCGGAGGTGAAACCCATGAAAGCCGGCCCAATTCCAGCCAAATTCAAGACGCCGTAGGGAGTCGATTACACCTTTGCGGGGCAGGGTGACTTAAAGGGCGGAAACCAATTCGTCCTGAAGAACAGGACCTGCCAACAACTGGCCAAGCTCCTCGATTGAGCCAATGGGAAAATTTCTGGAGCCCAAGAAGTCAAAAAGATCGGGCAAAGAGACCTTGCGAGGCCCACGCCCAATTCGGAACGACCGCAGCTGCTTGCGCTCAATCCAGGCGATCACGGTTTTTGGACTGACTTCGCAAATCCTGGCTATTTCACCCGTTGTTACAAACTTCTTATTAGTCATCGATGGCTTCTCCCGTTGTCTCTTGGTGCATTTCCGGATTTTTCCGGATGCCATGATATCAATAAGGTAACAAGCAAGGTCAAACCTCTCAAGATACTGGAAGAAGGATAGTTTACATTTTTCTTACGCCTGTATTTAGGTCCGCGCTTCAAATCCTTGAGAACCTGGTTTGCTTGGCACGCTCTTTGCCAATCTTGGTTTACTAGCTTTACGGCCATGTTCATAGACGAATCAAAATTGGAAGTACACGCGGGCCATGGTGGCAAGGGAATGGTCAGCTTTCGTCGCGAGAAATTTGTGCCGCGTGGCGGACCAAACGGTGGCAATGGTGGACGCGGTGGACACGTCATACTGCGTGCCACATCGGAAATCCATACGCTCTATGATATTGGCAACCAGAGGGTCTTTAGGGCCGAACATGGAGAATCCGGAGGTACATCACTGTGCACTGGACGAACCGGAAAAGATGTTGTGATTAAGGTGCCCATTGGAACGCTGGTCAAGGACTTGGAAACCAGTGAACTTCTGGTTGATTTAAATACAGACGGCCAAACCTATACGGCCGCTGAAGGCGGCCGAGGCGGAATTGGCAATGCAGCGTTCAAAAGCAGCACAAATCGGACCCCAAAAGAATCTAAACCCGGTGTGGCTGGAGGCTCTCGTAAACTAAGCCTTGAGCTTAAATTAGTTGCGGACTGTGGATTAGTCGGATTTCCCAATGCGGGGAAAAGCTCGCTTCTGCGCAAGCTTTCCTCGGCCACTCCAAAAGTTGCCGATTATCCCTTTACGACCCTTAAACCTGTACTGGGTTTGGTGGCCTTAACTCCCGGGAAAAGCTTTGTCCTTGTGGATATTCCAGGATTGATCGAAGGGGCTGCCGAGGGCAAAGGGCTTGGACATCAATTTCTTCGCCATGTAGAACGGAGCTTCTGTCTGGCCTACATCCTCGATGTGAGCGATAAGGATCATTACCAGCATTATTTGACTCTACGGGCAGAAATGGAAAAGTTCCAACCCTTATTGGTGACAAAGCCCAAGATCATTGTGTTGAACAAAATTGATTTGGGCAAACCTAAAGTGGATAAGCGGATTAAAAAGGAAGGTTGCCCGATCTTCCTGACTTCCGCCTTAACAGGTGAAGGTTTGGCGGAATTTAAATCGGGAATCCGAGAAATGATCGGTGAAAAAGGCATTCGCCAAGCGGGTTGGTAGCCACTTGGTTGGAATTAATTCTCGTCGTAGGTGCGCTCTACTTCTTCGCGGTCTTTCTTCTCAACAATTTCATTACTGAAGTTACGGTCGATGGGCAGGGCATTTAAATCAGGATTGGTATTGTCCAAAATGTAGACGGCTGAGGGATTATCCAACCAGCCTACGACCTCAACGTCTTTAAGGTTGTGGGTTCCGCCACTAGTTACTTTCACCCTCTCAACAGTACCATTGTCTACCCAACCTTTGATGCTCCCGGTTGTTTTAATAAGCGAACGGGCCTTTCCTTGCTTCAGAATCGAAATTTCATCCCCAGCTCCCAAATCCATTACTTTTTCGGCTTCCTCGGATTGCTCATTTTTATAGACGGCTGCTCCGCCTGATTTGATTCTAGTGACAATGGTCGATTCCGTTTTATCCTTGGAATAAACGAAAGCCACTAACGTGAAAACGAGAAAAGCCGCAATTTTCTTCATATAACCTTCCTAATAACCGGTTGGAAACAGAACCGGTTGAATAGCAATATATAGTGAAGGATAGAAATTCACAAGGCCCTGATTAATTAATTTACGCGATATTTAACACTTTAAGCCTAATTTTCAGTGGCCAGGTCAGTTCTATCCCAGAGGCCTGGTACGGACCTCCTTTTCACTCGCATGAATCCTTCCGAGTCATGAAAAACGGTAATTTTGGGGTACTTCTCCTTTTATATCACCTAGCGATTGCATAGAAAATTGAGGGAAAGGTATAATCATCCCAATCTTAGGAATGTGTTCAGCCAAAGGAATTTTATGCAAATCCTGATGAAAATCGCCAAATTTATTGATGAAGGCGGTGCAGTTGAATATTTAATCTTAGGGCTTCTGGGCCTAGGCATGTCCGTTATTTTGGAACGAATTTGGTTCTTTTTCATTAAATGCCGTGTCAATTCCAAAAAATTACTCGGCGATACCACGGCATTGATCCGTAAGGAAAAAGTAGCCGAGGCGCGAAAACTATGCAATCAGACTGGGACCCCACTTGGGCTCATATTGGAAGCCGGAATTTGGAAATATGAACAGGCCGCGACCGCGGAAGAAATAAAAGATGCACTTGAAGAGGTAGCTCTCAGAGAGGTTCCCCGACTGCAAAAAAGGACCCACTATCTCGGTTTGTTGGCCAATTTGTGCACACTGGTAGGTTTGCTAGGCACGATTTTTGGGTTACAAGAGGCATTTTCCGCCTTGGAATCCGCCGATCCCTCTCAAAAAAGCAAATTACTGGCTCGTGGAATAACCCTGGCGCTAAATGCCACGGCATTGGGTCTCATCTCGGCGATGATTTGCATGTCTGCTTTCACATGGCTGGGGTCCAAAGCCAATAATTTACTGGAACAAATTGATGAAACCGTTCTGCGCTTGGTGAATTTCCTGAACGCCCAACGCAAGGCAAATCCTGACCGGAAATCGGGGATAGGCCAAGCGGGATGAGCATTAATAAGCAGGGTAGAGGTATAAGCAAAGGTGGACTCACAGGAAAAGGTGGGCCTTCCGAAACGGAAGCCATTGACATCGACATGACGCCGATGATGAACATGCTTATCATCCTTATCTCCTTTTTGGTGACCATGGTGGTTTTTACCCAGCTCGCCGTAATCAAGTTTAACCTTCCTCCATCTGGTCCCGGAGAAGGCAGTGCCGAATCGAAACCGGATACCGCCACCCACCAGGACGTAGACATTACGGTGCTCATTTCCGAAAACGGTTTTCAGATTATCGGCGAAGGTCGCAAGCTCGATCCAATTCCTAAAGGGTCCAAAGGCTATGATTTTTCCAAGCTGGGGAAATTCATGAAAAGCCTTAAGGACGAGTATCCGACTGCGGAAAGTGTGGTGCTCTTGATCGATTCCACCATTATCTATCAGGACATCATCAGCGCCATGGACATCGTTCGGGAAAATAAATTCCCCAACATCCTGCTTTCGGGAGGCGTTTACCAATGAGCATCATCCGGAAAAAACGCAAAGGCGGAAACGAGTTTGCCAAGCCGCAAATGACATCCCTGGTGGATGTGCTCACGGTTCTGGTTTTTTTTCTGCTCAAGAATTTTTCCACCGAAGGAGATATTATGACTCCTTCCAAAAATCTGGAGCTGCCAGAAAGCAGTGCTAAAGCAAAACCGGAAATTGGACTGGTTATAGCCATCAGTCAAAAACACATTATGCTGGAAGGTGCGCCTGTGGCGCTGGTCAGCGAAGAACAAGAACGCGCAGGCACGGAAATCCCCGGACTCGCGCAAGCCTTGGATGAAAAGCGAAAACAAACGGAATCTATTGCCGAGTATGACAAGAACGTATCCTTCGATGGAAAATTATCCATACAAGGCGATCGCAATATCCCCTACTGGCTGCTGCAAAAAGTGCTTGCCACTTGCGGAGAAAACGGATACAGCAGTTTTGCCCTTGCCGTGAGTAAAAAAGATGTCGACTGAAAACCTACCGGAAAAACCCAAGGGAAACCCTCCCAACCCCAATAAGGGTGGCTATAAGGGAGGATTATTCGATCAAATCGATGTTCCATCCATTGCCAGTTTTTCGATCTGTTTTCTGTTTTTTGTGCTGGTAATATTTGGCGTGAAATCCATCGACTATAGTGATTTAAACAAAACCTCACTATCAGACCTGTCCGATAGAGTGGCAAAAATCATCATGCCATTAAAGCCCATTGGCAAACCCGTTGCGAAGTCACCACTTAAAGGAAAAGGCTCCTCCAAGGGCACCAGCACATCCAGTGTGAAGGGCGGGGACGCCTCGGCATCCGCACGAATTGAACGGTCTCGAAAAACGGTAAGTGAACAAATCGGTGTTGTCCAAGAGCGTATCACCAAGGCCGCCGTTTTATCCATACTGTCCGGAAAGGGACCGGGAACCCAGGGAAAGGCGGTTGGCAGACAGCCTAAGAGCCAAGGTTTTTCGGGCTTCGGGGACCTTGATGAAAAGCTAGGTTCCATGGAAGGATTAACCAAGTTTGATGGTAAAAAAGGAAACATCAACCAGGATGGTCAGCCGCCGGAAAACAGTCGCGGCGACAACGTTGGAACAACGTCCGGGATTGACAAATTGGTGAAAGGATTCCAGAATGCTAAGAGGAGCACTTTGCAAAAAATAGGCGTAGCCGAGTTTGAAAAACCAGAACTCTTGGAACGAGCCTCGGACAAATTTACCGGTAAACGGAGCCTTCAGGAAGTTGCGGCATTCATCAATAAAAAGCAGTCCATGGTGAGCATGTTATACGAAGAAAGACTGAAAGTAAACCCGGCTCTGGAAGGGAAAGTAACTGTAGTGCTAGTCATTGAAGAGGATGGCAGTGTTTCATCTACAACCATGTTGCGAAATGAAACTACTCTTGATGATCCTGACTTTGTTGCGGATTTGCTTCGTCGAATCAAACGGTGGATTTTTCCACCTTCGACCGGTGGTCCTGTGCAAATGAAATCACCATTCGTATTCAGGCCAAGTTGATAGGAAAGTCAATGCGAAATATATTCTGTTTTTCCCTTGTTTTCCTCCAGATTGCTGCTTTGTTAGCTGGTCCACATGTCGAAGCAGCTATTATTAAAGCTGGGATGACACTAAATATCGTCGTCAAAAACGACAAGGAGCTATCCGCCATCGTAAGGGTGAACGACAACGGAACCATCGATTATCCCCTTTATTCGGATGTTTCGATTATCGATAAAACTACGGGTGAATTACAGGATATCCTGACCTACAAATTAGCTAAAGTGGTGGAATCACCATTGGTGCTGGTTGGAATTATGACGGAGACGCCCATCTCTATCATGGTATTGGGACAGGTCAAAAAACCTGGACTGGTTACTATGTCACCGAAATCAAGCATACAGGAAGTTTTATTGATGGCGGGCGGCACAACCGATCAATCCGATCTACAACAAGTAAAACTGGTGCATAAAAATCAAGGAGACGAAAATGCAAGTTATTATGATCTCCAAAAATTCATGTCTTCCGGTGACCTGTCATTGCTCCCTACCTTATCTGATGGCGACCGAATCATTATACTGTCTTCAAAAAAATCAAAGTATGTAAAGATATTGGGTGCAGTAAATAAACCAGGCTTCTACCCTGTAACAGAAGCCGCCGGCGTCTTCGACATGCTCTATTTAGCTGGTGGACCAAGCCCTGACGCTAACATGTCCAAAGTGCGCATTATTTCCGCTCCGGGAGGCCAGAAGGCCGATTTTGTTCTTGATATGCAAAAATTCATTGATGAAGGCAAGACAGAAAATCTACCCCTACTTTCGGAAGGAGATATGGTAATTGTCTATGCAAAAATCGTCACGTTGACAAAGACCCTGGAGATGGCGCGGGATATTGTTGCTCTGCTTACCGCCTGGTATATCATAACTTCTGTGGTTAAGAAGTGAATCAACAACCGATCAAACCCCAAAGAGAATTAGCATTTGGGGATTATTTTAGAATCCTGGTTAAAAACAAGTACATCATCCTATTCACAGTTACCGCTTTTATTGGACCAACTTGGTGGTTTCTAAAGCTACTCCCTGCAGTTTATACCACCAGTAGCCAAATGGTCATGGACGAAAAATCCAACGGGTCCGCAAGCTTGTTAATGGAAAGTCCAACAAACCAAAAGGACATAGGGTATTATCGAGCACTATTGCAAAGCACCGCCTTCCAGGATCGGATTATTCAAGCTGTGACTCCGGAATTGGTTAAAGCTGGTATCACCAAAGATTTACGAACATTTGTTGGAGAACATTTGTATTTGAGCGAAGGTAGTGTGCCTTCCTTTATTTCATTGAACTCCAAAACTAATTCGGTTGATCTGACATACGCTTTGGTGCAAAGGGCTACAGATAGTTTGATGGTTTTCAGCCGCAAGGTGGAAAATGAAGAGTCTGAAAAAGCAATCAGCGCCATAAAAGAACAAATCGATGTATGCGTAAAAAAACGTGAAGAAATCCAATTGGAACGGACCAAAAAGACTGGGATTTCCCAACTGAACAGTCTTGGCGATGCTGCGGGCCTGACTGCTCTGGAAAAAAACTATCAGGACGAACTTGTGAAAGTGGAGTTGGACAAAGCCAACCTGGAAGCCAAACGAAGTTATTTTCAATCCCTGGACAATTCCATCAATGCTTCCCGCAATGCGGGAAAAGATACTGCGACAGAAAGTCTTAAGGCACAAATGAAAATTCTTGAAAAGGAAAAAGAAAAAATGTTGAGGCTTGGACTAGCCTTGACTCCCGATAACAAGGTCGTTAAGGAAATACAGTCCCTTGAAGAAAGACTCGCCAAACTTAGCAGAAACAACGACAACCAACAGGATATTAATCAGTTTAAGGAATGGCAGGTGCTACGCAAGGAAATTTCCAGTAATGAAGGTGAAATGAAACTGAAACGCGCACGGTTGGACGCATTCAAACGCGCCATTGTCAATTACCGTGAAGGACATCCTGACCTAGGTAAGCATGAGTTTGAGATTTCTCAATTGGATAATTTACTCACACGCTATATCGCCACCAACCAAAGACTTTCAGAGCGACTTGAAGACATGGTCATTCAGGTGCAATCCAAATCGGGCGGCCTTAAATTGGTCGATGCCGCCCAAGTTCCGGTGGATCCTATTCCCCGTCGGGATATCATTTTCTATTTGGTTGCACTGATTGTGGGTTTGGCTATTGGCGTTGGCATAAGCATCCTTCGAGAATTTATGGATGACACGGTCAAGTCCCCGGATGATGTGGAAAAGCAGTTGGGCCTGACTTTACTTGGAACCATTCCGCATATTGTCGCGAAGAAAGAGGATTTAGAGGTGAAGCGTTCCTACGCCAAAGGAAAAAAAGCGCAGATTCGAAACAAATATCCGGAGTTAGTTCTTGGCCCTGGTAATGAAGAAAGCGTGGTGGCAGAAGCTTACCGGTCTTTGCGAACAAACATTGTCTTTTCGAGCCCAGATAAGGCTATCCAAACCTTGCTGATTACTAGCAGCGGACCTGGCGAAGGTAAGTCCCTGACCATGGCGAATACTGCCTTGTCCTTCGCTCAACAGGGTGAACCGACTTTAGTCATCGATACAGATCTGCGCCGTCCCGTCGATCACCATCTTTTTGGGTTTGATCGTGGGCCGGGATTTGGAGAGCTTTTTGCAGGCACCAATACCATGGACGAAGTGTGCCGTGCTGTCGAAGGAACAAACCTAAAAATAATGACGGCCGGCGCCTATATGCCCAATCCGGCCGAGCTTCTTGGATCCAAAAAAATGGACACCTTCCTGGTAGAACTTAAAAAACGCTTCCGTTATATTTTGTTTGACACGCCTCCGGTCATTGCCGTAACGGATGCCGCTATCTTGGCTACGAAATTGGATGGAGTGGTGTTGGTCATCCGGGCTAATAAAACAAGCTTAGGCGTTACAATGCGGACGTTGCAAACCTTACGAAACGTCAATGCCAAGATGTTGGGCTGCATTCTCAATGACGTTGACATCACCAAGGGCTCCTCGTCTTATGGTTATTACAAACATTACTACCACTACTATTTAGCCAAAAAGGATTGAGCCTAGCCCTCCGCCTATGTCCGATCTACGCCGGGTTGCCAGGAACATCGTACATTTCCTTTTTTCCCATGTCGTATCATTTGTTTTGGGTATGGTGGCTTCAGTGGTTATGGCCCGCTCACTGGGACCTAACGATTTGGGTATTTTCCACCAGGTACAGTGGTTTGCTGGTACAGCTTCCGTCATCATTTCGATGGGTTTTATTACCGGAATAACCAAATTTACAGCCCAGTACCGAGCCGAAGGCCGCAACCGGGACATTGTAGCAATGGTAAGATTCATTTTCAATATCGAGCTAGCGATTGCAGGAATTACCACAGTTGGATTGATGCTGCTAGCACCCCAAATCGCGGATCATTACTTCTCACCTGCTCAAACCAAATTATTCATGCTGGCTTTCATTGCAATTACTCCCGGAATCCAAACAGCAATATTTTCCGCGACCCTGGAAGGTGCCCAGATATTCCGATACCAAACAGTTCATTCCCTGACTGTTACGCCCATCGCCCTTGGTACTAAAGTGTGGTTAATGTTGAACGGCTATGGACTGCTGTCCTTGTTCTGGATCAACCTTATTTTCGCTCTGGTCAATCTCGTCTTCTTTTATTGGGCCGCCAAGCGGGAAGGCTTGCTACTGGGTTGGATGCGGGGGTGGAAAGGCGGAATAATTTGGAAAACGGAATTACTGAAGTACAACAAATCCTCCATCGGCATCCATTTTGTAGACCTGGTGGTTTGGTCGCGATCGGAAAATTTTTTCTTAGGTCGATTCTGTCCAGCTCCACAGATCGCCTATTACAATCTCGCGCACAACTTAATCGCAAAATTTACCGGCACTCTACCCAACCTCATGTGGCGCATTCTACTTCCCCTTTCAGCCGAACAACAGGGAAAATCCGATGGTGATCGAATGAAACGTACCTACCGCCATGCGCTGCGCTATGTTGGCTTCATTGCCTTTCCTACAGTTACAGCCTGCTATGTAGCCGCCTACGAGTTGATTATCATTTTTTATGGACATGCCTATGCCGAGGCAAAAACCTGTTTTCAAATTTTTTGCTTCGGCGCCCTGCTTGCCAACTTGGCGCAGCCTGGTTCGGCAGCGATATACGCTACAGATCGACAGGGGTTTATTTTGAAATATGGCGCGATTCTGGCCGTTCTGAATATCTCCTTGGACCTTTGGCTCATTCCAAAATACGGGGCACCGGGCGCTGCTGCTTGTTACGGAATCACCACTTCACTAGGCGTTATCGGCGGCTTTGTGTTTACCACTCAAAAAATGAATCTCAGTATTCCTTGGACAGCCTGGATTAAGTCTGCCTCTGCGGCAACCCTGATGGGTATCCTTTTGGCCTACCTGCTAACCATTCAATCATCGGCTTTTGATTTGTTTAAGCCCATGCAAGCATTGATGATGGAATGGACCGGGCATGATTTTGATATTCTCTTAAGCCCAAGGGCAGTGCGATTGCAATTCGCATGCGTGTTATCAGGTCTGGTCTATCTATGCATAGCTTTAGCACTTTTTAAACCACAAGAAGACGATCGAAAAATTTTGGCCGCCATGCACCGGTTTCTACCCCGGCCATTAACATGGATCATACAGCGTAAACTTTCCGCTGTGAAAATGATTTGATATGGAAGTCGTATTTATCGATTCGGAACCTCCAGGTCTTGCTGGCGGCGGCATCCGCACCTACTTATCCTTAACCATGCAGGCTTGCCGCGAGCGCGGTATAAACACCCGAATTTACACACATAATCCTCACGCATATCCAGGTGAAACCACTGTCTCCATTGGCCGCAAGGCCTTTTTTCCCAGGGTTATGCGTGGACTTGCGTACCGGTTACAGTATTCTGAAAATGTTTTATGGGAACATTCCTATTGGCTAGCACAAGAGCTTGAAAACTTCGACGGTCCAGAAAAGGTGTATGAGTTCGCGGATTTCCTTGGATATGGATTTTTCACATTACGCAATCCAGCCATGCGTCAGAGGACGTTTTTGCGCATCCATACACCAAATTTTTTAGTCGCGAAATCGAACCGGGGTCTCAAATCCATCTTGTCCAGTTGGCAATGTACATGGCGGGAAAAGGAATGCCTGCGAAAAGCCTACCGCATCACCGTGCCTTCTGCGGAATTTGTGAAAGAGAAGTTACCCTGGCTTAAGAATTGGAAGCATCTACCTAATCCCCTTCCTCTCAAAACGAGTGAATTGCGAGTACAAGACGCTCTTATACCCACGCGAATGCTTTACCTAGGGAGAGTGGAGCCTCGAAAAGGTGTGCTGCAACTGGTGCGAGCTTTCCTCATTCTGGCCGCAACGCAAAAGGAATTGAGTTTGACCTTGGTAGGGAGCCATGTCCCCGGCTCCTATTCACGCGAGGTGCAAGCGCTCATCGATTCGCAATCTCCGGAAATACGTAGTCGATTGACCTGGGAGCCACCTTGCCCTCCGGAGATGCGCCCTATGCTGTTTGCCCGCTTCCAAATATTGGTTGTCCCCTCACTTTGGGAAAACAGTCCTTATGTCTATTTCGAAGGTATGGCCGCTGGCCTGCTCTGCGTCGGCACCTCCACTGGTGAAATGAAAGCCGTGGTCCAGGTTACCGGAAATCCAACGGTGCAAATTGGTAGCTTGGATGATTGGGTACGGACCTTGGAAGCCGTGACCACTCGATCCCATCCGGAAGTGGTGATTGCCCAAAATGAATACTTGTGTTCCCGACGTGAAGATACACTCAATCGCCTCATCGATAATTATTTGGAAATGGGTTAGTGATGAAAATCGGGATACTTTCACGTGAATATCCTCCCCTAACTCATGTGGGTGGAATAGCCACCTTCTCAGCGGCAGCGGCCGCATTACTTGCCAAGCAGGGGCATGAAGTCCATGTGGTTTGCAATGGAACCGAAAACAGCATTCAATCCGATGCGGGAATCACCGTGCACCGAGTTAAAATGCTTCCGCATCACTTTCCTATAGGCCGGTTTTACTACTGGTACCGCGCATTATATCGCAAACATCTTCCCAATTATTTGGAAGCTCTAACCTGGGCCAGAACGGCCGCGAACTATTTATCAATCGCAGCTGCTCTAAACGGATTGGATGTATGGGAATATCCAGAAACGGCAGGAGAAGGGGCTTTCTTTCCCCGGTCAGCCAAAGGAAACCAAACCCGCTTGGTTTGCCGGATCCATACGGGCTGGCTGAATGGATATACGGCAAATCCGTTGGAACGAACCCTCCTGTTAAGGTTTCAAAAAAAATCCTGCATGCATGCCAATACGCTGGTTTCACCCAGCGCATACATGGCCAATAGTTACCTTCGAAATACCTTGGGTATATCCCATTCCGTCATCGTGAGTCGAAACCCTTTTTCACCTTGGAAAAACCCAATCGATTGGGAAAACAAGAGTCTCGATCACATGCTCTACGTGGGAAGGGTCGAATATCGAAAAGGACTGCAAACTTTACTTAAGGCGCTTGATCTATTGGGTGAGGATGCCAAGGGCATTACTTTGCGAGTAGTTGGACATCTGCATCCTCCATCGAGAGAGCTGGACCGCCAATCCATAGAGTATTTTAAAGAACATCTGGCTAAACAGGCCGGAAAAGAAAACTATACAATCGAATATGCCGGTCCGTCCGTGCATGGAGAAATGCCAAGGCATTATGATTGGGCAGGAATACAAGTGATCCCATCCCTTATCGAAAACTACCCTTACGTGGCATTGGAGGGCCTTTCCAGGGGATGTTACTTAATTGGAAGCAATGTCGGGGGAATACCCGAAATAATCGATCATGTGGGGCGTGGAATGCTGTTTGAACCTGAAAATAGCACACAGTTGGCTGAAAAAATAAGAGAATGTAGGCGTCGGAAGCGTGAAATTTCCGATGGTAGACGGGAGTCGGTGGAACAAATTCGCAACGAATTTGCGCCGGAAGCCTGTTACCAAAGGCTAATGGAAGTGTATGGCGCCGACCTTTCGCAGAGGACTCAAATTTAGGATTTATATAATCCTGAAACGCCTTATCGATATCATCGGTTCACTAATAGGATTGATGGTCCTTTTCCTCGGCTTTTTTTTAATTGTTGTCTGTATCAAGCTGGACTCCCGTGGACCCATTTTCTTTCTACAAACTCGCGTAGGTCAATATGGACATCGTTTCAAGTTCATAAAATTCCGAACTATGCGCGTGGGCGCGCATATTAAACAATGGGAAATCGACAGTCTTAATGAATCAGGTGGCCTAACTTTTAAGATGCAAAACGATCCAAGAGTGACGAGGGTTGGGCAACTGCTGAGACGCACAAGCATCGATGAAATGCCGCAATTTTGGAACGTACTGAGAGGACAAATGTCCCTGGTTGGACCGCGTCCTGCACTATTGGGTGAAGTCAACCGCTACAACGACATTCAAAAAGTACGCATGACCGTACCCCAGGGCATGACAGGACTATGGCAAGTGAGGGGCCGGTCCAATCTCAAGTTCGATCAAATGGTTGATTTGGACGTTTACTATGCTCTTCATCCTAGTTTGCGAATGGATTTAAAAATTCTCATGGCCACCTTGCCGGCCGTCTTTTTGGGGAGAGGTGCCGTTTGATCCTTTCCGATTCTCCCAGGAAGAAAATCAGTTTGGCCCTAGTCACTTATAATCAAGCAGACTTATTACAACTTTACCTGAATAAATATTTGCAAGACGGTTCCGATATAGTTGACCTCACTATTATTGATGATGGTTCCGATGATGAAACGGAAACCATTCTGCGTACCTTAGCCCAGGATCTGCCGGTCCACATCCATCGCATTCCGCACGGCTCTATCGCTCAGGCCCGCAACCATGCGCTGCGTCACACCCCCACTCCATGGTTGGCGTTCTCGGATACCGATTGTCAATTGAATCGCCGCTATTTTGAAACGGTACTGACGATTCCGGATCGGTTTGATGGCTATGCAGGAGTGGAAGGGGCCGTTTTTCCTCCACCTGGACCGAAACCGCCTTTTACCCATTCCCTTTCCAATCCCACCGGAGGAACTTTTGCAACCGCAAACATGGTTTTTCATGTTCCGAGCATTCTAGGCCTGGGAGGGTTCGATCCTGAATTCAAAAATTTCCGCGAGGACGCGGATCTTGCTCTTACGATTATCGAACGCTACGGCATCATTCCTTTTTGTCCTGAATTGTCCGTTGAACATCCTCACCTACCACGGAATTTCGGCCAATCGTTGTGTCGAGCTCTGACTTCACAATCCCAAATTATTCGCTCTGAAATTCGGCTTTTTGAAAAGCACCCACGAGAATATGGCAGACTGCGTCATCATGACCATCTCCATGGCACCTTGCGGGCATGGATATTGAATTACTCTATAGCCTGCCTGAAAGAGGGCGTTCAGTATCTATTTAAGAGTCCTAATTTGTCCGCTCTCCAACGCTTACAAGGTACGATTCCGGCATGCTTAGCCTTAGTCGTGGCCATATGGGAACAGTTTTGTGTGAGTGCTTGCTGCATGGTGCAATTGCCTAAACTGGTGAAAGCAAAATCCTCGTGAAAACGCTCATTCTCTGGTCTGGTGCTGTGGTTCCCGCCTACAGAGAATTTTTTCAGGATCTGGCGAAGTACATGCATGTACGGGCCCTGGCGCCAAAACGATGGACCCATGGATCCATTGCATTCCAAAGGCCATCTAAAACGGATCCCGAAATTAAATCTCAAGACTCCGACTTCACCTCCAATCCTAAATGTGAAATCGTACCAGCCACCTATTATCCGGAGGCCAGCGCCAGATATTTTGTTCCTTCACTTATTTTTCACCTATGGGGGTTTCGTCCCCGTTACCTTTATATCATGGATGAAATGGACCGGATCAGCCTGACCTGGCATGCCTTGATCGCCAAGATTGCGTGGCCGAGAGTTAAAATCATTAGTTACTCGCTGCAAAACCTGGCAGAGCCCTCTTACTACCGTTGGCACCACCGACTCGCAATACACCTAAACCATAAACTAGTTTACCGGGGTATCGCCGCCTCCCGGGAAGCGCAAAAGGTTATGCGTGAACATGGATTCCAGGGGCCCACTTGTGTTATTCCCCTATGGGGCGCGGAATCCTTCTTTCATCCCTGTGAACGCTCGCTCGCACAAACATATCGAAAAAGTTTGGGCATTCCTGATGACGCCATTGTCCTCTTGTTTTGTGGTAGCCTCGTCCCAGCCAAAGGATTGCAATTGCTGCTGGAAACCTTGCCCCATCACCCGCATATTAAGTTGCTGACTGCAGGACTTGGTCCAATGGAGGACCTTCTACGAAAAGGTTTAGGCCAACAGTACGTGCCAATGGGCAGGTTGGAAGGAGAGGCGCTCAGGCGGTTTTACCAATCCGGCGATTACATCATCCTTCCCTCCCTTACCCTTCCCCATTGGAAGGAACAGGTGGGACGATCCTTAATCGAAGGTATTCTCTGTAATTGCGTTGCGCTCGGCAGTGACTCCGGGCACATTCCTGAACTTACCTTATTTCCGGAAACCACGTTCGCTGAGGGCAATTCCCAATCCCTCGATAAGCTACTCGAAAGCCTCCCTCTATCAAATGCCCATTCCATACTGCTGGCCCAACTTCAAAATGTCAAAGAGCACTTCACATCATCGGCCGTAGCATTGCTCACGCATAAATTCCTTGCGGACGTAACATGAAATTGCTTTTTCTGCACCGCGATCTCCCCCCGGATAGTTTCACAGGTGTCGCCATACAGGTACACCGTCTGGCTAATGCTCTTACTGATTTGGGACATGATGTTTTCGTATATACGCACAGCCTGAAGACTCGAGAGGCGCGATATAACGTACTTCCAATTGCACTACCGGGCCTTAAGGTGGCGGTCCAATTCCTACCTTTTCTAAAACGCCTCTGGTATCCCCTATGGTACCCTAAGCTATCAATGCAGGGATATGATGCCATTCATATCCACGGCGACGGGGGATTTATCCAGTACCGCGGAAATCATCTGCGAACATTTTATGGTACAGCCGCACTGGAATACCTGCATGCTCGAAATATAAAAGGGAAATTGGCGCAAGGGTTATCTTACTGGTTGGAGAAACGCGAGGCGCGTCGTTGCCGGCTGACAGTCGGAATTTCCCCACATGTGGCTGCCCACTTACCAGGTGTAGATCGAGTCATACCTTGCATGTTACCCTGTGAACCTGATGAAACGTCCTTTCCGAAAACACCCACTCCCAGCCTACTATACATTGGATCACTCAAGTCCAGGAAGCGTGGTGAAATGGCGCTTGAGTTATTTCGCAACCTGAAACCGAAATTCCCGCAATTGACACTGACTTACGTTGGTCCATTGCAGGATAGGCATTTCATAAAAGACCAAGCGGAATATCAAGGTGTGGAATTTCGCTCCAGGTTGGATCAGGAGGAGCTGACTGCATTGTACCGTCGAAGTTGGGTGTATTTGTGCCTCTCCAGTTATGAGGGTTTTGGAGTTGGAATCATAGAAGCCATGGCCTTTTCTTGTCCGGTAATTACAGTACCACATCCTGGCAGTGAATACCTGGTCAAGAATGGCGAAACTGGGATAATGTCTCCTTTGGAATCTCTGCCAGCAGTCCTGGAAGAAATTTTAACAAACGAATCGGCACGAAATGAAATCAGTAAGCGAGCCCGTGATTTCTCTCGACGCTTTTCGCCTAAGACTGTTGCATCCACTTATGTCGAACTTTACCGTGTAGCTTGCGCGCGAACAGGAGGGGTGACAAGGTGAAAACAGTGTTGCTTCGCTACCTCATGTTTCCGCTTTTACTTTTAGCCGGCAGTTTATTTGCGTATCGGCTTATCAATATACCGTCGCGCGTCGAAACTGCGATTTTCTGCATTGGTTTTTTTCTGATCCCGACTTTGAAATATCCAAAGATTGGAATCTACTATCTATTCTGCCTACCGCTCTTTATACCCATGTTCCGCCGCATGTACTACCTCGTATCCGAACGACCAACTGTGGATTACCTTCTTCTCATTTCAGATGGAGTGATGGGCGGATTAATTATAGCGCTCATATTGCTTTGGTTGATCAATAAGGAAAGATCTAAGGACATTATGTCTATGCTCATCATTTCCTATGTTGCCCTGCTTTTCATCAAGGTATTTATCGGTAACCATGGCTCAACTATAGAGGGACTGTATGGATTCAAGTTCAATGGACTTTATGTTTTCTTTTTCTTTGGATCGAGCTACATCCTTACCACTTTTAAAGAGACCAAGGCTGTGTACCTGTACGCTTCCATTCTTTTGCTTATCACAGCCCTATATGGCCTCAAGCAAATTCTCTTTGGTTTCACCGGATTTGAACAAAAATGGCTCGACTCTATTCAATTTACCACACTACGCATTGAAGGGGTGGTGAGACCTTTTTCTACCTACCTATCCCCTGCCGCCATGTCAGACGGTATGACGCTTCTATTCATGTTGGGTATCTATTGGATTACTGAAAGTGGCCGTCGCAAAATGCTGTTGGGAATTACACTGGTATTGGCCAGCATACCACCACTCCTCATTGCCACCGTGAGAACCAATTGGATGGCGGTAATAGCCGGACTTTTTTTCTTTTTGTTTTTTTTAAGGCTCAAGAAAACCTGGGTCAAAGTAGCCATCATGGTAGTCATGGCCTTGGGACTAGTTGGCTATTCCTTAAAAAGTAGTGGCACGCCACAGTATGCCGCTGTCGCACAACAAAGGAGCAGCGGAAAAAACCTGACCGACATCATGATCAAGAACCGCACGTCTGGCCTTTCCGACCCATTAGCGGAATACAGTGTGCAGAAACGTATTTCCACCTGGACCAGTATTTACATCGAATCGAGGATCGTGCCTTTTGGAAAAGGTCAGGGCACTACTGGGTATGCACATAGTTACTATTTCCAGGTGCTCGGCGAAATCGGATATCCCGGAATTCTGTTATTTCTTTCCATCCTGATTGTTGGATTTTATCGTGGTTTTAAGATTCTGTCTCTTTCCCGTGATCCGGAGATGCAGGAACTCACTCGCCTTTTGCTGACACTAATATTTATGATTTCATTTCTAAACTTGACGGGGACACATTTGCACACACCACCTGGAGATATTTTCTTCTGGTTTACCCTGGGCACTATTTCGCGTTTCTATCGTCAAACGCTCACGAACTTGGAAAATTTGAATGGGACTGAAACCAAAGTTTCCGTTTCAACTGAAAAACAGATTGCCACAACTAATGAAATCGCCGGTGAAGCTCTTGCGTAAACGATTAGCCGTTGTTGGCCATCCCTTGGCCGCTGTGGAAAACCGTGCCGCCTTTGCAGAGTGGTCGACCTTTGACGTTAGCCTCATTGTACCAAAAGTCTGGAAAGCTCATTCACTAGGAGTCACCTATCAATGCTCGGATTCTGGAGCCGGGTCGCCGGCCGTGAACAATGCCGCCGGGCTTTATTCCCGACCCGTTCTAGGCAGTGGATACAATTCCTTTTTTTTATGGATTGGATTGGATCACCTGTTACGGAAATTAAAACCGGAAATCATCTACTGTTGGGAAGAACCTTGGTGCCTTTCCACATGGCAAGTTAGTCGCATAGCCCGTAACCTCGGCGTTCCCTTGGTATTCTATTCGGCGGAAAACAGATCCAAGCACCTTCCCTGGCCCTTTACCTGGCTGCAACGCCAAGCCTTTCGATCGTATACGAGCTGTATTGTGCCTACCCAGGAGGTCTCCGCCCGCATTATGGAAGCCGGTTATACTGGTACAGTCCAGGTGATTCCTCTCTGGATAAGGCTACGCCGCCAATTGCATGTCGATTCCGATACTCGCCGCCTCGCCTATGTAGGTCGACTCATTCCCTTAAAGCGCGTCCACTTACTGGTGCAAAGCCTATGCTTACTCCAAGGATTCCAGCTTCGCATTATCGGGGATGGACCGGAGCGTTCTAATTTAGAGTGGCTGGCACACAACCTTTGTGTAGCGGACCGAATCGAATTTTGCGGTTACATCCACAATAGTGACTTAGAAAAAAGTTTGGAAGGGGTGGCCCTCTTAGTCCTACCCACAGCAGAAAACGCCAGGCAAGCGGAGCAATTCGGCAAAGCAGCCTTAGAAGGGATCGCATGCGGATTGCCGGTGTTGGCGAGTCGAACAGGAAATCTGGCAACCTTATCACAATCCCTACCGACGCTGGTGGCCGTGAACCTTGATTCCGCCGAACAAATGGCCGAAGCTGTGAATGGCATTTGGAATAGTTTTCCAAGTCAGGAAAATTTGAATCAAGCTCGTGATCAAGTGCAAAAAAAATATAGTGCATCCGCAGTGGGCCATAGTCTGGAAGCCGCTTTCGCTACATTGTTGCCAGGAGCAAAGCTATCGTGATCCGAAGCAATAGTTTCAGCCGCGCATTAGAAAACATGGCCGTAAAAACATCCATGGCCATCCTTAAAATATTGGAGAAGGGTAAACCTAAGGCGCAAAAACCAACCGGCGAACACCGTGTGCTTATTTGCAAATGGTGTTGCATGGGAGATGCCATTCTCAGCCTATATGCCATTCGGGAATTCAAACGTCTCCACGGCAATATCCACATTGAAATGTTGGTCTCGTCGCGAATTGCGGAAGTGTACCGCACGTCTCCGGACATCGACAGGGTATATGTATTACCCGTTACCGGCAGACGCCTGTTGCTTGAACTCATCAACCCGCGCCTATGGTTCCGCTTCTCCTCCATGATTTTTCATTTACGAGGTCGTCGGTTCGCTCAATTCATCGATTTGGAGCTCTATCGCGGCACAGGCCCATTCCTAAAGCGGCTGTTTGGCATTCCGTACTCTCGTGGCTTCCAAGTTCAGGGTGCCCTACCCAAGCATCACGATTTCGAAGTCCCGCGAGCGCGCAATATGCTTGAATGGCAATGTTTTTATCTGATATTGGGCCTGGACATTCCTGTCCATAACCCCGCGCCATTGTATAGTCGAAACGAAACGAACACCGTAAAGGGAGAAAAACGCATCGGTATCGTTTACGGTTCCTCTTTCAATTGGCCCCAGAAAAAATGGCCCCGTGAATTTTTCGCTGAAACCATATTCATACTGGCTAAAGAGGGTTATACATTCCTGTTATTCGGGGATACCCTAGAAAGAAAAGATAGCGCATGGATAATGGAAAAATGCCGCAGCATGAGTGTAGAACCCGGTAAGTTACTAGACTTAGACGCAGGTACTCTAAGAGATACTACGGGAACCCTGGATTTTTTCGGACTCCAGCGCGAAGTGTCCACCTGTGATTTGATTTTTGGAAATGATACAGGAACGCTGCACTTGGCTGCGGCATGTGGAATTCCGACCATAACGCTATTTGGGCCGACCGACCCAGACAAATGGAACGGCTTAACCTCGACCCCACTATTTTTACCTGACTTGGCCTGCCGACCCTGCTATTACCTGGGAAGTATGCCACCTTGTAGTCATTTTTCCTGCCTGAGACAATTGGCTCCTGTAAGAGTAGTTGAACAAATTCGCAGCCTGCTCCCAGTGGCCCCGTTTTCCAATTCCTAAATAAAGCAAAGTCTTGCAAAAACTGCCCGGCCCCTTTCGCATTTAAGGCTAAATTTGAAAGGCTGGCAGAGCCATTTGAAGGGCTGGAAGGGCCAAAAGGGTTTTAATTTACCATGGTAAATCGAAAAAAAAAGGGCTTTTCAGTTTCAAAGAGTATGGTTCTTTTCATTATTCTCGCGGGAAGCATTCTGTACCTGACTTTCCTGCTCACGCAAAAATCAACACCTAAACCTACCCTGGAAACGGGACTGGAAATCGATCCAAAATCTGGATTCATTCTGTACCAAGTGGCAGCAAATGCCAATTTGACTAGCGTTGCGCAAGACATGGAATCCAAGGGGTTGATTGTAAGCGCCAGGGCTTTCAAATATTTCTTGATCGCCTCTCGCCAGGATAAAAAAATCAGAGCTGGTTATTTTTACATCAAGCCATCAAACTCGATAGTGGATTTGGTATGGAAACTGACAAGTGGTAAAATGGCCACCCAAACCGTCACCATTCCAGAAGGAAAAACGTCCTGGGAAATATTCTCGATTCTCCATTCCCGCTTTTCCCTTGACAGCGTGAAGTTCGACTCCTTGGTGCATGCGCCCGATTTCGTCCATGGCTTAAAAATAGATGCCACATCATTGGAAGGTTACCTTTTTCCAGACACCTACGTGTTACCCTGGAAGGTTACGGAGCGTGACGTCATAAAAGTAATGGTTGGCCGTTTCCATGAGGTGAGTCAAGAATTCGACCGTCAAGGTCCTGTTTATTCCAAGTACCATGAACTGGGTTGGCTAACTTTGGCATCGATAGTCGAAAAGGAGGCTGCCGTAGCCGCCGAACAAGGAATCATCGCTGGCGTATTCTATAATCGACTGCGACTGGGATGGAGCCTGGGAGCCGACCCAACGGTGCGCTTCGCGGTTCGCAAACCCACCGGCCCCCTTTTCGTTTCGGATTTGGATAACAATTCGCCGTATAATACCAGGAAATATACAGGGTTACCCCCAGGGCCAATTTGCAATCCAGGGCGCGGAGCCTTGCGGGCCGCCTTGAATCCACTTGTGACGGACAAAATGTTTTTTGTTGCCAAAGACAACGGATCCCGGGAACATTTTTTCTCTGTAGACAATCCCGAACACTTACGGTTTAAAGCGATGGCTGCGGCCAACCGATTACAACGCAATGCGCCCAAGCCAAAAGCAGGACGCGACCACCGGTAATCTAGTCTAATTAAAAATCGAGTCAGCCCGAGCGATCTGTCATCAGTCGACAGAGTTTTCGAAGGTGCTGGGACGAGGAATTGTCTGGCAGGCTATCCAAGAACGGCATACACGCACTAATCTTGGCAATGGCAATCTCTCTAGCCCTTTGAAAGGCCATATTCGCTTCGAGCATGGCATTGATGCTCAACTGACTGCTTTCCAATTCCGAAGAAGCCAGCAAGGTTAACATCCGTTTACGTTCATCCAAATCACAGGACGAAAAAAACAGGATGAGCGGCAGGGTAAAATAACCATTTTTTAGATCCGAAAAAGTGCGCTTGTCCAGGTTTTCGGCGCCATATCCGAAGTCCAATAGGTCATCGATGATCTGGAAAGCCATGCCAAAGTTTCTGCCCACCTCGGCTCCGGCGCGAACCATGTCTTCATCAAATCCTGCCAAGATGGCACCACATTCCCCACAAGCTTGAAGCAGGGCCGCTGTTTTGCCTTCAATCACCGAAAAATACTGGGCCAGAGAAAGCTCTGCGTTATGTGCTTGGTCCACTTCTAACACTTCGGCCACAATCAAACGGCTGGAAGCCTTGCTTAAACTTAAAGGTAGGCGATGGTCGCGGTCACTCCAAATCATTTCCATGGATTTGGCCAGCGTATAATCACCAAGTAGGACAGCAGTGCGATTGCCCCATCGCTGATGAGCCGTCTTCTCATTGCGTCTTAAATCACTGTCATCGATAATATCATCATGCACAAGGGAGGCGAGATGGATGAATTCAATGGCGGCGGAAACACGCACGGTTCTATCAAACTGCCAGTCGCGGCCGGAAGAGGCCATGAGCAACAGAAAGGTGGAGCGAATTCGTTTACCGCGTCTGAGCAGTAAGGCATTCAACTGACCTGCAAGTTTGCCAGGAGCATTATCAGCCACTTGAAGCATCACCCGATGGACTTCGTCCAAGCCGGTGCCGACACAATTCCGAGCCTCCTTGAGCACTTGCTCGTAGGACAGTTCCTTGGTCAGTAAATTGCTCACTCCGGCTCCCTTAATGCTGAAACGCGGCCCGTATGGCCGCGAACAGGAACGTAGTTTTAATATAATAACTGACCTTCAGGTCTGGGAAAATGTGCCTATATTTGCGGCTCATATTGGGCCGGAAAGAATGGAACGGTACGCTTGGGAACCTATTGGTGGATATACTTCGCAACACTTCCGGCTCAAATTGAGTTGGACCAGAGTCAGCTATTTGAATTAGGAGCGACTGGAGTCGAAGAACTTGAAGAAACTCAAACTCCCGTGTCGAGTAAAATTTTTCTCAAGGCTTTTTTTGCTAGCCAGGAATCCCAAACAGAAGCTCTGCGGTACTTTCGCGAGCGGCCCGGGCTTGAAGGCGGCCAAGGAAAAATTGAGGATTGGGACCGTAGTTGGCGGGAACGCCAGACACCAGTAGAGGTTACCTCATCCTTGGTGGTCGTGCCTCCTTGGATTCTGGCACCGGAGGCCTTCAAGCATGTCATCCGTCTCGAAGCCAAAATGGCATTTGGTACCGGCTCGCATGAAACCACCCGAATCGCTGCCCGGCTCATTGAAACTCTACCTGCCATCCCCAAAACCGTATTGGATATTGGCACGGGTACTGGACTTTTAGCGCTCTATGCAGGAATTTTGGGTAGTTCCGAGATTTTGGCTTTGGATATCGACCCTGTGGTGGGTCCGTGTCTAAATGAAAATCTGGCACTCAATCCCTTGCCTGCTTCTTGTCGATTCCGAACTCTGATCAGCGAAACCGCCGCGCTCAAATCCAAAACCAAGTTCGACCTTGTCATCTGCAACATGATACGCACCGAACTTTGGCCGTTTAGGGAGGAACTTCGCTCGCGATTGTCACCAACCGGCCATTTCGTGGTCTCCGGGCAAAGACTGGAAGACAAACCCCATTTCGAAGCCTGGCGCGCTGAATCGCCATTTAAAATAGTATCTGAATTGGAAATGGATGGTTGGTGGGGTTTCTCCGCCATTTTGTGCTAAATTTTTGATCATGATAGCAACACTAAAAAATCGTTCCTTACTCGATGCCGCACTTGGTCTGGTCCCGGATCATAGTCCTGTTTGGATAATGCGCCAAGCTGGCAGGTATCTTGCGGATTACCGCAAAGTCCGTGCCTTGTTCCCGTCCTTTATGGATTTTTGCCGCTCACCGGAACATGTTGCAGAAGTCACCATTCAACCTGTTGATCAAATCGGCGTGGACGCGGCTATTTTATTTTCGGATATCTTGGTCCTTTTACCTCCCATGGGATTGGAGCTCGAGTTCAAGGAGAACAAAGGTCCCGTGATTGCAAATCCATTACGCAGTGATGCGATGATTGCAGCCTTGCCATCAGGAAATCTGAATACAGAACTGAATTATGTTTTTGAGGGTATCCGGCTTACCAAACGCGCCTTGGATGGACGCGTGCCCTTGATAGGTTTTGCGGGTGGACCGTTTACTGTTGCATCCTATATGGTGGAAGGCGGATCATCCAAAGAATTGGCGAAGCTGAAAGCCTTGCTATTTACCCGGCCCGAGATGTTCAAGCTCCTAATGACCAAGCTATCAACGGTTACAGCTGCCTATTTATGCGAACAGATCCGAGCCGGTGTGGACGTGATAACGATTATGGATTCGTGGGCCGGTTACCTCTCTCCAGAGGATTACCAGGAATATGTTTTTCCACATACCCGATCAATTGTCCTGGCCGTAAGAGAATCGTATCCCAATATTCCAATTATTCATTATGCCAATGGCGCACCTACTTTGTTGCCGCACTTTGTTGCCTTAGACGTAAATGTGGTGGGCTTGGACTGGAGAGTGAATTTGTCCGATGTGCTCAAGGCCTATCCCGGCCAAGTATTTCAAGGAAATATGGATCCCTGCATGCTGTATGCGGATCCAAAACGAATTGCCGACAAAGTCGCCTCTATGAAAACTGCAGTTGGTACTCGACCTCACATTTTCAATCTTGGCCATGGCATTCTTCCCGATATACCGGTTGAAAACGCCCGAGCCTTTGTACAGGCCGTGCAAGGCAAGTGAAGTCTCCGCTTTTAGCGGATGATCAGCATTGCGTCTCCGTAGCTGAATAGGCGATAGCCTATTTGAAAAGCTTCCGCGTACAATTTTTTCGCCCGGTCCGTGCCAAGCAGACTGCAAACCAAAATGAAAAGTGTGGACTTGGGCCAATGAAAGTTGGTTAGCAGCCCATCCACTCCCTTCCAACTATACCCGGGATAAATAAAAATCTTTGTCTCTCCGCGACCCGGCACAAAAAGTGCTTCTACGGGGCCGAGTGCTTGGGATTCCAGGACTCGGGCGACTGTGGTTCCTACAGCCCAGACTTTGCCTCCACCACTGCGAACAGCATTCAGTTTTGCTGCAGATTCTTGCGTAAACTCAAAATGCTCGGCGTGCATGGTATGGTCCTTTAACGATTCCCCTTTCACCGGCTGAAAAGTTCCAGCTCCAACATGCAGCGTTACTTTTACAATCGTGACGCCACGTGCTTCTATAGCGGACAATATTGGTTCACTAAAATGGAGGCTGGCTGTAGGCGCGGCCACCGAACCTAGTTTGACTGCAAAGACGCTTTGGTACGAGACATCATCTATGGAATTCGTTTCCCGCTTAATATAGGGTGGCAGAGGAATTTCCCCAACCGTTTCCAGTTCGGACAAAAATGCAGTAGCATCCATTTCAAAATCCAAATGGCGCGTACCGTCCTCGAGTACTTTTGAAACCGTTCCAACAAGCTGGGTTGAAAAGGTGATACGATCCCCTAGCTGAAATCGTTTGGCCGGTTTAACCATCGCCGACCAGCGGCTCAAGACATGTCCTGCACCACTTGTATCAGGAACGTTGTCCAAATCAGGACCACTGATCGATGCCAACAGCAGCACTTCCACTTTTGCACCAGAAGCCGTTTTACCTTTTAGTCTTGCCCGAAGCACGCGTGTGTCATTGAGAACTAATGCGTCTCCCTTTTGCATATAGTCCCCAAATTTGGCCGTTTGGGAATGTACAGGTTCGGATGCCCCATTTTGGCTAACAACCATTAAGCGAGCCTCTCCCCTGGCAACAGGCGCATAGGCGATTAATTCTTTTGGGAACAGGAAATCGAAATCCGCAGTTCGCATTATTTTCCAAAATAAAGTCGATTGAAGGTGGCCGGAGTCGGATAATATAGTCAAGATGGTGGGCTTTAGTCCAAAGCCCACCAACTCAGGAATAGGGATTGGTATATGCAAAGAACTCGAGCATTTTTCTCTGGATCCTTTTGTAACGGAAAGGGTATTGAAATAGGCGCCTTACACCACCCTTTTCCCCTCCCTCCAAATGCTCAAGTTCGCTATATGGATCGATTAGGAATCGAGGACCTTAGAAAACAGTATCCGGAATTGAACAATGAGGTTTTGGTGCCTGTCGATATCATCGACGATGGCGAAACCTTGAAATCACTTTCAGATGGACAAGAAGATTTTATCATCGCTTCACAATTTTTGGAACATTGTGAAAACCCTATTCGCGCCCTGATAAATATGCTACGGGTGGTGAAGGACAAGGGCATTGTACTACTGACCATTCCAGATATGCGCGCCACTTTTGACAGTAAGCGGCCGCTTACCAGCAACACGCACCTCATTGAAGAATGCTATTTCGGAACAGAAAAAACCAAACACGAACATTTCTTGGAGTTCACCAGGTTAGTCGTCGGTATCGATGATCCTTTCGAGGCGGAAAAATATGCCGTCGAATTGCAGGCACGCAAATACAGCATTCATTTTCATGTATGGGATCCGGACTCCTTCATTAAATTTTTGTTTTTCACCAAAGAAAGTTTTCACCTCCCCTTTGAAATTTATGCGACTTTCATGAACGCGGAAGAATTGATTGTGGTTTTGAAAAAGAGTGTGCCTAAGGCTTTACCGAACGACTCGGCTTTGACCGCTTCCGCATCGGCGCTGCCTTTGGAGCCGGCTTGGCAACCTCTCCCGTAAGTTGCCGGTATGCTTCGCCAGCCGCCATCGCAACGGTCTCATCGGGATCAGATAACAGACGTTTGGTATCCTCCAAGGCTAGCTTGTCGCTCAACTTAACCAAAGCGATCAATGCCTCACGGCGCATCTGAGGATCCGGGTCCGAGCACAAAGCCTTCAGCGGTTTTACGTAAACAGTGTCCTTGCTAAATGCCATTACCAAAACTGCTGGCACGCGCCGATTGCCTGCAGCGGTGTCCCCGGCCGTTTGAATCACCACCTCAGCACCCACAGGTCCAAGCGCCAACAACTGCCGCATGGTTTCACGGCTTTCCTTGGGATCCGATAGATCGGATTGCATTTTTTCTGCAATGGATTTGAGATAGGCCATGGCTTGGTTCTTGGAGGTTTTTAAGCCATCACTTCCTGCCCCATTACTGATAGAGTCTTGCCCTAAGGAATCCATCTTACTTTGCGCATGTCCGAAATTTGAATGCCCGCCAGCTTGCAATTGCGCAACCATTTGCTTCAAATCTTCAAGACTGGCAAGCTCCCGTTCCTGTTGAACATTTTTGACTTCCAGAATCGCAACCCGTTCAGGCAAGGTTAGTTTTTGGCGGTGCGGCACCCAGCCCAGTACCAGTAAGGATACGGTAATTCCGGGAGAATTGTAGCCGTCTTCGAGCGAGTGGGATGGGGTTAGAAAAAATCCCCAACGGCCTCCCTGTCGAATCCAAGATTGAAACTCAGTCATACCCAGCGATAGGGCTACCAAATTTCGATATTTCCATTGGAAAGAGAGCACCTGGTGGAAATCCGAAAACCTTTCGAAGACTTCATAACCCAGATTTGCGCCCGCACCCAAATCCTGTTCTATTCCTGCATTTAAACTTCCAAACCCCTTAGTTGCATGGGTCAAAACGGACATCCCTAAATGCGCCCGAGTCATGCTAGCAAAGGATTTTGCAACGGTTACGTAACTTTCGCTTTGTAAGTTTTTTTGCGTATTGGTATTCGATACGCCGTAAAGACCAGCCTCTTGGCTTCCAAAAAGATTGCGCACTCCAAATACCAAATCCGGCCATAATAAGTCCTCGCGCAATAACAAAGCCTTGATGGACAAGCTAAACGCTTGCCCATATTGAACGCCAATTTCAGCCCGGTTTTCGATGCCGAATAATATCTCAGAGCTGTAATTTAAACTTTGCACTTCCTTGGGTGTGGCCGAACTTGTCGTATCCAAAGCAGTAGGGTCAGGGCTACCGATTGCAGAGCTCGTGAAATATTGGAACCGTCCGGAAAGTCGATACTGGCCGTGGACCAACACATTTGCAGAAGGAATTGCAAGCAGTACGGGAGAGTGTTGTGCAAATGGAATGGGTATGGCAGCAGAAAAAACCAGGCCCGGGATGGCCCAAAGAACTAAGAGCGCTTTATATTGTTTTTTCTCCATGCAACCGGGCGGCTTCGGCGTCGTCAAGTCTCCGGTAACCGGATTCGGGCACATCGCCCAGACTCAAACCTCCGAAACGTATCCGCTGCAAGTCTACCACTTTATGGCCTAGGACTTCCAGCATTCGCCTGATTTCGCGATTTTTTCCCTCACGAAGGACCATTTCAAAGTGATCGTCCACGGCTTTCACCGAAACAGGCACAGCCAAATCACCCGGTCCAATATCCATGCCTGAGCGCAATTTTTCCATTTCAATCGGATCCAATGGCTTGCGTGTCCAAACCTTGTACGTACGCGGCACTTCCCGACTCGGGTGCAAAAGATCGTGTGTCAAACCGCCATCATTGGTGAGAACGATTAAACCCCTACTGTTGAAATCCAAACGTCCTACATAATGGAGTTTTCGGAATTCCAGGGGAAGAATGTCATATATGGTAGGTCTACCGAAGGGATCGGTGGCCGAACAGAGGTAACCGGCAGGTTTATGGAAAAGAATGTATTCATGTTCTTGCGGGGGCTTGGCCGGCCTGGAATGGACTTCGACTTTTTGGCCCTCTTCAATACGACAGGAAAGATTCGTAACGGTTTCGCCATCGACTTTCACCGCACCTTCACGAATTAATGCCTCGACATTACGCCTGCTGCCTAGGCCGCACAGGGCCAAATACCGATTTATACGCATGGAACCATCGCTCATTGTAGTACCGGCCGATTCTGGGAGGTGTGTTGCCCAAGCCATTCAAGTATAACCCCATAACGGACGCCTCGGTCGGAAACGGTAAACTGTGAACAAGCCGCTTTCTTAAGAAAACTTTCCAGAAGGCAAAGCCCTGGTATTAATATATCCATGCGACCAAGATCCATACCGGGTAGGGCGGCATATTGGGTGGCAGACAATTTTCTGAGCAAGTCTATTTTGGCCGTAACTTGGTTCAAACTCAACGGCAGACCTTCCAAGGCAATCGAATCAAATACCGGCAACTTGAGCTCCAACATGGCCAAAGCCGCAGCTGTGCCTCCCACTACAACCAGCTCCATGGGAACGGGCCTGTTGCCCAATTCGGAATCAAAGGCGTGCAAGGATCGCTGCCTGCATTCCTCAGGATTCTTTCCAACTGCCTCCATTAAACTCACGGCGCCAAGGGGCAAAGACCAACTTTTCCCGCCATGTTGCAATTCTATGCTCCCGCCACCAATATCGAGCACAGCCAAATTTGAATGTGCATATCGATTCGCAACGGCCGCGTAGCTCAATTCCGATTCTTGCTGGCCGGACAAAATGCGCACCTGTAAACCTAGCAGCGTGGATATTTTTTCCAGAAGTGCCGTGACATTTCCAGCCGCACGAAATGCCTGCGTGGCAACAGCGCCCACCAAAGTCGCATCGAATTTTTCCATCTCCAGCTGAAAGCCAATCAAGGCTTGCAGCAAGGATTGAAAGGACTCTTCCGAAATAAGACCCGTATTCTGCAAGTTACGACCCAGGCGCGGTACGGCAATTTTTTGCTGGACGGGAACCAATAGGGATCCATTGTATTCGGCAATCAGCAGTATCGCCGAATTGGACCCAATATCAATGGATGCATATCTTTCCATCACTCCGCATCTCCTAATCCTAATCGACGCCCCAATGTCTTACGCATTTCTTCGGGTTTAATCAGAAACTGCCGGGCAATGAGCATGGCGGCATCCACGGAATCCTTACCGTAGGTGAGCAGCCATCCTGCGACAAGATCAGCTGTATCCGAACCTAACGGCAGGCCCCGCTTTAATTCCATCGCCATTCCCAATGCAAGCCGGATGCCCATACCCGCGCGAATTTTTTCTTCATCTTGGGTGGCCGCTAGCAAGGCGTCCAAGCGCTCCAGGCTTTCAGGAATATTTTCAGGGGGAGTGGGATCGATTCCCGAATCCATATTCTCATCCGATTCCCACGCATCACTCATGCTACTGCAACCTTTTCTTCCAGGGTAAAATCATGCTTATAAATGGGCATACTTCTCAACATTTCGGCATCCGATTCCAACAGCCCTGCGAATGCCAGATAAGGACTGATACTGGAGCCACTGGGGCGCGTTCTAATGCGGACACACAACTCTCCAGCCTCCATCCAAACCGCTTCGATTTCCTCGGAAATATCGATATCCTTTTCTCGATTTTTATGGATCCGGCGGTACGTATCCTCCGTGTACCTTTCCAGTCCTGCCTCTAGGACGGGCAGCCCACCGGGAAAATCCCCGGACCGGTATTCGACGGCAGCCGTATACGGCATTTTTGATTTGGAAACTTCCCTGATGCTGAGCACATCCATGCCATCGGGTAGCATAGCAGAAAGCCGCTCGCATTGCTGACGCAAATCGCCCGCCAATCGTTCGCGCATTTCCAGTACCAACAGTTCCTTTCGGGATTCCAATCCCAGAGGCAATGCGCCGGTATTCTTGATAATGGGTCGACGGTTAAAGCCTTCGGAATAATTCAATTTCATTTTCTGGCGTCGGAAAGCCCTCTCAAAAATATCCATGGTATTCTGATGCGCAATATAGCGGGACAGTCCCGTTTTGCGATAGGTCAGGTGATAGGCGAACACCCCGGAGCGACGGTCTTTGCGGGCATTTGCCAAGGCGCGGATTTCTTCCGGCGTTCGACTCTTGGCCTGATACACTTCGGGCGGTGGCGAAAGCTTGGTGTCCAGACCATTTCCGGGAATTCCGCATTTCTGACAATCGCCCCACTTGCAATCTGGAACCGGTGCGCTATCCTCCTTGAGCATTTTCTTGTATTCATTTTTAAGAAAGCCCTTGTTGGCGCCCGCATGAATGAAATCCCAGGGAAAAACTTCGTCCAAACCTCGTTCCTGAAAAATCCGATCCTGATCATAGCCATGCTCGGCCCAAATGTCCTTCCAACCCGCGTAGTTGAAATGCTCGGTAAAGGACTCGAAAATCATATCCTTCTTATACGCCGCATAAATAAGCGGAGCGAGTTTGCGATCGCCACGGGAGTAGAAACTTTCCACATGGGCCAATCCATAATCCGACCAGCTGATGCGGACGCTCTTTACATATTTGAAGGCTTCTCTCACAAAACGGATATGGCGCATGACTTCCTCTTCCGCATGGAAGGGAACCCATTGCATGGGCGTAAAGGGTTTGGGCACCAGTATGCCTATGCTGGCGTGGATGGTATTGCGACGATTGTATTTCTGAGCGATGGTATTGAGCTTGTCGATGAGACCACAAAAGGCCCGCATATCGTCCAGATTTTCAGTTGGCAGACCAACCATGGTATACAGTTTCACGTTGGAAAAGCCGTTGGCGAATACGCTTTCGGCGGCTTCGTACATATCCTTATCGCTAATAGTTTTATTGATCATTTTGCGCAAACGTTCGGAACCGGTTTCCGGTGCAAAGGTGGCGCTTTTTCCATTGCTCAAAGCTGCGGCCTTACGTGCCAACCCCTGGCCAAAACTATTGGCGCGCAAGGAAGGAAGCGACACACTGATATCTTCAAAGTCATCCTGATCAATCAAGGCATCGAGCACTTTTTCAACCGGTCCATAATCGGCTGTAGATAGAGAAAGCAAACCCAGCTCCGTCTCACCAGTCGCAGCCAAACCCGCTCTGGAAATTTCCACTACCGCATCCGCATTGAGTTCTCGATTGGGGCGATACCAATAGCCGGCCTGACAGAATCGGCAACCTTGCGTACAGCCGCGCATGACTTCCACTGAAAAACGCTCGTGCACGAGCTTCATGTGAGGCACCAGATTGCGAACCGGATAGTCCTCTTTATTGAGCACTTCCACCCAAGCGCGTTGTACCGATTTAGCACGCAAGTATGGCCCTTGGGAACCCTCTATGACGGGAACAATTTCACCTTTGGGGCTTTCCACCACGTTCAATAAAGTCGGAACATAAACGCCTTTGAAGGCGGACAGGTTTTTAAGAATGTCTTGTTTGGAAAGCCCATCCCGACGTCCGTTGCCAATACAGCGCAAAACATCCACAGCCAGGATTTCCCCATCGCCGATGACAAAGAGATCAAAAAAATCCGCCACGGGTTCGGGATTAGCCATACACGGCCCGCCCCCAATGACAAACGGGTCCGCCTCTGAACGCAGGTTAGCGAACGCATTCAGCCCACCTAATTCCAACAGGTAGGGCACATTGGTGTAATTCAATTCCGTTTGCAGGGAAATGCCTATCGCGGAAAAATCGGAAATGGGGCGATAGGACTCCAGCGAATAAAGCGGCACTTGATGGGAACGCATTTTCTCCGCCATATCCGGCATAGGAGCAAAAGCGCGCTCTACTGCCAGGTCCGGCTCGCGATTGATAATATGATAGAGGACTTTGGTCCCATTGTGGGACATGCCTAGTTCGTAGGAATCCGGAAACACCAAAATCATGGATGCCAGGATCTGTTCCGGATCCTTAACCACTTGGTTGTTTTCACCGCCGATGTAGCGTCCGGGGTTTTTAACGAAAGGGAGAATCTTCTCCAGTTCACTCAAGATCAAAGTTTTTGACATTGGCATTTTATCGAAGATGGCGGGCTTCCCCGCTTTGCCCACCGGGCACGGGACTCGACGGTGCCAAACCGCCAAATCGAAATATAGCATAACCGGCACTTTCCGGTAGGTGCTACAAAGGCCATAACCGGTGTGAATGCGGTAAAATTTGTATTATTTTAGCTCCTTTTGAATCCAAAAATTCGACCCCCAACTGGAATCTGAATGCCCCCGACTGCTCAGAAGCTGAATAAAACACTCATTCTGGATAGAGTCCAGTGCATTTCCTGCGCGGGCTGCGTGGGAACCTGTCCGGATTTGGCCCTGGATATGTTCGGCGTGGACTTGCAGGTATTCCAGGATAAATGCACCTATTGCACCATCTGTGTGCGATTTTGTCCCGTAGGAGCACTTTCAATTGAAAGATCGAAAGTATGATGTCGTTGTAATCGGTGCGGGCCCCTCCGGGAGCCTTTGCGCGAGAAATTTGGCTGCCCGTGGCTATAATGTCTTATTAGCGGAAAAGCGTCCCGTAGTCGGTGTTCCAGTCCGCTGCGGCGAAGCGACAGGGCGACGACAGCGCCTCTCCCATTTCATGGACATCAATGAAGCGTATATCGAAACCGAGCTCAATGGCGTGATCTTGAACGGTCCAGGCGGAGTTTCGGTGCGCTATGACAAACCCGATATCGGTCTCATGATCGATCGGCGGCTTTTTGATCAAGACCTTGCCAAACAGGCGGAAAGAGCCGGTGCGGAACTCTCCGTCAACACGCGCATCGCCGGAATTTCCCCAGTGAAAGATGGCGTTCGCGAGCTGACGGTACACGACGAT
This sequence comes from Fibrobacteria bacterium, assembly GCA_043732185.1. GTDB lineage: Bacteria > Fibrobacterota > Fibrobacteria > UBA11236 > UBA11236 > Chersky-265. Next base: position 65,936 of record JAYTHY010000023.1, read on the forward strand.
GTCGCAGGCACGGCCACCACCCTCACAGCAAAGCTTGTAGTAGGTGCGGATGGCGCAGAATCCCTAAGTGGCCGCTGGGTGGGTCTCAAAACCCGGCAACTTCCCCCTTACGTATGTTCTGCCATTGAACTTCGCATCGATGCCATGGATGCCAATCCCAATCATTTAACCTTTTGGCAGGGACATGACACTATCAATAAAGGTTACGTGTGGGTATTTCCAAAAGTGAAATCCAAAGTGGTCAACTTAGGATCCGGCGTGCTGACCCCTAAAATGGGCGCGCAGAACATGTATGACCTTAGCATGGAATTTAAAAAACGCCTTTTTCCCGATGCAAAGCTACTGGACGTACATGGTGGCGCAGTACCTGTCAGCGGAAACTTGGAAGAATATTGCGAGGATCGATTCCTGCTTTGCGGGGATGCGGCGCATCATACCAATCCCTTGACAGGCGGTGGTATCATCAGCGGAATTTTAGGTGGTGAGCTCGCGGCAAAATGGATCGATTCGGCGTTTAAGCAAGGCGACCTTTCCAAAAACTTTTTACAGCAATACCAACAGGATTGTTGGGAACAGTTTGGACGGGGACATCGACGTCAAATGCGGGTGCGGGAATTCGTGGTCAATCTTCCTCTGCCGGCTCAAATCGCTTTTTATCGCATCTTTAGAGATATGGTCAAGGCGGACCTATCGCCCACCTCTAAGGTTTTCGGCTATGGCCGTTTGCTGGCATTGGGCGCTTTGAATTGGCAGGCCGCCAAAAAGGCAATTAGGACCTGAATCTAAGCTACGGGCAAACTCAGGCGAACATACTCGCTTCCAAGCCTTGGCCGCAATCCTTTTGCCCAGGTTGGAAAATCTGGACTGGTAGTCGTCAATTCACACACACCGCTTTTGCGATGGGCAATCACTTCGCAGCCGCATAATAGGGCTTCCATAACGGATCGACCAAAAGGTTCCGGCTCATGCGTACAATGAATCAGCAAGTCCGTTTGTTCCAAAAGGGTCTGCACTTCTTCCCCATTTCCAACCTTACCTAAAAACCGAACGTGGTCAGTAAGACCCAGCCCAACAACCTTGGTGAAAAGGCTCTCGCGATAATGCGCGTACTCCTCTGCGGGGTAAATCACATCCCCGATTATCCAAAACTCCGCATCCACACCTGCAGCCAAGAGGTCCCGGGCACAGTCCAAAAAAAGATCCTGACCCTTATACGGGGCAAAGAATGCCAAGTGAGTGATGATGCGCTTGCCGCCTTTTTTTCGGCGGTCTACGGGTGGACGTAGGCATTTCACAATAGGGTAAGCCACCTCGGCGCTTGGATAATCCGCCCCAACAATTTTGCTGTTCACCCGAACCCGACAATGAAAAACCCCGGCCAGGCTGGAAATCAATACGCGTATGAACTTGGGCCGCAGAAAATCTCGAATATCAAATACCAATGTTTGCCTAATCCAGGGAGCCAAAAAGCCGCAGGTAAAATGGCTTTTGAATCCACTGGACCAAACGGTTTCCGCACCTTGAATCGCTCGGTAAAGCAGAAATAAATAGCGAATTAGCCCCGGAAAGACAACCGGTAATGCAAACCAGCGTCTTTGCGTGAGACCAGCCAATCCAGGGGGCCAGGCCAAAACCAAAAAATTCCACCCTCGATTGGCCAGGGCAATGGTTAAGGCCCCTTCTGATGGAACCAGGAAAAGTGGTTTTATGCCCAGAGCATCAATAGCCTGCAAGAGACTATACTCGGCTCCGCCGATATGTGCAGTGGAAGTATGTACGATAAATCTGGACGCCGGCTCGGAAACCCGGGCGTAATGGATCACACAATTTCCCTGGGGCTACCGGATCCAATGCCCGCTTTCCATATATGGTTGATACGCATCAACCATTCCTGCTCTTCTTCAGAAATTTCTTCATAGCTGGCATTCAAATAAAGCAGCTCCACACTTTTCATAATGTCCCGCCCCTTGCTGGTTCGACTGAGCAGCATATTCAGGACGATACAGAAAAAATACGTTTTCACCAATACCCGTCGAGGAGTGTCCTTGTGCTTCAATTGGTTTTCAAAACTCACCAATGCTTCCCGATATTTTTCGATGGAAGACTGTAAAGCACCAATCATGGTTGTATACATTCCCGCCTGGCAGTAGGCTCCAACTTTTCCGCCTAGAATCAATCCATTGCAACATTTTTCAGCCAGGATCAAGGAGACCGTTACCGTCTCGGAATTGCGATGGGCATCATCAAAGCGCGGATCAATGTCCATGGCCTCAGGAACCAGGCGTTTCCGGAAGGAAATGGACCTCGCCAGAATTTTCTTGGACTCCTCGTTGTAGGGATAGATAGCATCTGATCTATCCGCGAAATCGGTTGGATCTGCTGAAGCGAAAAGGCAATAGGGGCAAACCGCAACCATGGTTTTGAGGCCGTCCCAATTCTCGTATCCATTCAATGGCGAGTAAACCGGGTAAGCGCCATGGCTCCAATCCTCGTGAATTCCATTGTTAATCAGTAAATAAACATTCACTTTATCATATCCACATATGTAGCAGGATTTTTTGGCGATGCGGAAAGGGTATTTTTTCCCCGTGGCTTTATTATCTGCGACATCTTCAATACGCGCGGAATTCTGGGAATGCACTTGCTTCAATAAATCGATGAGAATGCCATAATCCAGAGGTTTGGCCAACATGAACTCAACACCCAGCTCTTTAGCCTCATGCTCGAATGTCGCCCTGGGTTTGGCAGTTACAATAATTACGGGGACCTTGAGGCCTTGATTGCGTAGGGTGCGCAGCACTTCCATTCCGTCTAGTTTTGGCAATACCAAATCCAATACCACTGCCACAAAATCATTTTCTGCCAGGACCTGGCGAACGGCGTCTTCCCCATCATAAGCCATCTCAATCCTATAAAATGGGGACAACCGCTGTTCCGTTACTTTGGAAAGCACACGCGACGCTTCCACCACCAAAATCGAAGGCTTTTCTGAATATCCCATAGACCTCGCGTCGTACCTTAAATCAAAAGCCCAAATTGCAACAACATCGCTTTACCTACGGTGCTATTCTATGATAGAGTGGTCGGTAAGATCAAAGCCCAATGGCGATATTTACTAACTTTTTAGACCAAACAGCCCTTTAAAGGGATAGCCCAGCGCCAGCCTAAAATTCGGAAAACCGCTTTCTTTTCTTGAATTCAATGGAATGGTAAGGCTAGAATGGACCCATCATCGCAGGAAACATGCCCTTTTTGATATGCAACAATTCCAGGTATCCGCTTAAAGTCGGGATGAATCTGGTTGGCCGAGATCAAGGTTGCGATGTTTTTATTCCTGATCCGCATATTTCACGGAAGCATTTATCCATTGACGTGGTCGGGGATGGGACCATAACCGTCATCGATTTGGGATCGACCAATGGCATGGTGGTTGCCGGGGAACGGGTTCCCAGCGCCATCCTTCATCCCGGTGACAGCTTTACTGTGGGACAAACCACATTTCTAGTGGAAGATTGAACTAGACATAAATCCGCCGGGTCCAAAACACGGTTTTTCGATCCATCACCTTTGTAAAAACCAAAGTCCCCTCATTGGGCCCAGCGAGCCGTAGGGTAGCGCGGAATTCCTCCGGAATAAGATTGACGCCTCTCTTCTTGACTTCCAATCGACCGACTTCTTCTTTGCGCAAGAACTCACGCAGCACTTTGAAATCATAAGGCAGTTCTTTTAGGACTTGGTACGACTTTAATAATGGACTTTCCACGGGTTCATTTCCAGACAAGTATGCAATACGTGGATCGATCTGCCATAAGCCATGGCGTGCCGCCAGCACACCAAAAAGATGGGACCGTACCACAGATTTTACGGGCTCAAATAAATAAGTTCCAGGTGCTTCGGTACGGCCAAAAGTATCGGCTAAATCGGTTCGCGGGGCTTCCAAAGTGGCGCCACTGGGAAGTTCCACTGCTTTAACCCAGCCAGGTCGTCCCAATTGCCCTGTCCATACCAGGGCTTCAAGGCATTCATCTCGCAGGCCTAGGTATTCAATTTCATGATCTTCCAGAAAAGCCGGCAGCGTGAGCCCCGGACCCAGCTTAATCGCCATGTTGCCATGGCGGTTGATCAGCTTCTCCATAACTTCCCATCCCGGTGACAGATCGTCCCCCTGCCATCGGTCGGATTTGCCTGTTGGACGTCTCGACGGGTCAAGTAGCGCGGCATCACAACGAATGGGATTGGCGGCGACATCCGCCTGAACCGCAAATGCATGTCTATGCAGAGATACATTATGCCGGTAAGCCAATAAAGTAGTGCTCGACAGGTCCACACCGATTACCCGGATTCGCCCTGGAAGGTAAAAGGAATCACCACCCAGACCACAGCATAAATCGGCTATGGAATGAATATCCTGAGGCAATCGCGAAACTTTGTACTGGGCCAATTCAAAATGCGTGAGTTGCTCAAGACCGGTAGCCGTAAAAATCATCTCCGACGCGAGCGGGCATTTCCGCATGGCCTTGATTCGGAGTTTTCTCTGTTCCAATAATGTGTGCCGCAAAGGCACGGAAAGCAAACGCAAATCAGGGGATCCGGAGAGTGCTAAATCCTCTCTGGAATCAGCGCACAATTGCCGCAAAAGGCTTTGGGAAGCGGGTTCCAGCAAAAAGGCCAACTTGCCTTCGACATTGAGTTCAGCCAAGTGAAACCCAAAAGTCTATATTGAAATAGGCGTTAAATTTAGCGGCATTTTGGAATATCTTGCGATTAAATAGCTCGCGAAGTAAAATCACGGTCGGCCCAATGGTCGCGTGGCAAGGAAAAGATGCGATCCAGGTGATAATATGGTTATAGGAATCGGCACAGACATAACGCATCTCGAAAGGATAAAAAAATTAAGCCCCGAGACCGTAGATCGCATTCTGACAAAGCCGGAAGCCGAATACTGCAATCGCTTCACGCAGCCACATGAACGTGTAGCGGGTCGATTTGCAGCCAAAGAGGCAGTGCTTAAGGCTCTAGGTACGGGATGGAGCCAGGGAATCGGCTGGCACCAAATCGAAATTCTTCCAGACACATCTGGCGCGCCCATCGTAACTCTTTTTGGAAAAGCACTTGAGAAATTCCTTACCCTGGGCGCAACTCGTTGTCATGTATCGATATCGCATCAAGGCGAGTATGCCGTTGCCTTCGCCATCATTGAATAAATGCTTTACGGAGCCTTTTCCTGTTTTCTAAACCATAGTCCAACCTTTGAAAGCAGCACCTATCCAAGTATTTTCACTTGACACGTAACAGGCTAAGCAATAGACTTATCTATAGTACCGCTAGGAAAGTTTGTATTTTCCTGGTATAACCGCAGGAGTGACTATGAAGCCCCTTTATGTAAAGTGCCCACACTGCAAAGAGGTCAGTGAACTCTTCTTGGGTTCGGAAGCCTATATGATCGTGTTGAATTGCCCCTCCTGCAATTCCGCCCTGATGTACTATTACGGCAAGACTTTTGAAATCGATGAAAACGAAATCGAAAAGATTCAAGGAAATCTGCAAATGACTTCCGTGCAGGGTATTCTTAAGAATATCAATGCCCGTGAGACGTCCAAGAGCCACACCTCCCTGATTGTAAAACCCGCCGAACCGAGGGCATCGCATAAAGCCGGCGCACCTGTGCGTGACGTTCATCTAAGAGGAGATGACATTACCAACCTCAAAATCGACCTCGCCTTGGTAAAGGACGTGAACGACTTCATCAATAATATGTAGACCGAGAAAGGATTCTTACTCCTTTCAAATCCAACTTGTCTGTATCGCCCTCCAGCCTATGCCGGAGGGTTTTTTAATTCAAGGGAAAATTAATTCAAGGGAAAATGGCAAGCCACTCGGGCACCGCCAGCTAAAGTTACCAAGGGCGGCATAGCCGTCTCGCAAATCTTGGAGGCTTGAGACAGATATATCGGGCAGCGGTTACGGAATGGACATCCCCCAGTCAATCGTACGGGTTCCACATCCGGGTATGCTGCCAGCACATGCTTTCTATCGACATCTCCCAAGCTTGGTGTTGAAGCCAGGAGCAATCGAGTATAAGGATGAAGTACGCCATTCACGGTAAAGTGTTCTACCCGTGCCTCCTCAACCAAATATCCCATATACATAACGCCAATTCTATCCGCCAAAATTTTTACCAAAGTGAGATTGTGCGAGATGAAAAGATAAGAGAGGCCAAGGTGGCGCTGGAATTCCTTGAGCAAGGACATGACTTGACTTTGAATCGCCAAATCCAAACTGGCCACAGGCTCGTCGCAGACCAGGAACGCAGGTTTGGTGATCAGAGCGCGCGCAATGGTGCTGCGTTGTTTCTCGCCGGAACTTAAGTTGCTCGGATACCGCGAGCCATGGCTGGGATCCAGGCGCACTTGTTCCAAGGCATCGGAAACACGTTTGAGCTTTTCCTCTTTCGACAATTTGCCTTCGCGTTCCAGCCCTTCTGAAAGTATGGCCTCGATAGTCATACCGCTATTCAGTACGCTTTCCGGATGTTGGAAAAGCATGCGGACTTCTTTTCGCAAATGCATCATTTGGGACTTGGAAAGTTTTAGAACGTCTTGGCCCTTATACAGGATTTCCCCGCCATCCACAGCTTGCAAAGCCATAATGGACAGGCCCAAGGTCGATTTTCCCGATCCACTCTCCCCCACTAGTCCATAGGTTTTGCCTTTAGCAATCGAAAGCGAAATATCGTTCAAGGCTAGGAAGGATCGATTCCCCTGAAAAAAAGTCTTGCGCAGGCCACGAATCTCAATAATGTTCTCAACCTCTAACGATTGGTCGGATAGTCGATTCAAATGAGCTTGGGAGGATGTCCCGGGGCTGTGCGCCTTGTTGTGGGTGGGAAATAAACATTTGGACCAGGAGTGGGCGACGAGAATATTGGCACCCTTTTCAGCACCCTTTTCAGCAAAATTTAGGGGATTATTTACGGCAAAATTTACGGAGTCCGCATGTGGTACTTGCGAACCCGCTTCCAGTGCACTGGCTTGGAGTTGACCGGAAGGCTTGTGCAGCTCACATTGGACTCTTTCCTCTGGCGTCAACCGTCCCCGATACGCGGCACAAATGCTTCGATAAGCACAGCCAGTGCCCGCATCCGGATCGGTTGGCGGAATGGGAATTTTTTCTCCAAACCGGGAAAAAGAGTCCAACAAGGAAGCCGTATAAGGATGCTTGGGGGCATCGAGTACGGAAGTTGAAGTTCCCGTTTCCACTACCGAACCACGATGCATAACATAGATGCGGCTGCTGATTTCCTGAATGACGCCGATGTCGTGCGAGATGATCAAAATACTGAGGCCGTGTTTTTCCTTGAGCTGCACAAAAAGCTGCAGGAGCTTTGCCTGAGTCGTGACATCCAAGGATGTCGATGGCTCATCGGCAATCAGTAATTTAGGTTTGGCGCAGAGAGCCATGGAAATCATTACCCGCTGTGCCATGCCACCGCTGATCTCATGAGGATGAAGGCCCCATAAGTTTTCGGCATCGACCAGTCCAACATCTTTAAGCAATTCCACCGCGATCGCCTTGGCCGCCGCCGTACCTTTACCCTGCAGATCGAATCGCTCGCGATTACGATCCAAAGCCTCGAGCATATGGTCCCCGACCGTGTAAAAAGGATCAAGCGAAGCCTTGGGCTCTTGAAAAATAGTTGCCACATCCCGTCCAAGAATGTCAAACAACACTTTGCGGTGGGCCCGCTGAAAGGGAATGTATTTTTTGCCGACAATGCCGTTTTCCATCGACGAGAAGCTGTCCATGGCCGGCAAAAGCGATTTGCCATCCAATCTGGCTTCGCCTTTCCAAACGCCCGGAAAACCTTTTACCAGCCCCAACAGACCCATGGCTAAAGTGGTTTTGCCGCTACCAGATTGACCGATAAGGCCGACAATCTCACCCCGACCAATTTCCATATTAACCTGATCCACGGCTTTTAAATATTTCGGACCTTGACCGAACCAGATGCACAGCCCTTTCACCGAAAGCAAAACCGGTGAGGGAGGATTGAATGTTGGAACGCCAGTAGTCAAGTTGGTATCAGCGTCCTTCACGATAGGCCAATCTTGCATTGAGCCCATCGCCTAAATAGAAGAAACCCAGAATGGCCAGTATGATTGCCATGGCAGGGAAAAAAGTGATCCAATAGAAGCCACTAAAAAAGGACATTTGACTGCCTTCTATAATGTTGCCCCAGGAAACTTCAGGTGGCTTGGTTCCAAACTGGAGATAACTCAAAGTGGTTTCAACCAAAATGGATTCAGCCATGATCAACGAGAACTGGATAAAAAATACAGCCCGGTTTTGGTACCAGAAAAGATGGCGCCAAAGTATTTTCGTATCACTTAGTGCGGCCTCTTTAGCAGCGAGTATAAAACCCATTTTTGAAAGAATGCGTACTCGGGTCGCGATAAGTTCGGAAACTCGAGGAATAAGTGTCGCCCCCAAAACCGCCATGGTGTAATACACATTGGGCTCCAATGCGCATATGACTACTAGAATCAGGACCAGGCGCGGCATGGACAAAATAGTGCTGTTGAAAGTTTGTACCAATTTCCGAATCCAACCTCCGTAGTAGCCGGCCCAGAGACCGAGTGGAATTCCAAAACCCAAGGCAACAATACAGGTTACCAAACCCGGCAGAAAACAGTTTCGTGCCCCGGCGATTAGCAAGGCAAACATATCCCGTCCATTTCGATCGGTACCTAAGAAATGTGACTTGGCATGTTGGACCTTGTCCTCCATGGTCGGAGCTTCAGTGGGTACTTTTTCCCCTACCCCGATTCCGTTACCGGCTCCATCGCCTTTCAGAAAATCCAGATCTTCCTCATCACTACTTTTTGGCGCCTGATGCAATTCCGATCGACCGCCGGCTTGATTGCGTTTTTGCATTCGCAAGCCTTCTTCAGTGGCGAGCAGGTGCTTAAGCCAGCCGACCGTGGGCGGCGTAAGTTGGCTTTCCAAATCCATTTCATCCGCTCTATAGGGCGTCCAAATCGGTCCGGTCAAACTTGCCAAAACCAATAATGCCACGATAATGCTTCCTGCCGTAATCCGGTAGCTGCCTGGCTTTTTTAGCAGGAGAAGAATTTTGCCTTTTTTCATTCCCGCATCCTGGGATCCAGCCACACGGCGAGCAAATCATTTATGAGCATAAGCACACGAATCAGAAAAGCCATCACCAAGGTGATTCCCATAATGACAGAAAAATCCCGCTTAAGCGTCGCCTCCCAACTCAGCCAGCCAAGGCCATGGAAATTGAAAATACGCTCAACGACAACCAGTCCACCAAGGAGCACAGCCATGTTGGTTACAATGATATTGAATATGGGCAAAACCATGGATTTAAAGAAATGGCGCCACAAGTCGCTTCCACGGGCCCGGGCCGCTTTGATGAACATAGCTCCGTTGACGTTCTGTACTTCCAAAGAAATAAAACGAACGAACTCACCAATAGTCCCATTGCCCACGGAGAGAACCAGGATAGGTAGTGAATAATAACTGACATATGGCCAGAACTGAAAAGGTCCGTCCGGTGGCGTAGTAACGAAAAATTTGAATACCCCAAAAACAATGGCCAGAACAATATACCCATGCACAAAAACCGGCACCGAGGACAAAGTATATACCGCCAAGCCAACGGTTTTGCCTAAGGGTGAAACGGGCCGCAGACCCCGCCAAATGCCAAATGGGATGGAAATAAGCAAAGATAAGAACAGGGAGCCGAAGGTCAAAAGCAAAGTGGAAGGCGCATATTCCAGTATTAACGAAGTTACCTTCGTTCCATTAACCATGGAAATGCCAAAATCCATCCGCAGACAATCCCTGAGCCAAAGCAAATACTGTAAAGGCAAAGAACGGTCCAAATACAATTGATGGGCCGTGGCTGAAGATAAATTGTGGATTTGAGCGATATCACCCGGAGTCAAATGAACTATGGAAAAAATCAACAAGGAAACCAGGAGCAGTGAACCCGCAAAAAAACCTAGAATCTTGGCGATAGCAGACATGCTCTTCTCGGTGGGCCAACCCCGGTTTCGACTAGGTACGGGCCCTGGGATCAAGGACTAGATTTGAGGATTTTTTCGCCCAGTCCAGTGGTATTGCCTTCCGTTGCTCCGCCTTCGAGTACAGCATCTTTGCCATCGATTTCTCGGGACAGCCGGAGAATGATGTTCTTATTGGCACCTTTTTTAGGCTTAAAGGAGCGGACATAACCCATATTACCGTCTTTGTCTTCGGCAATCAAGGTGTACTCGTTTTCTTCCACTACATTTGCGCCGATCTTAAAATTTCCATTGCGATCCACTCGCACAGATTCAGTGCGCGGACTGGTATAGACCACAACATCAGGCTCCGTCAAATGGGATCCATCCGGTTTGACAACAAGACCACTCATAGTTGTACCGCAACCGGTAAGCATCAGGGGAAGAACGAGTATTCCCCATGCGATAAAATTAACAGACTTGGTAGCCATTGCTATCAATCCCTTTCGTCTTCTGGTATGAACCAGTCATTAATAAAAGTGAAAAACCGGTAAGGATGGACAACAGCCTTTTTGACCTTGTTCTCAATGGCAGCATTCTTTTCTAGGGTCCAAAGGAAGGTGTATGGGCAGTCCGCGGCCAGAATTTCGTGTAACTCATAATTGATGCGACGGCGAACCTCATGATTGATGGTCGTTGAAAATTTGCCTAACAGGCTATCGACGACCGGGTTTTTGTACGAAATGAAATTATCACCGCTGGGGGGCTGATTCTTGGAAGAATAAAACAATGAGGAAATGTCGGACGAATTGTCGAATAACCATTCTGCAAAGACAATATCGAAATCGTGTTTGCCCTTGACCTCTTCTTTCCATTTCTCGTATTCACGATGCTGGATCTCAACCTTAACACCCAATGTCTTCAGGTAATTCTGAAAACGAAGACAAACGGAAAGGCCGCCTTCATTGCCGCTATAAATGGGAATTTTAAGATTGAACTTAAGCGGCATGCCTTTATATTCACGGATGCCATCTCGATCGGTATCAATAATTCCGGCTTTATCCAGCAACGCTTTTGCCTTGGCAACATCAAACGGCCAGGGAGCAACATCAGGATTGTAACCCCAGGATGCGGGAGAAAACGGTCCGGAAACCACCTCGCCTTTTCCAAAATAAATATCCTCTAACATTTTATTGCGATCCATCCCCATTGTAAAGGCTTGGCGCACTTCCTTGATTTTGAGAATGGGATTATTCATGTTGTAGCCGAAAAATGCGAAAGCCAACGAGTTATACGGAATGATCATGAACTTGCCTGTGTTGGCAATTTCCGCAATTTTACCAGGAGGAACTTCCACTACCAAATCGATAGCATTGAGCAAAAGGCTCTGCACAAGCAGGGACATTTCCGGTTGATACACCATTTTTATTTCACCAATATTCGGAGGTCCACCGTAGTGGTCCGCAAATGCAGTCAGTACCACATCATGATTCTTGGTTTCCCGATCGAATTTGTAATACCCGGTCCCAACCGGCGCTTTGGAAAACTTCGAGAATTTGGAAAGAACAGCTTTTCCGCCGAACATATGTTCAGGTACGATTTTAAAGAGAAAGCGGCGTTCGGGTTCGGCCACGCTGGTGTTGAAATCAAACTTGACAACATAGTCCCCGAGTACGGAAACGCTTTTGATCACTTCCAAGGCTTGGCGTGCCTCCGGTCGCACATCTGAAAGTGGATTCATAATGGCATCAAAAGTGAACTTTACATCGTTGGCAGTAAAGGGAACGCCATCGTGCCATTTCACATCTTTTCGCAAATAAAAGGTAATCCGCTGATTTCCATTAAAGACGTTCCATTTTTCGGCCAACCGTCCTTTGACTTCGCCACGATAGTCAATAAATACCAAAGATTCGAATAACAACTCGGAAAGACGAAGGGACGTCTCATTGTCCGAAGTAGTAATTGGATCGTAGGTATCCGGTAAAATCGGTTCCGCATAAACCAATCTGCCACCCTTCAATCCATCTCCCCCGCCATTTTTAGGGGCACTGGGAGCAGCTTGGCACAAGCCGACCATTAACGCGCAACTCAAAACAGTTATGCGCCCTATTGGATGCATCTTGATCATCAACTTTTTGCCTGTATACCCCATAGTTCCTTTCACGTCTTCACTCCTATCATCAGACGAGCCTGGCCAGACTAGCCGCCCTTCCGGAAGATTCGCTGAGACTCATAACTTCGCGCCAAACCAGCAGAAATACCTTGCATACAATAATGCATTTGACGACATGCTGGGAATTCCTTCTGCAAATGATACAGTGTCTCCACAATTTCCTCGTATCTAAGCTTATTGGTCTTAAAAATAGCGAGAGAATAGTCGCACATATATTCCGGGTCAATCTGGTCGATTCGGTTGCGATATTCAATTTTATAACCTTTAGCGTATTGTTGCATGGCTGCCTCAGTTTGCCCATTCACAAACAACAGATTTGCAAAACTACGATAATAATTCGCACTATTTCTCTCACGGACAGCCTGGCCTGCGAGCTTCAGTCCCTTGTCCAGATCCAGGTGTAAAAGATAGTAACAGTCGGCAATGTCCTTCTGGTCAGCCGGACTTTTACTGGAAATGGATAAGCTTTGCAGAATGGATCTGGCTTCTGGGACACGGCTTTGATTTGCAAAAATCTGAGCTTTCAAGATCTGGGTTTCCAAGTCCGTGGACTGACCCAGGCAATTTAATGCTTCTTTCCATTGCCCAAGGCGCGCATAGGATTCGGCCAAAGCTGTTTGGGTATTAAATTTTGCAGCCAAATCAGGAAACTTCCCTTCTTCCTCTTTAATTCGCAAATTCGTCAACTTACTAAGTGTGTAATATGCGTCGGAAATGGTTTCCATCAGAAACGGATCGTAGAAATTAATTTGTGTGTTCTTACCTTGGTCCAGATAGGCCTCAGGCTGTTGCGCATCGTTAAGGACGGCCTGCAGGGAATTGTCGACGGACTCAAGAGTTGCCGATGCAGAATGCAACATAATTTTAAGCCTACACCGACGGCTGCGCTGCGTCTCTGCTTTCAAGGATGCAGGTACTTCGGTTGTGCTTTGATTTTGAAGCTCCAGTGCTTCCCATTGCGCGGAAACGTCCTTTATCCCTTGCGTCAATTCCAAGTTGGATTCACCCAGCCGCTTTCGCGTAAAATGCAAAAACACTTCCGTCATGTCCGAAGTTGACGTTCCAGTGTTTCCCAGCTTCTTTGATTTTTCAAACGCGCTTTTTGCTTCGGCAAACAATCCAGCCTGGAACTGGATTTGACCAAGATAGAGATAATTAAGGGCATTGCCGCTTTCCCCAGTTTGTTCTGAGTAATAGCTGGCCATGATAGGGCTGGACAAACTTGAAAAACCATTGAACAAGCTGCCAAGTCGAAAATAGGCAAGAGACTTGCCTTTTAATGCGCGTAGCCCTTTTTCATCCAATTTTCCGGATGATATATCCTTGTCCCAAACGCTCACGGCCTCTTCATAACGGTGACGTCTAATAAGTTCTATAGGATCTTCGCGGCATTCCCCGTTCAGGTAGAGGAAAGCGCCAAGAAATAGAAGCGCTGACCTAAGGAACCTGGGGCCATCAGTTCTTGAACAAATCATATTTTGCCGGATCCACCTTCTCAGAGCGCAGTCTTAAATCGGAACCAATGAGTACAGAGGCAAATATTTTGAATTCCAATCCCGCTTCGCCTGCAAACACGATAATGGGATGATTGGGTAAGCAATCTACGTCTCTATGAATGCTTGATTCCGTGGTAATGGTCGCACGTTTGTAATTTTGATCGTAAAGCCACTTTTCCAAGTTCACAACTTCAAGTGGATTAAGTCGACTGGATTCTCTTTTGGCATAAACAATGGCTCTTGAACCGGGTAGCCAAGTTGGACCATTATAAGAACTAGGGTATACATTTTCGGCAATTTTTGGTGTTTTGCCATGTAGATCAGCAACTTCAACCAAATGCCCCTGGGGATCCACTTTTAACTGCATTACCCCGATATCCACTACGCGATCATTCAGATCGTTGGATATTTGGTAGGCGACAAAATGCCCATCAAACGACCAGGATGGATGGCTTTTGTTATTGGTGATCTGATTATTGAATATTTTGATTTTTTTGGCGTCCATGAAATCCATCAAGGCAATTGTATACAGACCACGTTTTTTGTTTCCACTTGTCCGCGTTGTATAAGCCAAAAAACGCCCATCCGGAGAATAGGCCGGGAACATTTCTTCTCCTGGATTTGTAGTGAGTCTTTCGAACGAGTTTTTCGACTCACGTTTAATTTCCTTTCCTAGGTATTTTGACATATCAGTAACCAGGTAAAGATCTCCATCTCCTGTTCGTGCTGAAACAAAAACCAAACTCTTACCATCCGGCGACCAGCGAGGGCAGCCATCCACTTCTGGATCAAATGTTAGTCGCGTATGAACCTTGGATCCAATTGCTCCGATATAGATATCATGATTATTGACGCCGCCCGCACTCACATACGCATAGTATTGAATTCCATCATGAAGAACTGGGCACCAGACCAGCTCGTCTTCGTAACCCTTGAAAATGCTTTGGTCAGTATCTTCGTCAATATTTACATCTTCAATTTTACCAGCAGTAGCCTTAGGAGTAATCTGAGTGAGATCTTTTGTTTTGGAATCGTATAACCAAATCTGACGATTGTCACGAATCTGCCGCACAAATGCGATATAATTGATCAAATTGGGGCAAATTTTTGGATGGAAAAGTTGACCTGAAATTTTAGGGTTGTCGCTCGAGACAACCACCACCGTTTTGCTGGCATCGGTTGCCTCTTTATCATCCGCAGTTTGGGCCATGGAAATGGCAATTCCAGCAACCAGAAAAGCACTTAAAAAATTTCTACTGCACTTCATGGTGAACCTTTTCTCCGATGCCCTCATAGGTTACTCAGGCTTTTGAGGTAGTTTTCAGCTTTCAGATTTTCATTCTTGTACTTTTCATTCTTCGAAAACCATACTTCGTAATCCTTCCATTTAAGAATGGCTTGTTGACGATAATACACTTGCTTGTCCGGATTGGTAGCATGCTTATACAAGCGGGTCCAAGCTAAGGCCCAAAAATATTTTGTCCTTTGCATTACATCATCGAATACCGCCGGCTCGATGAAACTCTGATCCCGAATTACGGCCTCAAACGCTTGGTGGGCCTTGGCGTATTGCTTCATTTCGACGTAACAGATGCCAATATTCATATTGGCGAGTGGATAATATTTTTCAAATTCGAGGACGTTTAAAAATGCTGAGACAGCCTCGCTCATGTGACCGACTTTCAACATGGAGAGGCCTTTCAAAAAGTTGGCCTGCACATATTCGTCTCTCTCAATTCCACCCCTCTTCTTGGAAGTAGGCTTTCCGAGCGCGGAAAATGAACGGATGGCATTGACATAATCCTGTTGACGATATGCGGCTACGCCTTCTTTAAAACTGGCTGATCCGCCTGTTGGTGTTTCCGAATTTACTTTATCCACATCTGGTAAAGCCTGCCCAACCGGCGCCGTAACCATTGCCAATCGAACAGCTTCACTTGGGCTGGTCTTGCTTGTGACTGGGAGGTCTTCAGGGGCAAACGCCTTGGCGGCCGCAGGTGGTTGCGGAGGCTCCACGGGCTTTGGGGTTGGAACAGGAGGCACTACAGCTACGGGAGGCTCTTCCTTTACAACTTTATGGACTTCGGGGGCTGGTTTGTCAACAGGTAATGGTTTGACTGCAACTGGGCTTGATTTTTCCGGTTTTGGAAGAGCCGGTTTTTGTATTTCTGGTTTTGGTTCTTCAGGTATGGACACCTGTTTTGCTACCGGTATTGGCTTCACATGGTTTTTGGGATGTGTTTGGACATGTGTCTTGGGAGGGGCTTTGGAAAGAGCTGGCTTTGTGGGTGCAGGTTCAGGAAGCGGTTCTGGCATAGCAACAGGTTTGGGTTCCGGTTCCTTTACTTCAAGTGATTTTACCGGCTCGGTAACAACCGTGTCCTGTACTTTTGGGTTTGTCGAGTCGGTAACAGTTTGCGCAACCTCACCAACAGGCTCCTTGAAGCCAGGTTCTACCTGGCTGTTTAGTGCATTTTTTATCCGTTCAGCATTACGGTTTTTCTGGAGCTCCATCCAGCCCCAGACAATTAGACCGAGCAGAACAATGGCCACTATGATTAGAACCGAAATAAATTGGTTCCGTTTTTTCCGTTGAGCGGAAACTTCCATGTACCTGAAATTTGTATCACTCATTTTCAATCCCTAGAAATATATTGATTTTGGTCGGTTCTGTAAGGTTACTTATTTGGGTCAGAAGGTGGATCCATCGGCAGAGGAAATTGGGTCGCATTCGTCTTTCCCGAACCCCTGGATTTGCCCAAATTTTCTACCCAATATGCAGCGATGCCTCCACCTACGCCTAAGACGCCCAAAGAAATCCAAAGCGCCTTGTTGGATTTTCCTTCTGAAACAGTTGAAGCTGGATTCACACCTGTTTTTTCCTTGTTAGATAGAGTATTAAAAAAAACTTTTTCGTAGTCCAGTAATTTGACCAAATCCTCGGAGGGCTGGGGAGGAAGTTCCAGCACCAAGGTTTTGTTAATGATGTCATACATAGCCAGTCGATAAATAAGGCTACTCCCGTCGCGGTATAGCCGCGAATATAGCAAGTTGGAAACGCCGAGTTTTTGACCTAATCCGATCATATTTTCCAAAGACGGAACAACCGAATACCTATTAATTTCCAGTGCGGCCAATAATTCGGTCAATTCCGTTGGACTCATAAGATCAAAACGCGGATTACCGTAAATCCTAGTGCATACGCGTTCAAAAAACGCCCTAGATTGAAGTGAATTCTCGCTCAGATCTATTATGGCGAGCGAGCTTCCATGTTTATTTTTATCCAAATCGGGACTCAATTTGGAGAGTTCAGCAATGGCCGAAACGAAACGTTTGTCCATATTTCGAATTTGCTCATTATCTGAAGAGCCTTCAGTGGCCAAAACTTTAGTCCACACAATCTTGGCTGTTGGGATATGCAGTAGCTTCAAACTTACGGCGCGAATAGACCCCAATGGAGACGCTGTGCCAAACATGACATATTCTGCTTGGACGATGCTGCCAATATCAAAACTGCATTGTGGGTTATTGCATGGCTGACGAGGATTGATATTGAATTCGGTGAGATGTTTGGCAACGGTATCCCTATTGAGAACCGCCCACTTCCCCATGGCCGACAAATCCTTGCGAAGCATTTCCGAAATTTCTGGACGTTGTTGGTTGTCGGTTAGGTCAACAAGGTCAAGTACGACAATCCGACCAGCAGCCCGAATGCTATCGGGTTTTGGAGGTATCGCATGGCCTAAGCCCAGAAGAGAAATTAAAAATAGGAGCGTTGACGAAGCATGCATATGGTTAAAATAGCCAAAGACCGGAAAAATAAATCCCGTATATCAAGAAAGTGAAATGAATTCTTTGCATGTCAACACGTTTGTCGCCTCCGGCGACCGATTCTGGGTCAGTGGTGTGTAATGGATTGAAAATCCCAGTTCTTTTTTTAACTTCAGCCATGTTGGCGACATACCCAAGTGGTAAGGGAGAGCTCTGCAAAAGCTTTATTCAGCGGTTCGAATCCGCTTGTCGCCTCCATTTTTCCCCCGTCCCCGCCTCGTACTGGCCCATTCGGATTTATACTTATTTTGATTTGAAATCAACTTTCACATCAACGGACTCTTCCGGCAACACGTTTACGGACATTTCTTTAGTCCGTTTACCATTTGAAACCTTGATAACCCGGGTCCCAGCTTCCAGGCGATTGATAGTCAAGACTCCACCGCGCGTCGAGCCCACATCCTCGCCATCTACCGTAACTTTGCAATTGCAATTCATGGGTACGGTCGTTAAAACAATTGAACCATAGGGCATCAAAAGTTTCTTCTCTATGATGGTTTTCTGTCCCCCGCAGACATTCACTCTTTCATTTACCAATTCCTCACCATTGAGCATAATTGTGAGAGTATGTCTGCCACTAGGAAAAACCATATCCACGGGAGCGGGCCCCAGTTTCTGGCCGCCCAAATAAACGATGGCCTTCTCGGGCGTGGTTGTAATGCTAACCGAACCAGATTGGCCTCGGGCTGGAGGGCTATCCGGATTTTGGGAACAGTCTCCGGAAATGCCTGCTCTGGAAATTCCAGGTAGCATAACAGTCAGGGCTAGAACAACTGCATAAACATGAACCTTCGCGACAATGGCCATGAATCCTCCTGGAAAAAAGTCTCTAGAAATATACAGTAAATGTACAAAAAAGCACTTAAGGCTAGAATGATGTCGATTAAAAAGCTTGGGCCAAGTCCAATACCCACTGGTCATGCTTGCGTTCCGGCCCATCCATCGAGTAATCCAATCGGACATTAAAAATCGACAGTAGCGAGTATCTTAGGCCAAGTCCATAGGCACGGCCCTGTCCCGAAGCAGTTAGCGGCTTACCCACCTCCCAAATATTTCCGTAGTCCATGAAGGGGACAACCTGTAATCCGAGTAAATAACGCAATCGGCCATCCCGATTGATAAATGCCGGCGAAAAAGGGTTGGTTCGAAATTCTAAAGAGGCTAGAAAATAGGCTGGCTCTAAATTTTCTTGTAAACAAACCCCCGTTGCCGCATCCTTGTTTGGACAAATCTGTCGCCAACCATAACTGCGGACACTTCGCGGCCCGCCAAGGAAAAAACGTTCCGAATTGAGTCCACCAACCCCGAAAAAGCGCCCCCCATCAAAACGAAATGCCAATTTCAGCCTTTCGGCAATCGGGTAATACAATCCTGTTTCTACCTCCAGCCAGTTATGCCTTCGGCCAACTGGCGCCGTTATTTGTCCCGTACTGATCAATTGTCCATCCTTGAGAAAGGCACCCCCATTGCCCCAGGTCAAGGACAATCGTACGCCCTTGGTGGTACTGACCACATCATCCAGAAAGCTGAAGAAAAGAGAGTTGATGAAGTTAAGATTGAAGGCCCGATCAAGTGCGACTGTATCGATTTTTACGCTTTTACCGGTGAGCTCTGCGGTTTCCACATCGCGCAGCCAGTAGGTAAAAGATTTTGACAGTTTGCTGGAATTGGTAATGTCAAAATCCCCAGCAAATGGGCCCACTCCTTGTTGTACACGACTATCTTGATACCAATCGGCAATCAGATCATTATCGAATCTAAAACTGGTTCTAAAAAATAACGGGGAAGAATACCCTAGGTATGTGCTTTGCTTTCGCTGGGCAAAGGAGCCGCCGATGCGTGCTTCGTGCAATTGACCCCAAATATTACCGTGCGCCCAATCCGCTGAAACACCTACACCATACTGCGTTTCATAAAATAGGGAAGCGTTCATTTCGCCTGGAATGCGCTCCTCGGTGGATAAGATTAGCGCGCTTAGATTCCCCTTTTCCTGAATCAAACTATCGCGCAATCGAACATAATTGAAAACTCGAGTTGATTTGAGCTTTTTTTCGAATTGGGACAACGTGCCCAATCTCACGGTATCGCCACGACTTAAGCTCAACAAGGATTTAAGCAACTGGTCTCCAGTGGTGCCATTCCGGCCCGTGCTGTCCCCTTCTCTGGTATTCCTCACTATAAGCGAATCGAATCGAACCGCTGGGCCGGTTTTTACCAAAAAGTCCACATTGACAAGCTTTCCCAGGGTATCCAACAGTATTTTTTCAGTGGACTCACAGTGCAAAAATCCTGCATCACCAAAAGCACTTAGAATTTCACGATGGTCACGAAATACCAAATCTTTTTCGTAGGACCGGCCTGGACGACTCCGTAGTGATTGAACGGGAAGGACTGCCTGAGTTTGGTCCGTCGTTTTCAGGACGACAGCGCCAAACCGATATCGCTCTCCTTCCAAAATCTGCAATCGAATACGGAAATCCGCATCCGTTTTTCCCTTGTGTTCCGCTTTGTGACCATTAGATTCCGATTCTAGAATAGGACTCACTCGAAATGCCGCATCCAGGTAACCGATTTCAGAGTAGAGATCCGAAAGTGAAGCAGCAACCTCATCTGACCATTCCGCCCAGGACGACTCGGATAGTTCTCGGGGATTTTCAGGAAGCGCGATAGCCGCTTCTATTTTTCTTCTGGAAAGATTCAAATTGCCTTCGACAACTAGAATTGTTGCCCCTGAAACAGACTGGACAACCGTGAGAGCTCCACCCCATAAGACAATGGCCCAAAGGAGGGAGGAACCGAATCCCCATTTTAAAATTGTCGGTAGTTTGCTCAAGAATTTTACCAGAGATCCCAGAATTTGTAGTGATAACTAATGCCAACCTGCTTGCGGACTTGATTTTTTTCGGTTTCGCCAATATGTTCCTCCGGCCGATTTTCGGCAGAAGCTTCCAACATGACTCTATCACGAACACGACGTTTCCATTCCGAACTGTGGGCCACTCTCTCCAAGGGTGGGCGCCATTCTAAAGCGACCCGGCTCTCCCAAGGATTAGCCAGCTTTTTTTCAGGATGATAGCCGGCCTTGGCCTTGAAACTCATCCCCCATTTTTCCTTGCTTTCAATGCCGATGGCGATGGGTTCTGATCCGGTGCTGTCTGCGGACATAACGGTGCCAATGCCGGAAACTTGGGTGGATTTGATCCATCCTAAGGAATACCTATTCCCGACGCTGGAAAGTTTTTCATTTATAGCCGGTTCCAAAAAGTTCACTACCGCCTCTCCGTAATTTCCGCCACCTGCACCCGCCACATACTGATCTGAATAGCACCCGCGGCTTACCGAATTGATCAATGCGGCTGGTTCGATGACATTGCCTGAATTCCCGCCACAATCACTATCATAGGTAAAAGCCATTTCATCCAAACGGCCATCCAATTTAATGTAAACATTGCAAGTGCGCTTAGTATCCGGCTTGCAATCGTAACGTAAACGTTTCCCACCTTCAACCGACACACGGCCTTCTTCCACGGTGGCATTCTGCCATTTTAAGTCGAAATCCGTTATGTCATATGATTGGCTGCTCTGTCCCAATTCGCCGGAAAGAGCTGAAAATTGTCCTGTTAGCAAGGTGTACGGATAGATGCCATGCACTTCAAGGTCACCCTTAAAAAACATGCGTAGAATATCCGTTTCAATCCGATTGGTAGAGCCAGCTGTTTCCACCGAAATTTGGAGATCGATGGGGTTGTGATGTTGATTGCGCTTGTCGACTTTTACATTGCGAAAAAAGCGCTGGACGTCCCGAAACCCCAGCTTATGCTGGAACAGAAAGCCACGCAAGGCAGTCTTTACCTTCAATTGCGCAATGGGTGGTGGAGCTGCTGCGCCTTTACGGCTGGGAGGGGGTAGATGGTAAGCCAGGGAGAGATTTTCTAGAGTGCCTTGAATATTGATGGGCGCGTGTTGGGATTGGAATTCTGCTTTTCCAATGGTGGCATTAGCGGACAAACCAAGGCTGTCGATGTGCAAGGACACTTCCGAATTTTGGAGGACCAACTTTTGCAAGTCCGGCCATTTTATTTTGAGATTTTCACCACGTAGATGCGCGCTTAATTTAAACGGCCCCTGAAAATCACATTCTGCTTGTCCTGTCAGGGCAACACTTCGCGCATTTCTGGCTTCCAGATCTGGTATTATCAGGTGGCCAGAATTTATGGATAAAGATCCCGCAATAGACTGCGTGTCCAAGCCCGGTACGGCATAGCGCCCCTGTATGAAACCCGAATCCACTTCCAATTTTTGCAGCAACTCATGGCTAAATGGAAATGCCACGTGCCCCTCCAACCGAAGCGCCTGGATAGTACCGCCTTGTCCAGGCAGGATGCTTTGGCCAGACACTTTTAGGTTTCCATCCAAATCACGGAATTCCTGAGCTCGACCGTCAAACTTTACGTGTAATCCATTTTCTGAAATCGCCTTTAAGGAAATATTTTGGACTCTGCCTAAGCATCCATCAACTTTGATTGAAAGACTATCATTGAACCAGGGAACCTCAGGTGCGGCGGCGGTACGCATGGAAAGCAGAATGTTATCCCCATCTCCAACTAGGGTCATTTTTTTGATATGGAGTAATTTTTTAATCGGCTTTATTTCGAGGTCATTCGCCGTGTAGGAGCCAAGAAATCCAGTGCTATCCGTATAAGACAATCGCCCATTTAGCATGCCACCGTCCACTGGGTAACCAGGACCGAGAAATACTGCGAGTCGGGCGGCATCAAATCTGTCTGTTTCCAGCGCCAAACCTTCCACATCGTGAATCTTTAAATGTTGCATTTGGTAGAACTGCCGTCCATGCAACCGAACATCGCCGGAAACTTTAATTTTTGACCCAGCAAATTGTATTTCCGCTTGCTTAAGCGAGAACCTATTCCAATTCCATGCGCCTTCCATTTTCAAATTTAAATTTTCACCGTTATACCTGACGGCGGAATTAATTACAGCTGTACCGCTCCTGGCGGCCCAATCCCAAGCAAATGATCCGGAGAGAACGGGCTTTAAGGCCATGATCTTCCCAATTTTTGGGTAGGGTAATTTGTCAATCACAACATCACTGGCGTTTACTTCCATGCGATGCCTCGCAGGCATGGAATAGGTCAGTGTACCAAATTGTTTATGCTGCGTTCGGAAGTGCAAGGAAACCTGGCGGGAGCTGCCTCGACGATTTTTCAACTTTCCCCAGTCTACTTGACCCGTCACAGGCCATACGGCATCTTTCCAATACAAACGCGAATCAAGCAAACGGTAACCGTCTCGACCAATTGTCTGTTTTGTGTATAGGGAGTCGGCTACTGCACCGTATGCACGAGCTTGATTAATCCATGCTTCCCCAACCCATTCGCCATTTTGGAATACGCCGTTTAGTTTAGCGGTATGATAGGAAATATTAGTATCCGTCCAGGCATGTACCCAGGTTTCACTCGGACTCGCTTGTCCGTCAAATTTGAGTGTCCACGGTTCGAACTTTTTAAACTTTGCGACACGCCAGGCTGGCGATGAGGTGTCCGATAAAATCGAACCTGGATTAAACTTTATCGACACTGCCGAACCGTCCTTGCTGCGAATATCCGCGTCCGCGTGCAGGCCCGAATGAAAATTTAGCCGTTGTATTTCCACATCGCCGGGAAGCACTTTGCCGCCTAATTGAATACGCACGCCATGGGTAAACCCGGTGAAGGAACCGGAAAATCTCTGTATCCACGCTCTGAAATCTTTTTGTGATGCTACTTGTGATGCTACTTGCGATGGTGCGCTACTCTGGATAGGGAATGCAAACCGGCCGTGCAAGGTCACGCTTTCCCCAGAATCTCCGTGTGCCTCAATACCTAGGCTGCCAGAAGAATCCAGTATGTCCAAATTCGCCTTTACATGCTCCTGTCCAAGGATGGCCTTAGATGGCGTAGTCATTTTAAAATGGGACCGTACTGCAAATTGACTGTCTCTTACAATCCCAGCTTGGACATTGATCCCAGTTAGACTGGGAAGAAATGGTTTGGAGAAAAGGCGGTTATAAGGGCTTAAATCTCCAATTGCCAAGTCGATGGAATCCATGCCGCGCTCTAAATCCAACTTCCGATGGCTGCCCTCCATTCGAAGATAATCGCCGATTAAATTTTGCATCCGAACCTGATACTTTAGCGATTTTCCAAACCATCGGGCTGAAATCCTATACGATCCACCCATGGCGAATACCGATTTGATTTGACCAGAATCTGCGGGAATCGCCAGAACCAAGCTATCGCATTCAACGGCTGCACCTTTGGGTCCCTGGGTAAATGCACGTGCGCCTATGACCTTGGCAAACAAGGAGCTATCCCTCCATACTTCCACCTGACCCACACGAGCTTGCAATGAAATGGGAATTCGAACTCCTGAAAAGGTTCTGGTTCTGTGGCGCTTCCCTTTTATCCCCATTTCCACATCAGAACTGGTATCTGTCGCCAAAAACACCTGGATGCATTGCGCACCGAAATCCATAGTCGGACTAAGGCTCACTATACCCTGCCAAACCCTGGTGTCGATATGGAAAGTCCCTGCCTTAATGTTGAATTTTGGCGTGCGCACCTCTAAGCTATCAGCAGTGAAATTCAATCGCCAGCCTAAGTGGGGATGGGTCATCTGGATATGGGTTTCACCCCAAACCATTTCCCGGTTTAAGTGCTTATTCAGCCAAATTTTTGCAAAAAGGACACCGCCGGACAAAATAGCCACTGGAGCCAGAAGGACTCCCCAAAGCAACCACTTTCGGAAACTACCCATGTGGTCTCTCCAACCATTGGCACAACCATAAGAATTGCCAAGGCTTACACATACCCATGACTATGTTAGCCTAATTTTGGTTTAGGCTCAAATTACTAATTCTGTTTGATGCTGTTCTTGGATGCAGCCCCGACAAACCTGTACAAGTGAGAGCATTTTTACTGATTCCGATGATATAATCAAGATCATTTCCAGAACGGTGCATGGATGGAATTTCACCACAAGCTAAAACTAGCCGTCGCCCTAAAATACCGGTTGAATGAGGATGTTGCCCCCTTGGTGGTCGCTTCAGGACGGGGCGTCTTAGCCCAGGCCCTGGTAAAAAAGGCGTTGGACATGGATATACCCATTCATCCAGATGGCGATTTGGCTGAGCTACTGGGGGATGTCAATGTTGGCCAATCCATTCCTGAAGAACTTTATGAAGTCGTTGCGCAAATAATGGCAATGGTTTATAGAATGGACACGGCACTTGAGCGTAAACTATAGGAATGAAGCTGGAACGGACGAATGTTGAATCGGAATAGGCAGCATGCTTGCAAAAGCTATTTTGCAAAAAACGAGAGTGGTGTTAGTTTGTACTACTCAGGAATTCAGTGGGGAAGAATTTGAACAGCGAGATTAAAAAAGAAGCAGGCTATGCCGTTCAGCTTCCCAGCGATTTGGAATATATTCCGCCCTTACGTCAATTTATTGCGGAAATAGCTCGAGTGGAGGGATTCTCCAAAAAGTTCTGCTTTCGAACCGAAATTATCGTAGACGAACTGGTTACCAATGGCATCTTGCACGGATCCCAGGATGTACATGCTCCAATTACCATAAATGCCAAGTTTGAAGCCGACCAGCTGAACTTATCCGTTCAGGACCAGGGCGGTACCCGCCAAAACCTTGAAAATTTGAAACACGCTATTTACAGTCCCAAGCCGCCATCCACGGAAAAAAAGCGTGGTCGAGGATTAGTCATTGTGCAAATGCTGACCAATGAACTAAAAATCGATTTGGGTGAGAATGGCAATACCCAGGTTAGGGTAGTCAAAACCAGGGATGCCGAGGATGGCAAAGTCCATCGCGAAAAACTCCTCTATGAAAGTGATATATGAGGATATCGCAACAGATCAGCACCCAGGATGAACGCATAGTTCTCTTGCATTTCGATGGGGATTTAAACGCTACCGATTGCGAAGCCACCAGTCGAATCTTTCAGGAAATCATCGATTCCAAGAAGTACTTCATTATTGCCTTAATGGAAAACGCCACCTTCATGTCTTCCCCTTTCCTGGGCGAATTGATGGGCTGCAAACTTCGCCTTGTAGAAAAGGGCGGCAACATGGTAGTGGTCGGCCTCCAATACGACTTACGGGAACGCCTCATTCATATGGGCGCGAATAAGATTTTCCAGTTTTATCCGGATGTCCATGCTGCCTACAATCACTACAACTGGGAATACACCCAGTCCACGCAAGTAGTCCAGATTTCCTTGCCACCAAAACTCCATGCAGTGCCCGCGGTACGCCGATTCATTTCCGGTATTGCCAAACAAAAGGGCTATACTTCGCGGGACGCCTTCCGTATTGAGACCATTGTCGATGAAATCACCAATAATGCCATTGAGCATGGCGATGCCACGCAACCACAGATTTCCGTGGAGCTGCGCATCGATCGCAAAAAATTTGAATTAAGCGTACGCAACAAGACTTTGATGGATAAAGCCAATCAACTTAAATACTTTATTGAAGCGAACAAGGAGCCGAACCAGAGCCATGAAACGCGGGGTCGCGGGATGGCGCTGGTGAAGCTGATCAGTAATTCGATCAATGTTACCATCGATCAAAGCGGTACAGAAGTGACGATCACAAAAATGCGAGAGGACAGCTAGAACATGGACACCCAAATCGAACTTCAGGTATCCGACCTGGAAAATGTTCCCCATGGAAAGCTTATCAAGTTCACGGGAGACTTGGATGCAACCAACGTAGAATCGACCCTGGATCAAGTCACCAAATTGATCAAGGATGGCTTTGTGACCATTGTGGCGGATTTTCATACGCTGCGCTATGTAAACAGCACGGGTCTGGGCATCCTGCTGCATTTCAGCAAGTCCGCAAAGGAAAAAAATGGCTGTTTCAAAATTGCCAACGTAAACGACAACGTTTATGAAATTATCGAGATCATTGGCGCGAATACCTTGCTAGACATTTACGACAATGTGGCTGAGGCCATTGCCTCCTTGCAATCCAGAAAATAGGGTCGTTTCCCCAGCCTCCGTCGCCACTGATTCCCCTTTCCCTGCCCTATCCCAAGCCCTCCCCTCGGTAGGTGGGCTTTTTGCCTCCACTTTTACTAATTTGATCACCCTTTAGAGATGCTTTCTTTTTGAAGTAGCAAAGGATATGTATGAAGCGCATTTTATATTTCCTACCCCTGTTAACGCTCCTTGCCTGTGAGGGCAAACGTGCCGACCATAGCCGGGTTTTGGCGAAAATAGGTGGCACCAGCTATACTCAAAGCGACTTTGAGTTCATGCTAAATACCATGTCCGTTGAGCGGCAAAATGAAATTCTGAAGGACCCGGAGGCCCGACGGAAGCAATTTAATTTGATGCTGAAACAAAAGCTGCAATCCATGGCTGCACAAAAATCCAAGCTCGGAAAAAACCCGAACTTGACCGGAAGGCAAGACCTTATCGATAAGCGCCTTGTGACACAATATTATTTTCAGACGCACTTGGGTGAAAACGACGCAATGAAATTGGAGGATTTACGGGCATACTATACTGCGAATACTGCAAAATTCGCTGGCGATTCTGGCAAGGTAAAGCCATTTGAAGAAGTCCGCCCTCGCGTTGCCGATTCCCTTGTCCTATCCAAAGCCCCACTGGATTCATTCTACCGAGTCAACTCACGGCGTTATCAACAAAAAGCCTTTTGCGATCTTTCTTTCATCCAGGCCGCTAACATAAAATCCGCTGAGGCCGCCTCAAAAGAGATAGCCAAAGGAGTAAGCTTTGCGGAAGTCGCTAAAAAATATTCCACCCACGAAGCCAGCAAAACCAATAATGGTAAAGTTGGTCGGTTGACTAAAGGCGAAACTCTGTGGGAAATCGGTTCTAGTCTGAATGTGGACAGCCTCTTCTTTAATGAAACTACCAAACTAAAAATCGGCGAGACTTCTAAACCCATCAAGCGGGATAGTGCATTCTTACTTGTCAAGGCAGATTCCTGCAAGGAGCAAACCACACCCCCCCTGGCCGAGATTCACAGCCAGGTTGCAGCTGATTATTTGAGTCAGTACAAAGCCAAACTCACTGAAAACGCATTAGCCAACCTAAAAGTGAAATACGGAGTCAAGCTCGCTGGTGCAGACATCGTGGTTTCCCAAAGCGAACTTCAAAAATATTTCGACGGACACAAAGATGCTTACATGACTTCGGAAACCTATGACTTATATGCAATCGAGTCGAAGAATAAAGATTTACTCACCAAACGCATAAAAGATATTAAGGACCTGGAAGGCTTCAAAAAACTTGCGGGCCAAATCACAGAGAATACATGGACCAAAGCAGTCATGGGGCACCTAGGGACCGTAAAACGCGATCATAGCTTGCCCTACGGCATCGGCATGCTTCCAGCCCTTTTCAGTGCCATGGATAATCTGACCACAGGCATGGTTCCTGGACCAATTCAAAATCCAGATACCAAAAAATGGCACAGTTTCTGGCTTGTCCAAAAATTTCCTCGGCAGCAAAAAGAGTTTGAACGCGTGCAGGCATTGGTGAAACAAGATTACAAATCCGAAAAGGTTACTACGGTCAAAATGGAAGATACCCTGGCTACCTATTCCAAGAATAAGGTCGTCAGGGAAAAGGATGTCGATTTCTTGCGCCAAGAAATTCCGCCTAATATGCAAGAGCGCTACACTCGAGAGAGCCTGGTCGATTTCATTCTCACTTGGGAATTGGCAACCTTGGAGGCCAAGACTCTGGCCCTCAATGACGACATTAAACTCCAAGCCCAGCGCGAAGAAAGCAATATGAATTATTGGGCCCAAATTTACCAGGACTCGATAATTTCCAAAAACGCTGGTCTGGACACGGTTACTCTTAAGAAGACCTTCGAAGCCAATCGCGCCTTCTTTACTCGTGATACTTTAGATAAGGATTACCAAAAATTTGTGCGTGACATTTCGGCATATCTAGCCGTGGACCCAAAGGAATTGGATATCGAGTACAGAACCAATCCGGAACGCTATCGCCGCGATACAGTGACACTGTCATTTGAGGACTCCCGATATGATGTATTCGCAAATGTAAAAGGCGCAGCCTACGCAAAAGCGGAAGACCGCCTAATGGAAAGACTCGAGAGGGAGTTTCAAGTAGTGGTTCTGGATCCTACTCTCCTACCGGCAAAAATCAAGGCTCCGCAGGAGTCTTACAAACAAGCCCAAAATCTACATTACGATCGCAAGCTGGATCCAGCTTTGGAACTCTATCAACGTCTGCGTGATGAATTTCCAAAAGATGAGTCGTTGCAAGACTCTGTCTGCTTTGGGATGGCCCAGATTTATATCGAGCAAGAAAAATATCAGCAAGCTTTGTCGGAATATCGAAGATTGTCTTACCTGTTTCCAAAAAGTCCTAATAATTATAAAGCTATGTTCATGGTGGGTTTCATCCATGCAGAACACCTAAAAAATGATTCAGCGGCGGTTCGCGCCTTTGAAAAAATGTTAGCGCAATATCCATCCAGCGATTTATCTGATGACGCCGATTGGATGATTCGCAATATTCGAAGTGGTGGTAAATTAATGCCGGTTTTGGAAGGCGATTCTACTTTCGTAGCAAAAGATTCCAGTTCATCCTCGGCTCCTGCGAATGAAAAAACAAAATCAAATACCCAAGGTAAGGTAAAGGGAAAAGCAGAGAGCGGCAAATCAGCAGCGAAAAGTGAGTAATTTCGGCCCTTTTAGAACGAATAACTAAAAAAACCCTGTTGTAAGATTTTGTCACGGCCGCTTATTTAGCGGCCGTTTTTCAATTGCCCAGTGCTAAGATCTAGGTGTCGCCTCTCCGATTGCAAGGCATACTGGGGTCATGATCATGCACACACTTACTCTCTCAATTCTCACGAAACCTTTACGAGCCATTTATAAATGGTTGGATAATGATGCACCGCAGGGAGTAACCTTCGGTCCCGAGGACCGAAAAGTGAGTCACCTCCGGCTTGCCCCTTTTTGGGCACTCCATCTTATATGTTTCGGCGTATTTTTTGTGGGATACAGTCCTGTAGCCATAACCGTTGCCGTGTTCCTGTACTTTGTGCGCATGCATGCCATCACAGGTTGGTACCACCGCTATTTCGCACACCGCACCTTCAAAACGGGTCGGGTGATGCAATTCATTTTCGCCTTCATTGGCAATACCTCCGCCCAGCGCGGGGCTTTGCATTGGGCATCCCATCATCGGGACCATCACCGTTATTCGGATCAACCGCAGGATCCCCATTCCCCCAAACAACATGGATTTTGGATCAGCCACACACTCTGGTTTTCCAAACGTGAAAACTCCACTGCCCAAAGTAGAAAGCTGAAAGACTTCGCTGCATTTCCAGAGCTGATGTTCATTGACCGCTTTGACTTTGTGGCACCCTTCTGCCTCGGCCTGACATTATTCTTTTTCGGTAAAACTTTGCATCGATTCGCCCCCGGTCTGCACACTAGTGGCGCACAAATGGTTATTTGGG
This sequence comes from Fibrobacteria bacterium, assembly GCA_043732185.1. Taxonomy (GTDB): domain Bacteria; phylum Fibrobacterota; class Fibrobacteria; order UBA11236; family UBA11236; genus Chersky-265. The sequence continues at coordinate 96,018 of JAYTHY010000023.1, forward strand.
GATTTTTTATTTCCACCATACTCCTTTACCACGGCACGTTTTCGATCAATTCGTTTGGGCATATTATTGGGCGTAAACGTTTCGAAACAGGTGATGACAGCAAGAACAGCTTGATACTCGCGCTCATTACTTTGGGGGAAGGATGGCATAACAACCATCACCATTATGCCAACTCGGTTCGACAGGGTTTCCGCTGGTATGAAATCGACATCTCCTATTATATCCTACTGGGATTTTCAAAAATCGGGCTAGTATGGAATTTGAAACCGGTTCCCAAACAATACCTCAGTAACCTTGAAACACCCCTGCCTAATTCAATTTCGATCAGTCAACAGGTGCCATTAAAGGAGGTGCCCTTCAAGAAAGCAGCATAGGTTACTTTCAAAAAGCCATTCAGGATCTTACGGCTGGACCTTTAAAATCATTTTGGCATTTTCATTATTTCGCCAAATACTTCACCTAAAATATCGGCAATATTTTTAGCCAGGCTACTAACATACCCAAACGGATCACGACGAATTCCTTTTTCTTCTTCTCCCACAAGATAAAATAGCCCAGTTAAGGCCCGATCCGTCGTCCACGTCCCAAGGCTAACGGTTTCGATAGGTTTATAACCGATGGGTTTCAACGCGTTGATTTGCAAAGCCGAGACACTAGCCACCACCACATTCTTGTTCCATGAAGTCTGAAATGCGACCATGCTGTTGTATCGAGTTAGGCTGGAATTATACAAAGACCGGAAATCCGTCCAATACTTGGTTAAAGGCACCAGGGTCAAAGTAGAATCGACCAAGGGTGTGTACGCGAGTATCAAGGGATGAAAAGTTTTCCCATTCAAGTACGTGGTAGCGGCCGAACTGTCTGCACTATTCAAAAGAGTCAAACCATCGGATATGGTCATGCCAAAAATGACGTCCTTGAAAATTGGGACGGATCTCGGCGCGGCGTATTCGGCAGCTCGGTTCATATAAAGGACCACTGAATCACCGATACCTTTAAGCCCGGTGATGTCCTTTAGTAGGCTGTTCGAGGCAGTCAAATTGCTGGTAAAAGAACTGTTGTCCAGGCCCGCCGAGAGGTCAACAATGCTCTGCATCGCTTGCAGCTCAGAGGCAAAAGGAGCGACCATGGCTGCCAACTTTTCAACAGCCTTCAAAGCAGAATCTGCCTCAACGGGCAGTACTATTTTGATGACCTTATGTGTGAGATACCCATTTAACTTGGATGCTGCGGCTGCGCTGGAATCGATACCTACTTCCAAAGCCGTTTTCAAGCCAAGCACGACCTTGTCTTCGAGGGTAAGCCCATTGGTTCCATGATTGGGATCTCCGATAAGGTCGTCAAGGGTACAAGAGCCAAACAACATCGCTGTAAAAAGGAAGGCCGTATATTTGATTTTTGAAAAATGCATGCTACTCCGATGGTTACCTAAAGAGTAAAAAACCAGACTGTTGATTGAAAAAAAATACCTACTTCTATGGTAAATCTGTGGGTCGCTGGAAATCGGGATTCATTGCGATTGTACTGTCGGTCAAAGTAAGCAAAAAGGCTAGTACAAACTGGATTTCCTGTTCACTCAATGGGTATTTAGTTCTCCCTGGAACCAATGAGTCCACTGTCCGCGAAGGCTTCCCCCCAGCGCTATAATGCTCCAAGGTCTCCTCAAGTGAAAAAAATCGCCCATCGTGCATAAACGGTCGGGTCAACATTAAGTTGCGCAGTGTTGGAGTGCGGAATTTTCCATCATCTTCCGGATTGCCCGTAATAGCACCCCTGCCTGTGCCATCAATGTTTTCTTCAATCCCGTTGTTATGAAATTGGAGGTCCGTGAAAAGAATACCGGAATGGCAGTGAAAACAACCGGTCTTCTCTTGGTTGAAAAGGGCGTAACCGGTAGACTCCGCTTCCGTGAGGACCACTTCACCTCGTAAGAATCGATCAAATTTTGAGTTGAAAGAAATCAGCGTGCGCTCAAATTGGGCTAACGCCTGGACTACTTTTTCCTGGGTGATGGGGCCCTCGTTAAACGCCGCGGCAAACAAGTCAGGATAGTGCTTATCTTTCGACAATTTGAGAATCGCCTGATCCCATGGTAAATTCATTTCCATGGGATGCGGCACTGGAGCTCTTGCCTGATCTTCAAGTGTGGCCGCCCGGCCATCCCAAAAAAAATTGGGAAACCAAATTGAATTCATTAATGTAGGCGTGTTACGAAGTCCAGGAAGCCCTTTGGCGCCGAAACTGAAATTGAATGTGTCGGAAAAAGCACGCGAAGCCAAATGGCAATCGGAACAGGATTGTATGTTCTGATCCGATAGGATTTTATCAAAAAACAAACGTCTACCAAGTGCGATTCCTGGCTTGGTTAGAGGGTTATCATCGGGCATAGCCGGCAACCCAGTGACGCCAAGATCCACTGGCTCAGGGTGAGCGCGAACAGGTTGTAAAGACTGGTTTTCCAGACAACCCGATACCGATAGCAGCAGGGTAGCGGACAGGAAAACGCCTCGCCCCCAGTTACCATAAAACTGGCTAAACGGCAAAAATCTTAGTCTTTTTCCCACGCTTACTTCATACCTATTAATGCCGAAATTGTACCGACTTGAAAAGCGCTTTTGCCTTATTTTAGGCAGCAGCCCCATTGACTAGGAGAATATATGCGCACAGGCCGACTTTCGCTTTGGTCTTTTTTTGGATTAGGTCTGGCCCCCATTTGTATTCTTGGGCAGGCCATGCTCACCGCACCACATCCAAGCTGGGATCTGCACAATATGCGCCCTCCCAATTTCCTTCTCCGTAATGGAGGTTTGGATTTCTTATCAGATGGCCGACTCGTCGCCAGTGATTGGGGCAGCGATATGACTGTTACCGGAAAGGTGTACATCATCTCCGGAATGGGTGGCAAAGACAGTTCCGGCGTCACATACAAAGTGTTCGCACAAGGCCTAAAAGAGCCACTTGGTCTAAAAGTTGTAAACGATACGATTTACGTCATGTGTAAAGATGGATTGTACATGCTACCCGATGCCGACAAGAATGGGCTAGCAGATGAAAATCGAAAGATTGTTAGCGGCTGGAGCTATCCGCCACGACTAGATTCAGCCAAAACTGAACGTTGGCATCTATTTGCGTTTGGTCTGCTGTACAAAGATGGCTTTTTCTACGGAACCCTAGCCTCTGAGTATCCGCCAAGTGGGACTCAGGGCAGAGACCGTGGAAGTTTGCTTAAAATGGATCCCAAAAAGAATACTTACGAAATTATTGTTGGCGGATTAAGAACCCCAAATGGAATTGCCTTTGGACCAGAGGGGGAAATATTTGGAACCGACAATCAGGGGCATTGGCTACCCGCCAATAAGTTGAATCATTTTGTTAAGGGTCGGAATTACGGAATGCACAATGACACAACCAATCCATATGACATTTACAAAGTGCCACAGTCGCCACCTGTAGTGTGGTTGGAGGAAAGTCAAATAGGCCTTTCCCCCAGCCAGCCCATCTATATCACCAAGGGACCTTACATGGGCCAGTTCTTTGTTGGGGATGTCAGTTTTGGCGGACTACAGCGAATTTTTGTGGAAAAAATTGGTGGGGAGTACCAAGGTGTGGTTTTCAAATTTGCTGGCGGCTTTGAAGCTGGAACCATTAGGTTGGTATGGGGACCGGATGGCGCCCTTTATGTGGGCCAAATCGGCAACGGTGACACCAACTGGGGATGGCAAAATAGAAAGTATGGTCTAAGTAAATTGATTGACAATGGAACTTCAACCTTTGAAATGTTGGCTGTACGTTCGCGTAAAAATGGAATGGAAGTGGAGTTCACTGAACCTGTATCATCTGCCAGTGCCGTCGCAGCAAATTTCACTGTTGAGACCTGGACCCAGACACCTCAAGAGGGATATGGTGCCGGGAACCTACAGAATAGGCACAACCTTACAGTGGCTTCTGTCTCTCTCTCGACGGATAAGAAAAGTGTTTTCCTACAAATCAACGGCTTGACCCCAAATTATGTAGTTCATCTTAACGCACCAAATATTCGTTCCGCAACTGCCAAAGTGCCTTGGGCCTCGGAAGCCTGGTATACGCTTAATAAAATTTCACCTTCCTCCGCCTTCGATCCCACCGTATTCATTGATCCCAAATTACGCAGCATGGACGCGTTGTCCACTGACTTTAAAGTTTACCGGGACCAAACGGGTATACTTGCTGAAATTCCTTTCCATGGGAACTCGACCATCGCTGTGCAGGATCTGCAAGGCCGGACCTTGGCCACGGGCAGAACAATGCATCCCGGTAGCATTCGGTTTTCAACGGAAGGCTTTTCAAGAGGAACTTATTTTGTCCGAGTGTTAGTCGATGGCCATCGGTACAGCCATTCTATCAATTTGATGTAATTTCATTCGGCATTTAAGGAATTAAAAAAGGGCCCCCCGGAAAGGGAGCCCTTGGAGCGGATTATCGGATTCGAACCGACGACCATTTGCTTGGGAATAGCTTGGTCCGCCATAAGATTTGCCTTTTTCCACGAAAATCAACCTTTTTCGGTCATTTTCTCCGTGTGGGTGTCCACAGTGTGTCCACTCCCCGACCTAAATCTAATTAACTCCAGAGATTTTTTTCCAGATCGATGATAATAGGTGCGCAGCATATTAGTCTTCCAGCCTGCCACTGCTAATACCACTTGTTCGGGTGTTCCTCCATCTAAAAGGTCAGTGGCCGACATGTGCCGAGTATCATGGAAATGAAGATCCGGAACTCCCGCAAGTTGCTTGCACCTTTTCCAAGATTTTTTGAAATCCCCCAGTGGTCTGTATGTGCCCCTTACGAGCTTGTAGAACAGGTATGGGCATTCAGGTGGGAGGGTACGAAAATACTCTACCATATCCGGAGGTATAGGCTTCCAGATTCCTTCATCGTTTTTGGTCGTTCCGTTCCGAACCCGTATGCTATTGTGAAACAAGTCCAACTGATCCTTGCACATTCCAATCAATTCGGATTTCCGGCAAGGAACCTGTAAGGCATAATTTGTGATGGCCTCCAGATGAGGTGCCTCCTGCCTAATTACGTTGAACAAAATGAGCCTCTGCTGTTCAGTTAGAACCTGATCTCGGGAGACCTCCTTCAGCTTTGGAAAACGGGATTTCGTGATGGGATTTTTAACTATCAAATCCAAATCCACGGCAATATTAAAAACCGTTCTGATTAGAGTAATGTACCGATTAAACGATGCATTCGCGGGGATTTTCCCGGTTTTGCGTCTAGGCGTAAGCCTGTACAATCTCATGTATTTATCAAGCTTTTCGGCGAAAAGGGGGATTGGGACGCTCCCAAGGTCAGCCATTAGAGTGCCGCATTTACTGGCTTGGCCGCCGGAAATTTGATAGCGCCTGTCCTGGTACAGCTTCAATAAATCACCAAAAGTGCTCAGGTTTTCGGGTACACTCAATCCATCCTCTGACTTGAGAGATTTTCTCAATTCAAAGTAACGATCGTGGGCTTGGATACGGGTACCTAAAAAGGTTTCTCGTTTCCGAATTTCCTTGCCGGACTTTCTGACCCGAACGTCAAGCAGCCATTTATTTGGACCTAATTTGTCGATATTGACACCCATTGCGAATTCCTTTCGTCAATGGATATCCCTGGCGGATAAGAGAAAATATAGTTTAAGTGCAGGTCTCAATGGCCAGCTCCCCTCTTCGGTTTTTCGAGGAGAATTTCGCCAGTAATAATTCGTTTTTGAATCTCCACCCATTCATACCTCCACACCCTACCAACTTTTACCTGTCCAGGGATCCTTCGTTCCTGAGTATGTTTTTCCACCCACTTAAGGGAGATACCCAATCTCTCCGCCAGTTGTTTGGGGGTAATAAGCGATCCCAGGTCCATCCCATCCATTCCCGGCGAGGCATTTTGATATTGATCCATTGGATTACCTAACCCCTAACAGATCTTCAAAAGCTGCCGTGGTTCTAAGTTCCCCGGCCCGCTTCCTCGACAAGTCATAAATCAAAGTTCCCATATGGGCCCAGACCACTTCCATCTCCAGCTTTTTCACAGTCAACTCATCCAGAGTATTTTCAACACCCTTCAAGTCCGACAATGTTTTCCCCAATTCCTGCGCGTTTACATTCTTCGCGTCCTTCAGGGCTTCGAGCGTCTCACGATAACGAATCATTCTTTCCTGTTGCACCCGTCTTAGCGCGGCAATTTGCGCCTGAGCCCTGGATCCGGCCAGAATGGTGGCATCGCGCACCTTGCCCTCGCCGGTAACTTGCATATAAGCATAAGCATCACGCAGGCGCGAACGCTCCAGGTCTCCATGGATTTCATTTTCTTCTTTGCTGCCGCCAAGAACTGGGGCAACCCAATTTGGATCGGACCGATAAAGTCCAGAGTTAAATTTATAGAACTCGGATACCGAGGGATGATTTAAGGGTAGATACGGGGCCAGGTGCCCGCCGATTCGCTCGGCATAACGCTCCTGCCGATACATCAAATCATCAAAGGCACGACTTTCATCCCATAGCAGGTAATCGGTCTTATCGAAAATCGCTTCCAGATCCTGGAGCTTCTGATCCCAGCGTCCCGGTTCGGATACCAGCTTTACGACCCTCTTCCCCACCAAGTCCCAACTTTTCAGATTCCGACGCACCCAGGCTTTTTGATCGTCCAGAGTCTGCACCATGGCCCGCGTGTATTGAATCGACATATAGGCATCGCGCACGGTATTTCGGACCTTGACATAGGTCAAGGCCAAGGTAGTGACGATGCCGTTCTCTTCCTTAGTACCAGGTTGGCTGGTGGTTGGCTGTAACATGTCCTCGGCCTGAGCCAGGCCGAAACAAAGGAAGGTTCCAAATATTAGGGTTCTCATGGCCTACATCCTCCTCAAGAGAATATCCACGGGTGTTTCCGGGCAGGTCATGCCAGGTGGCCTTTCCTTGCCCTTGGTCCGTTCAAATTGAAACTCGGCTTCGAGCGCGCGTTGCTCCGCCATGGCTTTTTCTTGCGCATCTTCCGGACGATTAAACCGTAGTTCGAGCCGCCGGTAAAAACCGGCCGCCTTAGCGAGATTGACAAGATTGCACGTTGGTACACTTTGACTGAGAATCCGCAGGGCCTGAGAGCGCGTCAGCTTGAAAAACGAGTCCTCCAGGTCCGGGCAGCCCTTCCAGAAATAGTCGCCATAGGGAAAGTCCACACTGCGCACTATGGCCATCTGCCCGGGAAGGATCCGGTCCTCTTCCACTACGGTGCGAACCTCCCATCCTCCATCCACGGCCACGCGTTCCTGCCTCACCTGCTTCCATCTGGGATCCGTCGGCTCCAGGGGAAGCACATCGGGTAGCGTAACGTCCAATCCTTCCTTTACGGAAAATGCCAGCTTGCCGATAATACGATCCTGAAAAGCCAAGCCCGGACACCGAGTCTCCAAGTTTTCCAGAAAATCTTTCTCGGCATCATCACGGGCAAAAGGCAAAAGCAAGGCTTTCTGTAATCCTGTCCAATCATCGAAAGAGGCAATGCGGAAAGCCATGGGTGGATCATGGGCAAAACCAGACCCACCCTCCCCTTCCGCCTGTATCTCCAAGTTCACGGACCAGACCGGGTCTGGGATGGAAGCCGGCCAAAGGAATTGGCCGGAAAAATAAACCGAAGCAGAATCATCCAGCACGGGATTCAGGTAAGGCTTTAAATCCACATTGCCGGGATTATCAATAGCACGCTGCCTAAAAGTTACCGCCTCAGTTTCAGAGAGACTGATTTCCTTCATTACCCTTCCAGTGGCAGGGTGCCGGGGATGCACCACGATTTTCGGAAAGAGGTGTAGATTCCAGAATGATTTTGTGGAGGGCTTAAACTGCATGGCTGCTTCATTCACCACGATATGGCATTCGGTATAGGTGTCATTGCAGGATTCCGGATAGGGTTCATCGGGCGGTGGATTGGGATCCACACACCAATGGTTTTCGCAAAGATCCTTTTCCTCCTTATCCTGCAGCCCAGCGGGCCTGGATGCATAGCATTCAGGCAGATCAAAAAACCATTGATAGGCGGAAGGAGTCCGGGTTGGGAGCACAGCGGATCCGTTTATGACATAGTGGTTATACCGCAGGGTGCCGGATAGTCGCGCCAGCTCGGCATCGCAGCTATAGGCTGTATCGGGAAAAAGCTGTTTGGTTGCTGAAAAGAGTCGGCTTCCCCTAATCACATTTTTTCGAAGCTCAATACCAATCGTATCCAAAGCTTCGGTCGTGGAAAGACAAAAGCGCCCGGCGAGGTTGGCATAGCGCATATCCGCCGTCCCATCCTGGTTGAACTTCGCAACGATGACGGACGAAGCCCCAAAATCCGAGATGGAACGGACGATATGACTTTCTTCCGTAGGCCCATTCACAAAGACCCAGGTCTGCCCCACCATCGGCAGGTCCTGGGCATTCATCAGGGATGGGAAAAGTATTCTCAGTCCCACCAGGACAAAAAAAAGACCGAGGCCCATCACCGAGTTTGATTTTAAAAAGTTGAACCGGTATGCTGTATCCATAAACTACCCTATAGGCTGAAATTAAGACCTAATCCATAGCCCTGATTGGAGGCGAGGAAGGTCAAACACAGAACTTGGACTTTGAAGGAGTAATAAAGACCAATATTTGAGGTGGTCCCAGATCCAAATGCCGTTTTATTTATCCGGACCTGTTGCCAGAGTGAACCCATTTCAATTCCGGGACGGATGATGCCACTTCCAAGCAGAAAAAGATGCCCGCCATAGACACCGACAAAACTTGCAACCTTCTTTGAGTTCAAGGTACCCGAATCCCCTACACCCCAGGCAGGCATGGCCACCATCCCCCATTCGGAAAA
>JAYTHY010000024.1:0-15599 GCA_043732185.1 Fibrobacteria bacterium
CAGCCTGTCACCAAGTGGCCACGACTCATCCAGAACGACTATCAAAAAGGGGAAATCCAATTCGAAATCAGGAGATCATGAGTTTCCGAAAGGCATTGCGGTTAGATGCGGTAGTTTGCTTCATTTACTTGCAAGGCACGGGGCTCGGTGCTATCTTTGCCACTCCTTCGAAAGTCGGAGCTAGTAGCTCAGTTGGTAGAGCAGCGCCCTTTTAAGGCGTGGGTCGTGGGTTCAAATCCCCCCTGGCTCAGATCTTGAACCCCCGGGTTGTCCGTTTCCCTTGGAAATGGCCGATACCGGGGGTTCTTTATTTGATTCCATTCCATTCAATTCAATTGCAAAAACTAGATTTGCGGGCATGAAATACCGTACTTTAGGCAGCACTGGCTTTGATGTTTCCGTCATGGGATTGGGAACTTGGCAATTTGGCGGCGAATGGGGCAAGGACTTTACCGTCGCAGAAGTTGAGGCCATCTTAACTCGTGCCCAAGATCTTGGCATCAATTTGCTTGATACCGCAGAATGTTATGGCCCCGATCACCTTTCGGAAACTCTATTGGGCAAAGTGCTAAAAGCAAACGGCACCCGGTCCAAATGGTTCATTGCCACCAAGTTTGGGCACGATTATTTGGGGCACAATGATCGCAAGCCTGCCTGGTCCAGGGCGCAAGTGGCGCAGCAATTGGAAGCCTCTTTGCGCGCCTTGGGGACGGACCATATCGACCTGTACCAATTCCATTCCGGTCAGGATCCTGATTTTTTTCGGGAGGAATTGTGGAGCGAACTGCAAGTGCAAGTTGCCGCTGGAAAAATCAGGCATTTGGGGGTTTCCATCAGTTCTCAGGGAGAGAATTTGGGTCAGGTGGAAGCGGCGTCCAAATTTGGGATTGAGGTTATTCAGTTGGTTTACAATCGTTTGGATCGGGGTCCAGAGGCAAAGGTGCTGCCGGCCTGTGCTCGCTTAAACTTGGGCGTGCTGGCCCGAGTTCCTTTGGCCAGTGGTTATTTGAGTGGAAAATATCAGCCTGGCAACCGCTTTCCGGAAGGGGATGTACGGGCTTCCCACGAGTCCGTCAAGGCCAGAGCGCGTTTAGAGCAAGTTTTGGAAATCCAAAAAAGTGAAGTACCGGCGGGCATGGATATGGCACAATGGGCATTGGCATGGTGCCTGCGCGACAAGGTGGTAACCTGCGTGATTCCTGGGTGCAAAAACCCGAATCAAGTGGAACGCAATGCCATGGCGGCCGACATCAATTGGCCGCCGGTTTAGTGCGAGCCTTACGATTGCTACTTTAGGCACTTATCCATGAAAGTTCCCGCCAGACTCTTACCGCTTATTGAAGACGGCATTATCGATGAAGTCATTGGTGAAGTCAAAAGCGGTAAAGAAGCCCAGGTGTATTTAGTGCGATGCGGTGAGGACATTCGCTGCGCAAAGGTCTACAAAGACGCCATCAATCGCAGTTTTAAGCAGGCCGTCCAATACCAGGAGGGCAGGAAAAATCAGAACAGCCGTACCACTCGCGCCATGAACAAGCGAAGCCGTTTCGGGCAAAAAGAAGCCGAGGCATCCTGGATTAGCGCCGAAGTCGATGCGCTGTTCAAGTTGACCGCTGCCGGAGTGCGGGTTCCCAAGCCTTTCGGTTTTTTCGATGGTGTATTAATCATGGAGTTGATTGCGGATGAAAATGGGTATCCCGCACCACGGCTGAATGATTTGTCCTTACCCCCGGAAATCGCGCGGGAATACCATGGCGTGCTGATAACTCAAATCGTGCGTATGCTCTGCGCGGGAATCATCCATGGCGATTTGTCGGAATTCAATGTATTGGTCGACGTCCAAGGTCCAGTGATTATCGATTTGCCTCAAGCTGTGAATGCCGCCGGCAACTCAAGCGCCAGCATGATGTTTTATCGAGACGTGAACAACATGACAGAATATTTTGGCGCCTTTGCCCCCGAGCTGTTGGCAACGGAATACGGCAAGGAAATCTGGGCATTGTATGAGCGCGGCAAACTCACTTTGGAAACGCCACTTTCTGGAAAATTCAAAGGAAATGAGAAGGCGGCCAATGTGGGTAATGTCCTATCGGCCATTCAAGATGCCCGGTTTGAGCATGAGCAGAAGCTGCTTAAAAAACAACTGCCAAAGTAACAGCCTTCGCCGCCAAAAGGGTCAATTCCATTAGGGGCAGCCTATCTACCCGTTCCGGAACTTGTACTCGTTGTAACCGAATTCCCGCACCACTTTGAGTTCTCCTTCAGCAGTCCAAATGCACAAGGAGGGCAAGGGAATCCCATTAAAGGTCGAATTTTTTACGATGGTATAATGGATCATATCTTCAAATACCAGTTTGTCCCCGATTTTTAGGGGTTCAGTGAAACTGTAATCGCCAATGATATCCCCAGCCAAGCAGGTGAGGCCCCCCAACCGATAGGTGTGTCCAAGCTTTCCCGGTTCATCGGCATTCCGAATTTCAGGGCGATACGGCATTTCCAAAGTGTCGGGCATGTGGGCTGTAGCAGAAGTATCCAGTATGGCTATGTCCATACCATTGCGGACAATGTCGACGACGGAGGCCACCAGCGGGCCCGTGCGCCAACCCACCGCTTCGCCCGGTTCCACATAGACTTCAGTTCCGTGCTTCTCGCGAAAGGTTTTGATAATGCGAATGAGGCGTTCCACATCATAGCCTTGCTTGGTGATGTGATGGCCACCGCCGAAATTGATCCACTTCATCTGTGGAATAAAGGCGCCGAAGCGTTGTTCGAAATGAGCTACCACCCGCTCCAAGGTATCGGAATTGTTTCCGCAATGCGCATGAAAATGCAGTCCGTCGATGCCGTCCAGCTCGTCGGGCCGAAATTCTTCCAGGGTTACGCCTAGGCGGGAATGGGTATAGCAGGGATCATACAGTGGCGTATGCACTTCCGAATAACCAGGATTGACCCGTATCCCGCAAGAGACGTGTCGGGCAGGTACCGTACCGTGGCCTTTACGCATGGCCATAACCTGCGGTTTGAACCGCTTCCATTGGGCAAAGGAATTGAAAACGATATGATCGGCGATGGCCAAGACTTCTGGAAATTCCCGGTCCGTGAAAGCCACGGAATAGACATGCACCTCTTTGCGCATTTCCTCTTTAGCCAGGCGGGCCTCATTCAAGGAGCTGGCGGTCGCTCCATGCAACACTTCGCGAATCCAGGGAAAGGCGCTCCAGAAAGCAAATCCTTTGAGTGCCAGAATGATTTTGCCGCCGCTTTCCTTTTGAATCCGATCAAAGACCGCAAGGTTACCCTTAAGGAGCGACTCTTCCAGAACATAAGCCGGGGTCTGGACTAGGCTAATATCTAAAGACTTGGCCATGCTTTCAGGTTTCGTAGGAGACGGTTTCGATCCAGGGTAGTCCGCACACCAATAGCTCGGACATGAACGGATCCGGGTCCAGGTCTTCCACATTGAATACGCCCGTGCCTTTCCACTTGCCTTGCAGCATCAGCATGGCTCCGATGAAAGCGGGCACGCCGGTGGTATAGGAAATGGCCTGATTGTCCGTTTCTTTGAAAGCTTCCTCATGGTCGCAAACATTATAAACATAAAGGCTATTGGGTTTTCCGTTCTTGACCCCTTCGATGACGCAGCCGATATTGGTCTTGCCCTTGGTGCGCGGACCTAAGCTGGCCGGGTCCGGAAGCAAGGCTTTGAGAAATTGCAATGGAATGATTTTCTGACCTTGGAAATCAACGGGATCAATCCGGGTCATGCCCACGTTTTGTAAAACGCGTAAATGAGTCAGATAATTTTCGGAGAAGCTCATCCAGAAACGGATGCGCTGCAATCCTTTCAGGTTCTTGCTGAGGGATTCAAGCTCCTCATGGTACATCAAATAGATTTCCATGGGTCCCAGTTCAGGAGCATCAAAGGTTTTATGCACGGCCATGGGTTCGGTTTCTATCCATTGGCCCTTTTCCCAGTATTTTCCTTTGGCCGTGACTTCACGGATGTTGATTTCCGGATTGAAATTGGTGGCGAAGGGATGGCCATGGTTTCCGGCATTGCAGTCGATGATGTCTACGGAATGGATTTCGTCGAAATGGTTTTTTTGGGCATGGGCGCAAAAGATATTGGTCACGCCCGGATCAAAGCCGCAGCCGAGCAAAGCCATGATGCCCTTTGCTTTGAACCTGTCTTGATAGGCCCATTGCCATTTGTATTCAAACTTGGCCTCGTCAGGCGGTTCATAATTGGCCGTGTCGAGATAGTCCACGCCCGTCTCCAGGCACGCGTCCATGATGGTCAAATCTTGATAGGGCAAAGCGGTGTTGATAACGAGCTTCGGTTTCACTTTTTGGATGAGCGCGACAACTTCCGCAGTGTTGTCCGCATCCACCTGGGCGGTTTCGATCGCGTACTTGCGTCGCTTTAAAATTTGATCCTTGATTCTGTCGCAACGCGCAAGCGTTCTGCTCGCCAAGACCAGGCTGGAAAAAACTTCGGGCACTTGACTGCATTTGTGGGCAACTACGCCGCCAACCCCACCGGCACCGATGATCAGAACCTTGCTCATACTGCTACTCCAACTTTCAGGCTTACTGACTTACTGGCTTACAGGCTAAGGGTCTACCATATACGTTGGGTGGTAGACCTGCCAGATACTTTGGGCGGTTAAATTAGAATTTTTTACCGTGCCATACTGGTTCGGAAAGTGCCAAATGGGCCAGCTCAACTCAAAAAAAAGAAAGGCCGGGTCTGGCTAAAGTGTATATTTAGCCCTGAATGGGGAGGCTCCATGGACAGTTGCGAAATCTTGGCCAGTAAAGAATGCGTTCCCTGTAAAGGCGGGGTTCCGGCCCTAAAAGACCCAGAGTTGAACAGCCTTTTAGCCCAATTGGGCCACGGTTGGAAAGTCATTGCCTCACATCATCTGGAAAAGGAATTCAAGTTCAAGGATTTCCTGACGGCATTGGACTGTACCAACCGCATTGGCGCCATTGCTGAAGCGCAAGGCCATCATCCTGACATTTACCTGACATGGGGAAAAGTTGGAGTTAAAATTTGGACCCATAAGATCGATGGGCTTACGGAAAGCGACTTTGTCTTGGCTGCGAAGATTGAATCAACGCACACGCACTTCCTGACCCTTAAAATTCCGCCCCTCACGACTCCCGCTGCTAACTAAAGGAAAACTCGTGATAACGGTGGCTCCTTGTCTGGTCAATCCAGGACGCTTTTTGCTGCGAGAATACAGAATTTGATTGGGAAGGGCATATTCATGTGCCCCGATACTGGACGGTGAGCCAACCGGTCGAACCGTTCCCCAATAATCGGTCGAGACGCGGAAGTCCTTGGCCCCCGCTGCGATACAGGGAGAGCCCGCACGCAACTGGTAGGATGCGGCAACCAGGCTCGCACCTCCCACAAATAAGGGATCCCGATAAAGCGAATTTGGATCCAATACGGGCAGGCTTCCTCCTGAGGAATTGTACCAGATATTGTTGCTGAAAACGGAACTGGCACCGGTTTGAGTATAGGAAAGCATAGCTCCCGATACAGACTGCACAAAAATGTTATTGCGAAACACATTGCTGCCATTGGTCGGAGACGCGTCTATGCCGATGGATAGAGCATTATTCACGAAGGTGTTATTGGCTATCAGGAACCCGACCAAGCCTCCACCATCATGCCAGAATCCGAATCCCCGACTGCAATTCACGACGATATTATTCGTGACCACTCCGTTGCGAAGATCGCCTGGCAATCCGAAATTTAGTTCCTCTGCGTTGAGAAAGCCCTGTGGCGTGCTCCGCGTCAAAGTTGGCGCAGGCCGGTTCGGGGTGCAGTACACCAGGTTGCCGTCGGCTTCAATTGCAGTGCCGTGATCGTTCCAAATATTGACGGACCAATTGTCGTATACTTCGTTATGGAGGATATGCGCGCCCTGCGTACCGCCTGTGGTGCTATTTCCCCAAACGCCGATTCCCTCGCCATGATTGGTATGGATGCGACAATTGCGCACGACCCAATTGCTGCCGCCGCGAATCGAGATCCCCATTCCCCATCCACTGGTAACGGATTCTGAACGGGGGAAGTTCGACCGAACGCATTCAAAAACCTCGCAACCGATAGCCGAAGCATTAGCGCAATTGTCGAAGTTGATGCCTCGATCCCGAGCATAACTGACGCGACAATTCTCAACCGTCACGTTGTCACCGGTTACGGCAATCCCATGTTGGGAAGAATTTTTCACTTCAAAGCCTCGAAAGACTATATAACGGCCTGAAATGGATACGATGGTTCCTCCGGCGTTGCCTCCATCAATAATCGGCATTGCACCCGCAGCGGCTTCGAATACGAGAGGAGCTGTTACTGTCCCGGAGTTGGCGATGGTGAAGTGCTGTGTATAGGTGCCTGCGGACACAAGGACTCTATCGCCGGCCTTGGCCGCTGTAGCTGCGTTTTGCAGGGAACCACCGAGAGGTACAGTAATATCTGTTGCCATGGCTTGGGCCATGAGAGTCAAAAAGAAACAAAAGTACCGGATGGTTAGCGTGAGCATATTTCAATCAACGAGAAAATTTCCTGCCGGGTTTCGAGCGTTCCCTTGGCATTGGTGGCTACTCGTTGCTCACTGTCTAATAGATCCAAAGCGCTGATTAAAATTCGTCTGGCTTCCTTTTTCTTGTGCAAGACTGTCAGGGCCTGTGCCCGTCGGAATGCCCAATCTACGCTGCGTGGCCACCAGGATTCCGCTTGCTCGGCTATTGCCAACGCCCGTTTGGTATTCGATTTATCTTTCATTGCCAAGTACGTGTCAAAGATGGCTTCGGTTGCACCAGGAGAGTGCGGGTATCGAACAAGGCCTGCATGCAAGAGTCCCTCCGGGGCCCGGCCGCTGACGCGCATACAACGCAGCAGTTCCAAATAATCCGATTCTTCATGATGGGAATTCCAACCATGTTGATACGCCGCAATGGCTGCACAAGTATCCCGATAAGCCAAATTGATTTGGGCTAACATCCTGGACTGCTCCGGACCATCGGTGGCACTGTCGCGCATGTTTTCCTGAAGCTGCGTTTTTGCTTGCTGCATATGTCCTAGTAGGAACAGGTGATAGGCCGATAGTCGCATTCCCTGACTGTGCCAATCGGCATGGGCTAGCAGCGTGTCAATATCGGCATACACCGGATCGCCAGTCCTGCCATGATCTAGAAGCAGCCAGGCCCGATTCGCGCGTTCCACGTATGCGGAAGGCAGTACCTGAATCCGGTTTCCGATTTTTTCCAAAGTTACGGATAGGTCGGGATGGGCATGGCCAGGCTTCAAAATCAATAGAATACAGCCGAGAGTTTGGGCCACCTGGCTAGAGTGAGAGGGCCCTGCGAAGAGAAAGTTCATGGAAGTGAAATTTTCTCAAAGGCCGCACCATACCGAAAATAATATTCTCCTGGGGCAAACTTCGCCGATGACAATTCAAAAATACCCGTAGGCGTCCCAGTGAAAACGAGTTGACCTACCAGAGTGTAGAGTCGAAACGCCATTCGGTTGGCGGCAGAAAATTGAAAGCGACGGCCGTTCCGAGTGAAGGCCAACTGCGTTGGACTCCTGGACATCGATAAAGTGGGAGTATCGGTTTGTATCATTTGAAATTGATCCTTCAGCGCTCCGGTTTTATCGTAAAACCTGCTGGTGGCCACGGAATCTTCCACGGTGAGAATTACGGATCCAGGGACATCCAATTGCACATAATGCATGGGATGCAAACCGATTATTCCTTCCGCATGTCCGCTGCTGCCATCCACGGTATACACCGTTCCGCGGTGTCCGGCCAACCGCGACTTCTTAATGTATGGACCTGTAGTAGTGGGGTTACCGGACTTTCCATCCAATACCACTTTTGATTTTTTCGCCAGATTGTCCGAAGCGATTCCATACGCGCTGTCCAGCAAAAAGGACCGTTCATAATCATGACTGTGTCCACCATACACCAGGTCCACTCCGTATTTTTCTAGCAAGGGCAGAAAGTTTTGCCGCATTTCTACATGCTCGATCTCGGTATCAGAATTATGCGATCCCCAAGTATACGGGGGATGATGAAAGAACACGATAATCCAGGCTTGCGTCGTGGCCTGTAAATCCTGCTGCAACCACTTGTACTGCGGACCCGTAACGGAGCGGCTACTGACGATCGATGCCAAGGAAATGAAATGGATATTTCCGTAATCAAAAGAATAATAGAGCTCTGAACCTGAGGCGATGCCCCCGGATTGTCCTGCTGTGGGGAAGTAAAAGCCATCGAGATAAGGCGCTCCGTTTGAGGTGTAACTTTCATGATTTCCAATGCAGGACCAGGTAAACGTATTGGCCATAATGGTTGGATAGATGTTAAACATTTTATTGGTGAGTTCCTGATCCGTTCCATTGTCATAGGCATTGTCGCCCAGCATGATCAGGCCATCCGAATGAGTTCCACCATTGACCTTGATATACGCGTCCCGCACCGACCATTGATCTACGGTGTTCGTCCCAGCGTCGCCGATTATCCAAAAGGAACTTTTTTGTCTAGAGCCCAGAGTTGGATGGGTTTTAAAATAGGGGTTGGGCGTTCCCGTCAATCGGGTGGTTCCTGAGTAAACGTGGTAGAAATACTTGGTGAAAGGCTGCAATCCCTGCAGATCCGCGCAGGCATCGGTGCCAAGTGGACTGGGGCTGCTGGTCAGCGACAAGTTGGTGGAATCCGTCCCATAATGCACGGTCAAAATTGCAGCCGTATTCGTTCTCCAACATACCGATGCAGCGGTAGGCGCGCCCTTTTGCATGAAGGGCTGACGAACAAAGGAAAGTGTTTGACACGAAACGACTGAAAGCGAAAATGCGAATAGGGCGGGAATCAAAATGCTGGGCTTCATTTTGGAGTCTCCGATTCTATTCGGAATCTAGATTTATTTATTGTGGTGAATTAAGGTTTCAGCACCATTTTAGGGTTTCAGCACCATTGAAACAATTCGGGTCCATTGTCCCAATTCCGATTCAAACTTCAAGATGCCAATTCCACCCGACACTGGGCTTGGAAGCATGGTGGTTTGTCCGTATTGGCCCCGTGCCGTCCCCAGTTGAACTCCGTGAATGTCCACTACCGTAACGGTTCCATCGCTCATATTTTTAGGCCATTGCACTTCAATTCCATGGACCGTTGCGCGAATCACAAACTTCGGCTCCAGCTGAAATTGCTTCGAGCTTTTAGGAAAAGCTGAGGTGGTGGCTTGAAAAGTTGCCGAAGGAGACGCTGTGAAATCCTTAAAGTAGGCTTGGGCCGAGAGAGTGTTGACCTGACCCGTGGTAATGACGAATCGGTACCGGAAAACGTAATCTTGACCGGCGAGCAGGGTCCACTTTTTTACGCTGCTGTCCACGGGGGTATAGGCCAGGAAGGGGATACCAGGCCAATTGGATGTCGCCTCTGGGAAATGATAATTTTGCGGGTGCGTCATCATGACCACGCTGGATCGATTAACGCCATTCAGTCCGGACATGACTTGCCATCTCTCCCGCGTGGGACGGGCAAGATTTCCAGACGGCGTTAAGAAAGATGCCGTAGCATCCCACGCGCGGTTGCCACGATAGCTCATGCCTTGATAGTCCCATTCAAAAAGTGTGAGCGGACTGGACCCGGCACAGCGTTGAGTGGAGGTGATATCCAGGATCCAACTCGGTGCGGCTGTGGTTCCGCCTACAGTCGGTCCATCCACTGCAAATACCTTTACTTGCCACGTTTCGTTGAGAACCGGCTTACCGAGTGGCAAATTTGCCGCGGTCATATCGAGATGCTCATGCTCCGCTGTAAATCCTGCAAAAACCTGGCCTGCGTTGGGTGAGAGAAACTTTTTAAACCGGATGACGCCTAAAGAATCCCTTAAATCCGGCAACCAAAAATCCACCCGATGGCCTTCGAAAACAGCCTTACGCCACGGCATGAAAATTCCGTGATGCCAATAATGATCGGTTGGAAAATCACCCGTTAAGGTATCCCCCAAGGGTGAAAAAAGCGGGTGGATGTATCCGCCATCTTTGGCATAAATTGTGTCCACACCTGCGGGAGGACGGGTATGCCCATAGTTATAGCGCAGTATAGATTTGGTTCCAACGCGCAATTCCCGGTAAGGGTAAGTGTCCTGATAGGAAAGGGACGATTTTCCAGCAACCGTCCCCATTTCCAGGTGAAAAGATCGCGACTGACCGGCTGGCGTGGAGTCTGGCAAGATAAACCACACTCCCGGAGAGGCTGCGGAATCATATTGTGCGGCGAAGGGAGTCAGGGACTTCCCACTTATTTCCACCAAGCGCAGGGGGCCAGGATTTGCATAATTCGCAGGCAAGGGCACGCGTACGGGAACGTTCTTATGCGCAAGCGTATCCGCCTTAACGGTTATGACACCCAACTCCTGGGCTGGAATATTCGTTAGTATACCGGCCATCAGCAGGACTGATGGATAGACCAGGAGGGATGTCAGTCGCATATTATTTGGTTCCTAGCGCAGCAAAGTGAATCGGGAAAGTATAGGTCCCTTGGATGTTACTGTCTTTATCCAGTACATGCCTGCTTGAGTCGGAAATCCTTCCGGCATTTTTGCACCCGCCTCCAATTCGCCGGTCCAAACCCGAGTGCCGCTCATGGTATACACTTCCACCGAGTGCCGTCCGGATTCCGTGAATAAAGGCCCGAACGCAGCATCTGCACGGGGCTGAAAATCCTTCATCGACACAATGGACGTGGAAACTTGGGTTATACACGCTCCGGAACTATCTGCGTCCGCATAAGGATTGAACTCGGAATAGGCAGGATTTCGGCAACCCTTTACTGCAAAAGCCGATGCCACTGTAGAGCGGCAGGTGCCTTGATATTCCAATTTGGTCAGGGTGCCAGAATAATGGGACATCACATACAAAATGCCATCGGGACTGAAGCCAAGATCCATTACGCCATTGGGAAACGTGACTCCGGGCAAGAAAGGAGCGCTGTCAATGACCTTCCCAGCTCCATCGAGAGTAAGCACGCCGAGAATGGGTTGGAAATGATTGGATATAATCCATTTTCCATGGAAATGGGGCGGGAACTTAACAGTGGACGCAGAGGTAGGATCGTAGCGGTAAATGGGACCTGAAAGGGCTGCCATTTCTCCTCCACCGAATCCAATGATGTCAGTGGCTTGCCTTTTCAAGGTAACGTAAGTGGCCGGCGTGAGCGGCGGCAGCGTATCGATACCCGTATTGAATCTGGAATCGTTGACTGGCTTTAAAGGATTGAACTTTGCCCCAAAAGTCGGAGTGGTGACGGTCCAATCCCTGTGCGGATACGCATAGTCTTTTCCAAAAAACATGGGCCAACCGCCGTTTCCGGGCGCTGTGAAAATTTGGAACTCGTCGCCGCCATAGCCCAATGGGCCGCCAGCATATTTATCATTATCATCCGGACCGGCTTCGGATTCCAGTACCCAACCATGAATAGGATCGATATGCAGACTGATGGGATTGCGCATACCCATGCTGTAAATCTCAGGCCTGGTTTTGGCTTTGGTCTTGGGAAACAGATTGCCATTGGGAATGGTGTAGGTGCCGTTTAATTCGGGATGGATGCGAAGAATTTTCCCGCGCAGATCGTTAGTATTGGCGGACGTCGCCAATGGAGCATGGTTTAAGGACACTTCATTTGTAGCCGGATACTCGCCCCAGAACCGGTTGTCGCCGGTGGTTATATAAAGATTTCCCTGAATATCGAAGCGCAGCTTTCCGCCTGTATGGCTGCCGGCCGGGAACTGGTTAGTGGTGTCATTGGGGACTTCCAGCAAAACCTTTTCACTGGTGAGATCAATCTTTCCCGAGACAAATTTGAAGCGGGATAGACGAAAATCTGAAAATGGATCGACGCCGGGTGGATTTGGTGTTTTCAATTTGGGCGTGTAGTAGAGATAAATCCAGGGTTCAGCAGGAAATTTTGGATCAAGGGCTATGCCCCACAGACCCATATAACCATTGGCATCCGCGCCGACGTTGGCTATTTCAACATGCGTGTTTAATGCAGGATCATAAATATTCACGGTACCGCCTTTGGCCGTATAGAATACCCGACCATCCTTGGCGACTTCCAGCTCCATCAATTCGGCCTTCCCCGTTATCAAGGGAGTCACCTTGAAATCGGTATTTTTCAAATCATCGCAACCGGGCCATTTCAATTGAGCCTGTGTCAATTGAACGGACAGGGCCGCCGTAAGTAAGTACAGGGAATTTTTCAGCATTTTTTCTCCTCGTTTAAGATTCGTTAAGAATTTTATTTTCCAGGACTCGTCGACCATTTAAAATCTGGTTTTTGGGATTCATACTCCCATTGAATTCGATTGGGGCTTAGGGCTGTTTGCCACACCCGCACTTCATCGATTTTACCATGGAAATAATCCTGCGAAGGCGCAGGCTTCCAGTATCTCAGCTTTTCAAATCCAATGCGCCAATAGCCTTTGAACGCGGCTGGAGGCCGTGGTAGGGAATCCTTGGCGACAAGCTTCCCATCCACAAAAATGGACTGTCCATCGGGCGCAATTACGGAAGTCAACAAATGCCAGAGCCCGTCGTTATATTTTCCCGATGTCGAGAGTATTGCATACGCAGTGTCCGAAGGCGGAAGTGGCGGTTTATAATTTTGATACACGCCCAAGTGCAGGCTTCCAGAATCATCCATCCAAATATGTCTATCGTAATCATGACTGGTATCCATCGCTGCGCTTGAAAATCCCAGTATCCAGCCCCCTTGCTTGGAGGTCGTTTGCATCCATAGAGAATGGGTCACGAATCTGGGATTATCGAAGGCGTTTCGAGTCGTCAGATATTGGCCACCATCCAATTCCAATCCCCTTCCCCACGGAGTACTTACCGAAAGAGACGGTGTGCCCCGTAGCGTCGCCAAATTTCCGAGCGTGGATGCGTCCAGAAATTGTGGCGCGGGCCCAGCCGGGTTTTCACCCAAATGCCACACCCCTGCGTATTGAGCCGTGGCAGCAAATACGTGCGGTGCGGAAGAAATGCCCGGCGCATTGCGATTTCCCCAATACATTTGCATGCTCGTTTGAGATTCACCTACAGGAGGAGATTTCACTTTCACCCATACCTGGGCCGTTCCAGCGGTCGAGTCCCAGAAATCGATTTCATACTCCAGCGGTTGGCCACTGGGCTGGGTAAATCTCAAATCGGCACCATCGTGCATAGCTTGGGAAAAGGCAAAACTGCCCACCGGAAGGCGTACCAGTACCGGCAGGTCAGTTGACATACCCGAGTCCCCGGATGCAGTGAGAGCGGGCGTATTCAGCAACAGCGACTGAGAATGCGCCCAAACGGCGAGGTTTTCTTCCAAAGTATTCTCGGGAAGCGTGGTATTCCGACCGGATTGGACGGTGATATTTTCAACGGTTGCAGGCAAAACATCCGCCCGCGCCGAGGTTATATGGACGCGATAGGCTCCACTCGGTAGATCCGTAAATACAAAATGACCGGTTTCCGAATTCACCTGTACGCGCCGTTCCATTCCCGGAATCTGCACAACAGGCGGTGGCGACCCTCCAGGAACCTTCACGTTACCCTCAAGATGACCCAAGGGCAGTAAATAGGAGCGCACCAAGTCAAGCCGCTGTCCCGGAGTGTCCATCCTGCAATCCTGAATTGCCCCTGTAGCGCCCAACCCCACCTCGACCCGATACAATCCCGTATCCACTTTAGAAAGGGAAAATTTTCCCGCGCTGTCCGAATGGGTTTCCCATTCCAGAGGTAGGCTCGCGAGCGAAGTTTGGGTTTGCAAATAATCCTTAGGGCGTAGGCGAATCAAGGCTCCCATTACCGCCTGACCGGTGGAATCCAAAGCAGTGCCGACCACCATTCCCTTCTTGGCAGGATTGCCGACTTCGGAGGAAGCCAATCGATCCTGATTGAAGCAGCCAAATAGAAAACATAGCGCAACACATAGCGCCAAGCCAGCCACACCCATTGAAAGTTTTGAAGGGCCCGTGCGCTTCATGATTTCCTATCTCCCAAGTCTTGGCTGGTTGGGAAGAATTGAAAACTCAGGTGATACACTCGTGAGGGATTAACGCTCTTGTCGGCGATTTGCATCAACTTTTTGCGAAAGCGTTTGATTTCGGATTTGATCAAAGCAAAACTCTCGGCGGAAAGCGTCGCCACCAGGCAAGACACATCGCGCACGTCTTCCGCGCACGTGTCCATGGACTCACCAGCCAGTTTGAGGTTTTGCAAATGAAAGGCCTGCACCGATAAAGATTGTACTTCATCTCCGGTGGTGATGGAACGATCTTCTTGAACATACCCCGCTTTGGTTTTGCGGATAAGCCCCAGATTGATCAACGTCTTTACAGCCCGTCGCGCTTTTTCAGCTGTGATGGGTGGATGCAAGGCCTTGCCCAACCGCTCGAAATCTTCTTTAAAATCAAAAATGGGCAGAAGTTCCCGGATGGTGTTGTAGTACCAGTGGGAGTAAAATTCGTATTGGTTGCGCAATAATATTTTGGATTCGCTTCGGCTGTTATAATCCGTGAGCTTTACAAAATGGTGGGCTTTTTCCCGCTGAGACTTGGCATGGTTGAATGCAACTAAGTCCTGAAAATATGAGAACGACTTTCCAGTCAAACCAATACCTTCGGCTACAGCAAAAACACCTTCCTTGGAGAGGTTTCGTTTTCCATCGATAATGTGATGGAGCAAGCTCTTGGATTTGAATCCGACCTTGCGCATGAATATTTCATAGGAAAAATGGGGCGTTTTCGCCTTGGATTCCACATAGTAGTCGTGCAGGAATTTCCTGTAGTCTAAATAGTGGAATATTGAGGTCATGAATGGAGGGCTCCGAATTTCCAATAACCTACCTCCATTAGAAGCATTTCAGGTTACATTTTATACAG
Organism: Fibrobacteria bacterium; assembly: GCA_043732185.1. Classification (GTDB taxonomy): domain Bacteria; phylum Fibrobacterota; class Fibrobacteria; order UBA11236; family UBA11236; genus Chersky-265. The sequence continues at coordinate 14,953 of JAYTHY010000024.1, forward strand.
AATTGTTCACATTTTGAGAACGAGAAATACCATCTTTCACCCCATGGTTTTCCCATGGGAGATATATTAGCTCTGTCGGGGAAGGACTAAAACACGTCATTATCCCCATTTTCTCAATTTTTCCCTTTTTTCCCACTTTTTCCAAAAGGAATTCCCATGATTTCATCCAAATTCCCGACATGGCGCTGGGCCCTTTTGCTCGGTCTCCCGTTGCAATTTTCCGCACCGGCCTGGTCCGGCCAAGTGTTGCGCTTCCAAAAACACGTAATCGCTAACGGGGGCGATGAGGCTTGCACATTCGGGGATTTTAATGGTGACAAAAAAACCGATATAGCCTGCGGCAATTCTTGGTACCAAAATCCAACGTGGACATCACACCCCTTCCCGGGAGGGACGGATTTCTTAGCGGCAATGGATGTAGATGGAGATGGTTTGGTGGATGCCATATCCGGTAATATCGACAATGCCAGTTGGTATCGCAATACCGGCAATGGCCTCACCTTTGCTGCGGGTAAAGATTTAGGGGTAGGCGGGCAGCACAGTGGCTCGCTATGGGATGTCGACGGGGATGGCAAAGCCAGGGAAATCGTAAGCTCCCAAAACGGCAAGCGCACCGCCTGGTCAGAAGTGGTCAACGGCAACTGGGT
>JAYTHY010000025.1:0-15393 GCA_043732185.1 Fibrobacteria bacterium
ATTGTATATTCTTTTTCATCGGTGCGGGGTGGAGCAGCCCGGTAGCTCGTTGGGCTCATAACCCAAAGGTCTCAGGTTCAAATCCTGACCCCGCTACCATTTTCAAAGCACCTAGGGAGACCTAGGTGCTTTTTTTATTTCCGGTCCAATTGGCTCATGGCTTCAGGTTGCGTCAGGTATTTCCCATTTATTCTGATTGATTTGCGGATATACTTTGGCCTTCCTTTGCTCTCTTCCAGAATTTTGCCCAGGTATTCACCCAATATGGATAGGCTCAAAAGATTTATCCCTCCGAAAAAAAGGATGAGGACAATAATGGTAGTGATTCCATGGGGAATTTCCGGCATCAGAATTTTCGAAATAATCCCGAATACAATCGCCAGAAAGGAAATCAGGGTTAATACCAATCCTGCGTAACTCAGAATTTCCAAAGGCACAAAGGTAAAGCTGAAGATCCCTTTTTTAGCCCACCAAATATTTTTTCGCCAGTTATTGGTGGATACGCCGAACATGCGTTCCGGTCGGTAGAAGTTTACGCCGGTTTGTTTAAAACCCACCCAGGCGCGCAATCCGCGTAGAAACTGTTCTTTTTCAGGCAAGGCAAGAATGTGTGTGATGACTTTTCGATCCAAAAAAGAAAAATCACCGGCATCCAATGGAATAGTTATGTTCGACAGATTTTTGAACAGCCGGTAGAACTGATGATAAAACCAAATAAGAATGCGGTTTCCCTCGCGTTTATCCCGCACGCCATAGATGACTTCATACCCAAGCTTCCATTGCTGGTAAAACTGGGGAATGGTTTCTGGCGTGTCTTGTAAATCTCCTTCCAGCCAAATGACCGCGTCTCCAGTAGCAATGCTGGAGCCACTGATTAAGGCTGCCTGAGAGCCGAAATTTCGGGAGTGTTCGATGGCGATCACATGCGAATCTTGCGCGGTGATTTGTTCCAGCACCTCATTCGAATTATCGGGACTGCCATCATTGACAAAGATGATTTCATAATTCACGCCCAAATCAGTAAACATTTTAGTTAAGCGAGTGTACATGAAGGGTATCGCCTGGCCATCTTTGTAACAGGCGATGACGGCTGACAATTTTTCCGTTTTTTGCGCAGGAGCAGGAACAAAATCCTTCAGCCATTGTAGCTGTTTTGCCAGACCCTCTTGTAAGAGCGTTTCGGCCTGCCAGTGCAAAGCAGTTTTCGCCAGGGATGCGTTCCCGTACCAGTCCTTTGAATCCCAGTTGCGATTGGGCATGGTCCCCCAAGTGGGATCGCCGGGTATGGCACATAAATCTTTTACTGCATCGACTACCTCTTTGAGGGTCGTCTTTATGCCGGAAGCAATATTGATACTGGCGCCTCGGTATTTTTCCATTCCATGAGTCGCGGCTAGAATAGTTGCGGCAACGGCATCGTCGATATAAACATAATCATGGGACACTTCTGGGTTAACTAGCGGCGGGTATTGCTTGTTTAGGCCTTTGTTTAAGAGTACCGGGAACAGTTTTTCCGGGGATTCATAGGGGCCATAAATGGAATAGTAGCGTAAATGGATCACTGGAAGTGTTTTCACTTCACCCAAATACTGGATGTAATAGGCTGCCGCAATCTTACTCACGGCATAATCGCTATTGGGTCTTAGCGCATCTGTTTCCAACGGGGCTTGGCTATTCAAGCCGTATTCCGAAGAGGAGCCGCCTTGGACAAAGGCTGTGAACTTAAACTTTTCGGCAACACCAATGAGATTCACCAATCCCAGCACATTCGTTTGGTAGATCAACTCAGGGTCTTTTTGAAATTCGAAAGCGCCATACGTGGACAAATTGAAAATGGTACTGAACGAATGCAGGCCGAAAATTTTTTCCAAGGAAGGTTTATCGGTAACATCCGCATGCACTATTTTATCCGGACGGATATCGTGAATCCGATAGGGGACACCTGTTTGATGCGTGACGGCGAAACAATCTTCCCGATGAACGGAAATGGCACGGAATAAATTGGAGCCAATAAACCCCCCAGCTCCGAAAACGGCGATGGGTCCTTTTAGCTTGGCAATTTCATCGGCTATTCGATAAGCAGGTTTCCTATGGAAGTCGTTCACGTGGATTCCATTCCGGCCGGTTTGACAAAGGGTTCCATTTCCGTAATGGGATTCCCGTAACTCATTTTGGGGTACACGTTGGTATGTGGGTCAATCATGACTTGCAATAAAAATGGTTCGTCTACATTTTCCCACATTTTTTTGAGCCCTGTCTCTACATCCTTATTGTCTTTTATTGTAAACGAATGGATGGTATAGGCTTTGGCTATGGCTTCAAAATCGGGAGCGCTATACCCCCAAAATGTGCTTTGGTATCGACTTTGAAAGTAGGTGTCTTGAAATTGACGGATCATACCCAAACAACGGTTGTTCAGCACCACCATTTTAATTGGCAACTTATTTCTCACTACGGTTTGCAGCTCCTGGATATTGAGCTGAAATCCACCGTCACCTGCTAGGACAACCAAGGGCGTTTTTTTATTGGCCAGACAAACGCCAATCGCAGCAGGTAAGGCAAAGCCCATGGCTCCCATACCACCCGAGGTCACAAAGGTTTGCGAGCCTGATAATTCTAGGGATTGCGCCGCCCACATTTGATGGCTGCCCACATCTGCCAAGTAACCTTTGGCCCGTAAAGACACCTTGGCCAGTTGATGGATGAATATGTTTGGATTTATGCCTTGGATTCGATTCTTTAACTCGTCCGTATCCAGCCATTTTAATTTCAATTCGGAAAGTTCATCCAGCCATGGTTGATAGGAATTAGGAGCAATTTTATCATGGATAAAAAAGTCATTCGCCGCAACTAGGAAATCTTGAAGGTCGGCCTGTACCGCTTCGCACCCGTCTAGGCGATTGTTGATTTCCCCTGCCTCGCAGTCAACATGGTAAATAGTTCGGGAACCTTTAAAATCTTTGGTATTGACTCCCGTTTGGCGGATATCCAAGCGACTTCCTAGGACAAGGATCAAATCGCTTTGACCGATAGCCATGTTGGCCCAACGATTGCCATAACTACCGATGAAGCCGATGCGCTGGGGGTGATTGTATTCAAGCACATCCAAACCCAGTAGGGACGTTACGACCGGAATGCAAGTGGATTCCACCAAGGATTTGAAGAGATCCACGCAGTCGCCAGCTCTGACGCCTCGGCCCGCCAGTATTAATGGTCTACGGCTTTTTAATAAGGCAGCCTGCAATTTTGAAAAAAAGGTCGTACTTAACGGAGTGATGGTCTTTTTAAGGCGGTGCAGGACCAGAATTTCACCGGGATCAACTTCTGCTCTTTGCATATCCATGGGAATGTCAATGAGCACCGGTCCAGGACGGCCGCTTATAGCCAAGGTGTAGGCTTCCGCCATAACCGTCGGCAACTGGTCGACGGAGGTGATGCGGTAGGCCTTTTTTACAATTGGAGTGGCCATGGCCACGATATCCGTTTCCTGAAAACCCAATTGACGGATGTCTTTTTGGCCGCGCTGTTCGTTGGGATTCACCTGACCGGTTATAAACAAGCCCGGCGAAGAATCGAAATAGCAACTGCCAATTCCGGTCAGTAAATTCGTGGCTCCGGGGCCACTTGTGGCCAGGGCTATACCAGGTTTATTTGAAATTCTTCCATAGCCATCGGCTGCAAAAGCGGCACCCTGTTCGTGGTGCATGGTGATAATTTCAATTCCTTTGATTTCAGCGATGGAATCGAGGATATGGGTAATCATACCCCCGGACAGCTCAAATACATGGGTGATCCCTTGGGTTTTTAGAAAGGCGGCAATAAAGGCGGAAGCCTTCATGATTATTTATCGGCCCACTTTTGCAGGACGGATTCAATGTATGCAAAGGTATCGTCGGTATAATGCGGGGCGGCGCCGATGAAGAAAACTTCTTCAATCACACGATTGGCATTGGGATATTTTTTATAATCATCCAAAAATTTGTACGCGGGGTGTTGCAGTATATTTCCGGCAAAATAATTTCTCGTTTGAATCCGATTGGCTTCCAAAAATTGCACTAAATCGCCTTTCAAATTTTTATTGGCACAAATAAATGGGGTGCCAAACCAGGATGTATGCGCCTTTTCACGCTCTTTTAAAGTTCGAATGCCCGGTACAAATTTTTCAAAAAGCGCGTCCAAGGATTTTTTACTGTTTCTTCTTTTTTTGTGAATGTCATCGTACTTAGCTAGTTGAGCTAAGCCAATCGCACCTTGCAAATCCAGAGGCTTGAGGTTGTATCCCATTTCCGTGAAGAAATATTTGTGGTCGATAATTGCATCGCTGCCTTCCATCCATTTGTCAAAACGGTTTCCGCACGTTCCGCAGGGTAAGATATTCGCTGCGCCCACGCAGTAGCAATCTCGTCCCCACCAGGCGATTTTTCGGGCCGTTTTAATGAGATCTTTATTTTGAGAGGAAACCATTCCCCCTTCTCCGGTGGTAATGTGGTGGGCAGGATAAAAGGAACAGGAGCTCGCGACACTAAAATCGGTAAGCAATTGATTGTCCCAACGGCTCCCTAAACTGTCACAATTATCCAGGATAAGTTTAATATTGTGTTTGTTGCAGATGGAGAGAATCGTATCCATGTCCGGCGCATTGCCTAAGACAGGCGAAACGACAATACCTTTCGTTCTTGCTGTGATTTTCCCTTCTAGCAAGGTTAAATCAAAATTTAAATCGTCCATGGTGATGTCGATGAACACAGGTACCAAACGATTTTGATAGATAGGGGCAATGGTAGTAGGAAATCCAACAGGAGAAACAATCAACTCATCGCCATCATTCCATTTGAAATAGCTTTTCAAAGCGGCAAACATGACAAGGTTTGCCGAACTTCCTGAGTTGACCATCAGAGAATCGGCATGATTGAATTTTTGGGAGAACTGCCCTTCAAACCGATGGATATGCTCGCCGGCCGAAAGCCATTTACCGGTCAGGATTGCCGAAAACATGCCAATGACTTCTTCATTATCCCAATAAGGACCGGAGTAATAGACCCAATCTTTTTCGGTGTCGAATTTTCTGTCTTTATTGTAAACGAACTTGAAAACCTGGTTTTCTTTGGCCACATCCTTGATAAGCTGGGTGATTTGATCTTTCACAGGCATGGCTTTGCTGACCGTATCTTTTTTACATCAGACTATCCCTAATCTGAATCAGCAAATCAAGGAATAATTTCTTAGGAGGGAATATTTTTAGCCCGTAGTCCAGGCTGTTTCAAGTTAGGGATGTACCCCAAGTCCGCCTAATGCCTGGCTGAGACCCAATCGGGCTTCTTCCAGTTGCGGATCAATGGTCAATGCGCGGGAATAGAAGTTGATTGCGTCAGGCACATTTCCTTGTAACTGGGCGCGCTTCCCTAATTCCAAGAGAGACCGAGCCTCCTCTGATTGGCCATGATGCTTCCGAAGCGACGCCAATTTAGCGTTGGCTTCCATATCGGTGGGATCGATTTGCAATATTTTCATGAATTCAATCTCAGCCGCTTGATTGGAATCCAAACGGAGCAATGCCGCGGCCAAATATTGATGCGAGAGAAGATTATTACTGTCCAAACGAATCGCCCTGCGGTAGTGCAAAAGGGCTTCTTGGCCTTGACCATGACGCTCTCGGGCTGCGCCCACAAAAAGTGAACTCCAGATGGCTTCCAGGCCCTCGGAGTCTACCGTCAAAGCTCTTTCTGCAATGCGCGCAGCATCTTCATGTTTGCCCGCCCAGTTGATCACTTTAGCCAGGTTGTGCAGTCCCTCGCCTCGTTCATGAGAGCCCATGGTTGCCAAAACTTTATTCGTAACTGTTTTTACTTGGGTATCTCCAAAGTCCGGAGCTTTTTTAACCACACCGAGGGCTGCCAGTTTATCAAGGATGGAAAGGGCTATCAGTTGATAATTTTCTATGGAAAGATGTACATGATCCACAAAGTTCGGTTCACCCAGAATATCATTTCCGGAATCGCGAACAGTCTTTTCCTCCAAGATTCGTGTAATGTCGACTGCCTGAGCGGCGTGTTCCCGTGCTACTTTCAAAACGATGTCTCGCATGGCGGGAAGCGCGCGCAAAGGACAAATATCCTCGTCTAACGCTCGTCGAAAGTGCTGTTTGGCTTCCTGGTTCTGGTGAGAACTCCAGGCGGCTTGTCCTGCCGCGTATGCGATTGAGGCGTTTCTACCATCGAGGGAGAGGGCGGAATCGAAATACATCAGGGCTTGATCTGGTCTATCGGCTAAGGCTAAAGCATGAGCCTGGGACAGCCATGCTGTCACTTTGTTTTGCATTTCGGGCGTTAATCCCGGGGTCGCTTCGCTTTTAAATGGAGAACAGTCTTTTTCATTTCCAGGGGTAGTCATAAAAATAACTTCGGCACCCACGGAATGCGCCAATTCCGCCATGCGACCCAAAGAAATCTGGTAATGTTCCAAAATGTTCTGTCGCAAGGTGTCATCACGTCGGTAAGAGGTGGGGCCGATGGTATTGGCCAGTATATCGTTCACTTCCCCTTCAAGCCTGTAGCCATTCGTCTTGACGGCAGATTTTTCTTGCGATGAACTAGATGGATTCTTCTGGCTTTGGACAGAGCGAATCAGTCTTTTTAATGCCGAGTAAGTGCGGGTATGATCGAGCCGGGCGCTCAAATTGCGGATGAAAGCAGGAATGCCGACTGTTTTACGGTAGGTGCGTTCTTCCAAGAATTCATTGTGGCCGCTGTAGACTAGAAAAAGATCCGGTTGATACTGGATCAATTCAGCGATGAGTACGGCTTCCCGATAACTCGCGTAACTGATGCCACCGGCATTGATGACTTCCCAAGGATGGCGGTTATCCGCCGCAGGAAGGAGTTCACGCAGCCAGCCACTAAAGGAAACGGGATCACGCCAAGGATGTCCATAGGCCGTTGAGCCGCCGACGCTAAAAATGCGGTAGGTGCCGGGAGCTTTTTTGCGCGGAAATTTCTGTGCATTAAAATGCGTTAACTTGACCGGATTTGTGACCATGAAAATTTGGCCATCCGGCTCAGTTTCCTCAACAAATAGAGGCTGAGAATTGGAATATCCCACATAGGGGTCTTCGGTGAGTGCCAGGGGCTGAACGCCTGCCATCCAAAGTACGCCTTCGCATAAAAGAAAAAATAGGGTCGGAGCTACAACGGCCAGTCCTAAATTTCCTAAAAGGTTGCTCTTGATCCGCATGGTGGTGGCTTAAAATGCCTAATAGAGGCTGCCTAGTCAATTCAAAAAAAGTAACTTTCCTATAATCATGGAAGTACAGCAAACGGCATTAGACGGTGTTTTAATATTACGGCCGCGAATTTTTAAAGACGGCCGCGGATGGTTTCAAGAATCCTATAATAGGGATGCGTTCTTGGCTGCGGGAATTACCGAGACCTTTGTGCAAGACAATCATAGTCGGTCCGTCCAACACACCTTACGAGGCCTACATTTTCAAACGCAACCTGGGCAGGCCAAATTAATTCGGTGTAGCTTAGGCAGAATTTGGGATGTGGCCGTAGATATTCGCCCGCAATCGCGCACCTATGGTGAGTTCTTTGGCATGGAAATTTCGGCTGAGGATGCCGTGCAAATCTTGATTCCGGTGGGATTCGCGCATGGGTTTATGGTTCTATCCGAATGGGCGGAAGTGCAGTACAAATGTTCCAATGTATACAATGGGGCAACCGAATCAGGTATCCAATGGGATGATGCAGAATTGAAGGTGGCGTGGCCATTGGGCTCCGCGTTGCCGCTGTTATCGGAGCGGGACAAGAAAAATCCAAGTTTTGCCGAACATCGAGCGAAACTCGTCTCTTAAATTTTTAAGCGCAATCCAATTCCAAGCCGTCATAGGCGAGATGTAGGCCCGGAGGCAATTCTTTTTCCGTTTCCTCATGTTCTAGGTCATGGGTCATGTGTATGAAATAAGTGCGCTTCGCGCCGATTCTCAAGGCATATGCAATGGCTTGATCCAAGCATAAATGGGTGGAATGCGGTTCCCGCCTTAAGCAATCCAATGCCAATACATCCAGGTTTTGCATCAGATCAAGTGTCGAATCCGGAATGACCGTGACATCGGTTATAAATGCAAAATCATTGACGCGAAATCCGAGAATAGGTTGGGGCCCATGCATTACGGGTAAGGGTGTAATCCGTAATCCAGCAATATGTACGGGTTCTGAAAGGACATTGAGCTGATACTGAGGGACGCCACCACCATACTCCTTAGGCGGTTGAAAGGCATAGGAAAATCGTTCCCGAATATCGGCAAGCGTGCGGGAATCGGCGAAAATGGGAACACCTTTTCCTGTTCGCTGGGAAAAGATTCGTAAGTCATCCAAACCGGAAACATGATCGGAATGGGTGTGTGTCAAGAGTGCGAAGTCCACTTCCTTCAGCCCATATGCAAGTGCCGCTACCCGGAACTCGCTGGACACATCGATTACACCGGACGCGCCGGGACCTCCCTGCAACCAGATGCCGATTCTATTACGGTGATTCTTGGGGTTAGGGGAGAGGCAAACCGGGCACGTGCAGCCTATAACCGGAATTCCATGGGATGTGCCAGTCCCTAGAAAAGTGATACGCATGTTGGAAAAATAGTTTATCCAGGCCATCCGTGCGGGCCATCACAGCCGGTTTTCGCCTCCTGCCCTACTTTGTTGTCCAATGTTCCGCACACCCGGGGCTATAAACCAAAAGGAGACGTATCATGAAAAAGGTTCCAGTTTTCACTTCGATTTATCTCATCACCTGCCTTTTCTTATCCGAAGGATGTCTTTTCTCCCAACGCGAAGAAATAAGTAACCGCCCGGATGGAATTGCTGGCAGCGCGGAAGCCCGGTTAGTATTGGCTCCGGCCGCATTAGTACGTGGCGACCTACGGGCACCGGCAATCTTGGACTCAGTGCATATACGCATTACTGGGGAAGATATGGTACCCCTTGAGTTTGCTTATTCCGGTGATTCTCTAGCGTGTGTATTACAAAATCTACCTGCAGGACCCGTTCGTGTTGTCACGGCTGAGCTGTTCCGGGCCGGCCGATTGCTCTATTTGGGGCAAGGAACCTTTGCGTTCAAGCGAGAGGCACGCGTACAAATTGTGTTGCGTTGTGACCCACAATTCTCAAGGGTAACATCGCAGTTTCATCTACCCATTGGAATGCCCGTGCCAATTGCCGATGGCATGCTCCACTTGGTTGGCAAAGCCGGTGCCTATACTGCAAAGCTCTCTAAACATGGAGAATTCGGAAGCTTCACCGTCGATGAAATTCCTGGAGGCGTGAGTTATGATGTCGACCTGGCACTTGCCGACAGTTCCGGGAAAACCCGGTACGAGGCAAAACGGACTTCGGTTTTTCTTCCTCTTGGGGAAGAGGCCAAGTGGGATTTGTCCCTGTTGCCGACGGAAGCGCAGGCGGGCGTGGCCCTAAATTTGGAGCCCACTAAAGTCACTCAGTTTTCGGTAAAATTTCCGTCCCTTAAACGATCGCCACAGCAATGGGGTGAAATTGTGATCAGTGAGTTTTATGCCGCGCCGTCTACGGCGGATTCCGGATCGGAAGGAGAATGGTTTGAATTGTTCAACCGAACCGGCGACAGCCTGTCCCTGGCGGGTTGCCGCATGTCCCGTGACCATGGCGGGGGTGTCAGCCGTTCGTTGCCCCTCGATTCGAGCCTTGTACTGGCTCCCGGTCAAGCGATGGTCTTTGGGCGTTCCGCCGCTTTGGCGGACGCACACTACCTTGATTTCAGTCTTGTAAATACCTCGGCAACTTTAATTTTGTTTAGCAAGAACGATGCTCTCCCTTTAGATTCGATTCGCTATGCATCCACAACTGCGGATAGTCTTGCGTTGCAACCACCACTTCCCATCAAGGAAGGAATGGTAACGAGTCTAGATGCGGATTCACTGGGGAAACGGGCCTCAGTGCTAAGCTGGTGCCTGTTGAAACAGAAGACGTCGGCTTCAGGGCTTGGCGTCTACGCATCACCGGGAAGTTTGGAAAGCTGCCCAAATTAATCCAGTGTGCAGGCTTACCTTTGTATGACAGTCCTAGTCGCTATTAGGCACCGAAACGGGTGCGAACATAAGGCCTTTTTTGAAAAACCCAAAAGAAAATCCAACTACACCATAGCAAAGCAACATGGCTGCCAGGTATTCCGGAAAAAGCATGCCAAAGCCACAGCTGTAGCCGACAAGAATATTGATGATTTGCAAAAAATTGAAAAACTTATGTTCGCGACGCACCAATTTAGGCAGATAAAGCGGGCTAATCATAAGGATACCCGTCAAGATCAATAAAAGCGGCAAGGCAGCCATGAATCCCGGAAATTTCCAAGCCAATTGGTATTTGGAATAAAGGATGACGCTTAAGGCCATGAATCCACCTGCAAAGGTGGTAGGAAGCCCATGAAAATAGTTGACCAGCTCTTCGGAGTCGACGGCATTGTACCTAGCCAAGCGCATGGAGGCTCCCAGTACATAGACGGAAAGAGAGACCAACATCAATGGTCGATGTCCGGCAAACCAGGCGTAGTCAACGGTTTGTATGTAATAATATACGAGGAGTGCTGGGGCGACGCCAAAAGCGACCAAATCCGCCAGGCTATCGAATTGAGCGCCGAAATCGGAAGATGCTTTTAGAATCCGGGCGGCAAAACCATCCAATTTATCTAAAAGCACGCACCAGATTATCATCCAAGCCGCCAATAAAAGTGGGGCCTTGGTAAATCCCAATATGGGTTGTCCGGAGTTGGGACTGGAAAAAGTTTCATGCATGACAAGAATGGAGTACATGCCAAGCAGGAAATTTAAACCTGTAAAGAGATTTGGAATTAGGAAACGCTTTTTGACCATGCTGCCTTGCTTTGCTTTAAAATCTTGTAAAGGGCTTTAATTTACTAGAACTGTACCTAATAATTAAATAATTCCGGAGGGTATGTAATGGAAAATCGAGTCACGATGGAAAGGTTAGGATAAAGTTGTCCAGAGTGCCGATAAAAATTGAATTTCCAAACATGACTGGGCTGCCGGGTAAATCCGGCAATTTATACTTGAGCAAAAGTTCATGGTTGAAATTCCTTTTTTCCAAGGCGGGTTCGGTGGTCCCAATCCAATAACCATGGTCGAAGACTGTTGGTCGATTAAATAGGTAGGACTGGATACGTACTTGGGACAGCAAAGCGCCGGTTGCCGCCTGCAGACAAATGAGCTTCTTGGAGGCCGTAGTGAGCACTAAGGTATTGTCACGGTTACCGGAAAGACTGAAGATCTGCTCGCCAAAATCAACTGTCCAGGCAATGGATTGTCGTGCCCGATCAATACAGATTAGGGTGCCCTGGTTATAACCGGCGTAAATGAAATCTTTGTTGGAAAAGGTTTCGGTAATGGTACCGGGTGCTAAGGGTAGGCTCCAAATGACTTTTCCGGATGAGGGACTTATAGCGAAATATTTTCCTTCCAAATCAATGATGTCTAATAATTCGGAATATTTTGACTTCCCTACCAGGAGCCCACTTTGCCCTAATTTTTTTTCCCAACGTAATGTCCGGTCGGGAAATCCGACCATGTTCAGGCCGCCGTACCAATCGCTATAGACAAGGCCTCCGGTGACAGCCTGGGCTTGGCATACCGGATTCTTTAGGGGAATTTGGCCTAATCCACCTTTACTCAGGACTGGTGGAATAAAGTAAAGTCGGGAGGGGCTACTTACGCAAATGGTATCGTTCTTCCAAACGCTCACCTTCATATCGAGTTCTTCTGAAAAGTGAAAGGAGTTAACTAACTCCCCTGATTCATGGTTCAAAAGGACTAAAGTCTGATTGTCGTTTTCGAGGTAAAAAGAATTTTCCTTATGGGGCACCAAGGTGGGATAAAATTTTGGACCGAATTGACGCTTCCACGCCCACGTGGCTCCAAGGCCAATTGCCATGTTTTTAAGTGTAGGCCCACTCGACCAGTTTGGTGTTTGCATGGAGCGCGAAACCTCAATAAGCGCCTGAACCTGTTCTTGATGTGTACCACCCATATTTTTAAGCACAGCCGCACGCGATTTCCAGGCTTCACCATTACCTGGCTCAAGTGTCAAAACATGACTTAACGCACTAAGTGCCCCTTTCCAGTCTTTTTGCAATTCTTTGTCATGGTACTCCCGAAATTTAAAACTATCGGCATTTCCAGAAATGGATAGGAGTTCACGATTTAACTTAAGAGAACGCCCGTCACCATAATGCAGAACCAACCATTCTTCATTAGGCAATAACATCGGTTCACGGTCCCATCCATATTCATGTGTCCAAAGTGTTCGGCCATGGAGGTCCAGACAAACCGCAGTTTGCGCGAATGTCGTAGCAAAAAGGACGCCGTCAAACGCAGCCATCTGACTGACCAGTAAATCGTGTTGCCATTCAAGTTGCCCAGTTTCAAGTTTAAGGGATTTAACTACGCCTTTTGCATTGACCAAATAGACACGATTATTACCAAGGACTATTTTCTCTTGCAAAGGACTGGTCATTTCCCATTTTACAGTTTCAAATCCGGAACCATTTCGAATTTCAAACCGGTCGATGTAACGGACAATTACAAATTCAGATTCCCATGCAACGCTAAGGACTTTACTTTTAATTCCACCAATGGGGTAGATGGATTTTTTTTGGACATCGACTTGATAAATGTGGTTCTCGGCACATTGAAGTAGCCCTTTCACGGATTTTTCAGGCTTGGCAATCCAGACACAGCCATCTTGGTCAAGTGGTGTCACCCAGTATGGCTGGCCCTGTCGGTAGTAGCGTAATGTACTCGGGGTTATTAGTAGAATAGAACCGGGTTCATTAGCCAGAATTGCGCCGGCTTCTGTAGGTTCCTGAATTTGGAGATTCCAATTTTTTCCACCCTGTAAGGGTCTCAAGGAAATTTTATGGGTGGAAGGATCGTTGAATAGACATTGATTTCCCTCTACGTCTAAAATTTCTTCACCCTCTTCGAGGTGAAAGTTTAAACTTACCAAATCTCCGTTTACATCTTGTAATAAAAGCTGCTTGGACCGATTCAATTGCCCGTCTGGTGGACCCCGGTACTCCAACGCATATGTAGATTGTCCGTTGGTCTGGAAAGGGAAGACTTTGGAGGGTCCGGTATTCTGTTGGGCGCCTTCCACAATTGGAGTGACCGACGAGGGGTTGAGATTTGAAAGGTGTCGGTACAACTTAATTTTTTCTCCCCTAGGCAGACCCTTGCGAAGCAAAGCGAAAGAATATGCAGCCAGGGCTGAATCCCGTTTATTTATTTGTTCATAAATGCATCCCAGTAAGTAACTGGCTTGGCTTTTGATCGCCTCATTTTTGGATTGGGCAAAAAGACTTTCTAATCGGTGCTTTGCGCCATCATAGTCGCCTTCAATTCGGTACAGGTAACGCGCCGCCTCAACCGCATATTGTTCCGTACTAAAATGCGTGTCCCGTTCTCCAGCACTCGAAGGGATCGATTGTGATAGAAGAATGGCAAGCAATACGATTCCCCGGGTTTGCAACGAACGATTCATTCGGGTGTGGCCTCGGGAGGATCAAATTTATACCCAACGCCACGTACGCTTTTGATAACTGTTGGGTTTTCCGTGTCTATTTCGATTTTTTGGCGGAGTTTTACAATCTGATTGTCTACAGTGCGGGTGGTGGGCATATTTTCCAGTGAGTAACCCCAAATGGCCTGCAAGAGATCTTCGCGCGTTACCACTTCGCCTTTTCGAGTTGAAAAATATTTTAGAATTTGGAACTCTTTGGCAGAAAGTTCCATTGGCATTTTGGATTTAAATGCTTCGTACCTTTTAAAATCAATCCGGATGTCATCGAATTCCAGCACTTCATGGGGCCCACTGCCGGGCGCTTTATCGTGTTCTACCCTCCGCAGCATACTCTTAATCCGGGCCATCAGTTCAAAAACACTGAAGGGTTTCGTCACATAGTCGTCGGCACCCATTTCCAAGCCCTGGATTTTGTTGATTTCTTCGGTTTTAGCAGTCAGCATAAGGATGAAAATTTGCGGAAAAGTTTTCCGAATATACCGGCAAACATCATAACCACTTACTTTCGGCAACATCAAATCCAGGATAACCAGATGAGGCTGACGCTGTCGTACCATATCCATGGCTTGTTCCCCGTCTACGGCGACTTCGATGGTATAGCCTTCAATTTCCAGTAAATCCACCAATCCTAATCGGATGGCATCTTCATCTTCGACAATTAAAATCCTATGCATGCTGAGCCTTTGGAAAGGTGATGATCATCTCAGTGCCTTCGTTCAATTTGCTATTCACCTTTACTTGGGCTTTATGCGAATCGAGAATTTGTTTTACAATAGCCAAACCTAAGCCACTCCCTTTGGTTTTACGGGTCATCTCATCACCGGCCCTATAAAATTTGTCAAAAATTCGTTTTATATCCAAACTGGAAATACCAATACCTTCATCCTTGACACGCAAGACAGCCCTGTCCATAAAATTTTCAACATACACAGTCACTGTTGTGTTAGGTTTTGAATATTTCAAAGAGTTTTCTAGCAGATTCTGGGCAACGGATCTTAGGGAGTCGTAATCCCCGAGTATGTTGTTTGCCGGTTCCAGCTTCAGGACAAGTTTGATCCCAGCCTTCTCAAAAGTGTCTGCCATAAGTCCGGCGACTTCTTGAATAGGATGGGAAAGGTCTAATGACGAAAAATTGAGCTTGGCCCGTTTTCCTTCCAGCTTGGTGAAATTAAGTATGCCCTCAATCATTTTGTGAAGGCGCATCGATTCCTCACCGATTAAGTGGGCATATTGTTTCTGTTTGATCTCTTGCGTTTGCCTTCCACTTTCCAATATTTCCGCGAACATGCGAATTGCCGTCAGTGGCGTTTTCAATTCATGCGAGACTGCAGAAAGAAAATTTGATTTCATCAGGACCATGTGTCTTTCGTTTTTAAGACTTTTGAATACGGAAAAAGATCCTAGTAAGAGCGCCGCCATGGAGAATCCCAGCAAAGTATAAAGTAGCGTCAGCTTACGCCTTCCCAGGGCAATGACTTCGCTGTCCTTCTTTTTGTAAATAATGAGTTTCCAAGCCGGTAACTCACCTGTTAAGGCCGTTTCCAGGGCCACCTTCCTATCTTCTAACGAATCGGACTTCATGACGATATGATCTTGTTGATTGACCAAAGCAAAGTCCATGTCTTTCCAGGCACTTTTCTTAGACTGGAGAATTTCTCCTTGGATGGCCTCGATGAATACGGATTCATTCAGTCGAGCGATGATGCGAGTTTCTTTATCCAACCAGGGGTAGCCGATTATTAAGTAGGGGGCACCTTCTAAATATTCCATCTGGATGGGA
>JAYTHY010000026.1:0-40031 GCA_043732185.1 Fibrobacteria bacterium
AATGAATCCAGTCGCATTGGGAGCGGAGATTATTTCTTTCCGTACTTTTTTCTTCCCGGACTTAAGCAGCGTATTTTTCCCACAGAAAGTCTCATCGACCGGATGAATCTGGAAGCGACCGACTTTATTACTCGCAACAAGGCCAATCCCTTTTTCCTCTACCTCTCTCATTTCGCGGTGCACAATCAGTTGGATGCCACTGACAGCATGGTTGCGCTGTTCAACGCAAAACGAAGCACGGCTGGTACCAAAACTTCGCCCACCGAGAACCCGTATCTGGCTGCCATGGTCAAGCAGGTGGACAATGGAATTGGCCAAATCCTAGCTACTTTGAAGGCCAACGGTCTCGACAACAATACCATTGTCATTGTCGCCGGTGACAACGGCGGTGACAGCAGAGTGACGGACAACGGTGTGCTGCGCGAAGGCAAGTCGCATCTGTACGAGGGCGGTATCCGGGTCCCTTTTGTCGCAAGATGGCCAGGTACCTTCCCGGCAGGAACAGTTTCACAAACACCGATCAGTTTTATTGATTTTTATCCTACCATCACCGCGTTGACGGGTGCGACCCTACCAAATGGTCAAATCATGGACGGTGTCAATATTACGCCTCTGCTGGAAAAGACCGGTAACATTGCCCAACGCGACTTGTACTGGCATTATCCTATGGTGGTTCCCCACTTCCTGGGTGGAAATTCTGCGGGGGCTGTTCTTCAGGGTGATTACAAATTGATTCATTTCTACGACAGCGATAAGATGGAACTGTATAATATTTCCACCGATTCCTCCGAGTCTCACGACCTCGCAACCGACAGTCTCGCACTGTTAAACTCCTTGGCTCAAAAGCTTCATAAGAAGCTTACCGAATGCCTCTTCAATGAAACGTTTCCAGATGATTTCAATGATAAGGATCCGGCCGACTGGACCACATTCGGGGGAACCTGGTCCGCTGCAACAGGTCAGTATAGCTCGACCGCGGGAGCTGGGGTGAAGGTGATTACCGATCACCGTTATTTCACCGACCTAGTCTATCAAGCGGAAGTTTCCGTAGCGGGTGGAGTGGGTACTGCTGGAATTATATGTCGTGCAGGCAACGCAAAAACCGGCCTGGATGCCTATCGAGGCTACTTTGCAGGCATCAACGCGCAAACCGACATTGTGACCTTTGGCAAAGCAAACAATGGAACATGGACGCTCCTCGGCTCCAAGGCCAAAACCATGGACACTGCTGCCACCTATTTGCTTCGCATTGTCGCAATCGATACGCTTTTCAAAATTTTCGTCAACGATACGGTAACACCCGTGATCACAGTATCCGACAGATCCTTTGATGGCGGGCTTCTGGGTTTGCGCTCGGATAATATTCCGGCCACCTTTGAAAATGTTTTTGCAAAAGGAATGATGGGTGGCGGCGTGACGGCTTTACTACCGGACATCAAAAATAAAATTGCGCTGAACAAGCCTATTGCCATTGTGATGAATCAAGGAGATCGGTTGCAGATTTTTATTAACCCTACAACTCAGGCGGAGAACATGGATGCCGAGATTTTTGATATGCACGGAAAATTAGTGCATAATTTTGGTCAAGTGCAAGTTGGAAATAGTGGGGTAGTTTTGGATATGGCGTCCGGCACCCTTTCAGGAATTCATCTATTGCGCGTTTCCAATGGAGTGCGGAGTGAAACAATTAAGGTGGTCTTGAAATAGGTAGTTCATCCACTTATGGCTCAACTAAATAGAATCGGGCACAGCCCCGTTTAAAAAGGACAAGCCTTTGGAGGGTGCAGCCGACCGGTATGGAAACACCCCTCCATGGCATGCAACAGCAGAGCAGGTTTCCCTTATTGGATTGTAGGTTGCCTTTTCTCCTTGGAATCGAACCGTATCGGAATTCTTGGGATCGAAAACAACATCTATAGTTCCATTCATATGGGCAATTCCAGTAATCCATTCCTGAATGCGTGGAGGGGAACCCGATTGCCGATTTATTGTACCCGGATGATTTTGGATTAAGGTGTCGATTCGGATGACTTTCCACTTCCTTTCAGGATCGGGATCATAGGAATCGGAAGTAAAAAAGTGGTTACCCGTTATGGGCTCTTCAAGCATGGAGTCCAGGACAGTGACGGGTGAAGCTGGGACAGCTGTGTTGTGACAATCGGCACAAGTAATGGGCCCATTTAGAAATCGCTTGCCGGATTCATAAGTAAGATGGAGGAGATGATGGTGATCGTTTAGAGGGTAATTGTGGCAAAATGCGCAATCAAGACTTTCTGGTGAATTGGATGTACTGGCCATAAGGCCCGGCCGTGTAGCCAAAGGGAAGTTGCAGCTTGCTGTTCCCATAAGACTCAAACCAATCAACAAATACCGGTTCAACAGAATCATTCTTCAATACCACATTCAGTTTTTAATTCCAAATTTGCGCTGAATCTCCTCCATCGAAAAGCGCACCACAATTGGAGCGCCAGAAGGAGAAACATACGGGTTCTGGGTGGCGAATAGACCATCGATGAGCGCAGCGGTCTGGGGATAATCGAGGGGGTCGCCGATTTTGATGGATGTGACACGGGCATAGACTTTAGCCAATCGTTGTTGAAAGTCTTCCCCCTTGGAATAAGCGGGGCCGTTCTCAGCATGCAGCGGAAGCCGTTCCGGTGCCAAAAGGCCTTGAATCATTTCATTGACCACTTGACGGGCCCGATCGGTTTTAACTTCCATGGGAAGACCGCGCAGTTGAAACGTCCTGCCGCCAAAAGTTTCCAGGTCAAAACCCAGTGCCTGTAATTTATCCAAGTGCTCTTCCAGAAATCGGCTGTCTCCGGGAGAAAGTTCGAGCACCTCAGGAAAAAGCAATTGCTGGGAGGCAAAACGGCCGGGCTGGCGCAACTCTTCCATGGCCTTCTCATATAAAATACGTTCATGCGCGGCTTGTTGATTGACCATCATAAGCCCGCTTTCGATTCCAAAAAGAATAAACCCATGGTGCAGTTGCAGGTAGGGAATTTCTGGCGCGCGTGACTTGCTGGATACTGAAGATTGTGCGGCGAAAGTCTGCGCCGATGTTGCATTACCAAACTTGAAGTCGGGAAAGAGACGGATCTGATTGTTAGCTCGCCCTTCCATATCCGGTTTTTCTTCAAGCGCCAAAGCGGTTGGACCGGGTTCGACATACTGAAAGGGTGGCGGCAAGGATGCGTCATTTCCCCCTGCGGTAGAAAAAGGGTTTGCAAAAAGTGGAATGGACATGTTGGTTTCCGAAATTCTGGGATTCGAATCGTCCGGGTACCCATTATTCCGACCTAAATCTCCAGTGAGGTCCAGAACCGGAGTCTCCACTACCTTTCGCAATCCAATTTTAACGGCCTGGCTGATGGACCAGTAAATTTGGCTTTCATTGAGAAAGCGCACTTCCTTTTTGGTGGGATGCACATTGACATCTACTTCTTCGGTGGGCATGGTCACAAAAAGCACAGCCATGGGGAAACGGCCGGGCGGGAGTGCATCATAACTTTGGCTTAGGGCCCTGGCTATGAGGCCGCTTTGAATGCTGCGCCGATTGATAAAGAAGTACTGATGGGTTGTACGGAGCCGGGCCTGTTGCGGTGTGCCGACAAAGCCTTCCACATGAATGGAACCATCCGACCATTCCACCGGGACCAAATCATTGGTAATATTGAATCCCAATATCTCCCCTACCCGATGTTTGAGACTGCCTTCGGTAAGTACGAGCAAATCTTTTCCTTGATCCGTCAGTCGGAATCCCGTACCTGGATGCGCCAAGGCCACACGACTCAACATATTCAAGATGCGGGTGGTTTCCGCCTTGCCGGTGCCCATGAATTTGCGGCGAACCGGGCTGTGAAGGAAAAGGTTCTTGACGGTTACGGTAGTACCGGGGTTACGGGAGATTTCTCGCACTGCCAGCTCACGTGAACCGGAAACCTCAACGGCTGTGCCGGTAGTATCCAAAGTCTGCCGGGTTTCAATAGTCAGTTCTGCCACAGCAGCCATACTGCACAGGGCTTCGCCGCGGAATCCAAATGTGGCGACATGGGACAAGTCTTCGGCATCGCGGATTTTACTAGTGGTATGCGGTTGCCAGGCAACCACAGCATCCCCGTGTTGCATGCCAGTTCCATTGTCGCTGACCTTGATGAGATCCATGCCTCCGGCTTCAATCGCGATAACGATTTTGGTGGCAGAGGCATCCAGGGCATTCTCGACCAATTCCTTGACCGCATTGGCTGGGCGCTCGATCACCTCACCGGCAGCGATCTTATTTACACTGGCCGGGGTTAGCTGATTGATTCTGTTTGGCGTCATCAAAGGGCCGGAAATAAGGGTTGGCGGATGATTTTCATAGGTTAGGGAAATTACAATTTGCATCCTATTTTGGACCGGCGAGACGGTATCCATATTGTGCATATCAGTTTTATAGGTTATATTTGTAATATGAAGGTTACGTCCAAAAGCATGTATACCTTGCACTTTCTGTGCGCTCTGGCCATTAAGAGCAAAGACTGGCCTTTAAAGCCCATTCATTTACGGGAAATCGCCAAGGAATACAATATTCCGTTCAAGTTTCTGGAGCAAATCGCCATCCTTATGAAAAGCGTAGGGCTGGTGCGTGGCGCCCGGGGTAAGCTGGGGGGATATCTTCTAGCCGAACCTCCGGAAAACATCACGCTTTCGAGAATCATCAAGGCCACGGAAGGCGAACTTTTTCCGTGTGCGGATATCGAAGGGGGCAATGAAATAGTAACGTCCTTGTTACATCGGCTTTTTCAGGACGGCCGGGATTTGGTGGATGCCAAATTAGCCTCAGTCACTCTGGCCCAGATTGCCGAAAAAGCCAAGCAGCAATTGGAACCCGTGCCGATGTACTACTTGTGAATCTTGTGAAAAATCTGAGATAAATAATGACCGAACAAAATAAGAACCTAACCCGCCTCGCTGAAGAATTGAATCAAGAATTCGCTTCGCTTTCCGCAGAGGATAGAATCCGAAAAGCACATACCTTGTTTGGTTCAGAGCTTATCGCTACCACTTCCTTTGGTCGGGACGCGGGATTACTGCTCAACCATTTGCACCGATTACAGATTCCCATCAGGGTGTATTTCATCAATACCACATTCCACTTTCCAGAAACTTTGGAATATCGAGACACGCTCACATCCGCCTATAAGCTGGATTTACGCGAGATGCGCAGCATGGAACCCAATAACCAGCGCTATTCCACCATTCAAGATGGTGTTCACACTATATCGGATACAGAAGCTTGCTGCGGAATAAATAAAGTGGCTGTGCAAGCCGCCTTTCTTGGCCGCACGGATGTGAAAGCCTTTCTCACGGGCTTGCGGCGCGATCAAAGTGAAACGCGAAAAGCTACGCCCTTTGTTCATGTTCAAAAGGGTAAACTTAAGATTTGTCCATTTGCCGATTGGCCCGCAGAGGATGTGGATCTGTATCTTCGCCTTTGGGAGGTACCGGAGCATCCCTTGGCCAAGCAGGGTTTTACCAGTATTGGCTGTAGCCCGATTACCTGCACGCGTAAACCCGTCGATTCGGAGGATGCGCGATCCGGACGCTGGGCGCAGGATACTAAAACAGAATGTGGACTCCACTTGGATTATGAACCCTAAGCCAGGACCCGACAACTTGATAGGCATGAAGTATTCACAAGATCTGACGGAGCTCATCGGCAAAACCCCGTTAGTGCGGCTCAACAAAGTTGTTCCAAACCAGAAAGCCTTGTTCTTGCTTAAGTTCGATCAACGCAATCCCGGTGGTTCCGTCAAGGATCGAATCGCCCTGCACATGATTCAAGAAGCGGAAAAAACCGGAAAACTAAAACCGGGTATGACCATCATCGAACCCACCAGTGGAAATACTGGAATAGCCTTGGCCTGGATCGCCGCCGTACGGGGCTATAAATCCATTTTGGTGATGCCGGAAGCCATGAGTGTGGAACGACGTAATCTTCTGCAAGCTTATGGAGCCGAACTGGTTTTGACACCCGCCCACTTAGGCATGAGTGGAGCTATCGAAAAGGGCAAGGAGATTGTGCGCAGTCGCAAAGATTGTTTCATGCCGCAGCAATTCGACAATCCCTCTAATCCAGAAGCCCATAGGCGCTGGACCGCAGAAGAAATCTGGGAAGATACGGCTGGCAAGGTGGACGTATTTGTGGCCGGCGTAGGCACCGGGGGCACCATAACAGGCGTTGGCGAAGTGCTCAAAAGCAGGAACCCGGCCGTGCGTATTGTTGCCGTGGAGCCGGCGGCATCCAACGTACTAGGGGGCGGGAAGCCTGGCTGGCATGAAATCCAAGGCATCGGAGCCGGCTTTATTCCCAAGGTGCTCAATGTGAAAATCTATGACGAAATCATCAAGGTGACGAATGAAGAAGCATTGGAAATGACCCGGAGACTTGCCCGCGAAGAAGGTATTCTGGCAGGCATCTCCACAGGCGCCAATGTCAAAGCCCTTTTTGAAATCGGAAAACGTCCTGAATCAACCGGCCGCACCTTAGTGACACTGGCCTGCGATTCCGGTGAGCGCTACTTGAGCACGCCGCTCTATCAGGCCAATTAAAAAGACGCACTATGCCGATTTTCACCGAACACCAGATGAGGCGCTATATGCGCCACTTGATACTCACCGAGGTGGGATTCAAAGGCCAGCAAAAGCTGTCGGCCGCCAAGGTACTGGTAGTCGGCGCCGGTGGTTTGGGATCGCCGGCTTTGGTCTATTTGGCTGCGGCAGGTATTGGAACCATAGGAATCGTAGAAGCGGACGTGGTGGACGAATCCAATTTGCAGCGCCAGATCATCCATTTCACTGCGGATACAGGACGATCCAAGTTGCAATCCGCCAAGGAAAAAATCGCCCAAATTAACCCAGATGTTACGGTGGTGGAACACGAGGTGTTTCTCGATGCCGGCAATGCAATGGACATCCTTCCCGCCTATGATTTTGTCTTGGACGGCACGGATAATTTCGCCGCAAAATTTCTTATAAACGATGCGTGTGTTCTACTCGGAAAACCTTTTTCCCACGCCGGAATCCTTCGCTTTGAAGGCCAGGCCATGACCGTGGTGCCTGGTAAAAGCCGCTGCTATCGCTGCCTATTCCGCGAACCGCCACCGGCGGGTGCTGTCCCAAGCTGCGCCGAAGCGGGTGTTTTGGGCGTGGTGGCGGGAACGCTGGGCACCATTCAGGCCACGGAAGCCATGAAATTCATTTTAGGTAAAGGTGATTTGCTTACGGATCGACTGCTCATTTATGATGCTATGTCCATGCGCTTTAGGGAGAGTCGGGGCCAACGCGATCCCGCTTGCCCTGTATGCGGCGACCATCCAAGCATTACCGCGCTCATCGACTATGCACAATTGCCTTGCGAAGAACCGTAACTAAACGGAAACCTCGCGCATCTTGGCGATGAGCTCTCCTACCGTAAAAGGCTTTTGAATGAAGGCTCGATTTCCTTGGGTAACTTCGTTCTTGAATGCGGAGTCCTGCGTATACCCGGACATGAATAATACCTGCAAACCAGGCATAGTGATCGAGAGCACGTCTGCTAATTCTTTGCCTCCCATTTCCGGCATCAACACATCTGTGAGCAAAAAGTGAATGGGTAATCCATATTGATCGACCAAAGCCATAGCCTCTTTGCCATGCCGCGCTTCCAAGACCACGAATCCCTTTCCTTCCAATAGATTTTTCAGCGTTGACCTCACCCCTTCGTCGTCTTCAACCAGCAGAATGGTTTTTGGCATCATCGAGGATTCGCGAAGGGCTTTTTGAATCTCCACTTCCTTAGCCAACGCTTCCTCGGTTTGCGGAAGATAAACTGTAAAAGTGCTTCCTTTGGATACGGTTGTTTCCACCGACACACACCCCTGATTCTGAGTGATGATCCCATATACTGTCGATAGGCCGAGTCCGTTGCCCTTACCCCTTTCCTTGGTGGTGTAGAATGGGTCAAAAATATGCGGCAAATGTTCGGTATCTATGCCAAGACCAAAATCGGTTACCGATACACGAACATAAGAGCCTGGCAGAACATGGCCATAGGCTCCGGGCACATCCCCTTTGAGTTCAACATTCCCGGCTTTGATAACCAAGGTTCCACCCTTGGGCATGGCATCTCGGCCATTTAGAAGCAAGTTCATGAGCACTTGCTCCATCTGAACCGGATCCATGCGTACCCGACCCATCTCCTCGTCCAATTGAATGCGAAGCTGGAAGTTTTCTTCCAAGATATGCCTTAGCATGCTCTCCATGGATTTGATGATGTAACTCGGTTGAATGACTTTAGGCTGGGGAATTTCCTGCCGACTAAAGGCTAATAGCTGACGAATGAGTCCCGCTGCACGATCGCTGCCGTTAAGGATCTCGCCTACTTCTCGCCGACACATGTGATCCGGTTCCAATCGAATGAGCATCAATTCGCAGTAACCCATGATGGCGGCCAGCAAATTATTAAAGTCATGGGCAATGCCGCCAGCCAGACGCCCCACGGCTTCCAACTTCTGGGACTGCTTGAGCTGATCTTCCCTGGTGCGCAGCGCCTGCTCGGCACGCCGGACATCCGTTATGTCACAAGCAGAGCCAATCCATTTTTCTGGTCGACCGGACAAATCCCATAATGCTGTGCCCCGTTCGGACCAGCGTCGATAACTGCCGTCTTTACAATGAATGCGGTATTCCTGAAGAAATGGCTCCCTAAAACGCAAGTGACGCTCCATGGATGTGATCATCTCACGCCTATCCTCGGGATGAATAAGCAATTCAAAGGCTTCCCGCGTAACCGGAATTTCTGATTTGGTAAATCCCAATCGCTGTTCCACCGGACCGAACCACTCGATTTTTCCAGAGGAGAGATTCCATTCATAAATGAGATCATTGCCGCATTCAGCCGCTACCCGTAGTCTTTCCTCCGATTGCCGCAGCGCCTCCTCTTCTCGCTTCTGCTCGGTTATGTCGAGGAAAGTGCTCATGAAACTTTCCACTATCCCATCCTGACTAAGCACTGCGGTTCCATAAACCACCATACGCGTTCGTTTTCCCCAGCGGCCTATGACTTCCACAGCATACTTGGAATGGATGCCCAAGGAGCGTTTGGTATTTTCCCGAAGTATGATGGCTTGACTCTCAGGAGTAAAGAAATCCTGGTAGCTGATTTCGGTCTGCATTAAATCAGCAGGAGTATCCAATTCCAATATCGTCGCCATAGCGGGATTGATGAATAGTGTGGTGCCATCCAATCGAATATTCCAAATTCCAATGGGGCTTTCCATGGCGAGTGCCCGGTAGCGCTCCTCACTGCGATGTAACTGTCGTTTGGACTCCAGTCGATCGAATTGGTCCTGGGTTTTTAAGGAAGTGTTTTCAGTTTGGGCTATGGCCAGTGCCTGGGACAATATGATCGCTTCGCCAGTTAAGGCGTTGATTTTGGCTTCTGCTGTACTGAGCTTTTGGCGATTTAAACGTAAGCCTTTTTGCCAGAGCCATAGGAAAACGGCACTGCATAGGAGACCCATGATTGAGCTCACGATCCAATAATTCATGTCGAGCAAGACCTTTCGTCCGGAAAGTCGTATTCGATACTATAGCCAAAGACGTGAACTTTGGCCGTCGATTTAATGGGTTAGCAGCTGCCAGGAAGTCATTAAGAGCAGTAGGTATACAAGGTATTCAAAGGCTTTTTGAGGTAGCGCACGATTTGCCAACCATCCCACTACTACTCCAATGGGAATGAGTCCAATATATCGCAGGTCTTGGATAAGGGTGGTTTTGGTTATGAGTCCGAAATAAAGATAGGGGCCGAATTTGGCAAGGTTGACCATGGTGAAGAAAATGGCATTTGAGGCAACAAAAACGCCCTTTTCAGTTTTTTGAGCCATAAAAAAAATAGCCATGATAGGGCCTGCGCCATGAGAAATGGTAGAAGAAAAACCGGCCGCGACTCCAACGAGCACCCCTTCCCAAGGTGTCGGCTGGTACACTCTGCTTGGATACCAGATATTTCTGATGATTAGCAGAAGCGTGAGGACCAATGCAGTAGCCCCAATTGAAGTTCGCAACATTTTTTCAGATATACTGGAAACCAAGAACATGCCTAAGGAAATTCCAATTAGCGCCCCAGCCATGGGAAACTTGATGAGAACGAGACTCCACGTTTTTCTAAAGAAGGAAAGGGTCAGAAAGTCGGCGAATATGAGGAGCGGCAAGATAATTCCAATGGCCTGCCTGGCTGGAACAGCAGTAGCCAGCATTGGTGTTGTGAGCATACCGAGGCCGGTAGCGAAACCCGCCTTTGACAATCCAATGAGAAACGCGCCTAAGTAGGGATAAATCCAAGCTGGCATCATAGAAACAATAGCAATGCCATCGGCGACTTTAGGAAGGCAAGCCGGGTTGGCGAGCCAAAATACTTTCGCGAACGGCTTCTGCGGCTGCGTCGTCGATTAAAAATTCAATCAACGCGAGAGAGAATTCTTCCGCACTCCCAGCTCCACGGGAAGTAATGATTCCCTGATCGACAACGACTCTATTTTGGGAATAGGCACCGATAAGTCCGGTCATTTTGCTTTGTACTGATGGAAAGGAGGTTACTATTCGGTCCCCGGTCACGCCTGCTTCAGCCAGGATCAGCGGAGCCGCGCAAATAGCGGCCATTGCGATGCCTAATGCATGCGCGCGTTTGAGCATTGCCAGTACCCGGACATCTTTTCGCATACTTTCTGCGCCCGGCCCCCCTGGCAAAATCACCATCTGATAATCGGATACCTGACAATCCTCGAATCGCGAATCGGCTAAAATTTGAATGCCATGGCTTCCTCTGACCAGGATTTCCGGTCCTACGGCAGCTGTAACAACTTCTATACCGGCTCGGCGTAATAGGTCCAATGGCGCGACAGCCTCCATTTCCTCAAAACCGGGCGATAGAAGTAATAGGACCCTTTTCATATTTTATCCATACCGTTTATATAAAAGTAGCAAAGGGCGCCACGAACATGTCCGATAGAATCATCCGAGCCACCGGTGAAGTTGCAGAACTCCGCTTTGTTTTAGTGGATGCCACAGAAGCAGCCAATACCATCGGCGGATTTCATGGAGCCCATGCCTTCGCGCGTATCTTTTTGGGCGAAACTATCGCTTCTGCTTTGCTACTGGCTTCTGGGCTTAAGAGCAATGGAACGGCGCAGGTCAAATTCCAGTTTTCCGGCGATTTGTCAATGGTCACAGCTGATGCTACACCTTTAGGCTTGGTGCGGGGCATGATACCTACCGAAGAAATCCGTGGAATCGGAGATTTTGAACCCTTGCTTTCACCGCAATTGATGACGGTGCGAAAGCTGAATGAACAAGGCCTCCGAGTGTCGGAAGGAATAGTGGAAATGCCCTCCGATAATATCGGTGCCACCACGGCATTCTATTTGCTTCAAAGCGAACAGACAAAGTCAGCGGTCGGAATAAAAGCCAAATCGGATCCGACTGGAGCAAGGTTGGAATTTTGTGGCGGGTATCTGGTAGAAGCCCTTCCCAAGGCAGACGAAAAAACCTTAGCAATCATGGAACAAGTTATTCTTAGCCTACCCAGCCTTACGACTTACTACCGCCCGGGTCACGGCTTAGATTTGAACGCGTTGCTCGCTGACCTTGCGGGCCCCTTTAAAACTACCATCCACCGAGAAATTCCCGTCACCGCTTTTTGCCCCTGTTCCGAGGCCGGGGTCATGAAGGCTTTAACCGGACTTCCGCGAACCGAGTTGGAAGATATTTGCATTCGCAAAGAAATCATCGAACTCCACTGTGAATATTGCCGGAAAAGGTATTTGGCGCATCCTGAGCAAATGCGCCTTATTATCGACAAGCTGAAAGCGAACCCGATTCAGGCCCAGGACGGGGATTCCGAGGCAGAATCGCCAGAACCGGGTGTAGATCCTCAGTGAGATTGTTGCGGATTCCCAGTAGTCCGTACCTCTAATGTGAACTAAATTTGGATCCGTTCATGAGCTTGGAAAACAACACTCTACTTTTGCTGGAGCCTGACGAAACCGTTCAGGAAATGTTTCGTTCTATCGTCCTGAGTCATGATTTAGCCATGCAAGCGGCTTTCAATATCGACGATGCGCTCAGGCAATTGTCACAGGGGCAAACGCTGGCCTTTGCATTCAACATAGCGCAAATCAAATCCAACCCCTTGGAAGTGGTGCGCAAGATTAGGCTGGAGTTCCCCAATCTTCCGCTCTTGGCATTAGTCGGCAAGGGACATCAAGATTTGGTCATTAGCCTCCTCCAGGCCGGAACCTTTGCCTGCTTGGAGTCTCCTTTTCAACCGGGAGACCTCGCGCATAACTTGAAAAAAATCTTGGCCAACAGTACGGACACGTATAATCCCTTTGCCATGAAGTATGAGGAGCGTACGCTTATCATGCCGAATGATTTTTCCCTGGTCATGCATGTTTCCAAAAGCCTTGTGGATGGTGCGCTACCGTTACACGAAAAACATCGCTACCATATTATTTTGGGACTTGCGGAAATAATCAACAATGCTGTAGAGCATGGCAATCTTGGTATCAGCTTCGAGGAAAAAAGTACGGCCCTAAAGGCTTCCCGATTCTTTCCCTTGGCCATTGAGCGCTCCCAGAAAGAGCCTTATAAGGATCGCGTGGTAACCATTCGTTCCCGCATCTTTCCCGATTTGCAGCGCATCGAGTACTTTGTTGGGGATCAAGGAAATGGATTCGACTGGCGGTCCTTACCGGATCCCAAGAACAAGGAAAATATTCTCAACCGCAATGGACGCGGCATCATGATGGCGCGTTATGCATTCGATGAAATGACCTATAACGAAATTGGCAACGAAGTGACCATGGTGGTCAACTTGGAAATTGCCAACCGTAGCCGGAGGCCCTGATGGCATACCTAGCCATGGCCCGAAAGTGGCGGCCCAAAAATTTTGAGGAAATGGTAGGCCAGGATCACA
Organism: Fibrobacteria bacterium; assembly: GCA_043732185.1. GTDB lineage: Bacteria > Fibrobacterota > Fibrobacteria > UBA11236 > UBA11236 > Chersky-265. The sequence goes on from JAYTHY010000026.1 coordinate 13,001, forward strand.
TCGCCCAAACCATCCGGAATGCAATTGAAGGAAAAAGAATTTCCCATGCCTATCTGTTTACGGGCACTCGCGGTGTGGGTAAAACCACTTCCGCACGCATTCTAGCCAAGGCTTTGAACTGTGGTAAGGGTCCAACCCCAATTCCATGTGATGTCTGCGACAATTGCAAGGCCGTCAATGCCGGAAATTCCATGGATGTATTGGAAATCGACGGGGCGTCCAATAACAGCGTCGACAATATTCGTGATCTGCGCGAGCAGGTCAAGTATGCCCCCATGCACGGGACGTACAAGATTTATGTCATCGATGAAGTGCACATGCTCTCCAAGTCCGCGTTCAACGCCCTGCTCAAGACGTTGGAAGAGCCACCCCCCCATGTGATTTTCATTTTTGCCACGACGGAAGCTGGAAAGCTGCCGCATACCATTCTCTCACGGGTACAACGTTTTGATTTCAAACGCATATCCGAAGCCAATATACGCGAACGACTTGAGTACATCTGTTCCCAGGAAGCCATCCGCCCGGAGCGCGAAGCTTTGGAGGCCATTGCTCGCAAAGCCGATGGCAGCATGCGGGACGCACTGTCCCTTTTCGATCAAGTCTATGCCTTTTCCGGTGCCGATCTTTCATTATCCGCCGCACGCAAGGTGCTCGGGCTGCCGCGCGAAGGACTGTTTGATGGACTGCTCGCTGCGCTCATTCGACATGATCAGAAAGCCTGTTTTGGTGCTATCCAAGAAGCACACCAAGAAGGCATTGAATCCATGGACTTCTTGGTGGCCTTTGGCGAATACTGCCGCAACGTGCTTTTTTCCCGGCAAGGCGTAAGTGCCACGGCCTTGGGGCTGAGCGAAACCCGTTATGCGGAGCTGAGTGTCATGGCCCCGGAACTACGGGATGGCGACATCATCCGTTTCGCAAAACTTATTTCAGATTTACTTGCTCAGATGAGAACCTCCGCCAATCCTCGCTTGGCAATTGAACTGGGTTTTGCCCGCATGGCCAGTTTGGATCGCGTCGTGACATTGTCGCAGATCCTGGGTCAGGATTTTTCGGCCCCTGCCCTACCTACGCAGGCCCAGCCAACACCCGTTCCATTGCATGCCAGCCCGGCATCGTCGCTGCCGCCTCCCAATAACGGACAGCAGACATCCGAACCAATGGATTTGGATTCGCAGGAAATGTCCTTGGACCTTAAAAAAAAAAGTCCAGTTGAAACTCTAACCTTAGAGGCTGCAGAACCACTTGCCCCATATGAAGAGGACCTTGATCTTCAAATGGAAGAAGCCTATGGACGGGATCCAGACGTAACCGCAGAAGCTTGCGCCATTCCGGAATTGCCACTCCAAGCGGAAGTACCACTCCAAGCATCCGCTTCTCAATTGCCAGCGCTTTGGCCCAGGCTACTCGGGGAATTTATCGCCGCACACCCCCAGTTGGGCTCCCATCTATTGCAGTCGCGACTAGAATGTGAAGGTGAGGACACACCAGAGTTACGGGTGGCTTTTTGGGATAAGCAGGCCTATGGGCGGATTGTGAACAACAGTGATTTCGAGAAATCGCTTAAAGCTTTTTTATGCTCAAAGTTGCCAACCGCTCCCATCTTTGGAACCCCATTCTACAGTGAAGAAATCCCCGCTGCCGATGGCTACAAAGAAGGCGTGCAACTGTTGTATGGTGCCAATGACCCCATGCAGAATCCCATTGTAAATTACATTTTTGACTTATTCGAAGGCCGATCCCTCACCTAGGCTATAATCAAAGGAAAATGCCATGAACATGCAAAAGATGATGAAAGAAATGCAAAAGATGCAAGGAAAAATGGCCAAGGTTCAAAGCGAATTGGAGGAGGCCATCTTTGAAGCCGATGTCGGGGGTGGTTCGGTCAAATTGGCAATGAATGGTAAGTACGAAGTGCAGTCCATCAAAATCTCAAAAGACGCGGTCGATCCTGAGGATGTGGAAGCGTTAGAAGACCTACTTATGGCCGCATTCAATGCAGCCAAGGCCAAAGTAGAGGCCGAGTCCCAGAACAAAATGGGTGGCTTGACCAAAGGATTGGGTATTCCCGGCATGTAATTTGATTGCTTGGGCCTAGGTCTTAAATGGCCAAATAAGCTGGCCCTTGCTACGTTTTCAAATACGCGATGCAACTGGCTATCGACTTTCTACGCATCCTGGTTCCTTTGGCCTATTTGGTCACCACAATTGTGTATGCGCAGCTTTTTTTCTCCGAGGAAGAAAACCGCTTTGCGGGCAAAGCGCAACTAGGACTCAGCGTATCCCTACTACTGCAGACGGTTCTACTCGTCACAATTGGCGCTTCGCTTAAGCGCTGCCCACTCGGCACGGTTGGTGAAGGCTTGCTCTTTATGGCCTGGATTCTGGGCATCATCCATTATATTTCAGAATGGCTCGCGGATACCCGTCGCTTAGGCCTTTTCACCCTGCTGCCGACAACCCTTTGTGTCGTGGCGGCCGTTTTTCTGCTTAAGCCGGACTATGCTTTGCCGCCCCAATTGCGCAGCTCGTTGCTTGTTTTTCATATCCTGGCCAGCTTGGCTTCCTATGCCTGTTTCAGTATGGCTTCCATTTTAGCGGGGCTTTATCTGGTGCTACATAGCCGGCTGAAGAACAAAAATTTTGACATTGCCTTTCGCAAACTGCCCCCGCTGGATAAGCTTGATAAATTATCGGCCAATTGGTCCTTCCTTGGCAGCACCACCATGGTCATGGCTTCCATTATCGGCATTTGGTGGGTGCGCAAAGATGGTTTAGCTGGAATGACTTTACGTGAATTGGGGATTTATTTGGTGCTAGCCGTATTCTTGGTGGCCGGATTTTCCCGTCGACTTTTTGGCTTGCGTGGTCGCATCCATGCCTTACTGATTTTGGTCGGATTTGCAGTACTGTTATTGACCAACCTTATTGGCGCTCACGGGTTTGTAAACTGATATGGGCACGCCTCAGGTTTTTGTTCTGGGAGCCAATCATTTAACGGCCTCCGTGGCCTTGCGCGATCGTCTGCTTTTTTCGGAAACGGAACTGCCCGATTTCAGTCGGGGCCTTCTGGCTGTGCCTGGCATACGCGAAGTCGTCGTACTCTCCACTTGCAACCGGTCCGAAGTCTACGCCATTTCCGATCAACCCGTTCAAAATCGGGTTCAAGTGGAAGCTCTCTGGGGGGCAAGCAAAGGGGTAAGTGAGGACGAACTCCGGAACCATGGTTATTTCTATACGCATACCGATGCCTTCCGGCACCTCTTCCGGGTCATTGGATCGCTGGACAGTATGATTCTGGGTGAAATGCAAATTTTTGGACAAATTAAAGAAGCGTACCGCCTAGCCACCGAACATGGTTGCGCGGATTTTTATCTCAACCACCTTTTCCAAACCGGCATCCGTGTAGGCAAGCGCATCCGCACGGAAACCACCATCCACGAAGGCGCCGTAAGCATCAGCTATGCCGCCGTGGAGCTCGCCAAAAAGGTGCTCGGTGACCTGCGCGGGAAAACCGTCGGCGTTGTAGGCGCAGGCGAAATGGGGGAATTGACCGCGGCCCATTTGCATAAGGCCGGTTCCACCAAGTTCATTTTCTTCAACCGCACTTTGGCTACGGCGCAAAAGCTGGCAGCCGGATTCGGTGGAGAGTTGTGTCAATTGTCCGAGCTGGACAAGCGAATGATGCATTGCGACATCGTCGTCTCGGCCACAGGTGCGCCGGATATCATCATTTCCAAAGCCCAGGTCCAGGAAGCTGTGCGTCAGCGGCATGGCAAGCCCCTGTTTTTGATCGATATTGCCGCCCCCAGGGACATCGATCCCGCCGCCGGTAACATCGACAATGCCTTTTTATTCACGATCGACGATTTGAAAAACGTCGTCAATGAAAATGTTTCCCTTCGAAAAAATGCCTCGCAAAAGGCCATGGAAATCATTGATGTGGAAATCAACCAACTGGAAGGCTGGTTCCAAAGCCTTGACATCGTTCCCACTATCCGCAACCTGAGGGAAAAATACCACTCGATAGCGGAAAAGGAAATTGCCAAATGGGCCATAGGCCAATCGGAAGAAACTCGGCAGCACATGGAAGCCATGGGACGAAGCCTTCTGAATAAATTCTTGCATGAACCCACTACCCGCTTAAAACAATTAGCCGAAGAAGGGGATGGGAAACGTGCCAGTTACTTTGCCGGAATGCTCTTTGCCCTGGCCCAGAAAGAAAGTTCACATGAAAAAAACTGACACGCCCACATCCACGGGTACCCTTGTCCTGGGAACACGAGGCAGCACTCTTGCGCTCACTCAATCCAAAATGGTGGCAGCGGCTTTAAGCAAAGCGCATAAAGGGCTGGAAGTGCGTCTGGAAATCATCAAAACCGTTGGAGATATGGATCAGAAAACGCGTCTCAATGCCTTTCCGGGTATGGGCGTTTTCGTAAAGGAGTTGCAAGCGGCGTTGCTGGCAGGCACCATCGACTTTGCCGTGCACTCTCTCAAAGACGTACCGGAAGATGAGCCAGAGGGTCTGATGCTGACAGCGTTTCCGGAGCGGGAAGACCCGCGCGACGTTTTCATTTCCAAAGGAACGAAATTTCGTGATATTCCAGCCGGTTCCGTGATAGGCACGGGATCCCCTCGTCGCATTCTTCAACTTAAGGCTCTGCGGCCGGATCTCAAATACGTTGAGGCTCGAGGCAATGTGGATACACGCGTTGCCAAGGTTACGAGCGGGGAATTGCAGGGTGTGATATTGGCGGCAGCGGGCCTCAAGCGACTGGGTCGAGGGCAAGACATCACCCATTACTTTTCCTTGCAGGATATGATCCCGGCCATTGGTCAGGCATCGCTCGGATTGGAATGCCGGGAGAAGGATGCGCGTACCCGCAAACTCCTATCGGCCGTGCACGATGATATGACGGGCGTGGCCGTCACTCTGGAGCGGCTTTTTATGAAGCGCATCGGAGGGGGCTGTAAAGTGCCCATGGCCGCACACGTATACCCCCATGGTGATGGACTGCGTATGCTGGCAGTGCTTGGAAATCCAGCTACCGGGAAAATGGTTCGCGTGGAGCAATCTGCCTCCGCAGAAGATGCGGAAGAATTGATTGAAGAAGTGGCCTGCCGGATGGTAGCGGAGTGTAAAGATAAAAGCATTCCCTTACCCCATGACCTCCCCGAACACTATTTGTTGACTGGCGGACAGCCAATCGACCGGAAGGATTAAAACTTGACCCGGGTTCTCAATACTCGCCCCATTGGCCAGAATAAGGAACTGAGCCAAATGCTAGTGCAAGCTGGTTTCGTGCCGGTTGAAATACCGCTGGTTGAAATTTGTCCTTTGGAAGATGGACTGAGAAAAATCCTCAAGTTGCAAGCCTCGGGTTATACCGGAATTTTTCTATCCAGTCCCAACGGCCTTCGCCAGATGCATGCTGGATTGGATGAGGACTTTGAAGCCTGGGTGCAAAAACCATTTTATCTGGTAGGCGGAAAAAGCCGACACTTGGTGGAAGGGTTAGGCGGTAAGGTCGCATTTTTCCCTCAAGACGCTTCAGTGGCCGGTTTTCTGAAGGAGTATCCGCGCGAGGCAGCTTTAAACGGTGGTTCTACGGGAATGGTCTTTGCGCAGCGCTGGCTCCATCCCTGCTCAGCCTTGACAAGGCTCGACCCCGAAAACTTTAAAAAATGTGCAGTGGTAATCGACAATATTCCAGTCTATAAACCCGGACTTCCGGCATCGGCAGGTGAACGTCTGATTGAGGAATGCCCTACAGCAGCTGCCGTACTCTTCTGTTCCGGGTCGGCGGTAGACAATTTCTTTGCCGCAGCGCCGGATCAAGCCGCTCACCTGGGCAAGTCAAAAAAGCTGCCTGCCATTTCCATTGGACCGTCTTCCTCCGAAGCCCTTCGCAAACACGGTGTGGAGACGGTGCATGAAGCCGTTACCGCCGATAGCCAAGGATTGGTGGATGCCTTGCGGAACCTTTTGATCGACACGGAAACCAAGACCCTTAAGAAGAACAAGGAAGTGCCCCAATGAGTTCCCGATCCCACGAAGCTCGATTCGCCCGCGCCAGCAAAGTCATTCCCGGCGGCGTCAATTCACCCGTGCGCGCATTCCAATCTGTGGGTGGCTCTCCCATTTTCATCCAGTCGGCAAAAGGGCCGTATATTGTAGACGCTGACGGCCGCCAATACATCGATTTCGTCGGCTCTTGGGGACCCATGATTTTAGGGCATGCGTATCCCACCGTAATAGAAGCTGTGGTGCAGGCAGCCCAGAAAGGCACTAGCTTTGGAGCCTGTACGGAAGCGGAAACCGAATTAGCAGAAGCCATTCGCGATTGCGTTCCGTCCGTTCAAAAAGTCCGCCTAGTGTGTTCCGGTACGGAGGCCACCATGAGTGCAGTCCGATTGGCCCGAGGCTTTACCCACCGCGAAAAAATTGTCAAGTTCCGTGGGTGTTACCATGGCCACGGTGACAGCTTTCTTATCCAAGCCGGTTCCGGCGCCATGACATTTGGGCATCCTTCCAGCCCCGGTGTCACTAAAGGCGCAGCCCAAGACACTTTGCTGGCGGAATACAACAATTTGGATTCCGTCCGCGAATTATTTGAAGCCTATGCTGAAGAAATCGCCGCCATCATCGTAGAACCTGTAGCCGGTAATATGGGCGTGGTCGTCCCCGAACCAGGATTTTTGCAAGGCCTTCGCGACCTGTGTGACGGCCAAAAAACCCTGCTCATATTCGACGAGGTGATCACGGGTTTCCGGCTTGGCTTGGCCGGCGCGCAGGGCTTGTACGGAGTCTCGCCCGATTTGACTACCCTAGGAAAAATCCTCGGGGGCGGATTGCCCCTGGCCGCCTATGGAGGCCGTTCCGACATCATGGAACTACTAAGTCCGGTTGGTCCCGTATATCAGGCAGGAACTTTGGCAGGTAACCCCCTTGCTACGGCTGCCGGTTTGGCCGTACTGAAGGAGCTTCGCAAGCCGGGCTTCTATGCCAATCTGTATAAGAGCGCAGATGCATGGGAGGCGGATATACGAGCGGCCTTGCAGAAATCTTCGATTCCGTGGACTATCAACCGGGTAGGACCGTTGCTGACGTTATTTTTTACTTCTGAACCCGTACGGGATTACAACTCTGCGCTTAAAGCGGATACAAAAGTCTATGGACGGTACTTTCAGGCCATGCTCGATCAAGGTGTGTATCTTGCGCCATCCCAATTCGAGGCGGCATTCCTATCCGCCGCGCATTCACCGGAAATCCTGGAGAAATCCGGTCAAGCCATGCGGGCGGCACTGAATTCCTTGGTTATTTAATAATTGGGTCTACTCCTGGGCCACAGATTGGTGGACAACGGGGGAGGATAATAAACCCATAACTCGCCGAATAAGTCAGGTCACTGGTTACTGGCCCAATGGTTGCTGGGTTTCCTGATGCCCCAACTGAACCCGTCCAACCTGAAAATGGCAACCCTGTAGCCGAAGAAGCCGCAGTTGCGATTGTCCACTGAAGCGTATTCCCATAGTTTATCACCCTGGTAGCTTGAGTTGCCGCCACCGGGCATGATTGAATCAAGCAAAATTGGCCTGGAGGGCAAATATATTTGATGCAAACATCTGTGCCGTTCACAGTCAATGTGTACGTTTTCTGAGCAAAGGTTGCGGAAACCGTATGGTCTTCAGTGATTTCCTTAAGCGTATAGGTTGACTTATCGCCCGGAACATTGTTTACCAAATTGTCGATTACATTTTTTGTATTGTCTGTAAAGGCAGTTATATATTGGCCGGCTGCTGCGGACATAGTAAAGTCCTGACTGGTCAAGGAATCGACGATTAAGGCCGCCGGAGAAACCACTCCCAATTTTTCGTTGTTGGTGATTCCGGTCAAAGTATAGGTCCGCAAAAAGGTCGCAATGATAACATGGTTCTCGGTGACTGAATTTATGACATAATTGAAATTTTGGTCTTGAGCGATCTTGAAAACATCGACATCATTATCCGTCACGGTTAGAACACGGTATCCCTTGGCCGGTTGAATAAAGACTATGGCATTACCTCCATAATTTACCGAAGGCAATTCAGGAGTGACGGTGCCCCGTAATTTATCTTGACCTTTAGTGCTAATGGTAAAGGTTTTAATGGCGAAAGTAGTGGAAATAATGTGATTGGCCTTTATATCCAATAAGGTGTACGTAGAAGCACCTAGGGGATCCCCTTGCAAACTCGCCACCACATCGGCTGTATTGTCAGAGAGAATTTTTGCGTACTGTCCTTTGACTAAGGATTGCAGGGAAAAAGTCTGGTTGGTTCCGGAATCGACCACGATTGGTTTTGGACCTGGAACGATCGTACCCATGGTCGGGTTTGTGGAAGTTGCTGTCAAGGTGTAGATACGTACGAAGGTTGCTGCCAGAATGTGGGATTCCGTAACAGATTTAATGGTGTCGATGAATCCGCTGACCTTCGCCGGATCCAGGCTAGGTTTACCATTGTCCGTGAAGGTGAGAACCCGGTAACCGAAATTTGGAGTTACCGTCGCGATGAAATTCATCCCATGATTCACAATTTTCGAAGCAGGGGTAATGGTTCCACCCGTACCGACACTGCTACTGATGATATAAGTGGTGGTATCAAATTTTGCTGTGACTGAAACAGTCGGACTCGTGATTGTAACCTTGGTGGATTTAGCCGTGGAATCCGTGAATACACCTGTGCCATTCGAGAACGTCCATTTTGAAAAAGTGAAGCCTAAAGTGTCTGGTGCAGAAATGTTCACAAGGCTACCAAGCGGGGCCTCCAGTGTAAACGTTTCAACTGGCAGCGCGAGCCCAAGCTTTCGGAAGACCAAGAGCTTCGCTCTGCGCACCACACTTAATGAATATGTTGCGGTGGTCTTACCGTCTTGCGCAGTGACTTTGATGTAAATCTTATTGCTCCCCACAATTAAAGCCAAAGGACTGGAGTTGGTGCCCGATGGATAGTTGATATCGTTAATTGCAACCTTGGCCCCAACAGCACTCGCCGTTGCCTTAAGGGTAAGGGAAGAGACGTCGTTGCCTACGGTATCCGTATAATCCAATGTTTCAGAATTAAAAGCAGGTTTGAATACAAACCATGGGACTTCCAGCTTACTCAGCTGGGCTTCTGCGTTTGGAGCACGAGTGACGGAAACTCCATAAGTAAGTTGCGTGCCATCCTGGGCCGTCACCACAATTTGGAAGACATTTACGGTAGTTCCAACCAATACACTGACGGGATCCGAAGACACGCCTGCCGCCGTGGGCTTGCCGTTGATGGCCATCTTGGCTCCCGAATCGGCTGGCGTGGCCTTGATGGTAAGTTGACTATCCGTAAAAGCCACAACTACCGAATACAATAATGTGACGGCCTTGAAGGAAGGCGTAAGGGAACCGACCGATGGAATCAGACTGGCCAAACTGTTATTGGACAGAATGGGGGTGCTGACCGTGACCACCATGGTGTCCAGGGCGCTATTCCCATCGTCATCGGTAACCCGCACAATCAGATTGAACTTTCCCGTTTCAACAGGTGGTCGTATTAAGGTATCCTGCTTGGAAAGCACCAGGAATGCGCCGGACCCAATTTGGATTTCGCGCTTGGTGAGAGAGCCGTATTTGTCCGTGCCCTTGGCATGAACTTCAACAAAGGTACCAGCCATTACGGTAGTATCATTTCCGGCATCTGCCACTGGCGGATCGAGGATGACATGCACTTTGACTGTGTCCAAACGGGTTTTGCCGACATCGTCCTTCACTTTAAGCACAGCATTGAAAATTCCAACTGCTAAATACTTGTGTCCAAAAATAATATCGACTACAGAATCCGCCGTGGTGATGGAATCGTCAAAGATGCCATCGCCTTCGAAATCCCAACCGGACCAGGCCACTTTTCCTTCAAAGTCTTTGACTTTGGCGAACAATTTTAGGGAATCCTTGATGGAAATTGTAGTGTCTTTGCTGATGTTTAAAATTTGCGGAGCTTGATTTCCGATGCTCAAAGAGACCAAAGCTATGGCTTCATTGCCCTCGCCATCGCGTACCAGGAACTTCGCCACAAAATCTCCTAGCACAGGATAGGAGTGAGAAACTACTGGCAAGTCGACGATGTTTCCTGACCATGGTCCGGTAAGGGAGTCATCCCATTTTCCATTCCCGTCATAGTCCATTTTAAATAGGGTTATGGTTCCAAATTCCTGCACGGCTCTGGCGGAAAATTCAATGGGCACATTAGTGGCAGCCCCGGATCGCGAATCCACAGTTAAGGTAGGCAGGTCACGCTTGACTAAAACAACGGCAGAACCATGGCTACCCAGAACTTTTGACCTGGCCTGGATGTGGGCCGAACCCTCTCCCTTAGGAGTGACAAGCCCCTTTACATCGACTTCTGCGACATTGAGGTTATCTGATGTCCAGTCCACGCCTTGGTCAGTGCCGGCAGGTAGCACTTTAGCGGTAAGCGAATCTCCTGGACCACCCATATAGAGGTGTAAAGTATCGGGTGACACAGTAACTAGAGAAACCGCACCCGTTACAACATTAAGGGTGACTTCTGCGTATTTGCTCGTATCATTTTTGGAACGCACCCGCGCCTTCACTATACCAGCCGCTAAACCTTTTATTTTAATTCTACCGGCATTGGGACCATTCGGGAATTGCAAGCTGGCGATTTTATCATCTTCAACGGACCAAATGAAAGCCTGATCGGCATACGCCGGCTTGATAGACGCCGTAACCGAGACGGCACTGTCCGCAACGCTCAGGAGTAGCGAGGTGGGTAGTACATCCACAGAAAGGATTTTGGCATCTGGAGCCGAGAGGGTATCAATAACCACTTTGGAACCTGTATCGTCAAAAGTGCGAGTTTGATCAAAACAGGACGCACCGTTTTTCTTGCCGAAGATGTGCACCTTGGCCGTACCACCTGGATACTTGTCTGCGGGAAGGTTTGCCAATTCATCCAGGGAATGCAAAGGATCATTGAAAATGGTGTCTAGTACTTTGTCGGACTTATCCAACAAAACCACAAATACGGTGTCGCATTTGGTCCAGGCTGTGTCGCCGGTGATTTTGAGCTCTTCGTGGGCACTATTGGGATCGATATGGCATGCCCAAAAGATGGAAAGACCTAATACGGCAGCCAGTATTCCGATTTTAGGCAAGTCCAGCAGCCGTTTCAAGTTTGATGGAATGGTCATGATATTCACCTTTGTCTTCAAAAAAGTTTGCGAACTCTACGCGAATGGGTTCAATTCTAAGGTCCGGCGGAAATAGCGATGGTTTTTGTCGGTGGCGGGGAGTCGGAATAATAAATTAAAACTGCGGCTACGCCAGCTATAGCAACACCAGTTCCACCAGCGATCCAAAAGGCGTTTCGCTTCCAAAAGGAATCGGGCTCAGGACGTACGGACCGTGCGCCACTTCCAGAAGGCGATTGGGCTGCTGCTGTTTGTTTAGAGGATGCAGCAGAACCGGTTGAAGCTTTTTCTGGGCTCGATATCTGACTGCTATCCACGCCAAAGCCTCTTTGTTTGGAAACGAATTCCTTTCTGACCTTGTCAAAAATCCGGTCGATTTCATCACTGACAAACATGTCCACCAATTCGGCAGAGGGCATCATTTCAAGTAGCCGGTACATAAAATATTTGCCTTTTTCACGCGTCTGCGGATTGGCTGAATAGACAACTGCCAAATGTTTGGAAATGAAAATACTATCAGCACGGGAACATGCCTTATTGGCATGGTTGAAGTCCCCAATCAAGAGCAAAACTTTATCAAAGTCGCCCTCATTATAGGCGGCATGAATTTCTTTCTGATTCAGCAAAACAGCATTTGAGGCAGGATTGGTTCCAACAGTTGGATTGCGACTCGAAGCAGCCATTGCAGTTGTCGCGAAAAATTGTGCTACCGTACACGAGACTATCAGCAACTTTTTCAAGTCCGAAACGACATAGGTCATGGGGATTCCCAGTATTGAAAGGGTTAATAGGCAGAAGAAATCTAGTTAATCTGAATAATTTCCAAAGCCTGGAACAGTTGTAAATCTAAAGATCGTCCCTAAAATAGCCTAAAATCGCAACTCTTTGAATCGGGAATTATTTTAAAATCACGGTTACCACAACGGTATCCAAGGTAATTAGGCTATCCGTATCCATCACCCTGAGAACGCACTTCAAATCGCCGGGTAAATTCGGGGCTATTGTAGATAACTCCCATTTGGTCACCGGAACAAAATCACCCTCTCCGATTTTCCATGCTACAGCATAGATGGGGCCATAGCCATCCGAGCCCATTCCGTGCAAATTGACCCTGGTTCCCGCCAACACCGTTGTATCCTTGCCGGCATCTGCTTTGGGTGTGTCCAGTTCTACGTGAATGGATATTGCGGATTCGCATCTTCGTCCACCCCTATCGTAAATCCGCAAGGTGCAAGTGTAGTTGCCGGGCTGTGCAAATCTTTTTCCGTAGAGTATTTTTTGGCGCGAGCCTTGAATAGTAGCCGAATCCACTGAGCCTGTCCCACCTGAACAAACCCAAGCATATGCGAATAAATCTCCATCCGCATCCATCGCTTCAGAAGAAAGCAATACCGAATCTCTGATGGACACTGTGGTGTCATGGGGGAATGCACTAAGGGTCGGTTTTTGAAAAGTGGAGACTACACTTGGAATAGGCTCATTGATTTGAACAATGGAATCCGGTTTGTTTATATTGAGAGCAATCACTTTCTGCGTTCGGCCATCATACAGACGTGACTCCGAATAAGCGAGAACGCCCTTCCTATAACCATGAATGGCTATAAGTACGGTACCTCCCTGATAGCCCGTCACTGGTAAGCGGTTGAGTCGCGATAGGGACGGCAGAGAATCGTCGTACAACGTATCTTGTACATGACCCAAGGTATCACCAAAAACAATTGTCACTCTTTCATAGGTTGTAAGCTGTGGACTGCCTTCCAAATGGAAATAGGTTCCACCAGCCGAAGTGTCATTCAATGTGCATGATGTGGTTAGCGCGATACCCGCGATGAGAACTCCAAGCAACCGCAATGGCAAGAAAAATCCCATGGTTCGCGCACTCGGAACCAAGGCGTTAGATTTAAGGAGTGGTGGTGGCAGGTATGACATAAGTTTTGGATGGAGGCTCTTTTGGAGAACCCACATAATAAAGGGTGAAAGCCACTAAGGCCAATGCCGTTCCTGCCCCGATTAAAACACCAGAATCTTTCCAAGAGCCATCTGATTCTTTTCCGCTAACCAAGGGAACATCTGCTACAAAAGGAGCGGGTTCGGCCATAGGGAGCGTTTCTGTTTTCACTTGGATAGGGACCGGCAAGACTAAGAGCGCTTTGGGCTGGGGTCGTTGCGGATTTGGAGCCACAGCAGTTAAGAAATGTTCCTTGCGGACTTTTTCGAAAACATAGTCCACTTCTTCGCCAACAAACATGTCAATCAAATCTGCGCTTGAGGAAATATCCAACAGCTGATGCATATGGTAACGCCCAAGCTCCCGCGTGGCAGGATTGGCTGCGTAGACCACGGCGAGATGTTTTTCTAAAAAAATGCTGTCGCTTCGTAGGCATTTTCGACCCGACTTTAAAAACCTGGTCAAATCCTGAATGACCTTATCGAAATCTCCATTGCGATATTCTCCATGGATGCGCTCCAAATCAAATGATCTAGTTGGGATGGCATGAACCATCGGATGCCAGAACGCCAAGGCGATCACGGCTAAAATCCTTTTGGCACATGTGAACATTTCATTCTCCCTTTGGAATACAAGAAAAAAACATGGCAGCGTTAGAACAATCATAGGGCTTGCGGGGTGCATGTTGCAAGTACCATAACCGAACTCAATCGGGGGTTGAAGCGAAACCTGAAGTGCAACTTAAAGTCTTTTATGTTTAAACCCGCTTTCCGGGGACATTGCAAACCTGGTGTAACATTTTAGGTCTCTAAGCGACTCATGAGCAAGCCAGGGTAAATTGGCGCCAATGCGCGACTATGAGCCCGGCATCTTGGTACATTCTTGACAACTTTACTGTTTTACCGCATTACTAAAAGGAGGCTGTATGAATCCTGATTCACATTGGTCCGTTTTTTCTTATCCAATTTTGATCCCTGCGCTGCTTTTATTTGCCCTAACTACGGCTGGACAACTAGAAGGCGCCGTGCCTACGGACATACCGCCTTTGGTTAAAACTGCCCAGGCGACATTCGCAGGTGGATGCTTTTGGTGCATGGAGCCGCCCTTTGAAAGAGTGACTGGTGTGCTTAGCGTAGTATCCGGTTTTAGTGGCGGAGACGAACCCAACCCAACCTACGAAGACGTGGGCAGTGGGAAAACCGGACATACAGAGTCGGTGAATGTTACGTATGATCCAAGTAAAGTCAGCTATGCCACTTTGATGGAAGTTTTTTGGCGCTCTATGAATCCCACGGATGCGGGCGGGCAATTCGCCGACCGAGGCCGGCAATATCGTCCCGCCATATTCTATCGCAATCAAGAGCAAAAACGTTTGGCAGAGCAAAGTCAGTCTAGGTTGGTGGCCAGTCATAAATTCTCCCAGCCTATTGCAACTGAAATAACTCCTTTCAAGTCCTTTTTTCCAGCGGAAGAGTATCATCAGAACTACTACAAAACAAATCCAATTCGGTATCATGCCTACCGCAAGGGATCTGGGCGAGAAGGCTTTCTGGAAAAAACTTGGGGCAAGGATTATCCGGAATATCCCGTCATTCCGGTGACAGAAAACAATGACGGAGTGCAGGCTGAAAACCGAAAATATATTAAACCATCAGATATGGTGATAAAACAAAAGTTAACGTCTCAGCAATACGAGGTGACTCAAAAAAACGGCACGGAGAGGGCGTTTACTGGGGAATATTGGGACAACCACAAGGAGGGCATCTATGTGGACGTCGTCACGGGAGAGCCGTTGTTCAGCTCCAAGGACAAATTCAACAGCGGTACAGGCTGGCCCAGTTTCACACGCCCCCTCGAACCAGAAAACCTGCAGAAGGCGGAGGATAAGTCGCATGGGATGGATCGGGACGAAGTGCGCAGTAAGCATGGAAACTCCCATTTGGGTCATGTTTTTTCCGATGGTCCCGCGCCCACTGGCCTGCGTTACTGTATCAATTCGGCGGCTTTGCGATTTATCCCCAAGGAAAAACTGGAGACCGAAGGCTACGGAGAATTTGCAGAACAGTTTTCCGGACCAGGCAAACACTGAAAAAACAAATCTAGTGTCAGTCCGATTCTATCCATTCCTGAGACTGACCTAGCTTAAAAGCTCATGTTTTATGCCATACATGTCGATGGTTACACATAGGGACCGAAAACCGTCCAAACTTTGAAAAAAGGAATGAGTTATGGCCGATATGGAAACCTTGATGATGCGACTTGATGACTCTTTGCAGAAATTCAATGACGACGATCTCCTAGCGGTGTTTTCCATGGTGCCTTGGGCCCGTGAATCCATACACACCTATATCTCTAACCATCAGGTTGATATGGAAAAGCAAGTGTTGGCACGCATGGAAGCTTTGCTGACCGCGGCTGCTTAGCGATGACCCAATAGTCTTTTAAAAACTGCGATTTAGTTAACCCGATCAGTACACAAACATTTTCTGTTTTAAATTGAAATTGGGCGTTACAATGCGAACAAGGTATACGCCTTTGCCCAACTGATCCCGAACAGGATAACGAGCAGGCCCATCACCTTGTTTGGTCATCAACAGATTTCCAGAAAGGCTGTAGACCTTCACCGTGTGAAGTCCTTCAAATCTTATATCTATGCTGAACGGCCCTACCACGGCATTTAACTTCTTTGCAACTTCTGCCAAATGGCCCTCAGCTCCAATGCCCACCGTGCCGGAATCCAGTACAGGAACTCTATAAAAAGTGAGTGCGCCAATGCCTCGGGTATTGGTAAGCCAAGGCCCTTCATACCTGGCGCCTTTTAAAGTATCCAACACATAGCTCAGCCTGGTTGAATCAGCACGGGAGTGGAGGAACAGCGTGAGCGAACGGGCCACAGTGTCCGCCTTTATAGAATCCATGGCAGTAAACACATTTCCCATAGCAAAGGCATTTCGGATAGAGGTGTCCGTTGGCACCAGTACTGGTTGATCGAAGCGGAGGGTAATCCGCGTGCGCGCCGAGTTTGCGAAGGTGGCTTGCTGAATATCGGGAGGGCGAATACGCAGCGTATCCGTGGATTTATAAAAATCCCGCGCCACCAACGGGTACATCCAATTGGCGAAAGTGGTATAGCCTTCAGGTCCGTAATGACAGCCGTCATGGGCTGGTACATTGGTGGTGGACATGATGGAAATATCGGGTCTGCCCTGAATGATTTGACGCTGCTGTTCTCGGATGGTTTCTAATCCCAGGCCGAGGCAACCGGGACGAATTTGGAAGAGATAATAGCGTTGCAGCCCTGGGAAATCGGTTTTCCAGGAATTGCACAGGTTAAGAAACAAAGTTTTGTAGGCAGCATCATTTTGGTTGGATTCACCCTGATGCCAAATAACCCATTTCAGCCCATTCTGGAGATTGGCCTTCAAAATCCGATAACGGTATCTACCGTAAATCGTACTCAGGTCGCTGGACGGGGCGTGCTGCTGGATGGATGTTCCTCCAACACCTCCCGTTATGAGGCAGATGGGAACAGAATAGGTATCGACGATTTTTTTGGCAATTTGCATTCCCCATCCATTGACGGTATGCCCATTTGTCATTGCAATGCCCCAAGCTGTATCGGACGCCGTAGCCTGTGCGTCCCCGGACCAAGTTCCAAAAGTGCGCAAATAAGGCTGAGGCGCTACACTGCTGAAGTCGCACGAATTCGATTGTCCTTCCACCAAGAATGCGTCTCCGGCTACAACGCTATCGGCCGCTGCAAATAAGAACGCATCGATACGTATTTCAAATTTATACATGGAGAGCTCCGCGTGGAGTTTTGGATTGAAGGCGAAAGCCGCAGTATTACCGGCATATTGCAACTTTTGAGCCAATCGCTGGAACTTTACATTGTTCTTATAAATGGTCAATGAAACCGAATCCGAACCAGGTATCGAAATCGATCCCGCAACCGCGACAGCGGCGGAATCTTGTGCATTCCGGCAATAGAGTTGGTAAGGCTTTGGAAATGCGGATAGTCCTGCTTGTTGAACAACCACGGTTGTGCGCAGTGTATCATTCGCCGGCACTAGGTCACCTGCCAGTGACGTCCACACGGACAAAGTATAAACCTTGTGCAGATCCATGGGCACGTTCCAATTGGGGAAGGTTAGGGTCTGGGTGTGATTTGACGCTAAGCCGGTAACGGATTGGCTTTTCGCGTAAAGAGGGACTCCTGCCGAATCGATGCGACAAAATACGTTGAAGGATTCGGTCGCCTGGCCAAGATTCTGTACCATTATTTTCGGTGCCAGCGTTGCTCCGGTTATGATTCCAACCGGGGCCAAGATGCCAGATGGGGCGGCATCATGCGCGGAAGATTCGTAAAAGATCAGGCTGTCTGGAATAGCCTGCTTTGTTATACCTGGTCCTTGCCAGGCGACAGAAAAGGCTAGCCCTCCACCACCTTGGAAATAAAGCACCTCAATAGCATGTAAGCCCGCAGTCAGAGTGATAATACCCGACTTTTCTGTGGTTCCATGGGCACCGTCATTGTCCACCACTTTTGTAGAGTCAATGGCCAGCATACTGCCATCATCTGTAGCCGTAAAAAAAGTATAACTACCAGGAGTGGAAATCTTAACGAATCCTTTCAGGCGAATCGCAAAATTTTGGTCAACGGTGCTTGGAGGAACGGAAATATTAGGCAGTCCGCCCGTGGACTTGGGTGAAACGTTAGGAATGTCCTTGACCGTGGTACCGGTAAAAGGGACGTAATATTCATACGCTATATTCATCTGGGCCAGCGTAGTGAGCGCCGAAAATATCAGAAAAAAAATGGATGCCAGCGCACTATTGCGCAAATTGAATCTAGTCATGGACCCTCCAGCGTACTTGATGCAGACGAATTTTAATTATAGTGGGAAATAAGGAATAAAATTAAGTAAAGCCAAGTCTATTTCCCACCCATCCAATTCCTATCAATCCGGATCAGGCTTGTTTTCATTTCCCCGCTCATCGTAGACTAAACAAGTACTGAATCCATTGGAAAAAAGGCACTATTTTTGGCTAAAATCGAAGCACTAAATCGCCTAAAATGGGTGGACGCCCTTCGCGGCTATGCGATATTCTTCGTGCTTGTCTACCATGTATACCAGGCTGTCCCCAATTTGAATCTTCGAATCCAAAAAATACTGGAATTTGGCTCCATCGGAGTACAACTTTTTTTCATGGTCAGTGCCTTCACTATTTTTCTGACATTGGATACCATCAAAAATAAAGGTGCACGCTCCTATTACGCTTTTTTCATTCGCAGGGCTTTTCGCATTCTTCCCTTGTTTTACCTTACCTTGATGATAAACGTTTTTTTGCTTACACACCATTCCGGCCATTTTCCCACTGCCGAATTTTTCAGCACATTAACTTTTACCAGTGCTTGGATACCTTCCCTGTGCCCCACGTTGGTACCTGGCGGATGGTCCATCGCCGTGGAAATGTGGTTTTATCTAGTGGCACCTTTACTGGTATTTTTTATCAAGAACCTAAGAACCGCCTGCTATTTTGCATTGGGAGCTTTAACCTTTCGCTTTGTGATCAACGAAGGCATGTCCACTTTTGTGGCATCTGATTCCAAACTCTATCCGTCATTTTTGTTTTTTTGGCTTCCCAATCAGGCACCCTTATTTGCATTGGGCATTGTTGTGTTTTTCCTCTACAAGAGATGGGGCCACCACAATGAAGCAAGCGTGGATCCCTCCCCAACCCACACTTCGGGAACGTATGCTTGGTATTTTCTTTGGTGTGGCGGTTATCTTTTGACGGCTACCACTATAGGTTTCAAAACCTTATTGCCTTACCATTTTCTATTCGGGCTATCCTTTCTGCTCATTATCCAGTTTATGATTCTAAAACCGGAGAACTTCCTAGCCAATCGCCCTTTCATTGGACTTGGAAAAATCAGCTACAGCGCATATATCACCCACTTTTTCGTCATTCGATTTTCGGAAACATGGTTTATGCCTATTCTAGGCAACGTCACACAGTCTCCGGAGCTCCAGCTACTCGCTTTCCTGTTCTGGACCATTGCCCTTACCGTGGGAGCGTCCCTGCTGCTCTATTGGGCGATAGAGCGCCCGGGCCAAGCCATGGGGAAAACGCTGATCCGTACATTTTCCAAAGGCTAAGGGTCCGCCCATTTTTCCTATTTTAATGGTCCCTTGAAAACCCGCACTTCCAAACTCGGCCATGCTCCCTTTCCGCTGGCTCAACTTTTCCATGAGGAAACATTTCCATCCCTGTCCGCGGTGCCTTTCCGCCAACTTGAACCCATGTATGTTTCTGGACTGGCCGGTTCTGGCGTTTCCGCATTAATTGCGCGTCACTTCCAGGATAACCAAGGCAATTTGCTTTACCTGGCTCCGGATGCAAAAACCGCCGAACTCGTGGCGGAAGATTTGGAATCCTGGTTAGGCGAAGACCAGGTGCTTTTTTTCCCCGGACTCGATTTGAAACCGTACGAGTGGCGCAAGCCATTCGGTCACGTTTTGGAACAACGACTGGCTTGTTTCGACGCATTGTACAAGCAGAAACATTCCGTAGTCGTGACGGCCCTGCCCACTTTTGTAACCCGCCTTACCAGTCCCGACTCCCTTCATTTGGAGATTATCAATCTTGCTAAGGGCGGGACATTGAATCTGGAGGAGTTCCGGGAAACGGTGCTGCATATGGGTTTCACGGAAGAAGTCGTGGTGCAGGATATTGGTGAGTTCTCGGTGCGCGGCGAGATCATCGACATCTACCCCTACCTTCTGGACAACCCGGTGCGTATCGTGCTCTTTGGCGATGAAATCGAATCCGTGAAAGAGTTCGACATCTTCACCCAGCGATCGGTCAAGGAAATTGCATCTGTGGATCTCTTTCCACTGGATGAATGCTGCTTCAGTCATAAAGATCTGGAAGCGGGCATGGAAAAAAACTTGGATCGCTTCCTGAGCGAAGATTCCTTCAAAGTTGAAAATCATCGTTTGCTGGTGAAACGCGATTTGGAAGGCATCCACTGGCAAAAAGCCTTTTTCAAAAATCTGGATTATTCCTTGTTGGATTTTCTGGGAAAAAATGTTCGCATCGTCATTGGAGACGACGATCATTTGCAATCCGGAGTGGATAAAGTCTGGGAGTCGGCGCAGGCAGGATATACCGAGTCGTTGGCCAAGGAAAGATGGATTGCCAAACCTGAAGAATTGTTCTTCTCGAAGCCGGATTTGGATGGAATCCTCGCGAAATACCCACGCATACGTTTGGGTCGGCTCAGCTGGGAAGGCAAAGGTTGTACCACTTTTACCATGCAGGAACAAGCTCGCGGAGGGGGCGGCCTGGCGCAAGTTGAGCATGTGCTTAAGGAACTAGACCGCGACGGCATACGCATTTATCTGATTTCATCCAATGAGGGTCAAGCGGAACGATTGCGAAAACTTACCGCCGGCCTACCGGTTTCCGGCGTTGCAGTAGGCCACCTTACTTGCGGTTTTGTAGCGCGCGAAGACGGGGTGGCGGTTTTCACCGACCATCAAATATTCAACCGGTTCAGTCGAAAGATAAAACGCAAGAAACAAAAGGGTGGCGGCGTTTCCATCCAGAACTTTGAATCCCTGGCGCGCGGCGACTATGTGGTCCACGAAGACTATGGTGTAGGAAAATTCATCGGCGTCAAACGCATTAAAGCCAAATCGCCCGGTGGCGAAGAGCATCATGTCGATTGCATCCTCCTTGATTTTCAAGGCTCGGATAAGTTGACCATGCCGGTGACCGATCTCGCCAAGTTGGAGAAATACTCTTCCGAAGAGGGACGCGTTCCTGTACTTGCTAAACTAGGCGGCAAGAACTGGGAGCAGCAAAAAGAAAAAGCCAAAAAATCGATTGTTAAATTAGCCCAGGACCTGATTGAGTTGTACGCCAAGCGCTCGGTCATGCCGGGATTTGCATTTGGACCTGATGGGACAATGCAAAAGGAATTCGAGGATTCCTTCGAATTTGATCTCACTCCGGATCAAGCCAAAGCGGTCAAGGATGCCAAAGCGGATATGGAGCGCCCCAAACCCATGGATCGGCTTATCTGCGGAGACGTGGGTTTCGGGAAAACCGAAGTGGCCATGCGCGCAACGTTCAAGGCTGTGCTGGATAAAAAACAGGTTTGTATTCTCGCACCAACAACCATCCTTGCCGCCCAACACTTTGCAACCTTCTCCGATCGCTTCGGCAATTGGCCCGTGCGCATCGATTCATTAAACCGATTTAAATCCGCGAAAGAACAGAAAGCCACCCTAGAAGCCGTTCGGCTCGGCGAAGTGGACTTGATTATCGGAACCCATCGACTCATCTCCAAGGATGTGGTTTTCAAAGATCTGGGGCTCATGGTTATCGATGAAGAGCAAAAATTCGGTGTCAAGCAAAAAGAACGCTTAAAGGAAATGCGCACGCATGTAGACGTACTCTCCATGTCGGCCACACCCATCCCCCGTACCTTGAACATGTCGCTAGTGGGTGCGCGCGACCTTTCCATTATTGCCACGCCACCGCGCAACCGCCTGCCCATCGATACGCGCGTGATCTTCCACGATGCCAAAACCATTCGTGACGCAATCGAAATGGAACTCGCCAGGGGCGGGCAAGTTTTTTATGTACACAACCGAGTTCTGGATTTGGCGGAGGTCACCACCTTTGTGGAAGGTCTGGTACCTCATGCCCGAATTGGTATGGCCCATGGTCAAATGAATGTGGACGACCTGGAGCAGGTTATGGCGGCCTTCGTGAATCGTGAATACGATATTTTGGTTGCCACCTCCATCATCGAATCCGGTCTGGACATTTCCAATGTCAACACCATCATCATCAATCGCGCCGACCTGTTCGGCCTTTCCCAGCTTTATCAGTTGCGCGGGCGTGTCGGCCGTTCGGCCACCAAGGCCTATTGCCTGCTTATCTCTCCCGACGCCAACAAGTTCACGGACGATGCCAAAAAGCGGCTCTATTCCTTGGAAAAATTCACCGACCTCGGCAGTGGTTTTCAAATTGCCATGCGGGATTTGGAAATAAGGGGCGCGGGCAATATTTTGGGGTTAGAGCAAAGCGGTCATATTGCAGCCGTGGGCTTCGAAACTTATCATCGCATGTTGCGCGAAGCCGTCAAGGAAATGCAAGGTGCCAAAATCATTCCGTCCCTCAATCCGGAAATCGAATTTCCGGAAGACGCCTTCCTGCCCGAAGAATATGTCGAAGATGGATTCCAACGGGTGGCGTTGTATCAGAAGCTTTCCCGCTGTACGGAAGTCGTGCAAGTCGATGAACTGGGCAAGGAACTGTTGGATAGATTTGGACAATTGCCAACATCGGCGGAAGTGTTGCTGCAAACAATGGTGTGTCGGATTATCGCAGCAAGACTGGGTTTCCAAAAAATTGCCATCGTGGGAAACCTGCTTAATTTGCAGTATTCGGAAATGCATATCCCTGAAAAGGAAGAGATGGGAATCCTGGTCGGCAAATTCAAACGCCCAATGCGTTTCTTGTATTCCAAGCCTTTGCAAATGGTGGTGGAACTCAATCCACCCAAGTCCGGTGATTCGCATGCCCTTATAGCTCAGTCGGCCCAGATCCTACGCGATTTGCTTTGATGCTAACCTATTGACGACTAATCTCAAATCCAACGGACTTGGTCGGCGAATACCGCAACCAAATCACCAGCTTTCGTGTTCCATTCCGATCTATCACCACTCCCCTGCGAAAATCTGGCCCCGGCGTCACGGAAGCCCGGTCTATTTTAAGTGAGACATTCGCACCTCCTTTTGCCAACAGATAAACTGGCGACCTACAATCAAGATCGGAATTCCCACGTTTTATCTATTGACTTGTGATGGCCAGGCCCTAAAAAAAGTTTGGAATGCCCCGGTTTCCATGGTATAATGCCGTTGGAATGAAGGCTAAAAAGTCTAATCTTCAAAAGATAAATCCAAAAAATAAATTGCCATCTGGATTATCCCAGGCGGTTCTAGATGCATTGCCTTTTCAAATGGCGATCCTTGATAAGCACGGGAAAATACTTCGCGTGAACCAAGCTTGGATCGATTTCGCTAGAGAAAATAGCGGGGATGCCAAAACCACGGTTGGAACCGGGGTGGATTATCTAAAAGTCTGCCGTGCTGACCGGAGTCCCAAAGGCCGTAAGGTAGTCAAAGGGATTGAGTCGGTTCTCGCGGGTGAAACAACTAAGTTTGAATCAGAGTACCCCTGTCATAGCCCAAAACAGAAGCGCTGGTTTATCATGCAGGTTTCCGCCATTATGCCATTGGGGCATGGAGCGGTAATCGCCCATTTTAAAATAACGGACCGCGTATTGGCTGAAATTGCTTTGAAGAAATCGAATGCCGAATTGCTCGTTTCTAAAAATGCCGCCATCCAGAGCGAAAAGGCCAAGGCGGAATTTCTAGCCCAAATGAGCCATGAAATTCGAACACCATTAAATGGCATGATAGGATTTATTGAAGGTATCCGGGATTGGAAATTGGAATCGAGTCAGTTGAAGGTTGTCGATCACCTGGATTCCTTGGCCGATCACCTCTTGGGCGTTCTCAACGATGTCTTGGATTATTCAAAAATTGAAGCAGGCAAGTTTTCTTTACAGGAAAAAAATTATAATCCCCGGCTTGTGGCGGAAACGGTTCGGGAAATGCTTGATCCTCTGGCATCCTCGAAAAACCTCAAACTCTATTGGCTCTGCCACCCTGACTTTCCTGACCAGGTTTATGGGGATGAAAGACGGTTGCGGCAAATTTTATTCAACCTAATGGGTAATGCCATTAAATTTACCGAAAAAGGAAAGGTAAGCCTGATCGGCCGGGCTATGGACTTAAAGGATGGGTCTACTCAGCTGGAGTTCGCAGTTCAGGATACGGGGATCGGAATATCCGCGCATGAAGCAAAATCCCTTTTTCAAAGTTTTAGCCAGGTGCAAGGCCGACCGGCTGCCGGCGTAACGGGAACGGGATTAGGATTATTGATAAGCAAACATTTGGCAATAGCCATGGGCGGAGATATTTTGCTCGAAAGTATTCCTGGAAAGGGAAGCACATTCACGCTTACACTCCAGGCCAAAAAAGTTTTCGCGCAAGAATTACCGGGCAAATCGATCCCCCATATTTCAATGGCCGGTTCGGAAATGCAAAATGGCCGAATACTTATCGCCGATGACAATGAAGTAAATCGGAAAATCATGATTTCCATTTTGGAAAAGGCCGGCTGGAAGGTTTTGGCGGCCAAGGATGGTTTGGAAGCCTTGGCTATGCTTGCCGATACTAACGTAGATGCTATTTTTTTGGATTGCCAAATGCCACATTTGGATGGGTATGGGACTGCGACGGAAATCCGAAAAAAGGAAGCGAACACCGGGCAAAAGCGAATTCCCATTGTCGCTATTACCGCTGATGTGATGGAAAAAAACCTCAGTCTTTGTCGAGAAGCGGGTATGGATGATTTTCTACCGAAGCCATTTCGCAGAGCCGATATAGCAGCATTATTAGGCCGGTTATTTGGCAAAAATTTACCCTTTCCGAATTAGGTAATGCTTGTGTTTTTTATAAAAGAGCGAAGGTAAATGGAAGTCCTTTTCCAAGGTATCCGCCCATTCCTGGGGCTCCTCACTCCACTCCAAATTCACTTCTTCCTTAAGTTACAATGGTGAACCTTCGGACATTGAAGCAATCGGGCAGACGCTTTCACTGCCAAAGGTTCGCCTTATCAACGCGGCAGTGTCGTTCATTCCACGAAATATATTTTCTAAAAAGGCGCCAACGCGGTTGTAAAAGTACCCTGGCGAGTTGTCACGACCAAGTATTGCAATCCGGTTCCGGTAAAAGGGACGGTGTGGGTCTTTACTCCCTCGGAGCTAATACCGTAGACCGTTTTGCCGTTTAGGTCCACCACCCGAATAGAGTGCGGGCCGGGCGCCCAAATGGACACAGAATGCGAAGCCACTTTTAACCAATCGGTTTTGTTGGCATGGCTCGTCAATTCGGTAACGGGTACTTCCAACTTAAGCGACGCATCTTGGCAGGCTCCTTTATATCGGATCACATCAATAGTGCCGCTGCCTTGGTTTACAACATAAAGGGCACCCTCAGGCCCCTGTTTAAGGTCGGTAAGCTGTCCGGTTGCAAAGGCCGAAAACAGAGCGATATTTGCGGTAACGGCATCGCCAGCAGCGTTAAGCGTTAGAAGATGAAATCCATTGACCTGGTTACAATCTGCGATTATCCATTTCCGATCCATCTGGGGAGGAAACTGACTTGGGGATGTACTGTTGTCTCCATTATAACGGAAGATTGGGCCAGCCATGGCGCAAGATTGCTTCTTGGCGTAAATTGGATCCTTTACAGCCGGAAGGCTCTTGATTCCCGTCAATCCAGCAAAATTATTGACAGGGGCAGTTTTGACAATTCCTGTTGGCACAGCGGGCATTCCGACATTTCCATAGGGAACCACCCCACCCATGGATTGTGAGCCGGCGAAATAAGGCCAGCCCATATAATCCGGGGCCTTTTCCAGATTGTATTCTTCGGACACAGCCCCTTGATCCGGACCAACATCCCCCCATACAGCCCAGCGCCTGACCGGATCCAGGTTAAGCGTATAGGCATTACGGGTTCCTTTGATATAAATCTCAGGAAGGGCTTTGAGCGTATCGGCGTATTGGGCTGACAAGGTCGGGTTGCTGGTAGCATATCGCTCGGCCATGGTCGCTCCAAAGTTGCCAGTAGGGATGCTATAGCCTTTGGGGGATTTGTCCGGGTGGATGCGAATTATCCCCCCGCGCATATCCGCCGTATTGGCCGGACCCCTCTCCTGCTCTTCATTATCCCCGATGGTCACCCACAAGTCGCCATAAGCATCAAAAACCATGGCTCCGGCAGTATGCCACCGACCCCGAACACTGTTGATTTTGATGAGAATCTTTTCAGATGTCAAATCCAATTTGCCCGTTCCATTCAGCATGAAACGTGAAATACGGAAGGTAGATTCCGTCCCCCCGCTAAAGGAATACATGAGAAATAGTGTCTTACTCGTTTTAAACCCAGGATCCAAGGCGATTCCAACCAATCCGTCTTCATTTCCTGTCGCCACAGGTAAGTAGCCCAAAGTGGTTACCAGTCCAGTGCTGGCCGTTCGCATTTTAAGCACCCCACCTTTTTCCACAAAATACAGGTCCACGGCATTATTGGGTTGCAGGTCAAAAGCCACCTTTAAGGGTTGGGCAGAACCGGTTACCAATTTGGTATAAGTAAAATCCGTATCAGTGGCCGAGCAGCCTTTGTAGGTACCCAAATCCACCTGACTCCAAACGGTACCTGTTAAAAACAAAATTAAAAGTCTTGTATAGACCAGCTTGTTCCGCATTTTATTTCCTTCGTGGTTTCTGGATGAAATTAATTTAGATGGGATATCGGGATAAGGTATTTCTGCTCGATAGATCCTGCGCGATTTGCTTTGATTCCAACATATTAAGGACTTATCTCAAATGAAACTGTTTTGGTCGCCGAATACCGTAACCAAATCACCAGCTTTCGTGTTCCATCCGGATCTATCACCACTCCCCTACGAAAATCTGGCCCCGGCGTCACTGGAGCCCCGTCTATTTTAAGGGAGACATTCGCACCTCCGTTGCCCCATTTTTTTATTGTGAAAGCCGGGTTTACAATCGGGCTGCTGCTGGAAGCGGCTAATGTAAAACGTACGGTGTCGGCCGATTTATTCATTTTCCAGGCGCGTTCTCTTTTTTCATATACCAGACTATCGCATCCTTGCACGTTAGTTGCCGGCGGCGTATAGTT
>JAYTHY010000027.1:0-15197 GCA_043732185.1 Fibrobacteria bacterium
GGGCTGATGCCCGCGCGCGGAAAGATCGAGAATGCTCAGCCGCCGATGCGCAAGCCCCAGCTCCTGGTCCAGGTATATTCCACCATCATCGGGGCCGCGGTGCACCATGGTATCCCGCATGTTAAGCAACAAGGATTCCTGGACGGGGTTGCCGGTTTTAAATTGAAAGATGCCCGCTATTCCACACATGGTATTATTTGATCCCGACCCAACCCAGCACGGTGCGGGCGTTGTTTTCCCAATTGAGGCTGTCAATTGTTTTTTGCCGGGCCGCAACGCCCATGGCTGCGGTCGCATCGGGGTCGCCAATCATCTCAGCCAGCACGGAAACCAAGGACGTTTTGGATCCGGGAATAAACAATCGTCCGTCTTGCCCATCCACCAAGATGTCGCGAATGTTTTCCATATCCGGGGCAACCACGGGTTTTCCCAAGGCCATGTATTCGAGAATCTTCATTGGCGAGGCATAGAAAGTAGCCTTGGGTGATAGGGCGATATCGATAAGGCTGATATAGGCGGGTATATCCGCATGCGACACTCGGCCCGTAATACGCACCTGCTTTTGAATGCCCAATTTTTGAATCATGGCATCGAGCTCCTGTTGAATCGGACTGTCGCCAACCAGCAGCAAATAAAGTCCACTGCCAGCAACCCGGTTGCCAGCGACCTTGTCGCCAAGTTCTGCAAAAGCTTCCAAAAGCAAATCGATGCCATGCCAAGGCCGCATGATGCCGACGAACCCAAGCACTTTGGCATCCGCGGGAATGCCAAGCTTTGCGCGAAGCGCCTGGTCGGGAAGTCGGGGAGTAAAGCGCGAAAGGTTGACTCCGTTGGCAACCACTTTCACTTTAGATTCAGGCACGCCCACGGACTGGAGATATTTCTTAAGCGGCGTGGAAACCACTAAAGTATGCGTGGCCTGAGCGCAAATCCAGCGTTCCATGGCATTGGCCAGCCGTTTTAATATCAGGGCTTCATCCGGTTCCTGGGATCTTTCCAAGGCCAGCGGCGCATTCACTTCCAGCACCACGGGCAACCCCAGGAGCTTCCCTATAATCACACCGGAGGCATTGAAAGTAACATAGCGTTCGTACAGGAAAATCGGTTTTTCCCGTTTTACCAATCGCCATAGGTTTAAAAAGGCAGGAAGGTTGTATGCGATTTCGAGACATTCAAAAAAGACTCGGGGAAGAAATTTTTTGATCCGTTCCCCCCAAGACTGGATGAAGCCCGGCTGGTTGGTGCCTTCTCCTACTGGCGAGAGCACCACCACTTTTTGTCCCAGATTCCGGAACGCGAGAATCATTTCCTGAACATGAATGCCTTCGGCTCCATCACCAAGCGTTCGATGGTGGTAAAGAAGCGTCATGCTTTCGCCTTTTCGGTCATAAACATGTGGGCCTGCTCCGCGCACCGTTCCCAACTTTGCGCTTGCATGGAAGCGGCGATTGCGGTGTCCTCCCAAGTTTGGCGCAAGGTTTGGGAAAGCTTGGCGGCGAAATCCAAAACCTTGGAATCCACGCTATACCCAAATTTGCCATCAACCACAATTTTTGAAATGTCTCCTACGGCAGTGGCCACAGCCGGTCGGCCGCAGGCAAGGGCTTCCAAAAGCACATTGGGACTGCCTTCAGAGGCGGTTGGCAAACAAAAACAGTCCGCGGCAGAATACCAGTAAGTGAGGTCATCGGGCAATACCTTGCCGATAAAATGAAATTTAGAATGGAGGCCCAACTCGGACAGGGAGGCTTTGATGGAATGAAGGTACGCTTGTCCTCCCTCCGGGTCTTCCTCTCCAACGATCAGCAATTCGGCATCGGGAACATCCAGTAAAAGCTTCGGCCACGCTTTGACCAAATGATGTAGGCCTTTGCCGGAACAAATACGGCCAACTGTAAGAACATATTTCGGCTTCGCGGAAAGTCCGAGACGGCTCCGTGATGCCAATTTGTCCAACGGATGGAAGCGCAGCAGATCGACGCCGTTGCCAACGGTCCGGATTTTTTCCAATGGCACGCCTGACAATCGAATGGCCTTCAAGCGCAATTCTTCACTCACCGCAATCACTCCCGTGGCCCTTCGCAAACTCCAGCGAATGCCAGCGGCGCGCAGAAAACCTTGGCGTTCATAAAAGGCTTCGTGCCCGCGCAGGGTGATGAAAAAAGGTTTGTGGAACAATAGACCCAGCAAGGCCGTGGCAAAACCATCGGGAAAAGTCCAATGGGCATCCAACCAATCCGCCTTTCTAAGGAGCGTGCGGAAAGGAATGTTTACCAAAAGTGCCAGCGCAAGAAAACAAGCACTGAGAAAATGCAAGCCGGGCAAGCTGAGAAACCTGGGATGATGAACGGTTAGGCCTTGCCGAATTTCCAGAGGTTCTATTCCGGCGATTCCGGCGTATCTGGAGAAATAGCGGTTCCCGGGAAACCATGGCACAGGCGCAAACACGGTGGTTTCTACCCACGCGGCTTGATGACGGACACGTTCAAATACAAAAAGCCCCTGGGTATTCCTGATGTTATTGGGAAAAAGATGGCTAATGCAAAGGCTTTTCACGGTGGTGCTTAAAGATAATATCCTCAGAAACCGGGGCTATCCTAAATGGATAAAAAAAGTATATTTCCCTCGCATACCCTTCGCCTTTTTACGGTGTTATGAGGGAAGGCAATTCCTCCAGCTTCGCACGATTCTTGAACGCAACACTCGACATCAGTTTCATCATATTATCGTGGAACTCGGCCCGGTTCCTAAAGGGCTGTTTGTCCACCTTGCAGGCCGATCTCAAGGACACAAAATTATCCTTTGAAGTCCTTCTAGTGGACAATGGGTCCAAGGACGATTCCTGCCAAATCCTTGAGCGGTTCCGCAACGAAGGCTATCCGCTGCTGGTGATCCCTTTGGGCCACAATACCGGAACCACCTTCTCGCGCAATATCGGCTTACGGATGGCTAAAGGCCGCTACATATGCGTGCTGGATTCCGACATCGAGTTCTGCCAAAAGAACACCCTCGAATCCCTAATCGCCATTCTGGAAAAAGATCCAATTACAGGTTTGGTTGCCCCCCAGTTAAAATATCCCTCCGGCAATTATCAAAAAACGTTCGATCAATTTCCGACACTCACCAACAAGCTCAAGCGGCTTTTTTTCCTCCGACGGATGGAGCGCATGGAAGGGTTGCGCAAAGTCGAGAATCAGAATCAGGTCGAAGTGGACTATGTCATCAGCGCTTTTTGGTTGTTCCGCCGCGAAATGTTGACAGCAGTGGGTCTGCTCGACGAGAAAATCTTTTATGCTCCGGAAGATGTTGATTTCTGTTTACGCATTTGGCTGAGTGGATTTAGGGTGCTATTCTGCGGCGACGTTCAGGCCATCCACCTTGCCCAAGAAATCAGCCGCAAACGCCCCTGGTCGAAATCGGGGAGAATGCATGTACTGGGATTGATTTATTTCTTCCGCAAGTATGGGTATTGTTTGAGCCTTAAGGGTCTGCATGGAAAAATTGCTCAGGTCAGGATGCTTGGGGAAAAAGATACGGCGCTCTCCAATTTTCAAGGTTTGCCAGACCTACGAAAATGACGCCCTCTAAAGAAAAACCCACTAACGTTTTTGTATTGGCCTATGTCTTTCCACCCATGGCCGCCATTGGCTTCCAACGGCCGTTACGAGTTTGCAACTACTTGAATGCCAAGGGGATTTCCGTCACTGTCTTTGCTGGCCATCCTGCCTCGGCTTCTGAAGATATAACCATAGAGCCCTCGTTGAATGATCTGATCGATAAAGGCATCCGGGTAAGGCGAATTCCCAGTCTACATCCCATGCAGTGGGCGGTACGCTTGAGAGCGAACCTTTTTCCAAAAATGTGTGCTGACAAGCATGCACCCGTTCCACTCCCCAATGCCAGTTCAGCAAAAATCAATACCCAAGGATCGTGGCTCGCCAATACAGCAGATAAAATTTTCGCAGCTTTTTCCGTTCCTGATAGATATAGCAGTTGGATACTGATAAGCTTGCCTGCTTTGCTACTGGAAATTCTGTTCAAGCGGCCAGCATGTTTGTTTGTTACGGGGCCACCTTGGTCGCCGGTCATGGCAGCAAGTATTGCCGGATGGATTACTAGAACACCGGTGTATGTTGATTATCGCGATCCATGGAATCTGAATCCCTATCATCGGAATCCACCTCGCCGCTTTATTCTTTGGATGGAGAAATGGATTTTGAAACAGGCCACGGCGGTTATTTCCAACACCGATTCCATGGCCGCCCTTTACAAATCCAAGTATCCGGAATTAGCGGATCGCATTTTCCCCGTCTACAATGGCGTGGATGAAAGAACTATCAGGAAAATAGCTCAGGTTCGCGACGAGATAGAAAAACCGAATGCCGGTAATTTTGTAGTCAGTCATCTGGGAACATTGTATTCAAGCCGGATGCCAAGGTGTTTGGCGGGCCTTCTCGCCCAAGTCGCACTAAGGTGGAACGGTGCTCGTGATATCCGTTTCAAATTCTTTGGATGGGTGGAAAATCCGGAGATACTTAAAACAGCCTTCGCCTTGGCCGGGTGCGCGCAGAAATTGGAAATGTCGGGACAGGTTTCTTCCCGCGTGGCCTTAGAAGAGCAAGCCAAAGCGGATGTACTTTTGCTTTTGCAAAGCGGTACGACCCTACAAGTGCCGGCAAAGATTTTCGAGTATGCTTTATCCGGTCCTCCCATCCTTTGTTTTGCGGAAGAAAAATCTGAAACAGCCAGGATGATTTCCGAGCATGGGCTGGGCAAGCAAATGCAAGGAAACGAATCTCCGGAAGAGATTTTGAATTTCTTGCGCGCCGTACGCGATGGGAATTTCAAGGTTGACGGTTTAAAAAAATTCCTGGAGAAGTTTTCCGGTGAAACTCAAAGTCATAAAATTTGTGAAATAATACTGCCTAAGCTCTAGAGATATTTGATAGTCTACAGCGAGTCTTGTGCCTTGCTTGCGATCTTAGACTTGGAATGTTTTAAAAATCCCCGTTAAAATGAAGTCTGGAACCTGGGAGGTTGACCATGACTTTATTTTGCAACAATCTGCTGTGGCTCTCCTTCGGATTGATAGCGGTTGTAGAAAAAAGCTTCTGCGCCTCGCCCCTTGTGCTGGAAGACTTTGAAGGACAAGCCCTACCCCTCAACCAGGCTGGCGAATTATATCCCAGCCAATACACCGGCGAGGGAGGTGTGGCCAAGGTTATTCTAAAAAACGAAGATTCGGTCTTCCAAAAAACTATTGACTTCGAAATTACGGCCGGATACCTATATGCCCAATTCAACGCCCATAACACAGCCAACACTCGAGGCTTTGCGCGAGAAAATATTTTTGACAAAACCAAATGGAAATTTAACACCATCAATCGACTTTCTTTTTGGATGAAAAATCCCGCCAATGGATCTCCGCTACGAACAGACGGAAACGCCAGCCTCCAATTTGGCACCTATGTGAAGCGGGTGGACAATCCGGATATTTTCAGTGATGAAACGGGAGGAGGCCATTATTACCATCACGCCAATATTCCCAATACGGATACCTGGACCAAGGTTACCATCAATGCACATCCTTCGCATTTTCGAGGCGCACTCGGTTCTGTCGACCAAGGCAACCAGCTTCATCCTACCCAAGAAGCCGGCTATAACTATTTTGACGCGCTCACCCGATTCTACATCAACGAAGTGGTTCAAAAGGCAGGTAGCTCCCCGATTGTTTACCAGTTCGATAATTTTGAATTCTACCAGGAAGCCTATCCAGAAAACGACGACCAGGTGTATACCCTCGCCTCGACATTCGTCCCCAAAGAAAATCGCATCATTATGACTTGGTTGCGCCCCAAAGATGAAAATACCGTCAAACATGAGGTTCGCTATTCGATGTCCAACATCCACGAAATCGGTTGGCAAGCCGCTACTCCTGCTCCCGATGGAATCATTACTCCCCCAGGATGGCAAGGATACAATGGCATGGTGTACAACACTACCGCGCTCAACCTGCACGGAACCGTTTATTTTGCCATCAAACCCCAGAATTCCAATCTGTTCACGCAAACAAGCATTACCATCGGTGCTGCCAGTCTTTCTATAGCGCCGCAATTCAAAAAATCCAAGCTCACCCGCATTGAACTGAATCCTGAGGGACGCGTTCTCAAGTCGATTGGAAACCATTTAATGGTAGCAGATTTAACGGGACGAGTTCTGTTTAGCGGCATCCGGTTAGGGAATGAAGCGCCCACAGACGTCCATCCAATTTTTGAAGGACGATAATGGGATAGCCAAAAACTCTCCAACCATCCCTGCTTCTGAGTTGTTATAATAGGTCTATGTGGAAAACTTTTGTTTTTCTATGCGTGCTCATAACCTATGCCTGTGCACCTCATAGCCCCGTTTGGGCTGGACCTCCCGTTGTATTTCCATTGGAAAATTTTAACACTGGCACAATTCCTGTTAATCATGCAGGCGTAAATTATGTGAGCCAGTATGAGGGTGAGGGCGGTAAGTCAAACGTTTCGTTGGTGGCTGATGCGGGTAGCGGATTCCATTTACAATTCGAAGTTGTTGCAGGATCTTTGTATGCCCAATTTAACGCGCATAATTTGGACGGCACCCGAGGGTTTGCCCGTGAGTATGTGCAAAACCCCAAGAGCTGGAAGTTCAACACCATCAACCGGCTATCCTTCTGGATGAAAAACCCCACAAATGGCTCACCGCTTCGCACGGATGGAAATTTCTCCTTGCAAATGGGCACCTATGTCAAGCGGGTAACCAATGCGGATCCCATGAGCGATGAAACCGGTGGAAACCATTGGTACCATCTTGCCAATATCCCCAATACAAATACCTGGACCAAAATCATCCTAAATACCCATCCGCATCATGTTCGGGGTGGTGTTGGCAGTGAGGAACACGGCAATCAACTCCATCCTACCGGCGAGGCAGGCTACAATTATTTTGACGCACTCACGCGTTTCTACATCAATGAAACGGTGCAAAAATTTATCGATACCCCCATTATTTACCAAATAGATCAATTCGATTATTTTCAGGAACCGAACCCGGAAAATGACGACCAGATCTACACCATCGCAGCCACTTTTGTTCCCGCTGAAAATCGCTTCATATTAACCTGGTCCCGAAACAAGAATGAAGACGCCGTTAAACACGAGGTCCGCTATTCCTCTCGCAACATCCATGAAATCGGCTGGGCTGCAGCCACACCCGCGCCCTTGGGCATTATTACGCCTCCCGGCACTGCGGGTTACAACGGCATGGTCTATTCAACGACCGCGATTAAATTCGATCAAAACATTTATTTTGCCATCAAGCCTCAGAATTCCAAGCGCTTCTCACAAATTGATCTGCCAATAGCTGTGGAACCGTAGCCCAAATCCCATGGACGAATCAGTCGTAAAAATACCCTGCGCCAGTTGAAACCGATTCCAAGTGTGCTGGACTGGGTAACGGTTTTGAATGAAACCAGGGCAGATCGGTTCTGAATGACCCATGTCTATATGGATCAAGTCCAGGTCATTCCGAATTAATTTGAAATAAAAAAGTCCTGCGCACTTTCCGCCTCAAAAAGGCTGGAAAGTGAAACGGAAAGTACATTCTTGGCCAAGGGATAAGTTTCGAGCGCTCTACTTATCACAAAGGTTTTGGGAATATTCAAAGCCGCAATTGCGTTTAAAAATGGTTTTGTGATTTCCGGAGTTTTTCCTGCCTTCAGTTCCAATGCAAGTCGTTTTGTTCCACGCTCCAAGACCAGATCGATTTCGCATCCATTTGAATCGCGATAAAATGAGGCGTGGACGCTGGGGCGAAGTCTGGAAAGAATGGTTTCCAACGCGTGTCCCTCCCAGGAAGCTCCATAGGCCGGATGACCAAAAATGTCTTCCATGGTCTCGAGCCCAAGCAAAGTGTGGAGCAAACCGGAATCGCGCAAATACACCTTAGGCGCCTTTATCAGGCGCTTCCCTAGGTTGCTGGAAAAAGGTGGAAGCAGTCGAACCATAAAGGAACCGGATAATAGGCTGAGCCATGAACGAATTGTCTGGTCGGTCACTCCCAATGAACCGGCCAACTTTGAATAATTGACTAACTGGCCGTGCCAGTGGGCGCACATTTTCCATAACCGTTCAATGGACTGGGTGGAAAAACCAGGCGCCAAAGCAGGCACGTCCATTTCCAAAAAGGTTTTCACAAAATTTTGACGCCATTCCATGCTGTCCAGATCGGATCGGGCTTGGAAGCTTTTAGGAAAACCTCCACGCAGCCACAATCGCTGCTGCGATGCCTCTGAGGGTGGGACTTCAAAGTTCAAAAACGGGGTCAATTCCAGATAAGCGATCCTTCCAGCCAAGGATTCGGAGCTTTGCCTAAGTAGATCTCGCGAAGCCGAACCCAAAACCAAAAACTGTCCGGACCCTCGGCCACTATCCACAATCGCCCGTAGAATTGGAAACAGTTCTGGAACCCTTTGGATTTCGTCCAAGCACACCAAGTCCCCACGATGACTGGAGAAATAGGCTTCAGCATCTTGGAGCTTGGCCCGGTCGGAAGGGCGCTCAAGGTCAAGATAGGCGACTCGCCCCATTCGGCTCAGAACCTTTTTCGCCAAAGTCGATTTCCCACATTGGCGCGGACCAAGTAACACGACCACCGGGTACTTGGAGAGGGCGTCCTGAACTTTCTTTTCCAAATATCGAGGGAAATATTTATGCATATTCGAAGTATAACTCTGAATATACATAATTTAAAGGTCATTGTTTACAGAATAACTGTAGCATTAGTCCAGCTAGAAAATTGCCAGATATGCAAGAATTAGGCAAATTGCTGCACTCATTTTGGAGCAGCAAAGCTCGTCAAAAGTATTAGACTCGCAACCATGCACGACAGTAAAACCTATAGGCACGACATTGACGGACTAAGGGCCTTGGCAGTTCTTTCCGTTATAGTATTCCATTCTTTCCCAACCCTGCACTTTAACGGGTTTGTCGGCGTGGACATGTTTTTTGTCATCTCCGGTTTTTTGATAACCAAAAATATCGCCGGGGAAATGCTGTCCGGCCATTTCTCAATCATGAATTTCTATTTGCGAAGAATAAAAAGAATCTTACCGGTTTTTTATACCATCACGGTAGTGGTCCTTATATTCAGTATTTTGATTATGCTTCCGGAGGACCTAAAATCCGTTGGGAAATCAACCTTTGCGGCCATTTTTTCTGCATCCAACATTTATTTCTGGAACAGTACCGATAACAATTATTTTGCGAAAACCAGTGAACTGTATCCAATGTTGCACACATGGTCATTGGGAGTAGAAGAACAGTTTTATTTTGTATGGCCGCTTATTCTGTCGCTGCTACTCAAGCTGAATATGCTAAAACGCGGTGCCCTGATTTCAGCCGTCCTTGCCATTGCATCGTACGCTTTTGCACAATGGGCTCTGTCCTATGATGCTTCTTTCGCATATTATATGCTACCCTCTCGGGCTGGAGAGCTGCTCACCGGTTCCATCATTTCATTCGTTACCATGAAGTGGAAAGCGCCTGCAAGGAACGGCGTACTATTCGAAATCCTGTCCATTGCCGGACTGCTATTGATCCTCGCTTCCTTTTTGGTCAAAAGTTTTGGCGCACCTTTTCCCGGACTAAACGCCCTCTACCCATGCGTAGGGACGGCATTGATCCTGTACGCAGGCACGTATCAAAGCACTTGGGTGGCAAAGCTGCTTTCACTAAAGCCTCTGGCTTTCGTCGGGCTTATTTCCTATTCATTGTACTTATGGCATTGGCCTGTATTGGCTTTTCTAAAATACCTCTTGGTAGTCCTGACCTTGCCATGGCTGATTTTAGCCCTCGTCATTATTTTTACGCTTTCCATCTGCAGTTGGAAATGGATTGAAAATCCTTTCAGGAAAATGAAGCTTCGGACGGGGCAGGTATTTGCCTTTTACCTCGCGTTGCCATGCCTCTTAATAGGTGGCACATCGATTTACCTCTATGAAACCGATGGACTCTTTCACTTTATTTCATCCTCAAGGCAATATAAAGACGCTGCGGCGGTCTATTCAGAAAATACCAGCCCGGCCTATAATCAACATGGAGTTTGCCAATCGGAAAAATACCTAGCTCAGAAATTTACGGATAAAAAATGCATAATGGGTAACCAGGTTGAGAGAGGGCTTGGAAATGAAGAACCCAAAATCCTTTTATGGGGCGACTCCCACGCCTCTCATTTTGTCGGATTTTTCGAGGCCATTACCAAGGGCCAGAATCTTCCCATCCGTAATATTGAATTGGGAGGTTGTCCGCCCGTCTTCAAAAACCAGATCGAATATGGGAAAACGCGAGACAAGCCAAGTTGCACAGATTTTAGGAAAAAAGTCCAAGACTTGGTTCCAAATTATGAGTGCATGATACTCGGGGGAATATGGAGCGAATACTCCAATGACCCACTCTTTATTTCGGATTTGGAGGAAACGATAAATGAAATCCTGAATAAAGGGAAAAAGGCAGTCCTGCTATTACAAGTACCGGCTTTTCCGACCTATGCCAGAAATTGCTTACTTAGAAATAACCGTGCCTTCGCCATGGACTGCATCGGCCATGCAAAATATGAAGATAAGGGTGATTCAAAAACGAATTCAAATATCAGGTCCAGATTAGGAGAACGGAAAAATCTTTTTTACCTAAATATACACGACCTCATATGCGAGCGCGGTGCCTGCTCTCCCTATGCTGATGGAGTTCCCGTGTACTATGACCCTTCCCACCTTAGCGCGATCGGCTCCGGCATATTGGGCTCAAAATTCCTGTCGACGCAGGAAAGTGAAACCTTGATCCACTTTCTTAAAAAAGAGTCCCAGTGAGAGATGGCAAAGTGGACATCCTGAGATGCATTGGATTGGCAATGATCATACTTGCCCATTCTGGACCTCCAGCCCTTCTTTTTAACCTCAGAAATTTTGACGTGCCGCTTATGATGCTTGTATCTGGCGCTTCATTCAGCTTGTCGTACCGGGGTGAGCCATACTTTTCGTATCTATGGAAAAGAATCAAACGCCTCATTTTCCCAGTATGGATTTTTCTGACGGTGTACTTTTTGGCCATGTTTACCGTACACGTACCCGCACCCCTGCCCTCGTCCAAAACAATTTTGCTCACCTACTTCCTAGTATCGGGAATCGGATATGTATGGATCATCCGGGTTTTCATTTTGGTTGCCGCCATATCGCCGCTAATATTTGTCTACTGCACAAAAGTGAAATCGAATGCTCGCTATTTTACTGTGCTTGGCATCATTTATCTGATTTATGAAATCATTCTGTTTTTAAGCAAGCCCTATGTGCATTCCATTGCAGGAATTTGTTTCGAAAGCATTGTGCTGTACTTGATTCCTTTCGCAGTTGTTTTCGCAATTGGATTGCGCTTGCATCTATTAAGTAGAAAGCAAATTTTATTTCTAGGCTTCGGCACTTTTGGAATATTTTCCGCGATAATGCTTTTTCAATTTGTCACACAAGGGCAGGTCTTGGCCACGCAGCAATTCAAATATCCTCCGTCCCTGTATTATCTAGCCTACGCCATATCGATAGGTTGCTTTCTCTGGTTGGCTGCAGGAAAAGTTGAAATATTCATCCATCGCATCAGAATAGATAAGGTTATCTCTTTCGTTTCGCAAAACAGCATTTGGATTTACCTATGGCACATCCCCATTGTCGAATCGTTCCACAAAGCGTTTTATATAACCTACCCGGTTGCATTCGCTTTGGCAGGTCTCATAACCTATGCTCAGGTTTCTTGTGTGAAGCGGCTGCTCCTACCCCGAATCACAAATGCGGCCTTAAAGAAAAACCTTCATTCCATGTTCACCGGCTAATCCGCAGCCTCAGTTAATGAGCATCGGCAATCCCAAAACTCCGATATGGGTTGATTGCCAAAAAACCCATAAATTGGCAAATTCTAAATGAGTATGCCAATTGATTTCAAAGAAAACGGCGGAAGAACTGTCGCTCAATTGACTCAGCAATTTGAGGTTGAAAAACGTTTGGCGGCAAAGCTCAAAGCGGCTACCAAGGAAGAGCGGAAGTCCCTTTATGGTTCCGTCTATGATGAACTTTTTCGAAGTGTCCCTCACCATCCTCAATTGACGCGTAAAGCGAATGCGGAGCGTGAATTAAAGCATGGACTCGTTTTTGGTTTAGCCAGTCTCTTGGCTAAGTTTGCGAAAAAAGAATCGACTTTTTTGGAAATCGGTGCCGGTGATTGCGCATTAACCCTCCATGTAGCGAGTCAATTCAAGTGGGCTTACGCGCTTGATGTGTCCGAACAAATCACCAAAAATGATGCGACTCCCGAAAACTTCCAGCTCATTCTTTCCGATGGATGTAGCGTTCCCGTGCCACCCGGTTCTGTGGATTTGGCCTTTAGCCATCAATTGGTGGAGCATTTGCATCCTGACGACGCCAATGAACAACTCAGGAATGTGCATAAGGCATTGGCAAGCAAGGGAATGTATGTCTGTATTACTCCAAGTAGCTTTTCGGGTCCACATGATATTTCCAAATATTTCGTGGATGAGCCCTGCGGGTTTCATTTAAAGGAGTATTCTACTGGGGAGCTGGTCACGCTCTTTTCGTCGGCAGGATTCAGTCGCTTCGCAGTTTTTTTCTGGTCCAAAGGCATTTTGCTGAAAATGCCAGCTGGCCCGGTCCTTTTACTTGAGAAAATTCTTTCTCTTTTTCCGCGACCTCTTCAAAGAAAGCTGGTTGAAGGCTACCCCTTAAATCGGTTGCTCGGTAATTTCATCGCCTGGAAGTAACTGAAGTCTTACGAGTATAGACCGCTTGGAGTCCGGCACCTGTAGCTAAAATTGCCCATAAGTATTCCCAAAAGGGCTGGCTCAGGAAAGATAGGGCTACACAAATTCCAACTATAGAAGCCATCAAGGCTAATGCCACATTGCAAGTTTGCATATCTCCCAGCTTCGCGGCCCTGTTGCTCAGCATTTTCAATTGTACCAGTTGTGTTCCGATAATAATCACGAAAATAATCAAACCCGGAAACCCGAGTTCGACGCCGCATTTAAGCCAAACATCATGGGGGTTGTGCGCGTCATCCGTATACGCATCGCATCCTTCCAACCAGCAATAAGGGCCCATGCCAAAAATGGGATTGTCCTGCATGCCATGCCATGCGGCCGTCATCAGGGACATACGGTTTTGTGCTGAGGCTTCGGTTTGGGTAGAACCCATTTCGATGGTTTCCATGCGCTCGTAAAAACTGCTCGGAGCGAAATAAAGCGCCAAACTCACGAATACACCAATGACCAAAGTCTCGCGAATTTTTTTCCGGGAGAGAAAAACAATGTAAAAGAGAACCAGTACCGCCAGTGCCACAGCTGCGCCTCGCGATTGTGAAAAGGCAATAGATGAAAGCGAAACCAGAAATAGCAAAACCAGTCCGGCTCGCCCCAGAAATTTAAAGCGCCATCTGTAGTTGAAAATAAAGTAAAGGCAAAAGGGGAGATAGCCTACGGTCGCTGCGGCAACCTCATTGTTATCGCCCATCTGCCCACCTTCAATATTGAGAAAGGGATAGGCTCCGTGTATGGGCCCCAAAACACCGGCAGCTGCTGCCCATAACCCAACTGAGAACATTAGTGTGGCCATTATCAGTTCCGCATCGCGCCTTGAAGCAACCATGGTCGAAATAAATAAAAGGGGGATCAAATATTTTAAAACTTTGACAAAGCCGGGCATGGCGGAAACATAAGGTGACACTAAAGTGCAGACCAAAATCCAAAGCAAAAAAAGCACCGTTTGAAAGATGAAGACGTTAAGGATTGGGTGGAGATTGCCCCGGAACAGATGGTAGAAATAGGAAATGGCTAAAAGCGCGATGGTATACATGGCTAGTGGGATTTCCCCAAAGTGGAAAGCGAAGGAAAGGGGCTGGAAAATATCCTGCCAGAGCAGGAGACACACCGCATAGATAGGTGAAAAGAAAGACAAAACAGAGCCAGCCATGATAGCGATGAGGACGAGCAGGTATCTCATGGGACTAAAATGTATAGAAAAACCGAACCCTGCAAAGCCAGGGCGGATGGATCTATTTTGAAGCCATGAAGGTGCTGCATTTGTTGGACACACTGGCCATGGGAGGCAAGGAGTCCTTTACCTTAGGCTTGTCCAAGGCTCAGAAGGCAACGGGCATGGACATCGCCGTGGCCACCTTTGACCCCGGCAATGCCTTCGAGACGGAATTGCAGGAAGCCGGAATTCCTTGGTACCCGTTCTCGCGGCAAGGCGGGCTGGATTGGAGCCTGGTCAAACGTCTGCGGCACTTTATCACTACCGAGAATTTCGATCTTATCCACTGCCATGGAGAAAACCCGGCTTTCTATGGCGTCTTGGCGGGGATGAGCAAATTCGGACTGCCGATTCTTTTGACCGTCCATGCCAGCGACCGAAGCAGTATTCCGTGGCGGCACAGGCTGCAAAATATCTTTACCTATCGATGCTTGCGCCGCATTGTATGTGTTTCCCCGGCCATTGAATCGAGTTTGGTCAATCGGGAATTCGCGCCTAGGAAAAAAGTATCAACGCTGTACAACGGCATTCCCGCCCCGGTTATTCTGTCACAGGATGAGATTGGCAGCTTGCGGGAGAAAATGGGAATCGGCGCGGACAGGCCAGTGGTGATTTGCGTAGGACGCCTCCATCCTGTCAAGAATCACCTGCTTTTTCTAGACGCCTTTGCCCTGGCTTTGGAAAAGACTCCGGACCTATTGCTACTACTGGTTGGCGATGGCCCCCTGCGGGCAGAAACCGAGGCTAAGATTCTGGAACTCAAGATAGGTCCTCAAGTGCGCATGCTGGGACTACGCAAGGATGTGGGCCCGTTGCTATCCTTGTCGGACATTTTTGCTCTGCCTTCCTGGAATGAAGGCCAGTCCATATCGTTACTAGAAGCTTGCAGTTTTGGACTGGGTATTGTGGCCAGCAACCGCGGCGGCAATCCTACCATTGTCCAGGATGGGGTTTCGGGCCTGCTGGTAGAACCCGATGATATTCAGGGAATGGCTCAAGCCCTGACGCGCCTGGCGAGCGACAAAGGCCTAAAAAAAAGACTGGGCCAACAAGCAGCCCAGTCTTACAGTCAAAATTTCAGTTTGAA